>CAINTJ010000049.1 GCA_903853385.1 uncultured Gammaproteobacteria bacterium
AAACGGTTGGCTTCCGGTTCCGCCACCCCCAACAACGCATAAACCTGCAGCTGTAATCGTTCTGCTACTGCCGCAACCACACTTTGCTGATAGGCACGATCGAGGACATAGCCGGCAAGACCGAGAAATACCACCAATAGCACTCCGAACGCCAGCACCAGACGCCGGCGCATAGAATAGGGAGCCTCAACGTTTATTGGCTGGGACATTGAAGCGGTAGCCCTGTCCCCTGATGGTATCAATGGGTTTCAGCTGCTCATCAGGATCAAGTTTTTGCCGCAAGCGGCGGATAAAAACTTCCAGCACGTTGCTGTCGCGGTCATGATCCTGTTCATAGAGATGTTCGGTAAGTTCGGTTTTGGAAACCACTTTGCCAGGATGCAGCATCAGGTATTCGAGCACTTTGTATTCGAACGCGGTGAGCTCCACTTCGACATTTCCCACTGTCAGTTTCTTGGCAGTGGTATCGAGGCTGATATGGGCGAAATCCAGTGAAGGCTTGGCAAAGCCGGCAGCGCGACGCAGCAAGGCATTGAGCCGGGCGCGTATTTCTTCAATCTGGAAAGGTTTGACCACGTAATCGTCGGCACCGGCATCAAGGCCGCCCACCTTGTCGGTCCATTTGTCGCGTGCCGTAAGGATCAGGATGGGAAATACCAGACCTTTGGCGCGGATGGCCTTGATCAGGGAAATGCCATCCAGCTCCGGCAAACCCAGATCAATGATGGCTGCGTCATAATCGTATTCGCCAGCCTGGAACAAGGCCGTCTTGCCGTTACTGGCACTGTCGACCACATAGGAATTGTCTTCAAGTGCCTTGACCAGGCGAGCTCGCAACAGGTCTTCGTCTTCAACAACCAGTAAACGCATGAGGGGGGATTCGTATGCTATTCGGAAGAGCGGACGACAGCGCCGTTATCGGCATTGACGATGACATTGAACACAGTGCCGCCTTCATCCATGCGGACCCGCCAGTTGCCGCCATCGCGGCGGATGTTCAGCACCCGGCCTTGATAGGCGCTGCGAGCAAGATCTGAAGCATCACGGCGACTGATGGAAGACTGCTCGCTTTCATTGGCGGGGGCAGCGAAACCATTCTGGAATTTTTCGTTCTGGGTTCTTTCATTCTGAGATCTTTCGGTCAGACTCCGCTCGTTCTGGCCACGGTCATTTTGATTTCTGTCGTTCTGACCCTGGCCGTGTTTGCGTAACTGTTCAAATTGCTGGCCTATTTTCTGTGCAAAGCTCTGCCCGCTGGCGATTGGTACCAGCAGGCAATTGCACAGCAAGAGGGCGAGCAGGGCTTTCATCATTGCTGACCAATATCTTTGGGGCTGCTCGCCGGCTTACTGAACCGGTTCAGCATTGACGCGTATACGCAGTTTATCGCCAGGATCGCGATCCATTCTTACAGTCTGTTCAGAACCATTGTAGCGATAGCGTACATCATAACCAACCAGTTTATCCTCCTGGCGGACCGAGGACACCGTGCGGCATTTCTCAACCGTTTGTGTGCTGACAGTGTCATGTTCATGATTGGCATTATCGATGTCATGGGCGATGGTGCCACCCAATATGGCACCCACTACCGTGCCAACTTTCGAGTTGGTGCTATGGTGACCGACAGCATTACCCAGTGCCCCGCCTATCACTGCGCCAAGAATTTCCGGGGTGGCGGAGTCATTGCTGTCATGACGGCGATCCTGACGGGTCACCTGCTCTTCCCAGCACTCGCGCTTGGGGGTGCTGACTTCAATGGTATGGTAAATCGGGGTGGTGGACAGCACGTCTGCAACTTCATAGGTTGTGCCTGCCAGGACGCAGGTTGTGTAACCTGCGACGCTGACTGCCAACAGACCATATGCAGCCAGATGTAATCTTTTCATGATGGTTTCTCCGTTTTGCCAGCTGGATTTCAGCTTTTAGCCATAACGACCGGGCACTAGATCATTGGCACGCGACCACTGTAAAAGAAGCGAACTTAATATGGCCTGAATTGCCTTTCTAGTGATGAGGGGGCAATAATCCTGCACCTTGTTGTCAGCTGGACCGCCTGAATGCCGCTTTGCCAGTACTGGTGTGGAGTCACGGGAGGGGGCACCGGCTCGGGAGCACATGCCACCGTCAACGGCGGCAATGCTGACAATGTCACCATCTTCGGCGAATCGGCCGGTGCCCAGTCAGTGGGTGTGCTGATTGCTTCACCGCTGTCAGCCGGGTTGTTCACACACGCCATCCTGCAAAGCTTCTGGTCAGGCTTCTATCTGAGTCCGCAGCCAACCCTCGTCACCAGAGAAGCGCAGGGCAGCGAACTGGTACAACCAGCCTGAACCGGGCCGCTACCACTCGCAGCAGATCAAGCTCGGCTGATCTGCTGCAACCAGTTTTCCAGATTGTAATGATTGGTTACGCGCTTGATGCGTCCTGCTTCGATTTCAAAAAACGTGCCCACACGCAAGCGGTAAGTCTGGCCATGGGCTGGCGGCAGTTCACCGTCGGTGACGAGATAAGTGCCGGTCAATTCAAATTCGGCTGCCGCACGCTTGCCATCGGCGCTGTAGAAAATGCAGGGGTTGTGCACTTGCTCCAGGTAACAACGCTCCATGTGTTGCAGGAATTCCGTGAACTTGTGCTTGCCGATTCTGGGCGCACCTTGACAGGGTTCGTGCAGTACATCTTCGGCCAGAAGCTCGAGCATGCCGGTATAGGCGCCGTTGTTGAAACACTGGTAATAGCGTTCAAGTATGTTGTTCATGATTCATTCCACTTACCAAGTCGGCCAGGGTTCAAACAAAAGCCCCGCAATATCCTGTGATATGCGGGGCTTTTGTTAATTCTTCAATCAGGGCATCTGACTATTGTCCAGGCGGCGCAAACGCCGGTGCATTTTTTGCAGCAGTCGCACGATCAACCATGTAAGCACGCACCAGAGCGGTATCTGCCGCTGACAGTTTGCCCTCGAAGGAAGTCATGCCTTTGTCTTTGCGGATGCCCCCCAGAACCACCTGGTCAAAAGCTTCCTGGCTTTGCAGCAAGGGCGAACGTCGCAAATCCGGGAACATGCCGCGACTGGCACCCCCATCACCGTGGCAAATCGCACACGCGCCACCATAGAGCGTACCGCCTTTTGCTACTTCATCAACACTTGCAGTTTGCGCTGGTGTTGCAAATGGTGCCTGGGTGTATTCGGCATTGGGAGGCAGTTGGGCTTTACCGCCCAGCTTGAATACCAACAAACGCGCATAAGTGGGTGCGTAATAACCGCCGGGGCCACTACCACCTACCACCTGTGCCAGATATTGCTCACCGTCAATTTCGTAGGACATCGAGCCAGCTGCAATGCCGGCCTGCACCGGATAAGACCAGATCTGTTCACCAGTATCGGCCTTGAACGCCTGCAGCTCGCGTTTTGCGCCATTTCCGCTGAACAACACATTGCTGGCAGTTACTTGCATACCCACTGCCGAGCCTGCGGTAGTTACGCTCCACACAGCTTTAGCTTGCACCGGGTCCCACGCCAGAATCCTGGTGTCACCACCCCGCGGAATTTTGTTGCCAGGTTCGTCATAGGCTTTGTCGCCGCCGGTGAAGTTCACATTGAGGTTGAAGTTGCCGGGGCTGCCTTTCGGCATCACTGTGTAGGCAATGCTGCTTTCACGCGCTGGAATGTAGAGATAGCCGGTATTGGGGCTAAAGGCCATCGAATGCCAAGAATGTGCGCCCACCGGACCTGGCTGCGCAATACGCGGCCCTTCGGCCAGCGTGTAGCGCGCCTTGTCGTTGATGACGGGACGGCCGGTGGCAAGATCATAACCGGTGGTCCAGTTCACTGGCACAAAATTGTTGGCGACCAGCAACTGGCCTGTCGTCGCATCAATCATGTAGTAATAGCCGCTTTTGGTAGCTTGCATCGCCACGTGACGCGTGGCGCCATTGATAGCGATATCGGCCACGGTGATTTGCTGTACCGCATCATAATCCCATTCTTCTGCGGGTATTTCCTGATAGTGCCATTTGTATTCACCGGTATCCGCATCAACCGCCACAATGGAGACAGTGAACAGGTTGTCACCACCGTCAGGACTGCGCACCTTGGAGTTCCAGGGCGCACCATTGCCAACCCCCATCAACAACAGATTGGTTTTGGGGTCATAGGTCAGCGCATCCCAGGTAGAACCACCTCCGCCTTTTTCCCACCATTTGCCTGACCAGGTCTTGGCTGCCATAGCCATGGCTTTGCTTTCAAAGCCATCCGCCGGATTACCGGGCACCGTATAGAAACGCCACACCTGCTTGCCAGTCTCGGCATCGTAGGCTGAGACATAACCGCGATAGATATATTCAGCACCGCCGTTACCGATAAAGACTTTGCCGTTGGCAACCCGGGGCGCGCCGGTGATCGTGTAGAACTTGCTCTGGTCGGTGGTAACTGCGCTCCACACTTCTTTGCCAGTGGCAGCATCCAGCGCCACCAGTCTGCCGTCATAAACACCCACATATACTTTGCCATTCCAGACTGCAACGCCGCGATTTACCACATCGCAGCAACCTCTGGCCCCGAATTCACCGGATACTTTGGGATCATATTGCCAAAGCACCGCACCGGTTTTGGCGTCATAGGCATTAACCTTGCTCCAGGCTTGCGTCACGTAGATGACGCCATCAACCATCAATGGCGTCGACTCCTGGCCGCGGTTGGTATCGAAATCTGCAAACCAGTCCAAACCCAGCTCCTTGATGTTGTCAGCAGTGATCTGCTTCAGACCACTGAAACGTTGCTCGTTGTAAGTGCCGCCGTAGGTCATCCACTGGCCAGGCTCCTTGTCAGCATTGTTCAGTCGGCTCTGCGTTACTTTGGCGGCAGCAGGAGCCGCTTGCCCTGCAAGGCTCGCTGCCGTGGGTGTGGTTGATTGGTTGCCATCACAAGCTGTCAGCAAGGTAGTCAGCACAGAAATTACCAGAAGTCTTGTCATGGGCATGGGTTCTACCTGTGTTGGTTTATTACCGGGATATTAGCCCAACTGCAGAGGTTGGCAATATCCGCCGCTGCAGCAATAGGGATAGTTACTCGGCGCCATGCATGTACCGACGCACCACCGGGGCAATCAGCAGCATCACCACTGCTACAGCCAGCGAGATATAACCCACTTGCGAATACACCGCGATATAGGTGGCCTTGGCCGCTGCGACATCTACCAACTGGCCGCCGATGGTTTCTGCCCCGGTGGTTTTGGCGATGACGCCTGCCAGATAATCTGCCAGCCCCGTGTACAGAAACCATGCCCCCATCATCATGCCGGCTGCGCTTGCGGGTGCCAGCTTGGTGACTGCTGACAAACCCACGGGGGAGACCATCAGTTCTCCGATGGTGTGAATCCAGTAGATCAGGAAAATAAAGCCGACTGCGATCAGGCCCGCACTGCCGGACAGTTTCATGCCAGCCACCAGCGACAGAAAACCGAATCCTGCCATCGCTACACCCAGCGCAAATTTTACTGCTGTAGGTGGATTGAGTTTGTATCGGGCCAGTACAGTCCACAACCAGGCCAGCACGGGTGCAAACAGGATGATGTACATTGAATTAAGTGACTGGAATACCGGTGCTGGCACCGACATCCCGAACACAGACCTGTCCACCAGCCTGTCAGTAAGCAGGTTGAGTGATGAACCGGCCTGTTCAAACAAGGCCCAGAACGGAATTTGTGCCAGGATGAAATAGATGCCGGCCAGCATGCGGTTGCGCTCTTCCCCTTTGCACTTGATAAGCGCGAAACTGATCAGTGTCAGCAAAATCAGGATGCCCAGCAGGCCGACATAACTTTCATCAACCAGATGGGCATTCATAACCAGCAACATTGAAACAGTAATGATTGCCAGCCCGCTGAGATAACACAGCATTTCAACCGTGAGGAAACCCAAAACCCGTTCGCGCAATTTGGCTGGATTGGGTGGCTCCGCCTTTCCTTCCAGCCAGTGCTGGAATTTCAGAAACGTGGCCAGGCCGAGCAACATGCCTATGCCAGCCAACCCGAAGCCGTATTTCCATCCATAGTAGATGCCCAGATAGCCACACAAAATCGACGCCAAAAATGCTCCCAGATTGATGCCCATGTAGAAAATCGTGAAGCCGGAATCACGGCGAGCGTCGCCAAAACCATAAAGCGAACCAACGATGGTGGAGATATTGGCTTTGAGGAATCCAACACCGGCAATGATCAACGCCAGCGACAAATACATTACGTTTTGATAGAACCCGTCGGTTTCCACGCGCACGCTGTAATCGCTCACTGCGATGCTGGCTGGCAGCCCCACTGCGGCAGGGCTGTCTATCAGCATGGTGGTGGCGCCCTCGTTGAACTTCAGGGTGGAAACACCTTGTGCCGATACGACAATCTGATGCGCATCGCCGCCTCGGCCGTCCAGAGTGAGTTGGTAATCCTGCCCCTGAAAATGCATCAACTGGCGCGCTCCACTGCCTTCAAATGCCATGCCGAAATGACCCAGCACCAACAACAAGGCGCCGAAGGTGACGGCTTTGCGTGACCCCAAATATTTGTCTGCCAGGGTGCCGCCGATGATGGTCATCACATATACCAGGGCGTTATAGGCACCATATATGACGTTGGAACGCGCATCGCTGAACAGGAAATGCTGCGTCAGGTAGAGAATGAGCAGCCCGCGCATGCCATAGTAGGAAAAGCGCTCCCACATTTCGGTGAAAAACAGGATCACCAAACCGCGCGGATGCCCGAGCCAGGTGTTGCTATCAACTGTCTGATTTATGATGTTGCCTGCACTCGACTGATTGTTCATGCCGCTGACCCTTGGGGATTAACCGGCTTCATTTCAGCAACATCTGCCTGCCAGAGCAAGAAATCTGCAGCTTGGCAGCTCGAAAGTCCATGCGACGGCAATCAGCACAACAGCCGGTGTGAAGGCAAAACCGCCCAAGGGAATATGTGGAGATGAATGTGGGGGACAAAAGAAACAGCCAGTGGGCTTTACATTCTGGATCTGCCTCTGGCTGCAAGGGTAACCGAGTCACAATTTGTAGCAGCATTTCCCTATGGCCCGGGACAGAGTGCGGAGGGGCTTGCTCTTGCCTGGCCTAGGCTGGCCCGTTACTGCAGATAAAAAGAATGGAGATTCGCAAAATTACGCCAAGCATTGAAGTCGGGGGGAACAGGTAATTGTGAGTTTTTTTCCTGCAGTGTGCCGTCATGGAGTTTTCACTGGTTTCATATCACTGAAATGAAAAACACCGAAGATTTGGCGGCCAACACATCTCCACCCCGCTGGCGGCCGGCCCGGAGTTTCGGCGTCATTAATTGGCCTCCGAGCTTGTTTTAGCCTCAATGGCTCGGTTATGTTACAGCCCACTCCACTCTCGATTTAACTCATAATGCATAATCAGAATTACGGCTTCAATTTATTGTGAAAAAACCCCTCAGCACCCCCTCCCAGACCCATGGCGTTGCCATCAAGCAGGAGCGTGGCCAGCTCACCCATGACCGACTGATTGCAACCGGCTTCAGGATGCTGGAACTGACCGACTTGCAGGAACTTTCAATCGCCGAACTGACGCGAGAGGCCGGCTATTCAGTGGGGGCTTTTTATTCACGCTTTCGCAGCAAGGACGAGTTCTTTGACGCGCTGATTGCCAAACATCTGGAAACACGTACCCGTACCCAGATCTATTTGTTTGCCACGCTGGCCCCCGATGTCCTCGTCAGCGAACTGCTGCACAATGTTGTGGGCTACTATTGGGATCATCGGAAATTCTGGCGCGCAGTGCTGGTGCGCAGTGTGCATGATCCTGACTTTTGGGAGCCGGTCCGCAAGCATGGGCACGAATTCACCGGCAGATTCATTGATCGTCTAACCAAAGAAATCGGGCGCAGCTTGAACGAGAAGGAAGAAGCTAATATCGCGTTCGCCTTCATCCTCACGTTTGGCGCCATCAACAGCACCATCATCAACCAGCACGGCCCGATTTTCATGGGCCAGAAACTTTTTATTGAAGAACTTATCCGGGCATTCTCGCTGATTTCGGATTTCGACAATCTGGTGCTGTCCATGGCTCGCAAACAACTCAAGGCCTGACCCGACTTCCACCCGCACCGGCAGCCGCAGCCAAGACACATACAACCCTATAGCGGCCGCAGAGCCGGGAGGAATGATCAATGTTGCAGCCAACCACCTGGCCACTTCTGCAGAAAAATTCGCTTTTATGTGCCGCCGTGCTGGCTTTGGCGGAACTGGCAGCGTGCAATAACTCCCCGCAGCCCTCTGCGCTTGCTGCAGAAAGCAATAGTGCCACAGGCACAACCGCCCCAGCCCAAAAGATGCCTGGCAAACCCAACATTCTGCTGATCGTGGCGGATGATCTTGGCTACAGCGATCTCAGTCTCTATGGCAGCGAAATTCCTACCCCCAACATTGATGAGCTGGCACGTACCGGCATGTTGCTCGATGAGTTCTATTCCGGATTTACCTGCTCCCCGACCCGCTCCATGTTGCTGTCGGGAACTGACAACCATCTGGCCGGTCTGGGCGTCATGGGTGCGCCCACCCGTCCCGAACACAAGGAACAGCCTGGTTATGCCGGCTATCTGAATTTCCGGGTGGCTTCGCTAGCGGATTTGCTCAGCGATGCCGGTTACAACACTTACATGACTGGCAAATGGCATCTGGGCGCCGAAGTGGAACAGGGCCCGCATGCCCGCGGTTTCAAGAAGTCATTTGTTTCAATGGACGGCGCAGCGCATTTGGGTGGCTGGGATTGGCGCGGGCCGGTGCCGGCCGATTATCGCGATGGCGATCAACTGGTGCACGTTGGGGATGATTTCTACACCACTCGCGACTACACCAAAAAAATGATTACTTATATTGAAGAAGACCGCAGCCAGAACAAACCCTGGTTCGCTTATCTGGCTTATACGGCTCCGCATTGGCCGCTGCAGGCCCCGGATGCCTCCATCGCCAAATTCAAAGGCGTCTATGACAAGGGTTATGAAGCAATTTATGCCAGCCGTTTTGCCCGTCAGAAAGAAATCGGCATGCAGCCGAAAGGCGCGGAGCCCATCGACAATGCCCGCTTCTCGCCGCGCTGGAACACACTGACTGCCGATGAAAAAGCCGTGGAAGCCCGCCATATGGAAATCTATGCGGCGATGGTGAGTGATCTCGACATCTATGTTGGCCAGGTAACCAACTATCTCAAAAGCATCAATGAATTCGACAACACCTTTATCATGTTCATGTCGGACAACGGTGCAGAATCTTCCCGTCGTGATCTGGCCAAGAACATTGTTGATCATGTTGGCAAGGAATATGACCACAGTCTGGCCAACCTGGGGCGCGCCAACAGCTATGTGATGTACGGCGCCAACTGGGCCAGTGTGAGTGAGACACCGTTCGTGCGCCACAAAGCTACTGCTTTTGAAGGCGGCAATCATGTACCGGCCTTTGTGCATTACAAAGGCAAGGTACCGGCCGGCTCCCACGCCACCGGGGTCAGCACCGTCATGGATGTGTTGCCTACTTTTCTCGCCATTGCAGGAGCCACGCATCCTGGCACCCAATATCGCGGCAAGGAAATTCTGCCAGCCAAAGGTATTTCGATGTTGCCCATGCTCACCGGCAAGGCCAAGGCCATCCATAACGATGACGAAGTACTGGGCTGGGAATTGTTCGGCTATCGCAGCGTACGCCAGGGTGACTGGAAAATCGTGTGGGACCAAGCTCCCCCACTGGCAGAGCGCCGCTGGCAATTGTTCAACGTGGCGCAAGATCCGTCCGAACAGCACGATCTCAGCACTGACAAGCCTGGCAAGCTGAAAGAAATGCAGGCGAACTGGGATGTATATGCGAAAGACAGTGGAGTCATCTACTGATGAAGCTGTCTTCCAACCTCTATCGCCTGGTGGGTGCAGCCATACTCTCTGCGGCATTGAGTGTTGGCTTCTGGTGGAATCCGCTGGCTGACTCACACCCGCCGGTGGCGCCTGCGAGCATTGCCTGCCATTCCTCAACATCCGGCAGGGACCACCCTGGCATGGTCTATGTCACCGGTGGCGATTTCACAATGGGAGCTGAATACGCCTATCCTGAAGAAGGCCCCAGGCATGCTGCCCGGGTCAAAGGCTTCTGGATGGATGAAACTGAAGTAACCAACACGCAATTTGCCGGGTTTGTTGCTGCAACCGGTTATCGTACGCTGGCAGAGCGAGGCATCAGCAACCCGGATCATCCCGAACAAACCGCCATCGCTGGCTCAGCCATTTTCAAACCCCCGCTCAAAGAGGGACAACCGGACCCTTTCCAATCCTGGTGGCAGTTTCAACCGGGTGCCAACTGGCAGCACCCGGAAGGGCCAGACAGCAACATCAGGGACCGGGCGCAACATCCGGCAGTGCATATAGCATTTGAAGATGCCGAGGCTTATGCGTTGTGGAAAGGACGCACCCTGCCTACTGAAGAACAATTTGAATTTGCTGCACAAACCAGCAGCCGGGAAGACAAGAACGGCAAGCAGATCGCCAATACCTGGCAAGGACTGTTTCCGTTTGAGCAAGAATCTATTGACGGCTACCCAGGCACTGCACCCGTTGGATGCTACCCGGCCAATGCATTAGGAATATACGACCTGATTGGCAATGTGTGGGAATGGACAGCAAGCCCTTACTACCAAGCCCATGATTTCGCTGACAAGGCCAAATATCCTGAAGGCTTTGATCCCAACCAACCCACTGATGCAGTGGCGGTTATCAAGGGTGGCTCCTATTTGTGCGCTGCCAATTACTGCATCCGATATCGACCGGAAGCACGACAAGGCCAGAGTAAAGGGCTGGGCACTGCGCATATCGGATTTCGCACAGTTCTGAATCTGTAGTTCACCATGCAAACTGCGCTACCCGCTCAAGCAGCCAATACGCTGATGGAATACCGATCAGATAAGCTGCCAGCCAATCACTGCGATTTCGCAACTCACCACTCTCCCACAGTTTGGGCGAGAGCCGCAGCAGGCTGGTAGCCAGCCACAGCAGGCCCAGCACACCACCAATAAAAAACAGCTGGCCAATTTCCACACCTACATTGAAGAACAGCAGCGACAGCAGCGCTTCATTTTGTGCAAGCCCGATTTCACCCAATGCACTGGCAAATCCTAGACCATGCAACAGTCCAAAACTGAATGACACCACCAGCGGATAGCGATACGTCAGACTGCTGGCATCCTTCTGCCCAATCTCATGTGCCAGAAACACAATGGATAACGCTATTGTCGCTTCTACCGGCGCCACCGGCACATGCACGAATCCCAGTGCTGACAGTGACAGCGAGATGGAATGCGCCAAAGTGAAACCAGTTACTGTCAGCAAAATACGGCGCGGGGTGCGAGCGATCACCAGCAAACCAAATACAAACAGCAAATGATCATAGCCCCCGATGATGTGCTCGATCCCAAGCAAGGTATATTCCTTCACTACACGGCCGGGCGTCACTGGCGGTGGTACGGTCCAGCTGCCATCGGTGGGAGCCAGCATGGCATTGATGCTGCCGCCCTCCAGAAGGTTCAAACGATAAAACGTCGCCAGCGAGGGATTGAACAGCGGGTAATGCAATGCGAACTGCTGGCCCTCAAGCGCGCCGCTGCACTGCATGGTGCCGCCTGCAGCACCCTGGGCATTCTGAGGCATTGGCTTGCATAGCGACGGCCATAACACTTCAGGTTGGTTGTCAGCCTCCACCGTGGGCGGCACATGCACCGAAAAATTGAATACACCCGGAGCAAGCGCATTGATCGTCACGGCCACCGGGCGGGCATCATGCGCAATGGCGGTGGAGGCTCCCCATACAAGCAAGATCAGCACTGACAGCCGCTGCAACCGCCCCAGCACCCTGACCAGACGCTTCACGGCTTGGGCTCAAGCTTGATTTGTACATCATAGCCGGCAATAACGGCAGTTTCTGCTGCCTGGCGCTTGCGAGCCAAAGCCTCATAGCGGAAATCATCAAGCACCCGGGCACGAATCTGCTCCAGTGGGGGAGTAGTTTCCGGGGTCCGCTGCGTCAGCATCACCAGGTGATAGCCATAGCGTGAAGCAAACGGGCCATACCAGCGGGTAGTAGAGGGAGCCGAACTGTCCAGGGCTTCAACAAAAGAGGCACTGAAATTATTGATAACAAAATCGCGAGTACGTTCGATGTAGTTTTGCAGAAAAGGGAAGCGGTCACCAAATTGGCTGGCATCAGTAAACTTCTTGCCAGCCAGCTTCGGCAGCAGTCGTTCAGCGCGTGCCCTGGCACTATCCAAGCCACCTTGCTCGGCATCGAAGAAGATATGGGTAAATGAATAGACAGGATCAACTTTGTAATCAGAGAGCCGTTGCTGGTAAAAACTGTTGAGCTCTGCCTCGCTCGCATTGATGGTATCGGCGGCGGTATTTTCAATCAGGAATTCGACTTTCTGCACCAGTCGCTGCTTGATGATGTAATCGCCTTTTTCCAGTTTAAGGCGCAGTGCTTCCCGGTACAGTGCTTGTTCGCGCACATAGTCCGCGATCAGGGTCTGGCGCTCTGCCTCGCTCATGGTGTCCAGGCGCTGGTTGAAAACATCTGTTGCGAAGGCTTTGGCTTGGTACTGCATGTAATCAAGCAGCCCGGCTCTATCCACTACTATTGGGCCCTGGTTGTCCGTTGCCAGCGAACTGGCATTGCTGGACGGATGGGATTGATTGCCATTAATGACAAACAGCACTGCACCAATGACAAGAAAGTGCAAAAGTGGTTGGCGCAGTAATCGCAGCATGTCTTTTAATTTCAGGAAAATCGGGGATAGCAGCTTTGCCAAGGGAGCTGACGGTGTGAACAGGCTCAACACACCTTTGGAAATGCGCAGGTAGTTGATCACAAAATGCCGAAGCCTCAAAGCAAAACACCCGGCATGACCGGGTGTTGGTATTAGATGTTTTGCTTATTGATGTTGGCGGTACACTGCCAGCGCGGCTGACACGGCCTGCCCGCCATGGATGGGTGCTTTCATATCAGAAAGCACTGCATCCAGTGCTCCCAGACAACGCAGGACGTTGGTTTTGTTGGAGCCATGCCCCATCAGGCCAATTCGCCATACCTTGCCGGCCAGCGTTCCCAGACCTGCACCTATTTCAAGATTGAAGTCTTCGAGCAAACGCGCACGCACCGCAGCTTCCTTGATGCCAGCGGGGACAGTTATTGAATTCAGCTGCGGCAAGCGTGCCTCCTTGCTTACTACAAATTGCAAACCCATAGCCTCCACACCTGCAGCAAGTGCAAGGTGATTGAGCGCATGTCTTTCCCATGATTGCTCAAGACCTTCTTCCTGCAGGATCACCAACGCCTCATGCAAGCCATACATATTGTTCACAGGCGCAGTATGGTGATAAGTACGTGACGCATCCCCATCCCAGTAAGCCATCATCAACTGCATGTCGAGGAACCAGCTTTGCACCTTGGTCTTTCTGTTCTTGATGGTTTCAACAGCTCTGGGGCCAAAACTGATTGGCGACAGCCCAGGTGGGGACGACAAGCATTTTTGGGTGCCTGAATAAATCGCATCGACTTCCCAGCCATCGACATCCAGTTCCACACCAGCCAAACCAGTCACGCTGTCTACCAATGACAAACAATCGAACTTGTGGGCCAGTGAAGTAAGCAAACGCACATCACTGCAGGCGCCGGTTGAAGTTTCGGCATGGACAAAGGCCAGCATCTTGCTATCAGGGTTGGCTTGCAGTGCTGCTTCAACCTTGTTCGGATCCACCGGTTCGCCCCAGGCATCCTGCACCATGATGGCGGTGGCGCCACAGCGTTCAACGTTCTCTTTCATGCGTCCACCGAACACACCATTCTGGCAGACAATGATTTTGTCACCAGGCTCCACCAGATTTACGAAGCAGGCTTCCATACCGGCCGAACCGGGGGCAGAGATCGGGATGGTTGCACGATTACGGGTTTTAAACGCATATTGCAGCAGCAGCTTTACTTCATCCATGAGTCGCACGAACTCTGGATCAAGATGACCAATAGTGGCGGCCCCCATGGCAGAGGTCACACGCGGATTTACATCTGAGGGACCAGGGCCCATCAAGGTTCTCAGAGGGGGATGAAACGACTTGATCATGTTCTACTCAATTCCATTACTGTATTTTTTGATACGAATTAACCGGATCAATGGATGCAACCAAAATGTAGTCAAGGCGCCAAACGTACAAGAGCAATACCAATGCCAGCACGATTGTACGGGCATAAAAAAAGCCGTTAAAACGGCTTTTTTTAATTGATGTTATTCACTCGCCGCTGAGTCTTCCGGAGCTGCCGGGCGGTCCACCAATTCGATGTACGCCATCGGGGCTTTGTCGCCTTTGCGGTAGCCGCATTTGATAATGCGGGTATAGCCGCCGGCTCTGGTCGCGAAGCGCGGGCCGAGATTGGTAAACAGCTTGCCTACAGCGACCTTGTTACGGGTACGATCAAATACCAAACGGCGGTTGGCGACACTGTCTTCTTTCGCAATCGTAATCAACGGTTCAGCAAACATTCTCAACTCCTTGGCTTTGGCCAGGGTGGTTTTGATGATTTCATGCTCAACCAGCGATGAAGTCATGTTGCGGAACATGGCATGGCGGTGTGAACTGGTTCGGTTTAATTTACGGCCACTTAGACGATGACGCATGACTGTGCTACCTGAATACTCGTGAATATATAGTTATCTAACCAAAGTGTTGATGAAGTGCTGCAAATCAAGCAGCGCGGTCATCACCTTTCAAGCTTGCTGGTGGCCAGTTTTCCAGGCGCAGGCCCAGTGAAAGGCCTTTGGAAGCCAGGACATCCTTGATTTCTGTCAGCGATTTCTTGCCGAGGTTCGGAGTCTTGAGCAGTTCCACTTCAGTTCTCTGGATCAAATCACCGATGTAATAGATGTTTTCGGCTTTGAGACAGTTGGCTGAACGAACAGTGAGTTCAAGATCGTCGACCGGACGCAGCAGAATCGGGTCAATCTTGTCTTCGTGTTTAGGCTGTTCCTTGACTGAGTTGTTCTTGAGATCAACAAACACACTCAGCTGGTGTTGCAAAATGGTGGCGGCTTGACGAATGGCTTCTTCCGGATCGATAGTGCCGTTGGTTTCCAGTTCAATGACCAGCTTGTCCAGGTCGGTTCTTTGCTCGACACGGGCATTCTCTACCGCATAGGTAATGCGGTTGACTGGTGAATAGGAAGCGTCCAGCAGCAACTTGCCAACCGAGCGGGTTTCGCTGTCGCGCGACACACGGGCATCTGCTGGTACGTAACCACGACCAACACCTACCTTGATCTGCATGCTGATGGATGAATTTTCGGTAAGGTTGCAGATCACATGGTTCGGGTTGATGATTTCCACATCATGCGGCAGCGTAATGTCGCCTGCTTTAACCGGACCTTTGCCGCTCTTTTTCAGATTAAGCACTACCGACTGGCCACTGTGCAGCACTACTGCCAATTCTTTCAGGTTCAGCAACAGGATCAATACGTCTTCCTGTACGCCTGGAATTGCGCCATATTCATGAACTACACCTTCAATTTCAACTTCTTCCACTGCACAACCTGGCATGGAGGACAGCAGAATTCTGCGCAGCGCGTTGCCCAGCGTATGGCCAAAGCCACGCTCAAGCGGTTCTAGTATTACTTTTGAATGCCACTTGTCAGTAGCTTCAATTTTGATATCTTGTGGTGTTAGAAAATTTGCCAGTGAGATCTGCATGGAATCCCTCTTACTCTTCAGGTTTACTTCGAATACAGCTCAACAATCAAGCTCTCGTTGATTTCGGCCGACAACTCACTGCGTTCCGGCTTGTGTTTGTACAGACCTTCCAGCTTTTCATGGCTGACTTCTACCCATTCAACAGTTGCACGGGAGCCATTGATATCGAGAGATGATTTGATCCTCAACTGGTTCCGGGCTTTTTCTCTGACAGACACTTTGTCGCCAGCCTGAACCTGATAGGAGGGAATGTTTACTACTTTGCCATTTACCAAAATTGACTTGTGGGAGACCAATTGACGGGACTCGGCACGGGTGGAACCAAAGCCCATCCGGTAAACAACGTTATCCAGACGTGATTCGAGCAGCTGCAACAGGTTTTCACCAGTTGCGCCTTTCATGCGGGCTGCTTCAGTGTAGTAATTGCGGAACTGGCGCTCAAGAATGCCGTACATGCGGCGCACTTTCTGCTTTTCGCGCATTTGCACACCATAGTCAGACAAGCGTCCTGGACGCTGGCCGTGCTGGCCTGGTGCTGTTTCGGATTTGCACTTGTCTTCCAAAGAGCGGATACCGCTTTTCAGGAAGAGATCAGTACGCTCACGACGAGCCAATTTGCATTTAGGGCCTATATAACGGGCCATATCTTTTTCTCCTGTACGTCAATACTTTTTGTCAGCATCAATCTGCACTGCGACCGCGGTTGTTATACTCGACGACGCTTGGGTGGACGGCAGCCGTTATGAGGAATTGGAGTCACATCTGTAATGTTGCTGACCTTCAAGCCGCAGGCATTGAGTGCACGAACCGCCGATTCACGACCTGGGCCAGGGCCATTGACGCGGATGTCCACGTTTTTCAGGCTATAAAGTTCGATAGCATTTTTGCCGGCTTTTTCAGCAGCAACCTGGGCAGCAAAAGGGGTACTTTTACGTGAGCCCCTGAAACCGGATCCGCCCGAGGTAGCCCAGGACAAAGTGTTGCCCTGGCGATCGGTGATGGTAATGATTGTATTGTTGAAAGACGCATGAATATGCGCAACACCATCAGAAACCGAGGATCTTGCTTTCTTGCGGACTTGGGGAGCTGGTTTGGCCATTACTAGTTACCTTGGTTTTGCACTCTTGCCAGGATTATCTGAATTATTTACGAATTGGTTTACGCGGGCCTTTGCGAGTTCTCGCATTGGTTTTGGTACGCTGTCCACGAACCGGCAGGCCTTTGCGATGGCGAATGCCGCGGTAGGTGCCCAGATCCATCAGACGTTTGATATTCATGGAGACTTCGCGTCTCAGATCACCTTCAACTGTGATTTTGCCAATTTCATTGCGCAAGGAATCCAGCTGATCTTCATTGAGATCGCTGACTTTGGAAGCTGGGTTAATACCAGTGAGCCTGCAGAGGTTTTTGGCCACAGTAGCGCCAATTCCGAATACATAGCGGAGGGAAACAACTACGTGCTTGTTATCTGGTATGTTGACACCGGCAATACGGGCCATAATCTCACTCCAAAATTCTACAATTTCCTGGCAGTCCGTATCTTTAGGGACAAACCATCGCGTCGAACAAATTTTTTAAAAAAACCTTCAGAAATAACCAGTTATCGTACCAGGCTGCAGTTCATCTTGCTTATTTTCCCGGGGGTAAGATCCTGGGTAAAAAGGGCGGCAAGCTTATACTTCGTGCCCGACAAAATCAACCGCGTCGTTAGCCCTGTCGCTGCTTATGACGGGGCTCGGAGCAAATGACTCGCACAACGCCATTACGCTTGATGACTTTGCATTTTCTGCAAATTCTCTTCACAGATGCTCTTACTTTCATTGTCTATCTCCCAATTACTTTTCACTGCTGCAAACCGGTTAAATATGGCCTGCCCCAGCATTCAAAACGTTTTCTTCAGAACATTACCTGCCAAACACTATCTTCTGAACGAACCTATATTTGATTTCTTCATCAGTGATTCATACTGATGAGACATCATGTGCGAATGCACCTGCGCCATGAAATCCATACAAACAACAACAACGATCAACAGCGAGGTACCACCAAGCTGGAAAGGCACGTTAGCCGAAGTCTGCAAAAACTGGGGCAGTAAGCAAACCAACGTGATATAGACAGCACCAAACAGGGTCAATCGCGTCATTACGTTATCGATGTAGGTTGCAGTATGTTCACCAGGACGAATACCCGGAATAAAGGCACCGGACCGTCTCAGGTTTTCCGCCATCTCCTTGGGACTGAACACCAACGAGGTATAGAAAAAACAAAATGCGACTACAAGGATAGCGAACAACAAAATATTCAAGGGCTGGCCAGGACCTAAAATCAATGCCAAATCAGCCAGAAACTGAAAACCTTCATTTTGTCCGAACCATTGTCCCAAAGAAGCCGGGAACAACAGGAAACTGCTGGCAAAAATGGCCGGTATCACACCACTCATATTTACTTTCAAAGGCAGATGACTGGATTGCCCCTGGTACATACGACGCCCTTGTTGTTTTGGGGCATAGTTAACAGTAATGCGTCGCTGTCCTCGTTCGATAAACACAACTCCAGCAACAACGGCAGCACCAACAATCACAACTACAAACAAGGCCAGGGGCTGGATGGTACCTTCCGACACCTGTTCCAGCGATTGCCCGACCGCTGCTGGCAAGCCTGCAACAATCCCGGCAAAAATAAGCATTGATATGCCGTTGCCTACTCCGCGCTCAGTAATTTGTTCGCCCAGCCACATCAGAAACATTGCACCTGTTACCAGGGAAACGATCGATGTCACATAAAAACTAAAATTGGGATTGAAGGCAATTTGGGCCAACACCCCGGTTGTAATTGCCACCGCTTGAACCGAGGCAAAAAACAACGCGCCATATCTTGTGTACTGGCTGAGCTTCCTTCTGCCCGCCTCCCCTTCCTTTTTAAGCTGCTCCAGCGATGGAGTTGTCGCTGTTAGCAACTGCACAATAATCGATGCAGTAATGTAAGGCATGATCCCCAACGCAAAGATACTCATGCGCTGGATAGCACCACCGGAGAACATATTGAACATTCCGGTGATTGTTCCCTGCTGCTGGTTAAACAGTATGGCAAGCTGGTCGGGATTTATCCCGGGCACTGGTATGTGCGTGCCAATCCGGTAGACCAGAATGGCCAACAGCAGGAAGATCAATCTGGCTTTCAATTCAGCCAGACCATCCACTTTACCTGGACTCATTGCTTGGGCCATTTTCGTTACCGCAACCAGTGCTTATTGAAAACCGATATCAGCCGATGCTCAGGCAACTTTGCCGCCTGAAGCTTCAATTGCAGCTCTGGCGCCTTTGGTAACTGCAACTCCTTCTACAGTAAAGCTGCGCACTACATCGCCAGAAAGCATGATGCGAGCACGACCAATACTTCTGTCGATGATATTGGCTTTTTCCAGCGTAGCCAGGTTTACAATATCGCCTTCAATTTTGTTCAGCTCAGAAGTGCGAACTTCGGCTGTGGCGCTGCCCATTCTTGAATAAAAACCGAACTTGGGCAGTCTTTTCTGCAAAGGCATCTGGCCGCCTTCAAAGCCTGGACGTACATGGCCGCTCTTACGTGCTTTCTGGCCTTTATGCCCACGAGTAGATGTCTTTCCCAAGCCGCTGCCGATGCCACGACCAACCCTTTTAGGAGCGTGCTTGGAACCCGGTGCAGGACTTAATGTATTCAAACGCATGACAACCTCTTACTTAATCTTTTAGCGGTTTATTCCTGGACAAGAACAACAAGATGCCTGACTTTGTTGATCATACCGCGCACTGAAGGAGTGTCTTGCACTTCAACAACATGGCGAATACGACGCAGCCCGAGACCAGTGAGGCAGGCCTTGTGGTTGGCAAGAATCCCGAATGAACTCTTGATCTGTTGCACTTTCAAAGTCTTGGTAGCCATTGCTTGAACCTTTTATACACTTCGCTTTATTCACTTTACTGTTTGAAAATCGGGGCTTTTGACCGTTTTTCAACTTAACCGGCTATGTCTTCCAGTGTTTTGCCACGCTTGGCAGCAATATCAGACGGTGAGCGCATATTCATCAGACCTTTGAATGTAGCACGCACCACGTTAACCGGATTGGTTGAGCCATAACATTTGGCAAGTACGTTGTGAACACCCGCAAGTTCCAGAACTGAACGCATCGCACCACCAGCAATAACACCAGTACCATCTGAAGCCGGTTGCATGTAGATCTTTGACGCACCATGGTGCGCTTTGACCGGATACTGCAGGGTGGTTCCATCCAGCTTTACTACGATCATATTGCGTCGCGCAGCTTCCATTGCTTTTTGTATAGCCTGAGGAACTTCACGCGCTTTACCGCGACCAAAACCCACACGGCCTTTACCATCACCAACTGCTGTCAACGCTGTAAAGGAAAATATCCGGCCACCTTTCACCACTTTGGCGACACGGTTAACCTGGATCAGCTTTTCCTGCATGCCGTCTTCATTGCTTTTGGGTTGTTCTTTCTTGAATGCCATATTGATTATCCGATTAGAATTCCAGTCCGCCTTCACGTGCCGCATCAGCCAGGGCTTTTATGCGACCGTGATACATGAAACCGCTACGATCAAAAGCCACTTTGCTGACCCCTGCAGATTTTGCACGTTCAGCGATAAGCGTGCCGATCTGCTTGGCAGATTCCACGTTTCCAGTTTTTTCTGAACCCAGGGAAGATGCAGATGCCAACACCTGGTTGTCAGGAGAAATGACCTGGGCGTAAATATGGCGCGGGCTGCGGTATACACACAGACGATTCACTTTAAGTTCACGAATCTTGGCGCGTGCACGTTTTGCTCTGCGCAAACGGGAAGTCTTTTTTTCGTTCATCTCTTTCTGCCTCTACCTAACTGCCTTTATCTTGCTCTTTCCTGAAGATTTTCAGCATCAGGCATTCAAAAAACGCCTTGCCGTACTTCAGATCAATTACTTATTTTTTCTTCGCTTCTTTGCGGTAAACCTGCTCACCCGCATAGCGTACACCTTTACCTTTATAGGGTTCAGGGGCTCTGAACTGGCGAAGTTCCGCTGCAACCTGACCCAGAATTTGCTTGTCAGTGCCTTTCAGGAGAATCTCGGTTTGAGTCGGGGTTTCAACAGTAACACCCTCCGGCAATTTGTAATCAATCGGGTGGGAATAGCCCAACACCAGATTGATTGACTTGCCTTGTGCTTTGGCACGATAACCCACACCAACCAGCTCCAATTTACGCTCAAAACCCTGACTGACCCCTTTGACCATGTTCTGGAGAAGGGCCCTGGAAGTGCCAGCCATGGCATTGGCGGTCTGGCTGTTGTTTTTTGGCGACAATTGCAGCGCGCCATTTTCATTGACGATCTGAACCTGGTCGTTCAACTGGATATTCAGAGTGCCTTTGCCACCTTTGACAGACACAGTGCCGCCGGAAATAGTGGCTTCTACGCCTTTCGGTAACAGCACAGGTGCTTTTGCAATTCTGGACATATGGTTGCTCTTTAAATCAAACGTTGTATAAATCGGGCTTTGTATAAAATTATGTTTTCAATAGCAGGAACAGGATTCAGCAGCGTGTATTAGAACACTGTGCAGAGCACTTCCCCGCCAATTCCAGCTTTACGTGCAGCCTTGTCAGTCATAACACCTTTATCAGTTGAAATAACGGCAATTCCAAGACCGGCACGAACGTTCGGCAATTTTTCTGCGCCTTTGTACATGCGCAGACCAGGTGAACTGCCGCGATGTATTTCTTCAATTACAGGGCGGCCATTGAAATATTTCAGATCAATTTTAAGTTCCGGCTTGGTCACATCAGCACCCAGGGAATAACCGGCGATGTAACCTTCCTGTTTCAACACATCAAGAATGGCAACCTTGATATTGGACGACGGGCACTGAACGACAGGCAATCCTGCCATCTGTGCATTGCGGATTCTGGTCAAGAGATCTGCTATCGGATCAGACATACTCATTTGAATTCACCTTTAAATTCACAACTACTCTTGGACAGAAACTACCAGCTTGCTTTGGTCAAACCAGGAACATCGCCTTTCATAGCGTGTTCTCGCAGCTTGATCCTGCACAGACCGAATCTTCTCAACACACCATGTGGCCTGCCGGTAATCTGGCAACGTCTGCGCTGTCTGGTCGGGCTGGCATCACGCGGCAATTTCTGCAGTTTAATCTGCGCTTCCCATTTCTCTTCAGGAGAGGCAGTTACGCTCACGACTGTGGCTTTGAGGGCAGCACGCTTTGCAGCAAAACGCTTGGCACAAAGGAGGCGCTTGTTTTCTCTCTCAATCATTGATGTTTTGGCCATGTCTTAACCTCTGCCTTCTGCTGATTGAACTTCACCACGGAACGGAAAGTTGAATGCCCGCAACAAAGCACGGCCTTCATCATTGGTTTTAGCCGTAGTTGTGATGGTTACATCCATCCCGCGCAACTTGTCGATTTTGTCATAATCAATTTCAGGGAAAATGATCTGCTCGGTTACACCCAGGGCGTAATTACCACGGCCATCGAAGGCTCTGGGATTCAGACCCCGGAAATCCCTGATACGCGGAATGGCAATGTTGACGAGGCGATCGAGGAATTCGTACATGCGTTCGCCACGCAAAGTAACTTTGCAACCAACCGGCCAACCTTCACGGATTTTGAAACCGGCAACTGATTTGCGGGCTTTGGTTACAACCGGCCTCTGGCCCGTAATTTTTACCAAATCACCCAGCGCGTTATCGAGAACCTTCTTGTCCCCGAATTCACTACTACCCATATTCAGCACGATTTTCGTGATTTTGGGCACCTGCATAGGATTAGAGTAGGAAAACTGATTAGTCAGCTCCTTCGTCACCGTTTCTTTGTAGAACTCTTTTAATCGCGCCATGATAGAACTCGCTTTCTAAAAGCTTGTATTAGCTTGTTGCCCATTAACCAATCTGTGACTGGTCAGACTTGTAAATGCGGACTTTGCTGCCGTCTGCATCAACTTTGATGCCTACTTTGTCCGCCTTTTGCGTTTTCGGGTTGAAAATTGCAATGTTGGAAACGGCTATACCTGTTTCCTTTTCCACGATGCCACCTTGCTTTCCAAGGTTTGGATTAGGCTTGGTATGACGCTTGACCATATTGATTCCGGCAACGAGCGCACGGCCGTTGTCCAGAATTTTGGTGATCTTGCCGCGTTTGCCTTTGTCACGACCCGTGGTCACTATGACTTCATCATCGCGCTTGAGCTTTTGCATATATCTATTTCAACCTCTTATCAGTCAACCCGGGATGCCCACGAATTGGACAATCCTGGATAATTCCTTTCCGCTTAAAGCACTTCCGGAGCCAGAGATATGATTCTCATGAATTTCTCGTTGCGCAATTCGCGGGTAACCGGTCCAAATACTCGTGTACCAATTGGCGCATCCTGGTTGTTCAGCAAGATGGCGGCATTGTCATCAAACTTGATCAATGATCCATCCTGGCGGCGGACACCGCTCTTGGTTCTTACAACAAGTGCATTAAGAACCTGGCCTTTCTTTACTTTTCCACGCGGTATTGCATCCTTGACGGTAACCTTGATTACATCGCCAATGCGGGCATAGCGCCTGTGGGAGCCGCCAAGCACCTTGATGCACATTACTCGGCGTGCACCGCTGTTATCCGCAACATCCAAATATGACTGAACTTGTATCATGTGATTTCTATGAACCCTAAACGGGTCTCACTCCTGAAAATTCTGCTATCTGATCTACTATTCTGCTCAGGTTTACCGTTCAGGCCTGTACAGCCTTTTCGTCAATGCTTACAAGCGACCAAGTCTTTGTTTTAGATATCGGTCTGACTTCTTTTACAGTGACTACATCGCCAATGTTGCATTCATTTTGCGCGTCATGTGCATGCACTTTGGATGATTTGGACACGTACTTGCCGTAGACGGGATGTTTTACGCGTCTCTCGATGAGTACCGTGATCGATTTCTCCATTTTGTTACTGACAACTTTGCCGGTAATTGTGCGCGCGCGCTTTTCGATATCTGACATAGATTACAAACCCGCTTTTTCGCTAATCAAAGTTTTGACACGAGCAATATTTCTGCGCGTTTCCTTCAGCAGATGGGATTGTCCCAACTGGCCGGTGCTTTTCTTCATGAAATTGTTGAATTGGTCTTTCTGCAGACCAGCCAGAACAACCTGGAGCTCTCCAACAGTTTTTTCGTGCAAATCTTTCGCTACTAACTTGGCCATCACATCACCACCCGTTTAGCAAATTTGGTGGCAAACGGCAGCTTGGCAGCAGCAAGAGCGAATGCCTCTTTGGCAATTTCTGGCGTTACGCCTTCGATCTCAAACAACACTCTGCCAGGCTGAATGTTGGCTACCCAATATTCAACATTACCTTTACCGCTACCCTGTCGAACTTCCAGGGGCTTTTGCGTAATCGGCTTGTCAGGGAATACACGTATCCAAACCTTGCCACCACGCTTGATATGACGCGTCAACGCACGACGTGCTGACTCAAGCTGACGAGCGGTAAGACGACCACGGCCAAGGGCCTTGAGTCCGTATTCACCAAAACTGATTGTGCTGCCCCGCAATGCCAAACCGCGATTGCGGCCTTTCATTTGCTTCCGGAACTTTGTTCGTTTGGGTTGTAACATCTCTAACTACCTCTTTAAACCGTTTACAGTGCCATTAATCACTGTTGCGGCTGCACTTTCTTCTTGCTGTCATTGGTAAGCACTTCATCTGCGTTCAGCACTTCACCTTTGAAGATCCAGACTTTCACTCCGATGATACCGAAGGTAGTCAACGCCTCGCTTGTTGCATAGTCAATATCAGCACGCAGGGTATGAAGGGGTACACGCCCCTCATGATAACGTTCGGTTCTGGCAATCTCGGCACCACCAAGACGACCACCAACCTGTACTTTTATACCTTCGGCACCCTGACGCATTGCATTCTGCATTACCCGCTTCATGGCACGGCGAAACATTACTCGGCGCTCAAGTTGCTGGGCAACACTGTCAGCTACCAGCTGCGCATCAAGATCAGGCTTGCGAATTTCTTCGATGCTGATGTTGACCGGCACGCCCATTTTCTTGACAAGCTCGTTTCTCAGCTTTTCAACATCTTCACCCTTTTTGCCGATCACAATACCCGGACGGGCTGTAAACACGGTAATTTTGGCTGTTTGTGCCGGACGCTCAATCTCTACGCGAGAGACAGAAGCAGCCGCCAATTTTTTCTTGACCAAGGCACGCACTTCCAGATCCTGGAGCAAGTAGCGAGCATAATCCTTGCCGCTTGCGTACCAGACAGAAGTATGGCGCTTAACAATGCCAAGCCGAATACCAGTTGGGTGAACTTTTTGACCCATGAGTTCCTCTGATTACTTTCCAGAATTACTTTCTGAAACTTTGATTGTGATATGGCAAGAACGTTTGGTGATGCGATCTGCGCGACCTTTGGCACGTGGCATGATGCGCTTCAGTGATACACCTTCATCAATAAAGATGGTGGCAACTTTCAGTTCATCAACATCCAGCCCCTGGTTGTGCTCGGCATTCGCAATAGCCGAATCCAGAACTTTCTTGATCAGAACAGCGCCTTTTTTGGTGCTGAACGACAACAGCTCAAGTGCTTCTTCCACTTTTTTGCCGCGTATCTGATCAGCAACCAATCTGGCTTTCTGAGCCGAGAGTCTGGCGCCTTTTAATACTGCTGAAACTTCCATCCTCTATACCTCTTCAATCTTTAATTCGGCGACTCCGACATACCGGAGCTACCAAGCCTGATTATTTGGCTTTTTTATCTGCTGAGTGGCCACGATAAGTACGGGTAAGTACAAACTCACCCAGCTTATGTCCAACCATGTCTTCTGTAACCAATACCGGTACGTGCTGACGACCGTTGTGTACCGCAATCGTAAGATTCAACATTTCCGGAGAAATCATTGATCTTCTCGACCAGGTCTTGATTGGCTTTCTGTCATTCTTGTCTGCAGCAACCTGCACTTTCTTCAACAGATGCAGGTCAATGAACGGACCTTTTTTAAGCGATCTTGGCACTTGATTACCCTACCCTGTTTATTTGGTCGCGTTACGACGGCGAACAATAAGATTAGTGGTGCGTTTGTTGGTTCTGGTTTTGTAACCCTTGGTCGGAGTGCCCCATGGAGATACCGGATGACGACCACCGGAAGTACGACCTTCACCACCACCATGCGGATGGTCAACAGGGTTCATGGCTACACCACGAACAGTCGGTCGCACACCACGCCAGCGCATTGCACCGGCTTTGCCGATTGAACGCAGGTTATGCTCACTGTTGGAAACTTCGCCGATAGTGGCGCGGCAATCAGCAGGAACCCGACGCACTTCACCGGAGCGCAGACGCAAAGTTGCATATTGACCTTCACGCGCTACCAGCTGCACTGAAGTTCCTGCGCTTCTTGCTATTTGGGCACCCTTGCCTGGTTTCATTTCCACACAATGAACATTGCTGCCCACCGGGATATTGCGCAAGGGCAT
>CAINTJ010000050.1 GCA_903853385.1 uncultured Gammaproteobacteria bacterium
TCTTCAGCCAATTCGCATGAAGCCTGATAGGCGTAGTAACAAACCGCTTCCATGGAAGAATCTGCAAACTTCACAGCCTCATCGCTAGCGTAAGGAATACGCTGCATGTGTAAACAATCCTGGAAGCCCATGATGCCCATACCGACTGGGCGGTGCTTCAGGTTGGAATTACGCGCTTTAGCAACTGCGTAGTAATTGATATCAATCACGTTATCGAGCATACGCATCGCAGTACGCACAGTCTTTTGGAGCTTTTCGTGATCCAAAATCATCTTGCCGTTAGCGTCGGTGGTCATATGCGCTGTCAAGTTCACAGAACCCAAGTTACATACCGCAATCTCGGTCTCATTTGTGTTCAGAGTAATCTCTGTACACAAATTAGAGGAGTGAACCACACCAACGTGCTGCTGAGGGCTACGAATATTGCAAGGATCTTTGAAAGTGATCCATGGATGGCCTGTTTCAAACAGCATGCCAAGCATCTTGCGCCACAACTGCTGCGCAGGGATTCTACGGAATGGCTTTAATTCGCCGCGATCAGCCTTTTGCTCATAAGCAACATAAGCTTCTTCAAAGGCCTTACCGAACTTGTCATGCAAGTCAGGGGTATTGGATGGTGAGAACAGAGTCCAGTCACCATTTTCCATAACGCGCTTCATGAACAAGTCAGGAATCCAGTTGGAAGTATTCATATCATGGGTACGACGACGGTCGTCACCGGTGTTCTTGCGCAATTCTAAGAACTCTTCAATATCTAAGTGCCATGTTTCCAAGTAGGCGCAAACTGCACCCTTACGCTTACCGCCTTGGTTTACAGCAACTGCAGTGTCATTGACCACCTTCAAGAATGGCACAACACCTTGTGATTTACCGTTGGTGCCTTTGATATGACTGCCTAAAGCGCGAACGTTAGTCCAATCATTGCCTAAACCACCAGCAAACTTAGACAACAAAGCATTCTCTTTCAAAGCCTCGTAGATACCATCCAAGTCATCATCAACTGTGGTCAAGTAGCAGCTAGAAAGCTGTGGACGAGTTGTTGCTGAATTGAATAATGTCGGCGTACTGGACATGAAATCAAATGTAGAGAGGATTTCATAGAACTCAATCGCACGACGTTCACGATCCATCTCATTCAAAGCTAGGCCCATTGCAACACGCATAAAGAAAGCCTGCGGCATTTCAATACGACGCTCTTCAATATGCAAGAAATAGCGATCATACAAAGTTTGTAGGCCAAGATAGTTGAACTGCAAATCACGACTTGCATTCAGGGAGGCAGCTAAACGCGGCAGATCAAACTCACGCATACGGGGATCTAACAACTCTGCAGAAATACCTTCGTCGATGTATTTAGCAAAGTAAGTGCTGTACTCAGCCTGTGTATCACCTTGTAATACTTCTTTACCAAAAATCTCTTTACGAATAACGTGCATCAAGATGCGCGCTGTCACCTGGCTATATGCAGGATCTTTCTCAATCAAAGTACGCGAAGCCAAGATCGCAGAGTCATACACTTGCGCCATTGGTACGCCATCGTACAAGTTCTTAATTGTTTCGGTGATGATTGGACTTGCATCAATTTGATTACCTAAACCTTCGCAAGCTGCTTCAATCACAGTGCGCAAAGCAGCCATATCGAGCCACTTCTCTTGACCGTCGTCGGTAACCTTAATGCCAGACTCACCAGCTTCTTTAGCCACTTGAGCATCTTGAGAGGCGTCTTGTTGAGCCGCGCGCTCTTGATTACGCTTTTCACGATAGAGAACGTAAGCACGAGCAACATTGTGCTCACCACTACGCATCAAAGCCAATTCGACTTGGTCTTGGATATCTTCAATATGAAAAGTACCGCCATTTGGACGGCTGCGCAATAAAGCGCGTACTACAGCGTGTGTGAGCTGCTCAACTTGTTCACGTACACGTGCAGATGCTGCACCTTGGCCGCCATTAACGGCTAAAAATGCTTTGGTTACTGCAATGGCAATTTTGGATGGCTCAAATGCAACGACAGAGCCATTACGACGAATGATTTTGTAATCAGATAACTGGGTTGCCTGGCTGCCACCAACACCACCAGCTACGAAGCCAGCAGAAGGAGTTTGGTTAATCACTCCTGCAGGACTCATTCCTGGATTATTAGCTCCAGTTGGCTGGCCTGCTGACTGAGGGTTGGCGTATGTCATGTTTCTCCTGCTTATATATAGTTATTTGGACAAAATATCGTTAAAAA
>CAINTJ010000051.1 GCA_903853385.1 uncultured Gammaproteobacteria bacterium
AATGTGTTTTTTTAATTGAATGATCGTCATAACAAACTTAATATCCTCATATTAAGGTTTAAATATCAATGATCAACCAAGATAAAATAAAGGAGTTAAATAAAGTGGATGAACTTAGTTATCCTTTTAAGGCTTCATCCACTTCTGCGCTTTTGTATATTTGTGAGAGCCTTGTTCTTGAACTACTAGTCTGGCCTCTGCCACCAATCATCCTATTTTAAAGTGGCCAACGGCATGGCCCAGATCACGTATCTTCCCTATCAACTTTCGCGCTGCTGCTGAGTTTCGACTGAGTTTGAACAACTCTTTGATCTTGCTCCGTGATCTTGCTTCGCGATCTTGCTTCGTGGGTAAACACTTTCAACATCAATGTGCTTTGCCTATTAACATGCTCATACTAGATGCTCGGCGCAATCTCGAAAGTAGAACAAACAGTGACAAGGGGGCCTGTCGCTCAACAGGTCAATCAGCACGCACGTTTGAGTTCGTCCGACATCAAGAGAGAGGTAGATTTTTTAGGATGGCTTTCTCAAGCCCCATCCGGTTGATCCTGGCTTCCAGCTTCTGAATCTTTTGCTGATCCGGCATCAGGGCCTTGGACATGAGAGCTATACAGAGTTGAAAATGTACGTAGTCACTTTGCCATTGAACACATCATGCAAGGGAGCTAGATTACAACCCATGCTGGTGTCCGGCTTTATTGAACAACTACACTACGGCCAAGGCTGTGCGCCAGAGTCCTCCCCCGCCTGGAGCCTAGGTAATCCTGCGCTCACTGTGCTTACGAAACAATTGCTGCAACTCCTGATAAGTATCCACCGCCGCAAACTGCGGGAATTCGGCAATCACTTTGTCCGGTGCATGAAACAAAAACCCCGCATCGGCCGTGCCCAGCATACTGGTATCGTTATAGGAATCCCCTGCCGCCAGCACCCGGTAGTTCAACCCCTGCAAGGCCAGCACCGCCTGCCGCTTCGGATCTTGCTGCCGAATCACGTAATCCACCACCCTGCCCTGCGCATCCACCACCAATTTGTGACACAACAAAGTGGGATTGCCCAGCATCGGCATAAACGGCATCGCGAATTCGTAAAAGGTATCCGACAAAATCACCACCTGGAAATGCTGGCGTAACCAGTTGACGAATTCCACCGCGCCCGGCAACGGCTGCATGGTGGCAACCACGGCCTGGATTTCCTTCAGCCCCAAACCATGCTCGGCCAGTATGCGCAGCCGCTGCTTCATCAGCACATCGTAGTCTGGCAAATCGCGGGTGGTAATCCGCAGTTCCGGTATGCCGGTAAGGTCGGCAAAGGCAATCCAGATTTCCGGGATCAACACCCCTTCCAGATCCAGGCACGCTATTTCCATCGTTCATTTCTCATTGTTGGCAGAGTGCCGTTGATTGGCGATGCCGCTGGGCACATGGCCGGTGGCCACATGTTCGCGGGTGGATTCACAGTGTCCTTCCTGGTCATCAAAAAACACGTCGGCATTGTAGGCACCCAGGAAGGCACCTTTATCGAGACCGCCCAGGAACAGTGATTCGTCGATTTTGATGTCCCATGCGCGCAGAGTACGCACAACCCGTTCATGGGCCGGTGCTGCCCGCGCAGTTACCAGACAGGTGCGGATCGGGGATTCATCCTCCTTGAATTCACGTTGCAGCATCTGCAGTGCCGCCAGAAAGGGTTTGAACGGACCGCCACTCAGTGGCGTCTTGGCTGCTGCACGTTCACTGCGGGTGAACTCGTCGAGTCCACGCGTCTTGTAGATACGTTCGGCTTCATCGGAAAACAGCACCGCATCACCATCAAAAGCGAAACGCAATTTGTAATCTTCGGTATTGGTGGTTTTGGACGGCATGATGGTAGCAGCGGCCACACCATGCTCCAGTGCCTGCCGTACATCCTGGCCATTGGTGGACAGGAACAGATGACTGTTGAACGCGGTGATATAGCGATACGGGCTGGAGCCCCCGCAAAATGCGGCTTTGCTGATGTCCAGTTCGTGATGCTGGATGGAGTTGAAAATACGCAAGCCGGTATCGGCAGTATTGCGTGACAACAAAATCACTTCCACCCGCGGCTGACCCAGCAGCTTGTTGATATGCAGCAGCTTCTTGACGAGGTGAAAAGCGTCACCCGGTTGCAGCGGCTCGTTTTCATGTGCGATCTGGTACTGGCGGTAGGCTTCCACCCCTTCTGTCTCGAACACCTGGTTGCTTTCATCGAGATCAAGCAAGGCGCGGGACGAAATGGCGACGATCAGTTTGTTGTTTTCAGCTTGCATACGGGCATGGTACTCCGGTTCCACGCAGGCCGCAGTAGCCGCCCGGATTTTTGGCCAGATACTGCTGGTGATAATCCTCGGCGTAATAGAACGGGCCTGCCAGTGCTATTTCCGTAGTTATGGGGCCGAGCCCTGCCTGCTTCAATGCGGCTTGATAGCGCTGTGCGGAAGTGAGTACCTGAGCCAATTGCCCAGGAGTGCTGGCATAAATGGCAGAACGGTATTGGGTGCCACGGTCATTACCCTGCCGCATGCCCTGGGTGGGATCGTGTGCTTGCCAGAATGCCTGCAGCAAGGCTGCCAGACTGAGCTGGACGGGATCAAAGACCACCAATACGACTTCGCTATGGGCGGTAAGACCACTGCATACTTCCTGGTAAGTAGGGTTGGCAGTGAAGCCCCCGGCATAGCCAACCGCGGTGGTATAGACGCCTGGCAGTTGCCAGAACAGGCGTTCTGCGCCCCAGAAACAACCCAGACCCAAGGTGATTTGTGTGAGGCCGGCCGGGAATGGCGGCTGCATGGCAGCCCCCAGCACCAGATGGCGTGGACTGACTTGCAAAGCAGCGGCACGATCCGGTAACGCTGCGGCTCTTGCTACCAAGGTGTCCTTGTTGACTGTAGACATGATTTGTTCTGCTAACGCATTGAAATGAGGAATAATTCCCGATTTTAACCGGGGTCTGCACTGATAATATCGTGGCTTAATTCTGTGGCCAACTTATTCTGGTAGCTATGTATTTAGATTTTTTTGGTTTGCGTGAACTCCCCTTCACGCTGACACCCAACACCGATTTCTACATCGATCTGGGTGGCCATCACCGGGCCTTTGAAGTCATCCAGCAAGCGCTGGATAGTGGCGAAGGCTTCATCAAAATCACCGGTGAAGTTGGTACTGGTAAAACCCTGCTGTGCCGTCGTCTCTTGAACCGGCTGCATGCCCGCTACGTCACCGCCTACATCCCCAATCCTTTTCTGTCACCCGATGGTTTGATGCTGGTGCTGGCAGAAGAACTCAATCTGCCAGTGGCGGACGAAAAAAGCCGCGACACGTTGCTAGGCCAGATCAACTGCAAACTGCTCAGTTTAAAGCTGCAAGGCAAAAAAATAGTGTTTCTGCTTGACGAAGCCCAGGCCATGCCAGAGGACAGCATTGAAGCATTGCGCTTGCTTGCCAATCTGGAAACAGAGTCCGAGCAACTGCTCCAGATTGTATTATTTGGCCAGCCTGAATTGAATAGTCTGCTGAACCGCTCCTCGCTGCGGCAACTGAAACAGCGCGTTACCTTTACGCATGAGCTGCCGGTACTGACGCATGAAGAAACCGCCAACTACATCAATCAGCGTTTGGCCAAAGCCGGCTTCCCCGGCGAAAATCTGTTTAGCAAGAAGGCGATGGATAAATTGTTCGCTGCCAGCACCGGTATTCCCAGACTGATCAACATTTTGTCGCACAAGGCGATGTTGGTAGCCTATGGGCGTGGCGAGACCAGGGTGAGTCATTTGCATGTCGAACGTGCGGTGGAAGATACCGGCGATGTCAAAATTGCAAGACCCCATGTCCAGCAGCAACGTGCGCGCTTCCCGTGGCTGACCATGGTATTTGCTTGTGTGGCCAGCAGTGTGGTGAGCTTTGCGCTTGCACACTGGTTGCTTTAACTTGATCCGGCCGAGTTGCCGACTGCCAGCGCCGATTGTCAGTAGGCAGCACAAATTCGCAGATATTGCCTGATCACGTGTTCCATGCCTTGTTCGATACATTCCACCATCAAGGCATGTCCAATGGACACTTCCAGCACGCCCTTGATAGCAAGAAATTGTGGCAAATTCTGCAGATTCAGGTCATGTCCGGCATTCACCCCCAAGCCTGCGGCTTGGGCCGCTTGCGCCGTTAAGCAGAACTGCTCGGTTATGTGGGCTTGTTGGGAAGAGGCAAATGCCTCGGCGTAACTTTCTGTGTAAAGTTCTATGCGTTCGGCACCCGTGGCCGCAGCCAGTTTGATCTGTTGTGGATCCGGATCCAGAAATAGCGACACCCGGATGTTTTTTTCCTGAAGTCTTGCAATGCGTGGTTGCAGCCACTGCCCATGCTGATGCAAATTCCAGCCATGATCGGATGTGAGCTGGTCAGCCGCATCAGGCACCAGCGTGCATTGGTGTGCCTGACAATCAATCACCCGCTGCAGAAAATCATCTGACGGAAACCCTTCCACATTGAATTCGCATCCGGGAAAATTTTTGACAATGCCGGCAAGTGCAGGCAGGTCAGCAAACTTCACATGTCGTTCATCAGGACGCGGATGCACAGTGATGCCCTGCACACCCAATTCGAGAAAGCGTGTGGCAAAATGTTCCAGGCTTGGATAATTATGGCCGCGCGAATTGCGCAGCAATGCGAGTTTGTTGACGTTGACGCTGAGAGCGGTCATGTGTGATATGTCCCCGGAACTACGCAAGCCGGATTGCCAGGCTGGAGCAGCAACAACTGGTGCCCGGGACCGGAATCGAACCGGTACGGTCTATTAAACCGAGGGATTTTAAGTCCCTTGTGTCTACCAATTTCACCACCCGGGCCAATCGGATACGTCAGCATCAACAGAGCCTGTAAAATCAAACTCTTATGTCAATTTTGATACTGGGCAAAACAGTGCGCTTTGTATCATTTTCACACTGTGCATATCAACCTTTACAGACTATGGCTCCAGGCTGCCATCAAGCGGCACCATAATGCCACGGTGAACCATCAGGGTGAGCTGGGCGAGCTCTATAGCCAACGACGCAAATAAAGGGAGCTTACGAGTTGATAAAGCAGCCGTTGGTGTAGTCACGCGATATCCACTCCAATAGAATGGTGGCAATTTATAATCTATCGGTATAAAACGAGATGGAACTGGAAAAAAGCATATCGGTAGAACCTGTTGAGCAGCCCATCATCTATCCAGGCTTTCCCCCAGGCCATTTCTATTCACCGGTGGTTGATATCGCCGATGCCAAAGCCAATGCTGATCGCATATGGCCGGTAATGCCGCTGGTGCGCGGCGTGGATTTCAATGATGTCAATCATCAGGAACTGTTGAGCCGCGCTTTTCCCGCGTTTATCAAGGATTATGACTATCCGGAAATGCTGGAAGAAACACCAGAGTTGAATCGGTTCTTCACCCGCAACTCGCAGTTCAGCTGGCTGGATGCACGCACCTTGTTTGTGCTGTTGCGTCTGCTGAAACCGAAGAGGCTGGTCGAGATCGGAAGCGGCTTTTCATCGTTGTTGACTGCTGACGTCAACCACCGCTTCCTGGCAGACACCATGCATTTCTCCTGCATAGAGCCTTACCCGCGGGCTTTTCTGACCCAACCCTTGCCCGGGCTGAATGAGCTATTGGTTACCAAGGTGGAAGCCCTTGATCCGGTTTATTTCGACCAGCTGGCCAGTGGGGATGTGCTGTTCATCGACTCGTCGCACGTGTCCAAAACCGGCAGCGATGTGAACTACCTGCTGTTCGACATACTGCCGCGTTTGCGGCGTGGCGTATTGGTCCATATCCACGACATCTTCCTGCCGCATGACTACCCGCAGTCCTGGGTACTGGACGACTATCGCAGTTGGAACGAACAATATCTGGTGCGGGCGCTGCTGATGTATTCATCGGCATTCCGCATCGTGTTCGGTTGCAGCTATGCCCACTACCGCTATCCCAACCTGGTGGAACAGGCCTTGAGTCTGCCTGCCGGCAAAGGTTATGGCGGCGGCAGTTTGTGGATAGAACGCCTCTAGGATGCCGCCAAATAGCTGCCGAATAAAAAAGGCCGCGCCATTCAATGATGACCCGTCACTGCCGGTGCTTGAATCCGCTGCGCGGTACTTTGTGAGTGCGGTGACGTCGCAATTATTCCTGCAGAATTCGCATGTTTTTCTTGCGGATTGAAATGACGCTGCTGGGGGTTTTGTAATGCTTTGTTTTAGGGAGGAAATGGAGGCTGGAGTCGGAATCGAACCGGCGTACGTGGAGTTGCAGTCCACTGCATGGCCACTCTGCCATCCAGCCTTGATTACTTTCTTGGTCGCTGTTTTGGCCGGTTTTCTGACCAACATTTACTGACCGGTTGACTGATCGTTTGCAAGCTTAAATGGCATCCATTCCCAGGCCGGGAGGTGGATGGCAAACTGGAGCGGGAAAAGAGACTCGAACTCTC
>CAINTJ010000052.1 GCA_903853385.1 uncultured Gammaproteobacteria bacterium
GATTACCAGGCAAATACCTCTGGCTTGAGCGGCGGCCCGCGCCAGCACCAACGCACACAAGCCGCCCTCCAGTCCTCCCCAATACAAACGACTACCCGCCGCCTGGGGCGGGGGCAGGGTGCGAAGATCAAGAATGTCCACTGCAACTCCATCAACAAAATGGGCCGCAAGTATAAATGCAGTTGGGCCCGAATGCCTGTCAAACCCGAAATCTGTAAAAAACAAGGCAGTGCTCAAGGTTTACTAAGGTGCGGCCGACAAGGATAATGACCCCCTTTTTTCACCCATAAGGAAAGTCCCCGTGGTCAGACCCAATATCGATGAAGGCTTTTTCAGTGACTGGAAACAGCGTGAAGCATTGGCGCAGGACATGGTGCCTGTGCTGGGCCGGCTGGAAAACCAGCGCGGTATCCAGGTCTTCCTGTACGGTCGCGCCCTCAGCAACCGCTCCGTTGCCAAAATCATGTTGGCCCATCGCCGTGTGCGCCAGATGGCCCGTAACGAACTGTCTGAATTTGAAAGCCATCCGGTATTGATGGCATTTGCCAAACTGAATCTTTGCCCCTCGCAAATTGATCTGGGCAAATTGACCATCGGTTACATGGACCAGGCTGAAGACGGCAAAGGCATGGGGATTGATGCGTGGGTGGCCCACGAACTACAACATCTGATCAACAACGACCACATGCCCATCGCCAAGCCGGTTGATGTGGTGCTTTACGGCTTTGGCCGCATTGGCCGCCTGGTAACCCGCCTGCTGCTGGAAAATACCGGCAATGGCAGTGTCATGCGTCTGCGTGCCGTGGTGGTACGCAAAGGCAAGGAAGGCGATCTGCTCAAACGCGTCAACCTGTTGCGTAATGATTCAATCCACGGCGCGTTCGAAGGCACCGTACGTTGTGATGAAACCAACAACCGCATCATTGCCAACGGCAACATCATTCATTTCATCGATGCCGATGCGCCCGACAAAATCGATTACACCCAGTACGGCATCAACGATGCACTGGTGATCGACAATACCGGCAAATGGCGCGATGAAGCCGGCTTGTCCTTGCATCTGCTTTCCAAAGGCGTCAGCAAAGTAATGCTCACCGCACCCGGTAAAGGCAATCTGAAAAACGTGGTGTGCGGTATCAACCATGACAAGATCACCCCCGATGACAAGATCATTACCGCAGCCTCCTGCACCACCAATGCAATTGCACCGGTGCTGAAGCTGATCAATGATCGTTGGGGCATTGTGCATGGTCATGTTGAAACCGTGCATGCCTACACCAACGACCAGAACCTGATCGACAACTTTCACAAGGCTGACCGGCGTGGCCGCAGTGCAGCCCTCAACATGGTGCTGACTGAAACCGGCGCCGCCAAGGCGGTGGCCAAAGCCGTGCCTGAACTGGATGGCAAACTCACCGGCAATGCCGTGCGCGTGCCGGTGGCAGATGTCTCGATGGCCATTCTCAATCTGACTTTGGTCACTTCCTGCTCGAAAGAAGATATCAATGAATATTTGCGCAAGATCGCCTTGCATTCACCACTGCAGAACCAGATCGGTTACACCGAATCCCCGGATGCAGTGTCCAGCGACTTCATTGGCTCACGGGAAGCCGCGATCCTCGATGCTACTGCCACCATCAGCAACGGCAAGAATCTGGTGTTGTACCTCTGGTACGACAACGAATTCGGCTATTGCAACCAGGTGGTACGCATGGTCGCGAAGATGGCAGGGGTCAATCATCTGACTTATCCTGAAAACGAATCGATGGCCAGTTAGGCAGTCCAGCGCTGATGCGCAAATTCCTGCAGTCCTATTACAAAAAAACGCTCACGATTGTGGCTGTGAGCGCTTTTTTGTGGCTGCTCGCCAATCAACGCCAGGCGTTTTCTCCGGCAGTGGTGCAGGAATTGTCTGGGCAGACCATGGGTACCACCTGGCATGTGCAAGTGGTACATGCGGCGGATGATAACAAGCTGGACCAAACCGGTATTGCGATCGAAACTGCACTGGCCCGGCTCGACAAGCGCATTTTTTCCACTTACGTCGCTGACTCCGAACTTTCCAGACTCAATACCGCTGCAGTGGGCGCCCCAGTGCCGGTATCGCGCGAATTGATGGAAGTATTGCTGCTGGCACGCACTGTTAATCAGCAAAGTTTCGGCACTTTCGATGTCACCGTGGGCGCATTGGTGTATCTGTGGGGCTTCGGGCCCCAGTCGGCCACCGCTGTGCCTGATGACAAAGCAATCGCTGCTGCCATGAAACATCTGGGGGCCAGCCACTACGAAATCGATGCCCGCGCCGGCACGGTGACCCGTACTGCCGATATCAGCCTGGATTTGTCGGCGATTGCCAAAGGTTATGCTGTCGATCACATAGCCGAATTGTTGCAAACTGCCGGCTATAGCAATTACCTCGTCGAAATTGGTGGTGAAGTGCGTGTGCAAGGCTGGCGACAACCGGAACAAAGCTGGGTGATAGCCATTGAATCTCCGCAAAACGGACCCCAGCAAGCCCTTGCACGCATCGATAATCACGGTGCAGCCTTTGCGCTGGCCGGCTCCGGTGTTTACCGCAACTTCTTCGAGCAAGACGGCAAGCGCTATTCGCATGAAATTGATCCCCACACCGGCAAGCCCATTGATCATGCACTGGCTGCAGTGACAGTGTTGGCAGAAACTGATGCAGAAGCTGATGCTTGGGCCACTGCCATGATGGTACTGGGGCCGGAAGCCGGGCCCTTGCTGGCGGAAAAGCGCGGCTTGGCAGTGTATTTTATAATCCGGAAAGGTGAGGGCTTTGAGACCCGCCATACGCCCGGATTTGATGCGTACCTGAAGCTTGATTGACAAGAATTTGCACTACCTTGCAGTGTTGGTTGCTGCAACGTCATTTTGAGGAATTTGGTAATGGCCAAACACAGTTTTGATCTGATTGTCATCGGCAGTGGTCCCGCCGGCGAAAGTGCAGCCATGAATGCCGTCAAGCATGGGCATAAGGTAGCTATGATCAGCGACAAGCCACGCCCTGGAGGCAATTGCACTTTTTTGGGCACGATCCCGTCAAAAGCATTGCGGCATGGCGTCAAGCAGGTCATCCAGTTCAAAACCAATGCCATGTTCCGTGAATTCGGCGATGTGCCGAAAGTCACTTTCCAGCAATTGATGAAACATGCAGATCGGGTAGTGGAAGAGCAGGCAGCCTTGCGACACAATTTTTACCAGCGCAACCAGGTGCCCATCTACGAAGGTGTAGCCGCCTTTGTTGATGCCCATACTCTGGAAATCCAGCAGGGCCGCGAAAAAATTAAATTGCATTCAGAGTATTTCATGATCGCCACCGGGGCGCGGCCGTACCGCCCTGACAATGTCGACTTCAACCATCAGCGAGTGTTCGACAGCGACACCATCCTCAAGATGAAATTACAGCCTCGCAAGGTCACCATCATCGGGGCCGGCGTGATCGGTTGTGAATATGCCTCCATTTTCGGCGGGCTCGGTTGCAAAGTGGAATTGATCAATCCTTCAGCCACCTTGCTGTCGTTTCTCGACGTAGAGATTTCGGAAGCACTCAGTTACCACTTGCGCAATCTCAGTGTGCGTTGTCGACACAATGAGTATTTCGAGCGCATGGAATACCACGATGACCACATCATCACTTATCTGCAATCCGGCAAGAAAATCAAAAGTGACATCGTGCTGTGGGCCAACGGCCGTACCGGCAATACCGACAAACTCAATCTGGCCGCGGTGAATCTGGCCGCCAACAGTCGCGGCCAGCTGGCCGTCAACGACCACTATCAGACCGGCACGCCCAACATTTATGCCGCCGGTGATGTCATCGGCTGGCCGGCCCTGGCCAGCGCTGCCTATGACCAGGGACGCGCAGCCACCAATGCGATCTTTGATCCTGACGCGTTCACGGCCCTGGCGGAAATACCCAATGGCATCTACACCATTCCTGAAATCAGTACCATCGGCCTGAGCGAGCGGGAGCTGACCGAGCAGAAAATCCCCTATGAAGTGGGCAAGGCGTTTTTCCGCAACATCGCCCGGGCCCAGATTACCGGTGATGAAGTGGGCATGCTCAAGATCATTTTCCATTTTGAAACGCTGGAAATCCTCGGCATCCACTGTTTCGGCGACCAGGCCTCGGAAATTGTCCATATCGGCCAGGCCATCATGAAGCAGAAGGATGGCGCCAATACACTGCGTTATTTCCTGAATACCACCTTCAACTACCCGACCATGGCCGAGGCGTACAAGATTGCAGCCCTTGATGGCATCAACCGCATTTTTTAAGGGGGAAATTACTTGAAGAGCGGGTGTTGAAAGTGTAAATTTCCCATCCGTTTTGAAGCGGGCAGCAACACGTTTTTACTTCTGTATTCGGTCCTGATCCAGTCACGTTCGGGAACCGGCCAACTCTACTGGTGTTGGCCAACCGGGCGCCTCGTTGTTCTGCCTCAATTCTTGCTAGTTTCATTTTTTTAGCACCGGCTTTTAATTAGTAACCAACTCGTAACTAACTCGTAATCAGACACCGATAACAGGATTGTGGCGTGACTATCGACCTTTGGCCTTTGCTTATCTACACCTTCATTGTGGTTGTGCTCATTATCGGGCTGCTGTTTGCTTCCTCACTGCTCGGGCAGAAGCGTCAGGACCACGCCACCCATGACGTTTATGAGTCTGGCATTGTGTCCACCGGCTCGGCGCAACTGAAGATTTCCGTACCGTTTTACCTCACTGCGATACTTTTCATCATTTTCGATCTGGAAGCCGCCTTTCTGGTGACCTGGGCCATCTCGATCCGTGAGAGTGGCTGGCTCGGCTATGCCGAAATTTTCATTTTCATCACCATTCTGATTGCAGGCCTGCTTTACCTGTGGAAATCCGGCGCACTGGAATGGCGCACCCTGCGCCAGCAACGGGATCTGGCCAACCTGGTCGGCGCAGGCGGTGTGGTCAATATTGGGGCAAAAGCTGAAGCCGCCAAAGCCGCAGCCAAGGATTCTCATCAAGATCACCACGACCATGACGCGCACGCCGCACATGATCACGGGGGAGTAAAACACTAATGAGCTGGGAACTGGTCAAACCTGAAGATACTTATTCACCAAGCCCTGGCATGAACCAGTTTGATGACTACATTCGCAAGAATGTGGTCATGACAACATTGGAAGACATGCTGGCCTGGAGTCGGAAGAACTCCCTGTGGCCTTTCAACTTCGGGCTGTCCTGCTGTTACGTGGAAGCCGCCACCGCCATTTCCAGCCGTCACGACATCGCGCGTTTCGGGGCGGAAGTATTCCGCGCCACGCCGCGTCAGGCCGACATGATCATCATCGCCGGTACCGTGTTCCGCAAAATGGCACCGGTAGTGCAGCGCCTCTATGAACAAATGATGGAACCCAAATATGTAATCTGCATGGGCTCCTGTGCCAACTCCGGCGGCATGTACGACATTTATTCGGTTGTGCAGGGTGTCGACAAATTCCTGCCGGTGGATGTTTATGTGTCCGGTTGTCCGCCGCGCCCGGAAGCACTGCTGCAAGGTCTCAACCTGTTGCAGGATTCCATCGGCAAACAGCGTCGCCCGGTCAGCTGGGTGATCAATGACCAAGGCATTCACATGCGCGAGAAAAACGTGGTGCAGCGTATTGCAAAACATGACGCCCGCATCGCTGCCACAGAATTACGCAGCCCGGACGAGGTATAAGCATGAACGCCTCTGCCACTACAGCAAATGCCCCAATGCCTGCGGTAATCACTGCGCTTTATGAAAAGTTCGGAGAATCCGCGTTCGTGCGTCAGCACACCGCTGAAGGCATGCCTACCTTGTGGGTTGGTCGCGACAAAGTGATGGCGGTACTGCGCTATCTGCGTGATGAACACCGTCCCCGCTATGAAATGCTGCTCGACGTTACCGCTATTGACGAACGCACCCGCATCAATCGCCAGGGTCAGCCTGCCAGCGATTTCACGGTGGTTTATCACCCGACTTCTTTTTCCGGCAACTGTGACATCCGTATCAAGGTTGCGCTGCCGATGCATGATCTCAATATGCCGACTGCAATTCCGCTGTGGTCCAGTGCCAACTGGCAGGAACGTGAAATCTGGGATTTGTTCGGCATTGTGTTCACCGGCCATCCGAATCTCAGTCGCATCCTGTGTCCGCCCACCTGGAAAGGTCATGCCTTGCGCAAGGACCATCCGGCGCGCGCGACCGAGATGGAACCGTATGTGATGAGTGACGAGATCCAGGATCGTGAACAGGAAGCGCTGCGTTTCAAGCCGGAAGAGTGGGGTCTGACCCGCAGATCCGAAAACTCTGAATTCATGTTCCTCAATTTCGGCCCCAACCATCCGGCTGCGCACGGTGTTATTCGTTTTGCGTTGCAGCTTGATGGTGAGAATGTGCTGGATGTGGTGCCGGATGTCGGCTACCACCATCGCGGTGCCGAGAAGATGGCTGAACGCCAGACCTGGCATACTTTCATTCCTTATACCGATCGCATCGACTACCTCGGTGGCGTGATGAACAACCTGCCGTATGTCATGGCAGTAGAGAAGATGGCAGGCATCAAAGTGCCGCAGCGCGTGGAAGTGATTCGCGTCATGCTGGCCGAGTTCTTCCGCATCTGTTCGCATCTGCTGTTTTACGGCACCTGGGCAGTGGATTTGGGCCAGTTGTCACCGCTGTTCTACTGCTTCGTGGATCGCGAGAAAGCCTTCAATATCATCGAATCCATCACGGGCGCGCGTATGCATCCAGGCTGGTTCCGTATCGGTGGTGTGGCGCAGGATCTGCCCAAAGGCTGGGACAAGCTGATCCGTGAATTCGTTGATTATTTCCCAGCCCGTCTGGCTGAGTATGACAAGATGGTTATGGCCAACAGCGTGATCCGTCAGCGTACACGTGGCGTCGGGGTGATCGATACCGCCGGGGCCTTTGACTGGGCCATGACAGGTCCGGCCCTGCGGGCTACCGGCCTGGAGTGGGATTACCGCAAACAACGTCCGTACAGCGGCTATGAAAACTTTGATTTTGAAGTGCCGATTGGCGTCAATGGTGACTGCTATGACCGCGCCTCCGTGCGCGTGGAAGAAATGCGCCAGAGCTGCCGCATTATCAGGCAGTGTCTGGAAAACATGCCGGAAGGTCCGTACAAGGCTGACCACCCGCTGACCACCCCGCCGATCAAAGAGAAGAGCAAACTCGACATCGAAACCCTGATCAACCACTTCCTCAGCGTGAGCTGGGGGCCGGTGATGGATCCTACTGAAGTGACGATGACCATCGAAGCCACCAAGGGCCTCAACATGTATTACATGGTGAATGATGGTGGCATCGGCTCTTACCGCACCCGTATTCGCACACCTTCCTTCATCCACATCCAGGCCATTCCTTACCTGAGTCGTGGCTTGATGTTGGCTGACTTCACAGCAGTGGTAGCTACTACCGACTTTGTGATGGCGGATGTGGATCGTTAAAGTTTAAAGACCGAGAACTAGCATGAGCAACCTGATCGCCAGCACAGCACCCAAAGCGCGGCAACTGACGCCCGAAGAAATTCATGACATTGAGCATGAAAAGACGCATTACCCCTATGCGCAGGCGGTGGGTTTGGAAGCACTCAAGATTGTGCAGAAATACCAGGGCTGGGTCAGTGACGAGAGTCTGCTGGCGGTCGCGGATTATCTGAAACTGCCACCCGATGAACTGGAAGGTGTGGCGACCTTCTTCAACATGATTTTCCGGCGTCCGGTGGGCAAGCATGTGATCCTGCTGTGTGACAGTGTGGCGTGCTGGATGCTGGGCTGCGACAACCTGAAAGCGCATATCAGCAGCAAACTCGGCATTGAATACGGCCAAACCACGGCCGACAACCAGTTCACGCTGATCCCGGTACCTTGCCTTGGTGATTGCGACAAAGCACCGGCGATGATGGTAGGTGACAAGACCTATCGCAATCTGACCCCGGCCAAGATTGATGCCATCCTTGCTGATTGCACGGCACGCGGCTAGCACGAGACCTGAGCGATGACTGTTACCAACAAACCACTTACCAAGAATATTGAAATCGGTCGTGCACCCTTCAATTTCGCACAATACCAGGCCGCCGGCGGCTACCAGAGCGTGGCCAAGGCACTGACCTTCAAACCGCGCGACCTGATGAAACTGGTTCAGGATTCCGGTCTGGGTGGACGTGGCGGTGCCGGTTTCAACACTGGCCTCAAGTGGAGTTTCATTCCTGAGCCGGATGGTGGCCCGCGCTACCTGGTGGTCAATGCCGACGAAATGGAGCCCGGCACTTTCAAGGACCGCTTGCTGATGGAACATGACCCGCATCTGCTGATTGAAGGCATGATCACGGCATCGATCGCACTGCAGGCGACGATGGCTTACATCTTCCTGCGCGGGGAATACAAGGAAGCTGAACACGCCTTGCTGCAAGCCATCAAGCAGGCTTATGCAGCCGGCATGCTGGGCAAGAACATCCAGGGCTCCGAATTCAGTCTCGACATGGCGCTGCATACCTCCGCCGGTCGTTATATCTGCGGCGAAGAGACTGCCTTGATCAATGCGCTGGAAGGCAAGCGCGCCAATCCGCGTTTCAAGCCACCCTTCCCGCAGGTCAGCGGCCTGTGGGGGCGTCCGACTTTGGTCAACAATGTTGAAACCATCTGCAATATTCCGGGCATCGTTACCCATGGTGTGGAGTGGTTCAAAGGCCTGGGCATCAATGGCCAATTCGGTACCCGCATCAGTGGTGTCAGCGGACGCGTTAAGAATCCCGGTTGCTGGGAAATGCCGGTCGGCACCACGTTCCGCACCTTGTTTGAAGACTATGCCGGTGGCATGCAGGATGGTTACCAGCTGAAAGCGTTCCTGCCTGGCGGTGGTTCTACCGATTTCCTGATGCCTGAACATCTGGATCTGCCAATGATTCCCGGTGATGTCGCCAAAGCCGGCAGCCGTCTGGGCACTTCCTTGATCATGGTGCTCGACGACAAGACTTGCCCGGTCGGTTGTGTGCATAACCTTATCAAATTTTTCGCACATGAAAGTTGTGGCTGGTGCACTCCGTGCCGTGACGGCTTACCGTGGAGCGAGCACATGCTGCTGAAGCTGGAAAACGGCGAAGGCTCACTGAAAGACATCGAAATTCTGAAAGAGATGTGCGGGTATATGGCGCCGGGCAATACCTTCTGTGCGTTGGCACCGGGGGCAGCCGAGCCGCTGCAAAGTGGCCTCAAATACTTCATGGACGAGTTCGTAGAACACGTCAACCATGGCTGTAAATAAAAGCACAATTAAAGTATTACTTTAACTTTTTTACTTTAACTATAGTTTTTAAGTATGTTTTATAACTATCTGATATTTATCAATTAAATACAGAGATTAGGCGGAAATAAAATGGCCAAGATTTCAGTTGATGGCAAGGTCTTTGAAGTCGACCCCAACAACAACCTGTTGCAGGAAGTGCTGTCACACCAGCAAGACCTGCCGTACTTCTGCTGGCACCCAAGCCTGGGTTCGGTCGGCTCGTGCCGTCAGTGCGCGATGATTGAATTCGCCAACGATGACGATCAGCGTGGCCGCCAGATCATGGCCTGCATGACGCCGCCACGAGACGGGGCACGTTATTCCATTGAGAAAGCGGCCAAGTTCCGCTCACAAGCCATTGAAAGCATCATGACCAGCCATCCGCATGACTGCCCGGTCTGTGAAGAAGGCGGTGAATGTCATCTGCAGGACATGACCGTGATGTCGGGCCATACCTATCGCCGCTATGACGGCAAGAAGTCGACCCACAATAACCAGAATCTTGGCCCCTTCATCGGCCATGAAATGAACCGCTGCATTACCTGCTACCGCTGCGTGCGCTATTACAAGGATTATGCCGGTGGCACTGACTTCAGTGTGCAGGCTTCGCATAATCATACCTATTTTGGCCGTTTCCAGGATGGCCCGCTCGAAAGCGAATTCAGCGGTAACCTGGCCGAAGTGTGCCCAACCGGCGTGTTCACCGACAAAGTATTCAGCAAGGTTTACAGCCGCAAATGGGATCTGCAGAGCTCGCCTTCGGTATGCGCAGCCTGTGCAGTCGGTTGCAACATCAACCCGGGCGAGCGCTATGGCAGCTTGCGACGCGTGGTGAACCGCTTCAACGACGAAGTGAACGGCTATTTCCTGTGTGACAAAGGCCGCTTCGGTACTGGCTATGTCAATAGTGAACAGCGTATACGCGTGAACATGAGCCGCAGTGCCCATGATGGCCAACCCTCTGCTATCACACCAGCTGTCGCCAAGGCCCAGTTGCTGGCAATGCAGGGCCAGGCCATCGGCATCGGCTCACCGCGTGCTTCGCTGGAAGCCAACTACGCACTGCGCGCGCTGGTCGGCAAAGACAATTTCTACGCCGGGGTATCCGATGCCGAGTTTGGACTTCTCAACCAGGTCCTGGATATTTACCAGAACCGCCCGGTGCATATCGCCTCCATCAAAGACATTGAGCAGTGCGACGCCATAGTGATCCTGGATGAAGATGTCACCAACACCGCCGCCCGTATCGCGCTGGCACTACGCCAGTCGGTAATGAATCTCGGCAAGGAAATGGCAGCCAAAATCAAACTGCCTATGTGGCAGGACGCAGCCATCCGCACACTGGCCATGGACAAGAAGAGCCCACTCTACATTTTGAGCCCGCAGGCCACGCGGCTGGATGACATTGCCAAGACCGTCCATATCGCCAGCGCTACCGATAGTGCCCGCATCGGTTTTGCGATTGCGCATGTGCTCGACAGTTCGGCACCCGCGGTCAGTGATTTGAGCGCGGCAGAACTGGCTCTGGTCAACCGCATCGCCGCTGATCTGAAAGCTGCCAAGCATCCATTGGTCATCAGCGGCACCGGCAGCCTCGAACCGGCGCTGCTCAATGCCGCTGCCAACATTGCCACTGCACTAGCCAGTGGTGACAAGCGCGCCAACCTGGCGCTGTGTGTGCCGGAAGCCAATAGCCTGGGATTGATGCTGCTGATGGATGGCAGTCACAACAGTCTGGGTAAAGCCATGCAGAGCGGGGCGCACCAAGCCATAGTGCTGGAAAATGATCTGTATCGGCGTGCGCCCAGTGCCGCTGTCGACAGTTTCCTCACCAGTGTGCAGCAACTGGCCGTGCTTGATCATCTGCAGCATCGCACCGGCGAAGCCGCCAACCTGGTACTGGCCGCCGGCACCTTTGCCGAAACCACCGGCACCTTTGTCAACTATGAAGGCCGGGCCCAGCATTTCTATGCCACCTTCAAACCGGCCGCGGACATCCAGTCCAGCGCCAAATGGCTGTGCAACAGCGAGTTTGGCCAGGAACCGCGCATTCATGTGCTCACTGGTGGCGCCGCTGCCATTGTGCCCAACGGTTACAAACTGCAAAAACTCACCCCGGGGGCCGACTGGACTTTCGCCGGCCAACGCGCGCCGCGCCAGCATCATCGCTACAGCGGCCGCACCGCCATGCGTGCGCATCTGAATGTGCATGAGCCCAAGCAGGAGCAGGACGAAGACGGCCTGATGAATTACTCGATGGAAGGGGTGCCACCCACCAAGGATGCCACCATCTTCAACTCGCCGTGGGCACCCGGCTGGAATTCCAACCAGAGCGTGTTCAAATTCCAGAAAACCGCCGGTGGCGAACTGAGGCAGGGCGGGCAGGGCGAGCGTTTGTTCGATGAGAACACCGGTGCCAAAGCCTGGTACCCGGCGGCAGTAAGCAAAACCAGCATCAATGGTTTCGCCATGTTCCCGCTCTATCACTTGTTTGGCAGCGAAGAACTGACTGCCCACAGTGACGCGATTCAAGCCAAGGCCACCGGCGCGTATGTCGCGCTCAATCCGGCTGACGTCGCCAAACTGGGCCTGGCTGTCAGCGATGGTGTGCAAGTGCAGCATAACGGTGCTGTGCCTTATCTGGCGCGTGCTTCCATTGCACCTGGCACGGTCGGCATCAGCGTAGGGCTGCATGGGCTGAACTTCCAGAACATGACCACGGCAGGCGTGGAGCTCAACAAAGCTGCCCACTGGCACAACCCGAAAGACTGGCGTGCCAGCAACATCATTGTCAGCGACGCCGGCAGCAGTTCTGCCTACGGCCGCAGCACCCAAGGTTAACCAGGAGCCGGACACCATGTTTGAATTTGTCGTTGGTTCTCCCCTCAACATTGTGCTGATACTCGGCGCCGTGCTGGTAACTGCTGCGCTGCTGATCTGGGTTGAACGCCGCGTACTGGGTTTCCTCAATGAACGTCTGGGCCCCAACCGCTGTGGTCCGTTTGGTATTGCACAGTCACTGGCCGACGTTGGCAAACTGATTACCAAGGAAGACTGGGTGCCGCCGTTTGCCGATAAAATGCCGTTCATCGTGGCACCGGTCATTGTGCCGGTGGTGATGCTGCTCAGCTTTGCGGTGATTCCACTGGCGCCCGGGGTCGGCATCATGGATCTGAACGTAGGCCTGTTGTGGGTATTGGCCATGGCGGGTCTGGGTGCCTATTCGGCGATGCTGGGCGGTCTGGCCTCCAACAACAAATTCTCGCTGCTGGGCGGCTTGCGTGCGGCCGGCCAGATGATCAGCTATGAAGTATTCATGGGCATCTCGATTCTCGGTGTTGTCATCCTCAGCGACAGTTTCAACCTGCGCGAAATTGTCGAAGCCCAGCATAAGCACGGCTGGTTCGTATTCTCGCAGTTCATCGGCTTCATCATTTTTGTCATCGCCGGTCTGGCCGAAACCAAACGCTGGCCCTTCGATCTTGCTGAAGGCGAGGCTGAAATCATTTCCGGTTTCAACACCGAATATTCCGGCATGAAGTTTGGTTTGTTTTTTGTCGGGGAATACATCGGCATGTTGCTGCTGGCGGCGCTGATTCCGGTGCTGTTCTTCGGCGGCTGGTATGCACCTTTCGAGTGGCTGGAACTGCCCAATGCCATTATTTCCGGTATTTTCTGGATGTGTGTCAAAACCGGCTTCTGGATCTTCTTCTTTATTCTGGTACGTGCCGCACTGGTGCGTCCGCGCTATGACCAACTGATGAACTATGGCTGGCTGGTAATGCTGCCGCTGTCGCTCATCAACTTGCTGGTCACCGGCGCAGTGGTCTTGGCCCAGGGGAACTAATCATGCTTGCAGCCTTAGGCAAACAGCTTTACATCATCTGGTCACAGCTTGTCACCCTGTGGCTGGTTTTCACGCATATTTTCAAAAAGGCAGACACGGTCGAATATCCTGACGTGATGCCGTACATGTTTCCGCGCTGGCGTGGCCGCATCATCCTTAGCCGGGATCCTGACGGCGAAGAGCGCTGTGTCGCTTGCAACCTGTGTGCAGTGGCATGCCCGGTCGATTGCATCGCGCTGCAGAAAGCCGAAGACAAGGATGGCCGCTGGTATCCGGAATTTTTCCGCATCAACTTCTCGCGCTGCATCATGTGCGGATTCTGCGAAGAAGCCTGTCCGACCCACGCCATCCAGCTGACGCCGGATTTTGAAATGGCAGAATACGTGCGCCAGGACATGGTATGGGAGAAGGAAGACATGCTGATCAGTGGCACCGGCAAATACCACGATTACAACTTCTACAAAATTGCCGGCAAAGCCATTGGCGGCAAAGGCAAGGGCGAAGCCCGTGACGAACTGCCCCCTATCGACCGCCGGAGTCTGTTGCCATGAGTCTGCTTTTTTATATTGCTGCCGTCATAAGTGTGCTGTCGACGCTGATTGCGATCACCCGCGTCAATGTCACCCATGCCTTGCTCTATTTCATCTTGTCATTGATCTCGCTGGGCACGATTTTCTACACAGTAGGCGCGCATTTCGCCGCCGTGCTGGAAGTCATCGTCTACGCCGGCGCCATCATGGTGATGTATGTCTTCGTCGCCATGATGCTGAATCTCGGTCACGCCACCATCGACCAGGAGCGCGCGTGGCTGAAGCCTTCCATATGGATCGGACCTTCAGTAATGGCCGCCCTTTTGCTGGTGGTTCTGATGTGGGTATTGAAAGATACCGGCGCTGCTGAAATGGCCCACACGGTAACTGCCGCCAAACAGGTCGGTATCGCACTGTTCGGCCCCTATGTATTGGCCGTGGAGCTGGCTTCGATGCTGCTGCTGGCTGGTCTGGTCGGCGCCTATCACCTGGCTCGCAAATAATGCAACTCACCGGTAACGAATCACAACCATGATAATGCCAACTGTAACAATGCAAGCAATACCGATGGAGCACGGCCTCATCCTGGCCGCGATCCTGTTTGCGCTCGGACTGATCGGCGTGCTGACTCGCCGCAACATGGTGTTCGTGCTGATGTCGCTCGAAATCATGCTCAATGCGGCTGCGCTTGCGTTTATCGTGGGCGGAGCCCGCTGGGGTCAGCCGGACGGCCAGATCATGTTTCTGATGATCATCAGTCTGGCAGCCGCGGAAGTGGCGGTAGGGCTGGCGCTGGTGTTGCAGATGTTTCAACGCTTCAAGACTCTGGATCTCGATGTCCTGAGCAAGATGAAAGGCTAGGGGAGAACTCGCATGCTGGATTTACTGTGGTTGGTACCAACCATTCCCCTGATCGGATTTCTGATCCTGACTTTCACGCAAGGCAAACTGTCGGAAGTGCCGGCGGGCATCATCGGTGCCGGCTCCATCGGGCTGGCGTTCCTGGTGGCGCTGTTGGCCGGCATTGAATTCATTCACTCGGATGCGCCGTTCTTCTCGCAGCACCTGTGGACCTGGATGTCGGTAGGCAGTTTCAAGGCCGGCTTTAATCTGTATCTGGACGGCGTGTCGCTGGTGATGATGTTCATCATTACCGGCATTGGCTTCCTGATTCACGTCTATGCCACCGGTTACATGCACGACGACCCGAGTTTCTCGCGTTTCTTCGCCTACATGAACCTGTTTGTGGCAGCGATGCTGATGCTGGTGCTGGGCGACAACCTGCTGCTGCTGTTCATGGGCTGGGAAGGCGTGGGTCTGTGTTCCTACCTGCTGATCGGCTTCTGGTATACCGATCCCTATAACGGTTATTGCGCACGCAAAGCGTTCGTTGTCACACGAGTTGGTGATGCTTCGATGGCGGTGGGCTTGTTCCTGCTGTTCCAGAGTGTAGGCACCCTCAACATCCAGGATGCCATGCAGCTGGCACAAGCCCAATGGCCAACTGCCGGTGGTGGCACTGGCCTGGCGACCGCTGTGACCTTGTTGTTGCTCGGTGGCGCAGTTGGTAAATCGGCGCAGTTGCCATTACAAACGTGGTTGCCGGATGCAATGGCAGGTCCGACCCCTATTTCCGCGCTGATCCATGCGGCGACGATGGTCACCGCGGGTGTTTACCTGATTGCGCGTACCCATATCCTCTACATGCTTGCGCCGGACGTGCAGTATCTGGTGGGTGTGATCGGTTGCATTACGCTGCTGATGGCCGGCTTTACCGCGCTGACGCAAAGCGACATCAAAAAAGTATTGGCGTTTTCCACCGTGAGCCAGATTGGTTACATGTTTCTGGCACTGGGGGTGGGGGCATGGAACAGTGCGATCTTCCATCTGATGACGCATGCGTTCTTCAAGGCGTTGCTGTTCCTTACCGCCGGTTCGGTGATTCTCGGCATGCACCACGAACAGAACATTTTCAAAATGGGCGGGCTGCGCAAGGATCTGCCGTGGTGCCATTGGTTGTTTCTGATCGGCACGGTGGCGCTGGTGGCGCTGCCGTTTACTTCCGGTTATTTCTCGAAAGAAGAAATCCTCGGCGCGGCGCTGGCGCATCATGAAGGTGGCTACATGCTGTGGCTGGGCGGCGTGGCGGGTGCATTTATGACCGGCCTCTACAGTTTCCGCCTGTACTTCCTGGTGTTCTGGGGCAAGAAGACCCACGACGGTCACGAAGTGATGCGGTGGAACTTGCAAGGTCCGTTGGTTGTGCTGGCGGTACTGGCACTGGTGGGCGGTTACATTGTGATCCCGGTTGAGAAAGTATTCCCGCTGGTGCACGAAGAACATCCGTCGCTGATGTATCAGGCCATCATGATCGGCTTGCCGATGCTCGGCATTCTGGTGGCCTGGCTGGTCTATGTCAAAGGTGTGATCGATACCAAAAAACTGGCGGGTTCCGGCCTGGGTGCTGCGTTGCACCGCTTCTGGTTCACGCAATGGGGCATGGACTGGCTCTATGACCGTTTGTTCGTGTTTCCCTATGTGGGCCTGGCCAAACTCAACAAAAACGATTTCATCGATTCTTTTTACAACGGCACTGCATGGCTGGTGCTGGCGCTGCATGGCCTGTTCAGTGATCACCAGACTGGCAATTTGCGCTGGTACAGCCTCACGATGATCTGCGGCGTCTTGCTGCTGGTGAGCATTGGAGTATTTCTATGATTCTGGTCTGGTTGATGGCGATCCTGTTTGCCGGCGGCATTGGTGCCGCGCTGGCAGAAAGCAGGGGAGCTGAACATCCGCGCGCCGTGGCGCTGGCGGCCATTCTGATTGACCTGTTCCTGGTCATCCTCATGCTGGTGGCTCCCGACAGTCTCGGTCTGGGAACTGCCTCCACCGTGGCGCAACTGGGTCAGCACGGCGAATGGCTGGTGCTACTCAAAGCCGAGTGGATTCCACGTTTCGGCGTCAGCTTCATCTTCGGTGTTGATGGCCTCAGCCTCATGCTGGTGGCGCTGACAATCTTTCTGGGTTTGATTGCACTCGGGGCAGCCTGGGGTGAAATCAAGCAACGCAGCGGTTTCTTCTATTTCAATCTGCTGTGGACTCTGGCCGGCGTCATCGGCGTATTCACTTCGCTGGATCTGTTCCTGTTCTTCTTCTTCTGGGAAGTGATGCTGATCCCGATGTATTTCATCATTGCGATCTGGGGCCACGAGAACAAGGAATATGCGGCGATGAAGTTCTTCATCTTCACGCAGGTCAGTGGCCTGCTGATGTTGTTGAGCATCCTGATGCTGGTGTATTTCCACTACAGTGCCACCAATGTACTGACCTTTAATTATTTCCAGCTGCTGGGCACCAAGTTGCCTGCCAATGTGGCCACCTGGGTAATGCTGGGCTTCTTCATTGCCTTTGCCACCAAGTTGCCGGTCGTACCATTCCACAACTGGTTGCCGGATGCACACTCGCAAGCGCCCACGGCAGGTTCGGTGATTCTGGCCGGCGTGTTGCTGAAGACCGGTGCTTATGGCCTGCTGCGTTTCACAGTGCCGTTGTTTCCGGATGAGAGCGTGTCGTTCGCACCGATAGCAATGACTCTTGGCGTCGTCAGCATCCTCTATACCGCCAAAGTGGCCTTCGCCCAGAACGACATCAAGCGCCTGATTGCCTACACCTCGGTCAGCCATATGGGCTTTGTGCTGCTGGGCATTTATGCCTGGAACGCCCAAGCGGTGCAGGGTGCCGTCATGACGATGCTGGCGCACGGCTTCAGCGCCGCCGCGCTGTTTATGCTGGCCGGTGGTTTGCAGCATCGCATTCACACCCGTGAAATGGACAAGATGGGGGGCTTCTGGGGCGTGGCGCCCAAGCTGTCGTTCATGGCGCTGTTCTTCACGGTGGCCGCAGTTGGCATGCCGGGCCTTGGCAACTTCATCGGTGAATTCCTGGTATTGCTGGGCAGCTTCCAGGTCAGCATCATCAAGACTGCCTTCGCGACCATGGGCGTGGTGGTGGCAGCGGTTTACTCGCTGATCGTCATCCAGAAAGTTTTCCATGGCAAAAACAAGAATAACTATGTAATGGCTGATTTGAGTGCAATGGAATTCATCTGTTATGCCCTCATGATGATTGGCCTGGTGTGGATGGGCATGTACCCGCAAACCATGCTGGATATGGCGCAACCCGCGCTGCAGGGTCTTGGCGTGGTGTTCCCGCGTTAAGGTAGTTCCCAAAAGTGCAGTGGCAACACTTACGAGATAGCAGGCATACATGATGAGTTCCGCAATGCTGATAGATTTACTCCAGATCATTCTGCTGACCCTCACTACGGTGGCAGTCATGGTGGTAGCCGGTTTCCGGCGTGACCATGGCCTGGTCAATGTACTGACCCAATGCGGCCTGTTTGCCGCCTTGCTGGTGTTTGCGGTAATTCGCCCGGTAACGCCGTTGCAGGTCACACCGCTGTTGATCATTGATGAGTACAGCCTGTTCTTTTCCAGCCTCATCATCATCGGTGCCATTGCCGTCACCGCGATGGCCTACCCTTATTTTGAAAAGCACCACCAGATGAACGAAGAGTTTTATCTGCTGGTGCTGTGCGGCACTTTGGGTGGCGTGGTCATGGCCGCCAGCAACCACTTTGTCTCGTTCTTTATCGGCATGGAAATGATGGGCATCAGTCTCTATGCCATGATTGCCTATACCGTGCATGCGAAGCAGCCGGCCAAATTCCCGCTGGAAGCGGCCATCAAATACCTGATCCTGTCGGGCATTGCCTCGGCCGTGATGCTGTTCGGCATGGCCCTGATCTACGCCATGGTCGGCACTTTTGAATTCCCGCTGCTGGCAGCGGCCACCGGTGGACTGGATGCCTCCCTGCATCCGCTTATGTTGACCGGTTACCTGATGATCATCGTGGGCATCGCCTTCAAACTGTCACTGGTACCGTTCCACATGTGGACACCGGATGTTTATGAAGGCGCCCCATTGCCGGTAACTGCCTTCCTTGCCACCATTTCCAAAATTGCCATGGTGGCTGTGGCAATGCGGCTGCTGTTGGCCGCGCAGGCATTTAGCTTCGGCCAGGTCACTTCGGTGCTGTCACTGCTGGCTGCCGCTTCCATGATCCTCGGCAACCTGCTGGCGGTGATGCAGAGCAATATCAAACGTCTGTTGGCTTATTCATCGATTGCGCATCTGGGCTATCTGATGGTGGTGATAATAGCGGCGGTAGCGGTACCCGAATTGCTCAGCATTGAAAGCATGGGCTTTTACATCGCTGCTTATTTCTGCATGACCATCGCCGGTTTCGCTGTGCTCAGTGCATTGTCCAATGCCGGCAAGGAAATGGATTCCATCGTCGACTTCCAGGGTTTGTTCTGGCGTAACCCCTGGCTGGCTACCGTGATGATCGTCGTGTTGTTTTCGCTCGCCGGTATCCCACTTACTGCCGGCTTCATTGGCAAGTTCTATATTTTCACCACCGGTGTCGAAGGTCAGCTGTGGTACTTGTTGACCATGCTGATCATCGGCAGTGCGATCGGTTTGTATTACTACTTGCGCTTGATCTACACGATGCTGCAGGAGCCGCACCATAATCTGGCCAATGATCCGGCCGCGGTGCGGTTGCCGCTGGGTCTTAACGCGGTGATGACAGCCATGACAGTCGCAATTATTTACCTCGGTGTGTATCCGACGGCCTTCATCAAAACGCTGCAAAGTCTGGCCAGCACACTTTGATCCGCTAAGGGCCTGCGAGTCGCCCTGACTCGCCGGTCAGAACAATAACCTGACAATTCCTAGATTTAGCTTGCATAGTTAAAATTACCCTGAGTAGAATTCCCGCCCCCGGCAGCTATTTGCGCAGGCAGAGACACAAGTCTCGTTTTGCGTAGTCAAGCCAGTATCTATATTTGTAAATTACTTGAACAAAGTGATTTATCTCTATGATAAATATAATAAATTGAGGAATTGATCATGGCGGTTTACAGCTATGCTAGAACTTCTGAAGTAGAGGCCACTGAATTTGGCAGCCAACTGGAAGAGCTGCTTGAGAAGGAGAGTCTGCGGCTGCACACCTTTGCATTGCGCGTAGGTTTGCGGGTCAACCAGAACATCGTCGAGCAGGGTTTGCTGTGGTCGATGGAGCTGGCCGACCGCCCGGCCTGGCAAAGTCTGTTGGATCGTCTCGAAAGTGGCGACATCATCGTTACCTGCACGCTGGAACGCATGTTCAGCAGCTGCGAAGACATGCAGAGCACCCTCAAAATGCTGCGCAAGCGCAAAGTGCGCCTGTTTGTGGTCGATCTGGAAGGAGAGCTCACCAATCCGCAATTCACACCCGCCTTCGACAAAGTACTGCGCGTTTTCCACAGCCTTGAGCGTCGTCGTTCCACCGAAAGGATCAAGACCGTCAAACAGAAGCAGCGTAGCAAAGGCCGCTTCCTGGGTGGCAGCCGTCCGTTCGGTTATCTGATTCACACCAATGGCCGCCTCATCGAAAATCCGATGGAGCAGAAAGTGCTGAAGCAGATCCTGAAGATGAATACCCAGGGCAAATCCCTGCGCGCAATCTCGTCCGAAGTCAGCACCCCGGTCATGCCGATCAGTTTCAAGACTGTGCAGCGCCTGCTCAAACGGCACCAGTTGCATGGCGAGCACCATCCGGAAACCGGCAGCATGGCTGAGCTTGGATGAGCAGCAGCAAGCAGCCGGCAGTATTCATCGGCTTGCGTTACCTGCTGGCCAAGCGCGACAACCGCTTCATATCCTTTACCTCGCTGATCTCGATGACCGGCCTCACCCTTGGCGTTATGGCGCTGGTGGTGGTGTTGTCGGTCTTCAACGGCTCCCAGAGTGTCATGCGTGACCGCACTCTGATCACGGTGCCCCATGCCGATCTCTCGGCTACTCCCGCCTTCACCACCTGGCCACAGGCCGTCGACTTGCTGCGGCAACAACCCGGCATTGTGGCAGTAGCACCCTATACCAGCGTGGATGCCTTGCTGAGCCAGAAGGGTTATCACGAAGTGACGCAAGTGCGCGGCATAGAGCCTGCCGATGAAGCTGCCGTCAGCACGCTGGCGCAGGTGATGGTGGAGGGCAGCCTCGATCAACTGGAAGCTGGCCACAATGGCATCGTGCTCGGTCGCACCCTCGCCAATAACCTGCGTGTGTGGCCGGGTGACTCCATCAATCTGCTGGTGCCGCAGCTCAATGGCCAAGGCCAGCAACTGAGTCCGCAAATGCATCATTTCACCGTGGTGGGCATTTTCGACGTGCAATTCAACATCGGTGCCGAGCTGGCCTATGTCAATCTGCAGGACAGTGAACAACTGCTGCCGTCCGGGACGCTGGCGGCATCTGTGCATCTGCGCCTGAAGACCGCTGACATCGACCACGCCGACCAGCAAGTGGCCGCCGCGCTGACCTTGCTGAACCGCGCACTGCCAGGCCCGCACTACCACGGTGAAGACTGGACCGTGACCGAAGCCAGCCTGTTCAACGCACTGCGACTGGAAAAATTCATGACCTGGCTGATGCTGATGATGATCGTCGCCATTGGTGCCTTCAACATCATCTCGACGCTGGTGATGGTAGTGGCCGAAAAACAAGCCGACATTGCCATTTTGCGCACGATGGGCGCCGGTCAGGGAACCATTCTGGCTATTTTCCTGGTACAAGGCAGCATGGTCGGCTTTATGGGTATCACCATTGGCGCCGTGCTGGGCAGTGTCATCGCCACCCATTTCACCGCGATTGCCAGCACGCTCGAGCAAGTGCTCAGCCCCGACAGCCTTTACATGATAAGCAGCTTGCCCACCCAATGGCGCAGCTCTGATGTGCTTATTACCTGCGGCGTTTCGCTGTTGATCAGTTTCCTGGCCACGCTGTATCCGGCCTGGAAAGCGTCGCGCATTCATCCGGCCCAGGTGCTGCGTTATGTCTGAGATCGTATTGTCCTGTCATCAGCTCGGCAAAAGTTTTTCCACCGGCGGGCAGGACCTGACGGTGCTAGCCAATCTCGAGCTTAGCGTGGCAGCCGGAGAGAAGGTGGCCATCATCGGCGTGTCCGGCTCCGGCAAAACCACCTTGCTGAATCTGCTGGGTGGCCTCGATACGCCCGGCAGCGGCGAAGTCTATGTCAAAGGCCAACCACTGGCAGCACTGACCTCCAAACAGCAAGACAGCATGCGCAACCAATACCTCGGTTTTGTATACCAGTTCCATCATCTGCTGGGTGAATTCACTGCACAGGAAAATGTGGCTATGCCGCTGATCATTGCGCGCTTGCCCTACCAGGAGTGTTTGCAACGTGCTGCTGATTTGTTGAAACAGGTTGGGCTGGCGGACCGCATGCAGCACAAGCCGGCGCAGCTGTCGGGCGGTGAACGTCAACGCGTTGCCATCGCGCGCGCGCTGGTCAATCATCCGGCCTGTGTGCTGATGGACGAACCCACCGGCAACCTCGATCGCCACACTGCCACCTCCATCCACGATCTGATCCATCAACTCAACCGCGAACTCGGCATTAGCTTCATTCTGGTGACGCATGACACCGGTCTTGCTGCCACCATGGACCGCGTGCTGGAACTGCGCGAAGGCCGGCTGCAGCCGCTGCAGCTGTCAGCCCATGCGTAAACTGGTTGCGCTCTATATCGGCAGCCGCTACGCCTCGCTGCGTTCGCGCAATTTTCTGGTGGGTTTTATTTCATTGCTCACCGTGGGTGGCCTGGCACTAGGCGTGGCGATTCTGGTCACTGTGTTGTCGGTGATGAATGGCTTTGACCGCGAAATGCAGCAGCGCATTCTGGGTCTGGTGCCGCATCTCACAGTAACCACGCCACGCCTCAACTTTCTGCGCAGCGAAGCCGAGTGGAAGGATACCCGTGCCATCATCGACAACACCCCCGGCGTATTGGGCACTGCGCCCTATATGCAACTGCAAGGCATGCTGCTGGCCAATGGCCACAGCAAAGGCGTGCTGCTCAACGGCGTTGACCCGGTCCAGGAAGCCAAGGTCTCCATCATCAACAATTTCATGCAAAGCGGCAGCCTCGATGCTCTGCAGGACAAGTCCTACCACATCGCCATCGGCGCCAACCTGGCCCGGCAGTTGGGTGTGAAGGCCGGCGATGCGGTAACGCTGGTATCCACGGTTGTGCCACTCACGCCCATGGGCGAATTCACCCGCCAGAAAACCTTTACCGTGGCCGCGATTTTCTCGGTGGGCTCGCAACTCGACAGCAACCTGGCGCTGGTGAATCTGGGCGATGCCCAGCGTGTTTATCGACTCACCAACCAGCTGCACGGCTACCGCATCCGCACCGACAACCTGTTCGGCGTGGCCGAGCTGACCACGCGGCTGCGCGCGGCGGTCATGATGGAACTCAACTATGACGACTGGACCCGCAGCTACGGCAACATTTACGAAAACATCCGCATGTCGAAAGCGCTGGTGGGTTTGTTGTTGTCATTGCTGGTGGCCGTGGCGGCGTTCAATGTAATCGTCAGCCTGATGATGGTGGTGCGCGAGAAGCAGGGCGATATCGCAATTCTGCGCACGATGGGGACAGCCACTGCCACCATTCGCAATATCTTTCTGGTGCAGGGCTTGGTGATAGGGCTGATTGGCACTGGCTGTGGCGTGGTGATCGGCGTGTTGTTGTCGCTGTCGATCGGCGATATCGTGGCTGCGTTGCAAGCGATGACCGGTGTGCAATTCCTGAGTGCGGATATTTATCCGGTCAATTATTTGCCGAGCCAGGTTCAGCTGGGTGACGTGTTGTTGGTGAGTGCGTTGGCATTGGTGTTGAGTTTATTGGCGACGTTGTATCCGGCAGCCAGGGCCGCACGCACGCGACCGGCTGAAATATTGCGATACGAATAAGTAAAGGCAGCGACCGGCAGCACTCCAACGAACAGCTGCAAGCGCTTGTTGGACTGCCTGCTGCCTTGTCTAGTGTCAGTTTTGTTGCTTCCACGTCGTGGTGGCTTCTTCAAACTCTTTCTGCTTCCTGGTGTACTGGATCACAGCTCTCAGGAACTCCGGATGCTGCTTGGCAATTTGCCGCATCTTGCTGCGAAAACCTTCTTGTTGTGCGGCAATTCTGGCTTCAGCCGGGATGCTGCTGGGCGTGGTACCAAAGGCCAGGTTGTCGGCATAGTCGCGCGCATGTTCCTGCATTGCTTCACGTTCAAAGCCGGTATCGCACACCACCTTGTTGAAGTGGGTGCCAGTGGGAGAGCGGATGCTGCAATTGACTTGGTAGCGCTTGTCGTCATTGAACTTGTTGAAGAGGTCATAAGTCTGGATTTCGGCTTCCATCATCTGGGTGCGCAGCTTCTGCACCCGCTCACCCATGATCATTATTTCTTCGGGCTGACCCTGCAACTCCAACTCGCGTGACGCCACATTCTGCTGGGCCATTGCCGACAGCGGCATGCTCAATGCGAAAGCTATTGATGCAATTCGAATACTCATAGCGTGGTTCCTCCTGGATTAACAATCACAACTACATTGATAGTGTTGGAGCGGTCATAGCTGCTATTTAGAGATTCCATCCTCTACGTGCAATGGTCGCATGCGCTCAGCGATGATCAGCACCTGCTCTGGCTTGCGCTCGCCCTGGCAGCCACATCGCCAGACCTGAACCAGTTGCAGCTGGTGCGGCTGTATTAATTTCAACAGCAGATGCTGCAGTGTGCAATGGATTTGTGTCCGCCATGGCCTGAAACTGGCTGGGGGGCCGCAATGACCGTCAACGTAGTTACCAGCGCGGGTGCCGCCACTGATTAATTCCAGTCAAACCCGGCAAGGCCTACTAGACTGCCAGCATCCAATTCCGGTTGGTCTGATACACATGCGCTCATGGATGATCGCATTCAGCCTCGGTGTGGCCGTGGCGGCGTTGCTGCCAGCACTGCCACCATCGAGCCTTGTCCTGGCTGGTTGTGCCTGCGCCTTGCTGTTGCACTACTGGCCTTGTCTGCGTGTGCCCGCGGCCTTCGTTATCGGTGCGGGCTGGTTATGTGTGTGTGCTGACAACCGTTTGGCACAGCGTTGGCCCGAACCGCCATTTGCACGTGATGTGTGGGTGGAAGCTACCGTGTGGAATCTGCCAGTCAACAATGGCGATTCACAGCGGCTGCAGTTACGCCTGGACAAGGTTTGCCTGTCAGCCAAAGTGGAAGCCTGCAATTTCGCCCAGCTGGTCGACGATGGCCGGCTGGTGATGGTCAGTGTTTATGAACCACTGCGCTTGCAGCCGGGCCAGCGTTGGCGCTGGTTGTTGCGTTTGCGGCCTCCGCACGGCTTCGCCAATCCCGGTGGTTTTGACTATGAAGCCTGGCTGTTTCAGCAAGCCATCAGTGCCACTGGCTATGTGCGTGCCCATGCCGATAATCATTTGTTGCAGGCCAACAGCGGGCGTCAGCGTTTGCAACAGCTGCGCTATCAGCTGTCACAAACCTTGACGACACCGGCAGCGACAGCCGTGCTCCACTATCCGCACTTGTTACGGGCCCTCACCATTGGCGATGGCAGTGGTATCAGTGATGCCGAGTGGCAGCTGTTCGCGGCGACGGGCACCACTCATCTACTGGTGATCTCCGGCTCTCATGTAGCGCTGATCGTGCTGCTGTTGTATGCAATCGGTTATTGGCTGGGTTCGCGCTGGCATTGGTTGCTGCTCCATATGCCGGCCACCTGGCCGGCGACTGCCATCGCAGTGGCCGGCGCGTGGATTTATACAGGACTGGCCGGATTTACGCTGCCGGCCCAACGGGCATGGGTGATGGCCGCCGTAGTATTGCTGTCACGCTTATGGCGCCGGCAAGTGCTGTCCTGGCACTGCCTGGTACTGGCATTGGCGGTGGTACTGGCCTGGGATCCCTTGTCGATTTTGAATACCGGCTTCTGGCTGTCGTTCGTAGCGGTGGCGGTGTTGCTGCTCAGTACCGGACCAGCAGTATCCGAGCCCACATGGTGGCGACGCTGGCTGCATGCAGTGTGGGCGTTGTTGCAGTTGCAAACCCGCATGAGCATTGCGCTGTTGCCAATCGTGCTGGTGTGCTTCCAGCAAACCAGTGTGCTGGCACCGATGGTGAATCTGCTGTTGATCCCGCTGCTGGGCACAGTAGCCGTACCTATGGCACTAACCGGGGTAATGCTGGCGCTAGCGTGGCCGGCCGCAGGGTTATGGGTGCTACGGGCAACCGATGCAGTGCTGGGTATCAGTATGCAGTTGCTGCAATGGAGCACGCACCTTTTGCCTGCCAACATGCTGACGCTGCCCACCTTGACGAGCAGTGGATTGGTGCTGCTGGTGGTCACGGTGTTGCTGTGCTTGCTGGCGCGGCAGCGCTGGCAGCGATGGCTGGCAATGGCTGTGCTGCCGGGTCTGTTCTTGCTGCTGCAAATTCCCGCGCAGCGCGAGGCTTTACGCGTGCAGGTGCTGGATGTGGGTCAGGGCCTGGCCATCACTGTCAGCACGCCTCGGCATCATTTGCTTTACGACGTGGGCCCGCAATTCAGCCAGAATTTCGATGCGGGTGCCGATGTGGTGCTGCCGGTGCTGCGGCATGCCAACATCCACACGCTTGATCGCGTGATGGTCAGTCACTCTGACCAGGATCATGCCGGCGGCTTGCCGGCAATACTCAGGGCCTATCCTGACACTGACTACAGCAGCTCAGTTTTGGCGCTGTTTCCGCCCACAACCAAACGCCAGTTGTGTCGAGCCGGTCAGCATTGGCAGTGGGACACTGTCAAGTTCACCGTGCTGCATCCAGACTCCGCACAATATGACGATAACAATGGTTCCTGTGTGTTGTTGCTGGAAGCCGCCGGACGCCGCGTGCTGTTGACCGGCGATATTGAAAAACCCGCTGAAGCCTTGCTGCTGCAACACTACCCGGATCTGGGCGCCGATGTGCTGGTCGCTCCCCATCATGGCAGTCGTTCTTCGTCGACTCCGGCGTTTGTGGCCCGCCTGGCGCCACACTATGTCGTCTATTCCACGGGTTACCAGAACCGCTTCAACCATCCTGCGGTCGAGGTGCGGGCGCGCTATCAAGCCCTGCCGGCCCGGGAATTCAACACTGCGGCGCAGGGTGCGGTGAGTTTTTCGATCGCCACTGATGGCACCATCGACGTCAACGGCGAACGCCAGGACCATGCCCATTTCTGGCGCAAAGCCGACTAGCGGGAAGGTAGGGCAGCAGCGGGGGGTTATGGTAAAGTGCGGCCAGCAATCAAGGAGCCCTGCGAGTGTTCGAAATCATAGTCTCCGGCGGGATGATGATGATCCCCATCATCCTGTCATCCATCATCGCCATCGCCATCATCATTGAACGTTTCTGGTCACTGAATTCTGCCCGAATCGCACCGGGCAATGCACTGGCCGAGGTGTGGGGCAAATTGCGGCATGGCCAGATGGATGCCGCACAACTGCGCGAGCTGCGCATGTCGTCGCCACTGGGCCAGATCCTGGCCGCCGGCCTGGTCAATGCCAAGGCGGGCAGGGCGATCATGATTGAAAGTATCGAACTGGCGGCGTCCCATGTGGTGCATGACATGGAGCGCTATCTGGGCATCCTGGGCACCATCGCCGCCACCTCGCCTTTGATGGGTCTGCTGGGCACGGTACTGGGCATGATCGAGGTGTTCAGCAACACCATGAAGATGGGCAATGGCGACATCAATGTACTGTCCGGCGGAATCGCGGTGGCACTGGTCACCACAGCCTCGGGGCTGATCGTGGCGATTCCTTCGATGTTTTTCTACCGGCTGTTCCTGCGACGGGTCGAATCACTGGTCATCGAACTGGAGCGTGAATCCATCAAGCTGGTGGACGCTTTGCACAGCAGCCGCGCAGTCGAAGTGCAGTCCTCTTGAGATTGCTGCGGATAACTGGCTTATGAAATTCAAGCGCAACATCAAGAAGCCGGATGTCATCATCGATCTCACTTCGATGATCGACATCGTATTCATCCTGCTGCTGTTCTACATGCTGGGCGCCACTTTCACCCACCCCAACAGCCTGAAAATCACCTTGCCGGAAGCCAATGGTCAAGTGACAGATCAGCACGACCTGCGCATTGAGCTGCTGATCACCCGCAAAGGCAACTACACGGTCAACGGTCATGAACTGGCCAACAACCAGGTGCAAACCCTGATGCAGTCCATCACTGATCTTGCCGCCGGTGACACCAGCGTGCCGGTCACCATCACTGCCGATGCGGATACCACTCACCAGTCGGTGGTGACTGCGATGGATGCAGTGGCGCGTCTGGGTTTCGGCAAACTCAACATTGCCACCCGACAGGTGGAGGCGGCTGCCAAATGAGTGTTGCTGCGGGCCCGTTACATTCCAATTTCACACTGTATCGACGTCTGCTCGCTTACATAGGACCAGAGCGTCCGGCGTTTCTGCTGGCCATTCTGGGCTTTGTGCTGTTCGGGGTTGCCAATGCCTCGTTTTCCGATCTGGTGGGCCAGATCATCACCAGTATCCAGGCCGGCATCAACATGGCGCCCCACGAGCGCCTGCGTATCCCGCTGACCTTGCTGCTGGTTATCGTGGTGCGTGGGGTAGGGGGATTCATCGGCACTTACTGCATGGCGCTGCTGGCGTTTCGCATCATTCACCGCCTGCGCACACAAATACTGCAACGCTTCCTGCAATTGCCCATCAATTTCTATGACCGCAATAACAGCGGCCACCTGATTTCAACGGTGACTTTCAATGTAAGCCAGATCAGTGCTGCGGTCAGTGATGCGCTGGCGGTGCTGCTGCGCGAAGGCATCACCATCGTTGCCCTGGTACTGTATTTGTTGTATCTGAACTGGCAGTTGACGCTGGCGTTTGTGGCGGTGACACCCCTGATCAGTCTGGTGGTGGTCTATGCCTCCACCCGCTTTCGCAAGCACAGCAAGCGCATCCAGACCTCAATGGGGGATGTCACCCAGATTCTCAACGAAACTCTCAAGGGTCTGAAGGTGATACGCACCTTCGGGGCCGAAGCACAGGTAAGCAACCGTTTTGTGGAAGTCAGCCAGCGCAACACCCGCCAGAACCTGAAACTGTCGCTGATTGCTGCAATCAGTGCACCGATCGTGCAAACCCTGGTAGGTGCGGCACTGGCGTTTCTGATGTGGTTTGCGCTGTCACCCGCGGCGCTGGGTGCGATGGCGCCGCAAGATATTGTGTCATTCATTACTGCCGCCGGCATGTTGTTGAAACCAGTACGGCAAACCTCAAAAATGAATGCTGATATCCAGAAAGGACTGGCCGCCGCTGCTTCCATATTCGAATTGATTGACGAGCAGCCCGAACAGGATTCTGGCACCGGAGTTGTGCAGCGCGTGCAAGGCAAAGTGGAATACCGTGATGTCAGCTTTGCCTACCAGAGCAATGGCGAACCGGTGTTGCAGCATATCAACCTGGTATGCAAGCCGGGCCAGACCGTCGCGATCGTCGGTCATTCCGGCAGCGGCAAAACCACGCTGGTAAATCTGCTGCCACGCTTTTATGAACTCAGCAGCGGCGACATCCTGCTCGATGGCCAGCCTTTACGGGAATTTAAACTGGTCAACCTGCGCCAGCAGATAGCACTGGTGAGCCAGCAAGTGGTGCTGTTCAACGGCACCATTCGCGACAACGTTGCCTACGGCGAGCTGAGTGGCACCAGTGAGGCAACGTTGATCGAAGCCCTCGAACACGCGCATGCGATGGAATTCATCCGCGAACTGCCGAGCGGGCTCGACACCCTCGTCGGCGATGACGGCCTGCTGTTGTCCGGCGGCCAGCGTCAGCGATTGTCTATAGCGCGCGCCCTGCTGAAAAATGCTCCGATCCTGATTCTGGATGAGGCCACTTCCGCGCTGGACAGCAAATCCGAACGTCATATCCAGGATGCGCTGCAGTTCCTGATGAAAGGGCGCACCACGCTGGTGATTGCCCATCGTTTGTCTACCATCGAAGGCGCTGACTGCATCGTGGTGATGGACAAAGGCTGCATTGTGGAAAGCGGCACTCATCAAAGCCTGCTGGCTCTGAATGGCACTTATGCCGCACTGCATCGCATGCAATTTGCCGAGGTTGTCAGTGAATGACCAGGCCCAAGGCAAGCTCCCACCCGGGCGACAGCGATGATCCGCTGGCTCAGTGAAGCCTGGTACAACGGCGCCTGGCTATGCAGGCTGCTGCTACCGCTGAGCTGGCTTTATGGCGTGCTGGCCCGGCGTCGACGCCGGCAACTACTGCTTAACCTTGCCTGGCGCGCACGGGTGCCGGTCATCATAGTAGGCAATATCACCGCCGGCGGTACCGGTAAAACCCCGGTGTGTCTGGCACTAGCCCAATATTTCACAGCTCACGGCACGCGCGTAGTGCTGGTCAGCCGAGGTTATGGCGGCCATGCTGAGCAATATCCGCTGGTAGTAACTGCCGATTCCGATCCGGCCCAAGCCGGGGACGAAGCCGTGTTGCTGGCTCGCGTCAGTGGCTGTGCGGTTGTAGTGGATCCGGATCGGGTGCGTGCCGCCAAAGTGGCCGAACAGCAACTGCAGGCCCAACTCATCATCAGTGACGACGGTCTGCAGCATTATGCACTGGCCCGGACTGTGGAAATCGCGGTAATCGACGGTGCCCGAGGTCTTGGCAATGGTTTCCTGCTGCCGGCCGGCCCCTTGCGCGAACCCGCCGAGCGCCTGCAAACCGTCAACTATGTGATCATCAATGGTGCATTACAGCAAACCTTGCCAGTTCAGCCGGCCACACTGATCAACCTGCAAATACGGGCAGGCGCCTTGGTAAACCTGCTCAGTGGCGAGCGCCAGAGCCCCCAGCTATGGCTGCAACACCATAAACCCCAGCCCCGGATACACGCGGTAGCCGGCATAGGCAACCCCGCCCGCTTTTTCACGAGCCTGCAACAACTCGGCTTTGTTATCATCCCGCACGCGTTTGCTGATCATCATGCGTACCAGGCTGACGATCTGGACTTTGGCGATGCATTACCGGTAGTGATGACCACCAAGGATGCCGTCAAGTGCCAACGCTTTGCGCAGACTCATTGGTGGGCGCTGGAAGTGGAAGCAGTATTGCCTGCAAATTTCTTCGTTAGTATTGAACAAATGGTATTTACGTAAGAAGGGAATTCGCATGGAGCTCGAAGGGCTTTGGCCAGGTGCCACACCTAATTGATCCAAGCACAGTAACAACCCTGAATAATTGAGAGCAACACAATGCTGGACAAAAAACTGTTAGCCATCCTGGCCTGCCCAATCTGCAAGGGCAACCTCTACTACGACCAGAACACACAGGAACTGTTGTGCTACGCCGACAGTCTGGCCTTTCCGATCCGCGACGGCATCCCGGTAATGCTCGACAATGAAGCCCGCCAGCTCAGCCAGCAAGAAAAGGACCAGCGTAAATACCCATGAGTGTCACGCCGAACTTCATCGCAGTAATTCCGGCGCGCTTCCAGTCCACCCGCTTGCCGGGCAAGATGCTGCTGGACCTTGCCGGTCAGCCGATGATTTTGCACGTGGTAACACGCGTGCAGCAGAGTCTGGCCAGTGCCGTCTATGTTGCCACCGATGATGACCGCATCCGTCTGGTGTGTGAACAGGCCGGAGTCCGGGTATGCATGACCAGTCCTGACCATCACTCTGGCACCGATCGCATTGCCGAGGTCGCCCGGCAACTGGGGCTGGCCAGCGACACCATCATCGTCAATGTACAGGGCGATGAACCGCTGATCCCGCCAGCCGTTATCAATCAGGTGGCGGTAAACATGGCCACCAGACCGCAGACGGGTATTTGCACGCTGTATTCCGACATTCACGACGAAGACGAATTCCGTAATCCCAATGCAGTAAAGCTGGTAACCGATACTGCCAATAATGTGCTGTATTTTTCACGCGCGCCGATCCCATGGCCACGTGATGGACACACGGCAGGTACTGTGTGGGGCAAACGTCATCTTGGTCTGTATGCCTATCGTGTGCGCATCCTGCAGGATTTTGTGGGTTGGCCACCGGGTCCGCTTGAACAGCTGGAAAAACTGGAACAGCTGCGAGCACTGTCTCATGGGGTCAGCATTCACGCCGAACATTGCTGTGAAACCATTCCGCCGGGTGTCGATACAGCTGAAGATCTGGCGCTGGTGCGCCAACTGCTGGCAAGCCGGAACTAGCCATGATAGCCGCCCGGATTGAGCAAGATGTGGAGCTGCGCCACCTCAATACTTTTCATGTGGGCGCACGCGCGAAATTCCTGGCCACCATTACCGAAGTTGAGGAATTGCGCTCAGTGCTGCAATGGCAGCAGCAACAGCAGGTGCCATTCATGCTGATCGGGCAGGGCAGCAACATTCTGTTCAAGGCCGACTATCCCGGCTTGATCATCGAGCTGCACACGCGCGGCGTGGAAGTTGTGAGTGAGACGGACACATACATTGATGTAAAAGTGCAGGCCGGGGAAATCTGGCACGACTTCGTGCTGCACAGTTTGCAACAAGGGTGGTACGGTCTGGAAAACCTGTCGCTGATTCCTGGCACGGTCGGTGCGGCCCCGGTGCAAAACATCGGCGCCTATGGTACGGAAGTAAAAGACAGTTTGCTGGAGCTGGATGCACTCGAGCTTGCTAGCGGGCAACTGCGCCGTTTTGACAATGCCGATTGCCACTTCAACTATCGGCAGTCGTATTTCAAACAGGAAGGCAAGGATCGTTTCATCATCTGTGCGGTGACCTTTCGTTTGTCGCGCAAATCCCAACCCAAAATCGAATATCCGGCACTCAAGGCAGCGCTGGCCGCAGTAAAGCCGGAGCATTTGACGCCGCAACTGGTGAGCGATACCGTCTGCGCGATCCGCCGCAGTAAATTGCCTGACCCCGGTGTGATCGGGAATGCCGGCTCATTTTTCTGGAACCCCCACATTGATCAGCAGCAATTCCTGCGTTTGCAACAGCGCTATCCCGAACTGCCTGGCTATGCCGACCAGGACGGCGTCAAGATTCCGGCCGCCTGGCTGATCGAACGTGCCGGCTGGAAAGGTTATCGGGAAGGCGATGTCGGCGTGCACAAGGATCATGCGCTGGTGCTGGTAAACTATGGCAACGCTACCGGTGCCGAGCTGGTGGCCTTGTCGGAAAAAATCCAGGCCTCGGTACTTGATAAATTTGCAATCCAGCTGTGGCCGGAAGTACGTATTGTCTAACAGTAGCGCCAAGATGAACGGACCGGCGATGAGCTCCTTCGACTCCCAGGCTTTTCTGCAGCATGCCAGCAATAAACCCGGTGTGTACCGGATGCTCGATGCACAAGGCGAAACGCTGTACGTCGGCAAAGCCAAAAACCTCAAGAAACGTCTGGGCTCCTATTTTCGTGCGACCGGCCTCGACAGCAAAACCATGGCGCTGGTCGGCCACATCCACAACATCGAAACCACGATTACCAGCAGCGAAACCGAAGCGCTGTTGCTGGAACAGAATCTGATCAAGGACAAGCGGCCGCCCTACAATATCCTGCTGCGTGACGACAAATCCTATCCTTACATTTTCCTGTCTTCCAAGGATCCGTTTCCACGTCTGGCCCTGCACCGCGGCGCCAAGAAAGAAGCGGGCGAATATTACGGCCCCTATCCCAGCGCCAGTGCCGTACGGGAATCACTGGCCGTGCTGCAAAAAGTTTTTCATGTGCGTCAATGTGAAGACAATTTTTTCCGCAATCGCACGCGGCCCTGCCTGCAGTACCAGATCAAGCGCTGTTCCGGCCCTTGTGTGAATCTGGTGACGCCGGAAGTCTATGCGGAAGATGTGCGCCATTCCGTGATGTTTATCGAGGGCCACAATGATGAAATGACCAGGGAGTTGGCAACCCGCATGCAGGCCCTGGCCGAGCAACAACGGTTTGAAGAAGCAGCGGTCCTGCGCGACCAGGTGCGTGATCTGCGCATGATCCAGGAGCGTCAGTATGTGGATGGCGAGAAAGGCGATGTGGATGTACTGGCACTGGCGGCGGCGGCTGGGGTTGTGTGTATTCATCTGATGATGTTCCGCGATGGCCGCTTGCTGGGCAGCCGCAATCACATTCCCAAATTCGTGCTGGAGGCCACTGCAGCAGAACAAATGCATGCTTTTATCGGGCAGTACTATCTGAGCAACAACCATCAATTCAAATTGCCCCGCGAAGTGATCTGCAATGTCGAGCCTGCTGAAGTTGACAGTCTGGTGGCAGCCTTGTCGCAAGTGGCCGTTCGCCAGGTAAGCATCGCTGCCAGCGTACGCAGTCATCGCCAGAAGTGGCTGGAGCTGGCACTGACCAATGCAGCACAGGGAGTACAGGACAAGCTCAATTCCCGCCAAAGTGTTGAACGACGCTTTGCTGCGCTGGCCGAAGCCTTGCAATTGCCGGCCTTGCCCAAACGACTCGAGTGCTTTGACATCAGTCATACCATGGGGGAGGCGACTGTGGCCTCGTGTGTAGTGTTTGATCAAAGTGGTCCGCTTAAATCCGACTACCGCCGTTTCAATATCGAAGGCATCACGCCCGGGGATGACTATGCGGCCATGAAACAGGCGCTGAGCCGGCGTTTCATCCGGTTGTTGAAAGGAGAATCCCGCATGCCGGATATCCTGCTGATTGATGGCGGCCTCGGCCAGCTGAAAATGGCAGAAACTGTGATCGCTGAACTGGGGGTAACCGGTGTAGTGTTGATGGGCATCGCCAAGGGCATCAGTCGCAAGGCCGGCCAGGAAACCCTGATTATGGGGGGCTCGCATCTGGAGCTGGCTTTACCTACTGAATCGCCAGCGCTGCATCTATTGCAGCATATCCGCGATGAAGCCCACCGGTTTGCGATTACCGCCCATCGCCAGCGGCGCGGCAAAGCCCGCACCAAGTCCCTGCTGGAAACCATTCCCGGCATTGGCCCCAAAAAGCGACGCGAACTTCTACAGCATTTTGGAGGCCAGCAGGAAATCAAGCGGGCCAGTATTGATGATTTGCAGCGGGTTTCCGGTATAAGCCGGCTGCTGGCAGAAACAATCTACGAATATCTGCACAGTGCATGAGATTGCGGTTACGGTTGCCGGGTTCTTTGGATAGAATCCCGCAAACCCCGATAGTTGCCTTTCATGAAGCTAGCCAATTTTTTCACCTGCCTGCGCGTGATGCTGATCCCGGTATTCATGCTGGTCTATTACGTGGATTTTCGCGGGCACCATGTGTTATCTGCGGGGATTTTCATTATTGCCTGTTTTACCGACTGGCTTGATGGCCACACAGCCCGCCGACTCAAACAAACCTCGCGTTTTGGTGCCTTTCTGGATCCGGTTGCCGATAAACTGCTGGTGGCGATTTCACTGGTAATTCTGGCAGCCAGTTACCCCAGCCCCTGGTATGTCATACCGGCCGCATTGATCGTGGCGCGCGAAGTGTTGGTGTCGGCCTTGCGTGAATGGATGGCCGAACTGCAGCAACGCGATGTGGTAGCGGTGGGCCGTATCGGCAAATGGAAAACCACCATCCAGATGATTGCGCTGGGTTTGTTGCTGGCCACAGACCGGCAAGGCCTGCAGTGGATGTGGGTGTCTGGTTATGTATTGATTAACATGGCGGCGGTGCTGGCCTTGTGGTCAATGTTTACTTACCTGCAAAATGCATGGCCACAGATAAAAAACGACATGAAATAGGGTTGACATAAAGGCGTCAAAGTTTAGAATGGCGACCTCTTTGCAGGAGCCCACACTTTGTGGGATCTGGTATTCAAAGCAGCAGTAACGCCTTGAATCCAGAAGACAAACTGGTTCATGCGGGAATAGCTCAGTTGGTAGAGCACGACCTTGCCAAGGTCGGGGTCGCGAGTCCGAGTCTCGTTTCCCGCTCATCGTAATGCCCAGGTGGTGGAATGGTAGACACGTTGGACTTAAAATCCAATGGCCATTATGGCCGTGCGGGTTCAAGTCCCGCCCCGGGTACTGATAGCCCCTGTTAATCGCTTGATTGACAGGGGTTTTTCTTTTAGCGAATAACAAAATAGTTGCAATCTGCATATTAGTAACAATAAAAAAAACCAATCGTTAATGATCAGGTTTTTTTATTTTATTCAAAAATGCATAACGAGATCCACCCAGCAACGCGCTAAAATTATCCAAAACTCTTTATCCTTAGATTCTATGCTGTAATCATTTAGTTTAGCACCCCGAAATTCTGGTGAGGCATAAAGCAAATTTTATACTGACGATGCTTTAATGATGCCCCTGTGGGAAAATTGTGTTCAGATAAAGCATCAAAACCAGC
>CAINTJ010000053.1 GCA_903853385.1 uncultured Gammaproteobacteria bacterium
CAGGTGTCGATCAGTTCGAACTTGCCGGTCTTGGGATCGTATACCGAGGCCTGACGGTTACTGGTACGCAATGGATAGTACTGCGCGTATTTGTTCTTGGAGCCTTCCATACACCAGGCGGGCTCGTCGTTGCGGATCTTCGAAGTCAGCCATACACGACCATCCGGACCCATCATCGGGTTGTGCGGATCAGCCGGGTTTTCCAGGCCCCACAGCCATTCCATGCCCCAGAAGTTGGACGGATTGCCCGGTGCCGGGAAACGGGTCTTCACCACGCGTGGATCTTCGCGGGTGGGGATGACCATCTTGTAGGAGTCATTGGTGACCGGATCCACCACGTTCAGCGTGCCATGGCCGGCTGATACTGCGTAGATCGGGCCATAGGCGTTGACGGTTGGATTGTTCTTGTCAGTGGAAACTTCATCATGCATGAAGTCCTGCGGACCACCGGTGTCCCACAGCGTAACCACCACGTTGCGCTCAATGCCCTGCGGGCGCGGTGGCATTACGGGGGTGGCACCGCTTTCAACCTTGCGGGTCCAGTCGGCCATGGTCTTGGCCATACCATCCATGCCAAACGCAAGGAACGAGGCCTGCATGCTGCCGCCACGCACACCCAGCGAAGTCCGGTATTTCCAGGCCTCTTCATGGGTTTTGAAATCCAGAGCGCTCATATGATCAAGCGAGCGGGTTACCTTGGTGCCAAGTTCGTGACAGAAATTGCAATCCTTCTTGAACTTGTGCATCCAGTCAGCCTGGCTCAGCACGCCGGGCATGAAACCGTTGCCACCAGCATCGACGACACCGCCGGTGCCGGGGAATTTGTTCTGGGCGGGCGGTTCCAGCAATGACAGCCAGTAGTCGCCCGGGTAAACCTTGGCGGCATCTTTCGGATCAGTGGCAATTTCAGCTTTTAATTCAAGATTGGTGTCGCCCGGGCGGCCTTTCACCTTGGCGGAATCAAGCAGGCCATAGCCGCGCACCCACACATTGTAGGTATCGCTGGGCAGCTGCGGCAGCACAAAGCGGCCCTGGTCGTCGGTTACCACGATCTTGATGAAAGGGGTGTTGGTTTCCTTGGTTTCGGCAATCACCCATACGCCGGCCTCGGGACCTTTGGCGCTGGTCACCCGGCCCGTGATAAAGCCATCAGAATAAGCACGTTTGGTCGTGCCTGGGGTTGGGGCCTGTGCCAGCACTACGCTCGCCACTGATGCCAGTACGAGTGCGGCGCCTGCACGCAAGAGCTTGTTCATATTTCCTCCTCGGGTGGCCATGACAGGAGAATTACTCGGTTTTTATGGGGAAATCCGGTCACTGCGACGCGGAAAAGCCGGTCATGGAGAGCCACGAGTATAACCGAACTCCATGCCAGGAACAGCCGGAAAAACGCGGGAGTCACATTTGCTGCAAGATACACATATCAATGGGCAGCGGGCCATGTTTTGGCGCTAAAATACAGCGCTCGCTTACCGACGGCAGTCATTAACAAGAGGTCCTCATGCCGAACAAAATTTCCGCCAGCAACCTGCAGATTTCCCAGGTGCTTTACGACTTCATCGAAAAAGAAGCCGCCCCCGGCACCGGCATAGAACCCAAAACCTTTTGGGCGGCGATGGGCAAAGTCGTGGATACGCTGGCTCCACGCAATCGCGCACTACTGCTCAAGCGCGATGAACTGCAAGCCCGCATTGATGAATGGCATCGCCAACATGACAGCGCTTATTACCTGGCGCATCGTGACGAGTACAAAACGTTTCTGCAGGACATCGGCTATCTGGTGCCAGTGGGCGACGACTTCAAAATCGCCACCCGCGGCAATGACTACGAGATTGCCATCGTGGCCGGTCCGCAGCTGGTAGTGCCAGTGATGAATGCGCGTTACTCACTCAATGCCGCCAACGCCCGCTGGGGCAGCTTGTTTGATGCGCTTTATGGTACTGACGTAATACCGGAAACCAGCGGCGCCACCCGCACCGCCACCTACAATCCGCTACGCGGACAAAAAGTAATCGCCTATGCCGACGAATTCCTGGACCAGGCGCTTCCGCTTAAACGCGGCCGTCATGAAATGGTGCAGCAATACCGGCTTGCCAATGAAAGCGGCCACATCATTCTGGAAGTGGAGCTGAAGGATCACACCATCACCGGCCTGTGTCAGCCTGACAAACTGGTGGGTTTTCAGGGCGGCTTCTCCACCCCGGCTGCGTTGCTGTTTGCCAACCATGGCTTGCATCTGGAAATCCAGCTCGACGACACCAATATCATCGGCAAGCAGCATCACGCCGGCGTCAAAGATGTCTACATGGAATCGGCGATGACCACGATCCAGGACTGCGAAGACAGCGTGGCGGCAGTGGATGCCAGTGACAAAGTAGCGGTGTATCGCAACTGGCTCGGCTTGATGAATGGCACCCTGCAGGAAAATGTCGCCAAAGGCAGCAAGACCATCGTGCGCAAGCTGAATCCGGATCGGGTCTACAAAGGCACCAGTGGTGAAACCGTGATCATGCAAGGTCGCAGCTTGCTGCTGATCCGCAATGTCGGCCATTTGATGACCACTGATGCGATCCTCGATCGTGAAGGCCGTGAAATTCCGGAAGGCCTGATGGATGCAATGGTGTCATCACTGTGTTCGCTGCATGACATCAAGGGCAACAGCCCGGTCAGGAACAGCCGTGAAGGCAACATCTACATCGTCAAGCCCAAGATGCACGGCCCGGAAGAAGCCCAGTTCTGCAACGACCTGCTTGACGCTGTCGAGGATGCCCTCGGCCTCAAGCGCAACACCATCAAGGTCGGCGTGATGGATGAAGAACGCCGCACCACAGTCAACCTGAAAGAATGCATACGTGCGGTGAAAGACCGCGTGTTCTTCATCAACACCGGCTTTCTGGATCGTACCGGCGACGAAATTCACACCAGCATGCACGCTGGCCCGTTCCTGCCCAAGGACGCTATCAAAAACCAGCCATGGATCGGCGCCTATGAAAATTCCAATGTCGACATTGGCGTGGCTACCGGCTTCACCGGCAAGGCCCAGATAGGCAAAGGCATGTGGGCCAAGCCTGACATGATGGCCGACATGATGGCGCAAAAAGTAGTGCACCCGAACATGGGGGCCAATTGTGCGTGGGTGCCCTCGCCTACTGCGGCTACCCTGCATGCGATCCATTACCACCAGATCAATGTGGCGCAAACCCAGCGTGAATTGTCGAGCCGCGAGAAAGCCAGCGTCGACACCATCCTGATGATCCCGCTGTTGACCAACAACAAGCTGAGCCCCGACCAAATCCAGAAAGAAATCGACAACAACGCGCAAGGCATACTTGGCTATGTAGTGCGCTGGATTGACCAGGGCGTGGGCTGCTCCAAGGTGCCTGACATCAATCATGTTGGCCTGATGGAAGACCGCGCCACGCTGCGCATTTCCAGTCAGCATATCGCCAACTGGTTGCTGCACGGCATCTGCACCCAAGAGCAGGTAATGAGCACACTTAAACGTATGGCGCTAGTAGTTGACCAGCAGAATGCCGGTGACCCGCTCTACAAGAACATGGCCCCCGCTTATGACAGCATTGCCTTCCAGGCGGCCAGCGATCTGGTATTCAAGGGCATTGAGCAACCCAACGGCTATACCGAGCCGTTGTTGCACGCCCGCCGGCGCGAACTAAAACAAAAACAGAAATAAAAAATCAAATCGGAGTCAGACTTACCAATGCTTGCACAATGAGCTGGAATCATCAGCGCTCGCAAGCAATGTAACTCTGACTCCAATTTAACTTCCGACCATGTAACCGAGGGGATCGTCATGAAACTACGCGTTTTGGCATTGGCCACTGTTTTAATTGTCCTGCCTGGCATCGCCAGTGCCCAATTGTCGGCTCCCAATGCCGAGGGTGTCAGCGCCGGCCATACCCATTTGTACATCGCCGATCTCGCCAAGAGTCGCGAATACTGGCTTAATTTCGGTCTCACCGAAGTCAAAAGCGACAAGATCAAGAATGCGTTCAGTGCCCCCGGCATGCTGGTGCTGTTGAGAGAGCAGGCCCCAGTGCTGCCATCAGGACAGACCTCTGCCAATCACATCGCATTTTCGGTAAAAAGCTACGACGTCTACAAAGCCAAGCTGGTGGCGATGGGCGCCAAGCTCGTGCTCGACAAAGCCGACACCGGCCAAATTCTGGCTGATCTGCCCGACGGCGTGCGAGTGGAGTTCCTGACCGATCCTGCCCAGACCGAAACCATCAAGTTTCATCACTCCCATGTGCAAACACTGGATGTGAATGGCGTGCGCGACTGGTATGTAAAAGTGTTCGGCGCTGAAGCGGGCGAACGCGCCGGCATGGTGTCGGCAGTTATACCCGGGGGTCGCGTCGATTTCCTGGCAGCCCGCGGTGATGCACCCAAGGCTTCCAAAGGCAACGCCATTGATCACTTCGGTTTTGAAGTCGCCAGCATGGACGCCTTCAAGGCCAAGATGGACAAGCTCGGCATCAAATTTGATCGCGCCCCGGAAAAGCGTGACGATCTGGGTCTGACCATCGCATTCATTGTTGATCCGGTCGGCACCAATATTGAAATCACCCAGGGCCTGGCGGCAGTCGCCAAAAAATAACCCTACCGTCACTGTGAACGGGCCCGACCACTTAACTGCGAGTCGGGCCGGTTCCCCGGTTTCATTTCAGAAAGTATCTTTCACTTCCACCACGAACTGCCTGCCGCCACCACCGGGCACATTGCTGTTCAGGGGCCAGGCCAGATCGACATGCACGATCTGGCCTGATTCGGAACGACTGGGTGCCAGTCGCAATCCGAAGCCAACATTCTGGTATAGACGCTGGGCGCCAGCATCGGTATTGCCAAACACCCGGCCCGCATCATAGAACATCGCAAACCCGACTCTGGCCAGTTGCAGCCAGTGATAATCAGTGAAATAGCGTTCCTCGGCAGTGAATTGCACATTGCCGGTGCCATTGAGAAAATGGCTGTCGTAGCCGCGCAAACCGTTGCTGCCCCCCAGGATCAGCTGGGTGCCGTTATTGAGGTTGTAGACCTTGTTGGCAACCAGACCCAGAAACAAAGTGCGGCGCTGGCTCAATTCCATCTGGTAATCGAGCGAGGCTTTCAGCAGGGTATCTTCCAGGCGTGCAGTCTCGCGATTCCAGCGACCATCCCAACTGGCAGACAACTGCAGCAGCCGGCCCGGGTGATACAGCAAGGTATCACCAAAGTCGCCATTGAAGATCACATTGCCGCCGGCACCACCCGCATAACCGATGCGGCTGCGGACATGCTTGCCCAATTGCAGATCTTCGGTTCGTTTGATCTGGCCGATGTTGAAGCCAGTGACGTATTTGTCCTCGATGTAATCGTATTGCAGAAACGGATAATTGAGATCCAGGCTGCTGCGCAGGCCGACCGGCGCCGGCAGATCAGGCCCTTTTTGCCAGCTCTGCTGACTGACACGGGCACCGGCACTGAAACGGTTGACACTCCCATCGACGATGCCGTTGGAGCTGCCATAGATGAATTCCACCGCGCTGGAGTCATGCTGCACACCGGAGACCTTGGTGCCATAGGTGTACTGGTTGAGGACTTCACTAGTGGATTCCCACAACACACGCCAGGAGTGTTTGTCGTTGAGCGAATAAAACGGCTGTGAGGCATCAACCAGGTAATGATGGCCATCGGAGTTCTGCGCAATTTCACTGGTAAACTCGGCGTGCGTGCCCCCGATATTGGGATTCTTGTAGCCCATGGCCCAGGAGCTGCGCTGCGGGTCTTGTTTGTATTTAATATCAAGAAACTGGCCCGAGCCCAGGATGTTGGAATCGCGCAGGCCAATGCCTGCACTGGTATCGCCACCGGTGGATTTGAAAGACAGATCCGGTGTCAGCGTCCACACTTCACGAGAGACCACTTCCAGATCAACAGAGTTACCGCACTCACGCAGCACACGGATGGCAGCATCACCCACGTAGTGGCGGCTGCGCAAGATACGCTCACTCTCTGCCAGTAAATGCACCGTGGCGGGCTCGCCTTCCTTAAACAGCAGCTGGTCGCTGATGACCTGCTGGCGGGTGGTAAAGTGGATGGCATTGGCCCAGCGAAACAGCAAGTTGTCTTCCCGCGGGTTGCTTTCATCAAAGATCGGCAAGGTGTTGACCGAAAGTGAATGCACGATGCGGGAAGGCGCATCCAGGCGGTAATCGTTCTCGCTGCCCCAGCGGGTCAGCGCCTTGGTGAAATCGTAGGAGGTTGTAGCCGGAGCATTGATGTCAATACATTTGCTGTTGTCTTGCGACACAGCAGTGCCGGCGACCAGCAGCAATGATGTCGCCAATGAAATTTGCACTGCATGCCGTCTGATCATTGCAGGTTCCCCGATACAACTTGAAACAATACTAGCTGGTCATCCACTGGCATTGTTTGATTTTCACCAAACAAACACGAGGATTTCACGTCTAACTATCCAGAGCATCCCTGTCGGCGCGCTAGTCAGCTGGTTTGGGCTGCAGCAGCGTCAGCAAAGCCGGCAAAAACAACAGCACCAACGGCACTGCCGCCAACAGGCCAAAGATGATGGCAGTGGCCAGCGGTTGCTGCAGACCGGCACCCCGGCTGATGCTGAGCGCCAGCGGGCTCAACGTCAGAATCGCTATCAGTGCTGACATGAGGATGGGGCGCAAACGATTGAGACCGACCTCGCGCAAATGCGGGATGGCCAGTGCCTGGCTGCGATTGATCTCGGACAGATAAAAAATGATCAGCTCGGTCACCATGCCCACCACCATGGTCAAACCCATCAGCGCGGAAATATTCAGTTCAGTATGGGTCAGCCAAAGACCGAGCAATACTGCTGCAACCGACAGCAATACCGTCGCGATCGCAGCGATGGTCCACAACAGTCGTTCAAACAGCAAGGTCAACAACAACGCACTCAGCAACAGGGCTGCGGCAAATACCAGCGCCATATCGGCAAAACTTTTCTGCTGCTCGGCATACAGGCCACCATAATCTACACGTACTCCTGGCGGCAGCTGCAACTGGGTTACTGTGGCCCTGACTGCCCGCATGGCCGAACCCAGATCGCGCCCTTCCAGTCTGGCTGTCACTGCTACAAATGGCGCCAGATCTTCCCGTGTCAATTGGCGCTGCCCGGCATCGCTGGCAATGTCAGCCACTTGTCGCAACTGCACAATGTGGCCATCAGCTGCCGTTAACGGCAAGCCCCCCAATTGAGCAGTGCGACTGCGCAAGCCTGGTTCTGCACGCACGCGCACTCCCACCAATTGTTCGCCGAAACGAATCCGCGTGGCGGTGCGCCCACCCAGCAACTGTTGCAATTGCTCGGTAATTTTGCTGGCATCCAAACCCTGCTGAGCGGCCAGGCCGGCATCCACTTTGACAGTGATGGCATCCCCGGCAATACGCAAACCATCAACGATTTCCACAACGCCTTCCACTTGCTTCAACGCGGCTGCCACCTGGGTAGCACTGTTGGCGAGCTGTTCAGGATCATCACTGAACAGTTTCACTTCGATGGGCTGCGGTACCGCGGTGAGATCGCCGATAAGATCTTCCATCAGCTGGGTGAGTTCAACCTGCACGCCTGGCACCTGGGTTTCAATCTTGGTTCGCAGCTCTTCCATCACCTGCGCAATCGGACGACGGGAACCCGTATGCAGGCGGATGAAGTAATCCCCTTCATCGGCTTCAGTGAGACCACCTCCCAACTGGATGCCGGTGCGACGCGAATAACTGGCCACCTCCGGCGTGGCGGTAATCAGTTGTTCAACGTGGGCCAGCAAGCTATCGGTATCGGCAAGCGCCGCGCCAGAGTGGGCTTTGTAATCAAGCACAAATCCGCCTTCATCCATTGTGGGCATGAAACCGGACTTCATCTGGGTCCATGCCAGAGCACCCCCAAATACCAACAGCAACAAAGTGCTGAACACAAACATACGCGGTTTGGACAGCAAGCCCTGATACCAGCGCAGATAGTGTCTGCCCAGCCGTTGCATCGCGACATTGGCTTTTTCAGCCTGTTCGGCATCGTGGGCAGTCAACCAGTGCGCGGCGACCAGCGGAATCACACAACGCGCATAAAACAGTGAGAACAACAGCGACAGCACCATGGTGATGGCCAGCGCAGTGAAAAATCCGCCGCTGACGCCACTGATAAAACTGAGCGGCAGAAAAACAATGATGGTAGCGAGAGTGGAGCCGAGCAGCGGCCGCTCCATTTCCGCGGCTGCCTGCAGCAAGGATTTGCTGTCCCGGGCCTTGCCGTCCTGCAGTTGGCGCATCATGTGTTCGAATACCACCACCGCATCATCCACAATGAGCCCGACTGCTGCGGCCATGCCACCCAGGGTCATCATGTTGAAACCCATGCCCAGTGCAAACAACGCCAGACAAGTGGCCAGCAATACGCCTGGCAACATCAGTGCAGTGATGAGCATCAACCGTGTCGAGCGCAGGAAATACAACAGCACCACGCCTGCCAGCAGCGAGCCCAGCAAAATGGCTTCGGCCACCGCGTCAGCTGCACCCGTCACCAGTTCTGACTGGTCATAGAACGGCGTGACCTTGACGGTGGCCGGCAACGACAATGATTGCAAGCGTGCCGACACCGACTTGACGATGGCCACACTGTCACCGCGCAGCGATTGTCGGATATTGACCAGCACAGCTCGCTGACCGTCGGAAGTGACGCGGGTAAAATTTGGCTCGGCGGCGGTGGAGATGCTGGCAACCTGTGCCAAGGTAACCAGTCCGAGGCCATCCGTTCCCGCCGGCTTCACCGGTGTGGTTGCCAAGGCTTGCGCAGAAGTAAGCCGGCCTTCCACCAGTACCAGATACAGCCGGTGACGATCTTCCATCTTGCCAACGCCGGCCACGGTGTTGGCACCGGCCAAGGCTGCAGTTACATCATCAATGCCCAAACCAAAACCTTGCAGCTTGCCAAGATCAACATCCACAGCCAGTTCACGCGGCGAACCGCCCAGAATATCCACCGCCGCTACCCCCGGCACTGCGGTAAGTGCAGGACGCAACTTCAGTTCCGCCAGCTGCCGCAAGGCCTGCTGGTCAAGCGTATCGGAAGTCAGCGCAAGTCCCAGCACCGGAAAGATGGTGGGGTCGGAGCGGCGCACATCGAAGCGGATGCCGGTTGGCAATTCACTGGCGAGCGTGGCCAGCGCACCCTGGGTGGCCAGCAAGGCTGCCACCATGTCATCGCCCCAGCTAAAGTTAAGCGCTATTTGCGCAGCCCCGCGACTGGTAGTGGAACGTACTCGTACAACACCTGGGACTGAACGCAGGGCAATTTCAATCGGCCGGGTAATCTCTGCTGCCATTTGCGCGGCATCGCGCTCTCCTGCATCGACCGACACAATCACGCGCGGATAATTGATAGGCGGAAACAGGCTCACCGGCATCTTGAACGCAAAGATCACTCCGCCCAGGGTGAACAATGCCACCAGCAGCCACAACGAACGCGCATGAAGCTCCAGAAACGCTTTCACTGGACCTGCACCGCCACCCCGTCATCCAGCCCGGTGAGGCCGGTGACAGCGATTTGTTCGCCGGTTTTAAGCCCGTCGAGAATGACTATGTGTTCACCATCGGTGGCGCCAGTGCTGACATCACGACGACTGGCAATGGCATTGTGCACGACATAGACAAAGGCCTGGCCTCCATCATCGAGCAATGCATCATACGGAATCAGCAATTCACCACTGACCCGCTGCACGCCGAGTTGCGCACGCAGATTTTCGCCGGGGTGCAAACCATTGGCGACGGCGACACTGGCATAGACCGACAACAAGTGGGTTTGCGGATCCACTGCCGGTGACATCGAACTCACAGTTCCGGCCAGCTCAATGCCTCCGGCAGGCAAGCGGATTTGCAAGGCAGTGCCGATGCTGACCTGGGTGGCCAGGGCCGGATCCATGCTGAAATGCAGCGTAATGCTGCTGTTGCGCACCAGCGTAAATACGCTGCCGCCCGCCGCGATGATTTCACCCGGGCTGGCATCGATGCTGCCAACCACCGCTGCTACCGGCGCCTTCAATGCCAGCGTGTTGCTGCGGTTCTGCAAGCTGTGCAGCAGCGCTTCACTATTGGCCAGAGCCGCATGTGCCAGTTCAACATCGGCATCACTGGCCAGTCCTTCACGGCGCAAACGCGCGGTTCTGGCACTGGCTGCCGTGGTTTGCTGCACATCGGTACGTGCCTTGTCCAATTCCAGCTCAGTCAACGGAGAAGCCTGCAGATGCGCCAGCACAGTGCCGGCGGCAACTACACTGCCGACACTGACGTCAACGGAGACGAGCCTGGCTTCCAGCGGAGCTTCCACTTTATAACGGCCCTGGCTGCCATTCTCGACCACGCCGTACAGCATGACTGTTTGTACTAGATCACCTGGCTGCACCGTCGCCACGGTGATGTGGGCCAGCGGCTTGGCAGCTTCTGCGGCTTCCTTGCCCGAGCAGGCAGCCAGTGCCAGCAACAACGGCAACCAGCAAACAATCGTGCGGCTATTCATGTTTATTACCCCATTGATCCCTGGCGACTCCGCTCAACAATTCGAGCGCAATCATATGTTCGGCCCGACTCTGCCGTGTCAATACCAGCTGGCTTTGCTGTGCAATAAAATTTTGCTCTGCGGCGGCGGCGACAGAGACTGTCACATCACCGCGACTGGCAGCAGCACGGCTGCTGGTGGCCAGTTGCTGCGATGCCGGCAAACCCACTTGCAAGCTGTGTTGCTGGGTGGCATCGAGCGCAAGATTGGCAAGTGCGGCGGCAAGATCGGCTCGCGTTTGCAACAGTCGCGCTGCATATTCCCGCTGCAGCATTGCCCGGGTGGCCTGTTCGAACGCAATGCCGCTGCGATTGCGATTCCACAGTGGCAACGAAAAACCCAGCGCCGGCCCGAGCAGACGATTGCCACCGCTGTCACGGTTGGCGTTGATGGTGAGCGACAAGCTGGGAAACTGATCCAGCACGGCCTTGTGGACCGCCGCTTCCTGGGCATCGTAGCCAAAGCGCAAGGCCACCAGATCAGCACGCGACTGTGTGGCCAGTGTGTACAGCACTTCCAGATCCGGCAGTGTCAGGTCGACACTCGCGAGCGGTGCCGCCAGGGGTAACGGATAGTCCACCGGCAAACCCAGCAAGGTATTCAAGTCGCGTTTGGCTGCGGCCAGCTCTGCCTGTGCCTGATTGGCGGCTTGTGCGGCTGCAGTGGCATCAACTGCGACGACCTGCACCTGTGTTGTCGTCACATCACCTTGCTGCGCGGCCCGTTGCAGGCTCGCCAATGCGGCCGCGGCCAGCGCGTGGTTAGTGGCCGCGAGCATTTGCACTTGTTGCAAGCTGGCTATGCGCTCAACCAAAAGTCTGGCAGCGCCGGCTGTTTGCCACTCGGCCCATGCCACATCGGATCTCACCTGCATCGCACCGGCCTCGGCCTGGGCTTTCTGCACCGCATGCGTGCGCAGGAAATTCAAGTCGAATCCCAGCGCAGCCGCCAGATTATTGAGCTGGTCGGGACCCGACAGCAGCTTGTCGATGCCGGCACTGAACACTGGATCCGGCAGCAGCCCCGCGGCAAATACTTGTGCTTCGGCAATTCCCAAGGTCGCGCGCAAGGTGTTGAGATCAGGATTATGCAACACGGCCAGCGTGGCTACTGCGTTTGCATCCAGGGCTGCCGACAAGTCAATCGCAATGGCAGTCTGGAAGCGGCGGTCTACCACTGTCTGGTTGCGATAAAAGATTTTGGTGAGTGCGGCTGTGGACTGCGCGTCCTGCCCGGACGGCAACCGCGCCGGGGTATAAACCGTACAAGCCGACAGGCCCAGGCTGGCCATGAAGATCCAAAACTTGTGCGGGGACATCGGCACACTCTGAGCTGCCCAAAGGGGATGCCGCATTATCTGGATAATGCCGCCACAAATCCATGTGATTAACCCGGCTTGGCTTGAGCACTTTCAACCACTGGCCGGCTCGGTTTCCTTTGCCAGCCACAGATAAACCGAAGGCAGTATAAAAAGTGTGAACAATGTTCCGATTGCCATGCCTGCCACCAGAATAATGCCGATACTGTTACGGGCAGCGGCCCCCGCCCCTGTCACCAGTACCAGCGGGAAATGACCCAGCACGGTCGCTGCGGTGGTCATCAACACTGCCCGCAGCCGCAACGAGGCGGCGGCCTTGACCGCGGCCTGCTTGCCTAACCCAAGCAACTGCTGCCGGTGGGCAAATTCGGTAATCAATATACCGTTCTTGGCGACCAGCCCCACCAGAGTAACGAAACCGATTTGCGCATAGATATTGATGGTGGTCAGTTTCAGAAAACTGAACAGCATGGCGCCGGACAGCGCCAGCGGCACCGAACCCAGCAGCACCACCAGCGGCAGCCGGAAACTGTTGAATTGCACGGTCAGCGCCAGATACACCACCATCACCGAAATCAACAGTACTGAAAGCATGGTGCTGCCTTCCTTGCGCAACTGGCGGGAAATACCGGCATGATCAATTGAGTAACCCGCGGGCAACAGCTTGGCCGCCGCGGTTTCCAGGGTAGTCAGGGCCTGGCCACTGGTAGTGCCTGGTATCACAGCTCCAGTCACCCGGAACGCATGTTGCTGGTTGAAGCTGGCCAGAGAACTGGGACTGGTCACCGGTTGCAACTCCACCAGCGACCGCAGCGGCACCAGACTGCCGGCCGGGGTACGGATCGACAAATCCAGCAGTCCGTCCGGAGTGCCACGTGCAGCAGTTTCCACCTGTGGAATCACGCGATAGGCCTTGCCGTTGGAGTTGTAGCGGTTGGCATCCATTTCTGCCAGCAGTGTTGCCAGTTGCGAGCTGACAGCATTTACATCCATGTGCAGATCGGCAATCCGGTCGTGGTTGAACACCATGCGGTATTGCGACAAGTTGAGTTTCAAATCGGTTTTGGCGTAAAGGAACTGGCCGCTGCCCTGCGCTGCTTGCACCAGTTGCTGGGCATAAGCCGCCATGTTTTGGTAGCTGTCGGTCGACTGCACCACCATTTCCACATCGGCCTGGCCGGGGCTGGGCAGACTGGCGTTAAGTGAAGGAAACACGCGCAGACCGGTAATGTTTTTCAATAGTGCGGTAACCGCCGGCAGCACTTGCTGAACCGATTGTTTCCGCTCATGAAAAGGCACCAGCACAATGCCGCCGAAACCACCAGTGGGATTGATAACCTGCCAGATTCTTTGAATACCCTGCACGTTTTGTTCGAGTTTGGCGATGACGTCATGCATGTAGTCATCGGTATATTCGAGCGAAGCTTCCGGCGGAGACTCTATGATGACATAGATACTGCTCTGGTCTTCCACCGGTGCCAGCTCCTTGGCGGAAAACATGTAAAAAGGCACCATCAACAACGAGATGAAAAGCGCGATCAACAGGATCTGGTTGCGCCAGCTGAAGCTGCGGGCCAGGGCCCGCTCATAAGCAGCCCGCAGCCCGGCAAACCAGCCATTGATCCGGTGCGTGATGCGACTTTCTGCTCCATGCTCGGCACATACCCAGGTACTCATGATTGGCGACAGCGTAATCGCCACGATGCCGGAAATAATAACGGCAACCGCCAGTGTTATCGCGAATTCCTTGAACAGACTGCCGGTAAAACCGGAAACAAAACCAATGGGGGTGTAAACCGCTGCCAGGGTAAACGTCATGGCGATGATGGGAGCCAGCAGTTCACGCGAACTGAGCAGGGCTGCTTCAAACTTGCTGCGCCCTTCCTGCACGTGACGTGCAACGTTTTCCACCACTACAATTGCATCATCCACCACCAGCCCCACCGACAGTACCACCGCGAGCACTGTCAGCAAGTTAAGGGAAAATCCCAACAGATTGATCACGGCGATACTGCCGAGAATGGAAATGGGTATGGCTATCAGCGGTACCAGCGAAGTTTTGAAAGAGCCCATCAATACCAGTACGACAATGCTGACCAGCGCGATGGTTTCAAACAATGTGGTAAAGATTTCCCGCAGTGAATCCCGCATATAGGTGGTGCCATCGGAGGCGATGCGGATGTTGAGCCCAGCCGGCAACCCGGCCCGGATGCTGTCAAGTTTTTTGTAAACCGCATCGCCAATGACGATTTCGTTGGAGCCGGGCATCGGCCAGATGGACAGATAGAGGTTGGTTCTCTGGTTAAAGCGGGCATTGCTGGTGCCGCGGGTTTCACCGATTTCAACCCGTGCAATGTCTCCCAAACGGATCACCGCGCCTTCCTTTTGCGAAACTACCAAACGCTTGAAATCATCAGCCGTCTGCAAGGTGGCATTGCTGAGCAAATTGTATTGCTGGGCATTGTTTTCGGTTTTGCCTACCGTGGCGATGACATTGTTGGCCCTGATGGCTGCCATCACTTCATCGGCGCCGATATTGAGTGCAGCAATTTTGGCTGGATCAATCCAGATGCGCATGGCCGGAGTACGGCCGCCTTCGATCCCGACTCGCTGCACTCCTTCAATGCCAGCCAACAGTGGCGTGACCTGTCGGTCCATGTAGTCGGTCAGCTCGGTGCGTGACCAGCTGTCGCCTTGCACGTCAAGATAAAACAGCGCATTGGAGCGGTCTGCCCGCACCACTTTTACCGCCGGATCTTCCGCGCCTTTCGGCAAGTCGTTGCGGATCTGCGCCAGCCTGGTGGTGAGCTCTGCCAGCGCACGCGTGCTGTCGGCGTTCAGGTTCAGCCAGACGGTCACCAGCGAGGTGCCGGCGGTGGTGGTGCTGTCCACATAATCCACGCCGGGGATCGACATGGCAGCTTCTTCAATAGTCTGGGTAATGAAGCCCTGCACCACTTCTGCCGACGCGCCAAAATAGGCGGTTGAAATCTGCAACGAAGCACTTTCGATGCGCGGGAACTGCAACACCGGAATCTTGAATGCAGCAAAGATGCCGGCCAGCAAAATCACCAGTGAGACTACGATCGCCAGCGTCGGGCGTTTGACGAAAATATCCATTAGCGGCTTACCGCATCCGTTTTGACGGTAGCTGCGGCATCGGACCCCTTGTTATCAGCCGGATTCCTGTCGCGTGTCTTTACCAGAATGCCTTGATACAATTTGAAAGCGCCGGCAACGGCGATGAGGTCGCCACTTTTCAAGCCGGTGCTTTCGATCAAGGCGCGATCTGCCTCCATCAACTTCACTTGCACCTGTTGTCTTGCTGCCCGCAAACCCTGGCCGGGACCACCATCGTGAAGTATATAAACGTATTGGCCGAGCGGATCATTAAGCACGGCAATGGCCGGCACTTGTAACAGGGTCTGCGGCGCGGCTGTCGGCACGGCCAGCTGCACCACGGTATAGGGAATATAGCGTTGTGAATCATTAGCAATGCTGGCGCGATAGGCGCGGCTGCGGTTGTTGGCGTTCAGCACGGTATTTTCGGCAATCACGCTGGCCGTTACCGGCACGGCATTGTTGTCGTTACCAATCGTCACCAGACTCACCTGCGTGCCCGCCGGCAGCTGCGGGTAGAACTGCGGCATCTGGAAATCCACCCACATATTGGCAGTATCGCCGATCAAGCTGGCCACCAGCGTGTTGGCTGGCAGGAACTGGCCGACTTCGAAGTTGTGCAAACCTGCCCTGCCATTGAAGGGGGCATGCAGGGTCTTCTTTTCTATGGTGCGTTCCAGTACTGCGATGTCGGCACGGGCTGCCGCGAGATCGGCCTGGGCCTTGTCCAGTTCACCCGCAGTGGCTACCTTGGATTCAACCAGTTTCACTATTCTGGCATGCACTACTCGCGTCAGTTCGGCTTTGGCCTTGGCTCCTTCCAGATTGGCTTTTTCAACTGCAACATCCAGCTGGATCAGCAATTGGCCGGCGCGTACACGATCGCCTGAATGAAAATTTACTGCAGTGATCACCCCGGCAATTTCGTTGCGGAGATCAAGCCGTTGTGGGGCCACTATTTCACCCATGACCGAGATGGTGGGGGTGAACTTGGCGGTTGTTACTGTCCCCGCTTCCACGGTTTCGATCTGCTCCGGATAGGCTTTGGCAGTGGCAATTGCGGACCTGATGTCCATGATTTTCCAGGCAGCCAGAGCCCCCAGCACTATCGCGCAACCAACAATGGCGAACAGCCATTTTTTGAAATTCATTGAGTTAATCTCACTACACAGCAAGGCCGGGAATCACGGTTACCCAAAGACTCCCGCAGGGACCTGACCAGTGTGGCTGAGCTTGGTGCATAAAAAAAGCACGCAACCAACACTAGTCAGCTTTATACGGTTAATTTCATACCAGCGCGTAATAGCGCACGATATTGCCGGCTTCCTTGCGCTTGCCCACGCCGATGATGACATGGCGCATCAGCCAGTCATGCTTGCCCTTCTCCACTTCAAAGGTAGGGAAGGCGCGCAGATAGTAATCGGTTTCCGGCACCACCGGGCCTTTCTCGAAAATCCATTGCCGGATCTTCACCATCGTGTCGGAGTAGCGACCCCACAGATAACCTTTGTTGTAGATCATGATCAGCGTGCCGTCATCTTCCTGCAGCATGTAGCGGGCATCGAAACTGAGCACATCATCCGGGCGGAACAGCGCATAGTCGCCGCCGCTGTTGGGCACGGCCTTGCCATTGAGGCGCGGACCCTTGATGGTGCCGCTGTCGAGATAGACCGCACCGCGACCAGCACCGGTCGGCATGTTATTGATGTTCTGGGTACGGGTGAAATTGAGATCAATCTCGAACACGAATTCTAACTTGGGTTGTTCAAAAGTGGACACTTCCTTGAACGGACTCAACAACACCGGGGGCGTCGCGGATTCAGCTGCGAGCACACTGGTGGGTGCCGCGGCTGCACTGGCCAGCGTCAACGCGGCAGCACCCAGTGCGCCAGCCTCACCAAAAAACTCGCGACGGTTGATCAGCGCTTCATCATCATTTTGCATAGTGGTTTCCCAGTTGGAACGGTTTCAGATTATCCAGCTGAACATGGCAGGTTCAGGGCTGGCACTAATGGCGGTAGCGGTAGTGAAGGCAGACTGGTCCAGCGTGGCAAGCACTGCTTGCACCTGCTGTTGCAGTCCCTCGGCTGAATTGGTTTGCGTCTGCGGCGGACGCGCTGCAAAGACCGGGAAGATCCGCTCTTCTGCTGCCAGCCCTTTCAGCACGAAGAAGTCGGCAAATGCGGTCAGGCCTACCAGCCGTACCTGTTCGCGCACTACCTGGTCACGCAACTGCTGGCGCCACAATCTGACTACATCAGTGCCCAGGGCTTGTACTGCAATACCGTGCTGCTGCAGCGCCGCCGCAAATGCCACACTGGTAGCATCATGCTGCTGATACAACGCCAACACTTTGGGGCGAGCCGGAAATACCGCAGCTTCACTGCCTGCAGTTACTGCCGCCAGTGCCATCACCCCGGCAGTTTGCTGCAGAAAGCCGCGCCGCTGCAGTGAAAGAATATCATCAATCATTTGGCCCCCGGCTTTTTCACCAGATAAGCACTGATGGTGGCCAGCTGTTGCTTGCTGACTTCACCCTGGCTGATCGGATACATCACACCAAAACCGTTGCGCACCACCGTTTCGATAAAAGGCGCCTGCAGATCAGTGCGACTTTCCAGCAGCACCTGATCAGCCGGCAGACGGCGGGCGAGAATCACCATGGCCATGCCACCCCCCCGATGGCACATGCCACATTTCTCGCCGAACAAGGCGGCGGCTTCGGTCTTGGCCAGCTCGGCCCACTTGAGGTCTTGCTGTGCATGCGTGGCTGTAGCGCCCAGCAACGCCGTGAGGCAGACCAGCTGTTGCAGTTTGTTCATGCTGCACCTCCGCCACGCTTGGTATTGCCCCAGATGCCACTTTTGCCCGGCGCGAGGATGCCGTTGGGATCCAGCGTGGCTTTCAGTTTGTTGTTAAGCCGGCCCATTGCACCATTATTGAAATCATAGGTGCCGGCGATCAGATCCATGTATTCAATATGGGCACGGTATTCACCATAGTGCTGCTTGCTGGCATCGCTGAGCAGCGCGCGGAAAAACTTGTCGACGCGTGCCACCATTTCCTTGTCATCCTTGTTGTAGAGCACCTGGTTGACGTTGGTAATGTGACGTTCAGCCAGCGCAAACGAGCCGTGATAGTCCATGCCGAATTCATTGTAGCGGTCAAAGGTGCGTTGAAACTGCGCCAGCGCCTTTTCACCCGACTGCGGCAACGCCGGTGAAAAACCAACGTGCGCACCACGACCGCCATGCCAGCCGGCATTGGCCAGCGGAAACGTGATCGGCACCCCGGAAAACGGCTGCTGCTCGCGTGGCATGCCTTCTTTCCAGAGTCCCTGCTTCAACGGGTATTGGGTCCGCGACGCAAAGATTTTCTTGACGACACTGGCAGTGGCTTCGGTAATTTCCTGCGGCCCGTAGACACGCAGATTGATGCTCCACCAGCCCAGATTGAAACGCTGGCGAATCGCGCTGATCACACTTTCCGGCACAGCCCCGGGGCCGGTATACCAATCGGTGCGTTTGGTAACTACCGCTGCCGCCCGCAGCCAGTTGCCAATCGAGGGCGACTGCTGGATGAGGCCGGAGCGACGCATTGGTGCCAGCGTGTCGATGGCCCAGCCGAGGTCTTCTTTTTTATCGAGCTCCATGTCGAGCGAGACAATCGTCTCAGGCTTCGGCATCAGCCACATGCCGAGCTTGGTGACAATGCCAAAATTGGATTGCATGAACATCTGGTCCCAGTGCGGGCCAAAGCCATAGGGATGCAAGGTCCACGACGGTGAATCCGTCATCGCGCCCATGCCGGTACGCACCAGATCCCCGTCAGGCAGTACTACTTCCATTCCACACACACGGTCGGAATGATCACCATAGGGCGTGTAACCGACGCCGCGATCCAGTGCATTGCCTGCCACCGAGCCCCAGCTATTGCCGATCGGTGAAATCCAGTAGGGAATCTTGTTGGTCTCGACATAATCAAACAGGTCGTAGAAGCCGACACCGGGCTCCACCAGCACAGTACCGTTGTCAACATCCATGTGGATTTTTTTCATGCGCGACAGATCCAGCACCACCGAACCGGACACCACCGGTGCGGCACTGCCATAGCCGAAATTCTTGCCGCGACTGATCACCCACAAAGGCAGCTTGTGCTGGTTGGCAAGTTTGACGATGGCTTGTACTTGCTCGGTGCTGATCGGCGCCACGGCGGCAGCAGCCACGTGCGCGCTTTGGTCAAAGCCGTAGTGATCGAGATAAGTGTCGCGGTCCTGGTCGGTATTGAACACCCACTCTGCACCGACCACGCCTGCAAAGGCCTTGAGGGCGGCATTGAGCGAGGCTTCGGAGTGGCCAGGCGGAAGAACGAGTTTCAAGGTGGTTGCCCATTGTTTTTGTTGTTGGCGGGAACCTTACCTTGCTGGTGTGGGTTTGCCAAGTTTGTTGGGCAATGTGCGTGCCCAAAACCGGAATCTGGTGTGCCGAAATGGGCTGCGCCCAGTTTTGCACGAAGATAAGAAAGACCTCACTGCCTTCGACAAACGCGCGGCACCATCGGTGATGAGCTACGAACCGCTGCTCAATAATTTGAAAGCCCACGACAAGCTATGAAGTGAAATTGTGCACTGGACTGGAGGGCCTTGGGTCGATGAGTGCTTCGGAAACTGTCTGAGGCCATGGATGGCCGAAGCAAGCCTACAAGGACGTACTTGCGGCGTGTTTCAGAAGCACTCATCGGCCCAAGACCGTGCGCAGATCACTATTTGAAGGCAGTCGCCGGCACCCAGTTCCCATGAATCCCGTACTTCAACCGCACCGGAATCTTGATGGTCGCCACCGGACCCTCCTCCATGCGCTGCGCATCCAGAATCACCAGATCGCTGCGATGCTCGTCACGGCGATTGACCACGCCGATCACATAGCCCTCGCCTTCCGGCGCATTGGCATGTTTCGGCGCAAACACCGGCTCCTGCGTGCTGGAAGTATCGCCGGCAAACCAGGACTTGTACTTGCCGGTGCTCATGTCCATGGTCAGGAAAGTGTTGAAGAAGAAGCCCATGATGGGGCCGGCGCGCTCGGCGTTGTAGGGCTTGGTGAAATCAAACGCCTGCATGAAGCCGTAGCGATAGGCATGGCCGACATAGCGGTCATCGCAATGCGGAAACTCGGCCGCCAGATTGGACATCACGGTTGGCACGCCCTTGCTGTGCTTGTCGTTCATGTCGAAACACCAGCGGGTAACATCGGTGCGCAGGCTGGGCGGTGGCGGTGCGTGGCCGTCTTTGTCAGGGAAGAACCAGAATACGTTGTCGCTGGCGACCGGCAGGTCCAGATAAAGCTTGCCGCCATCGTCAAACGCATTGACGACGTGGCCTGGCATCGCATTGGGTGCACGAAACACCCGCAGATCCCTGGCGTCACCGCCGCGAGGCATCACCAGATACATATGATCGTAAGTCGGTTCCCACTGGAACAGGATGCCGCCGCGCTTGATACGCTCCAGATCCATCACCTGCGGCATCAGCGGCAGCACGATGTAGTGTTCGCTGATCGCACACTCGTGGATCATGCCGGGATAAGGCGACTTGAACCACACTTCCCAGGTCTTGTTGCCATGCTTGTCGAAACTGTAGATCGCGATATCGTCGCTGGCTTCACCTTTGGCCGCATAGGCATAGCCGAACATTTCACCGGTCGCAGGGTCAATCTTCGGATGGGCCGTGAAGGTGGTGGCCGTCACCTGGCCGTTCCAGTCGTACAGGGCTTTGGTCTCCAGCGTGTGGGGATCCATGGAGTACGGCAGTGCATCTTCCTTCATCGCCAGCAACACGCCGTTGTGCAGCACCACGTTGGTGTTGGCCACCGCCCGTGACAAATTTTTCACACTCGGGTCATCACTGAAGGGATTGCGGTAGTGACCGAACAAACCCTTGCGGGCAGCACGCTCGGCCGCCAGTCGCTGCGTCAGCACATAGCGCATTTTCATGTCGCAATGGCCCTTGCTGATTGTGAAGGCAGTGACCATGCCGTCACCGTTGAAGGGATTGGCATCGCCCAGCATGGGTGGGAAAGCCTGGTCAGGGCCAACACGAAAGAAAGTACCATCCAGCTCGGGCGGGATGGTGCCCTCCACTTCCAGGTCATAGAGATCACCTTCAAAGCGGAACGGCTCATCGATGGTCATGAAGGTGGGCGACTTGGGAAAGGGTGCAGTCATGGACTATCTCCGTGCGGCAATGGCAGTTTGTTGTTGTCAGGGTTGGCAACACCCTGCTGGTTGCAATGCTACCGCGTAGCAAGCATTCGAGACAGGAGGATGATCAGGTTGCGCGCACGATCAAGGTGGCAAAACGTCCGGTAACGGCCTGCTGGCGGTAGGAATAGTAACGGTCAGCATCACAGACGGTGCACTGTACTTGCCCACTGATCTGCTGCACTCCGGCCGTCAGCAGCCGCAGCCGCGCCAGTGCATAAAGATCAGCCTGCCATTTGCCGGGCTTATGGCCGGTCATGAAGGCTGCGGCAGTCGCAGTCTGCTGATGGCCGGGCGCGCTGGCAAGAAAGGCATCCCGCACGTCATTACCCACTTCGAAATGGCAAGGGCCTATGGCTGGCCCCAGCCAGCAACGCACTTGTGCCGGGGAACTGTTGAAATTTTCCAGCGTCGCTTCCAGCACACCATTGCAGAGGCCGCGCCAGCCAGCATGGGCTACCGCGATTTCCTTGCCATCTTCCGAACACAGCAGCACCGGCAAACAGTCAGCGGTGAGCACACCGAGCACAATATTGGGGGCAGCGGTATAGAGTGCATCGGCTTCCGGAGGCGGCTCAAGCGTATTGCCGTTGCAGCGCCAGACCCGCGTGCCATGCACCTGCTGCATCCACTGCAGTTTCAGTGCCGGTTCGACACACTGCTGCTGCAAACTGGCCAGCAACAGTTTGCGGTTGCGCCGCACGGTGGCAGCATCGTCACCTACATGCAGGGCCAGATTGAAGGCAGCAAAGCTGCCTTCGCTGAAACCACCTTGGCGCGTGCTAACAAAGCAGTGGACCCCGGCCGGCGTTGCCAGATCTACGCGGTTCAGCCCCAGCTCAGGCACGATCCAGTTCCAGCAGTCGCAACAGCTCCTGCATGTCGGCCGGCAATGGCGCCTGCCATTCCTGATATTCGCCAGTGCCGGGATGAATGAAACCCAAAGATCCGGCATGCAAGGCCTGGCGCCGGAACTGTTGCAGAAATTCCAGCAGCGCCGGTGCCGCGCCGCGCGGCGGCTTCAGGCGGCCGCCATAAACCTGGTCGCCCACGATTGGCATACCGATATGGGCCATATGCACGCGGATCTGGTGGGTGCGACCGGTTTCCAGCTGCACCAGCAAATGGCTGTGACTGCGAAAGCGGTTCAGCACGCGATAGTGGGTGACTGCCGGGCGGGCATCATCGGCATCCGTCACCGCGCGCTTTTGCCGCTGGTGCTGATGACGACCGATGGGGGCATCAACAGTGCCACCTGCCGTAGCCACCCCATGCACCACGGCCTGGTAGTGCCGGGATACCGTCCGTTCCGACAATTGGCCTACCAGATCCTGATGGGCCGTCAGGTTCCTGGCCACCACCATCAAGCCGCTGGTGTCCTTGTCGAGCCGGTGCACAATGCCAGCACGTGGCACCGAAGCCAGCTCGGGAAACCGCGCCAACAAGCCATTGAGCAGGGTGCCGGTGTAATTTCCGGCCGCCGGATGCACCACCAGGCCCACCGGTTTATTGATGACTATGACGTCCTCGTCCTCATGGATAATGGCCAGCTCCATCGGTTCCGGCAGGAATTCGGTGACTGATTCCAGCTCGGCCAGCAGCACCAGCTGGTCACCTTCCAGCACCTTGTCCTTGGACTTGCCGGGCTCGCCATTGAGGGTCAATTGGCCGTTCTTGATCCATTCCTGCAGGCGGGCCCGTGAAAAATCCGGGAACAATTGGGCCGCAGCCTGGTCCAACCGCAAGCCGGTCTGTTCCATACCCACTGCGTGGGCAAGTTCTATCTGTTCAGTCATTCAGGGGGGGTCTCTTTTGGTAGTACTCAAACCAATCTGGTTCTTTGGCCAGTGGGGCCGGAAGGTGTACACTTGCGCGCCATTATACAAACCCAATCCCTCTGCAGTGACAAACGTGATCAAGTTCTTCCAAAGCATGTCCCCAACCCGCATTCTGCCGTTAGCGCTATTGCTGCTGCTGTTCGGCTGCAGCTCCGACGACAACCTCAAAGACAGCAGTGAAGAAAAGCTGTGGACACTGGGGCAAGACTCCATCAGCGGCAGCAACTGGGCCCGCAGCATTGCTGCCATGCAACAGATTGAAGCCCAGTTTCCGTTCGGGCGCTATGCATCGCAATCCCAGCTGCTGCTGATCTATTCCTATTACATGAACAATGAGCCGGAAGCTGCCCGTACGGCTGCCGACCGTTTCATCAGGCTTTACCCCGACCATCCCAATATTGATTACGCTTACTACATGAAAGGCATGGCCTTTTACAGCCAGGACGAGCGCATCCTCGGCCGCTGGATGCCCACCGATCCCAGCCGACGCGATCCCGGCAAAGCCAAAGAGTCATTTACTGACTTTTCACAGCTGGTGACACTGCATCCGAACTCACCTTATGCCCCGGATTCCCGCTCGCGCATGATCTATCTGCGCAATTTGCTGGCCACCTACGAAATCAATGTGTCGGAGTTCTACATTGAACGCCAGGCTTATCTTTCGGCACTAAACCGCGCCCGCTATGTAGTGGAAAACTACCAGGGTTCGCCTGCAGTACCGCGCGCCCTGGAAATCATGACCGAAATGTATTTGCGTCTGGGGCTCAACGAACTGGCCGATGACTCGCTGGCGATACTCAAAGCCAACCATCCTGACAGCAAGACCCTGGATGACAATGGCAACTTCAAAGTCTCTTCCCAGATCACCGATCCATCGTTTCTCTATTCGATGACTTTCGGCCTGGTTGGCACCAACAAGAAAGATACTCCGCTTGCACCCCAGCACCGGCCATCTGCCATGGAAATGCCCTACAAGTTTGAACTGCCTGAAGTGAGCCGCAAACGCTCCCTGCTCAACATCATGACCTTAGGCATGCTGGGCGACCCCGGCACGCAACCACCCGCCGCAAAATAACCTGCGGAAAAGGCCCATGGCTTTGCACTATCTGTCTGCTGAGCAACTGCTGAATGACTCGCAGGCCCTGGCACTACAAATAGTGAACAGTGGCTTCCAGCCTGATTTGCTGGTGGCACTGTGGCGCGGGGGAGCCCCGATAGGCCTGGCCATCCATGAAGTGTTTGCGCTGACAAGTGCTGGCTGTGAACACCTTTGCATCCGTGCCGAATCCTATCGCGGCCTCAACCAGCAGCAGGTGCGCTTTTTTGGGCTGGAACTGTTGCCACCCTTGCTGGCCTCCTCTGCCCGCATTCTGCTGGTTGATGATGTGTTTGATACCGGCCGTACCATGCAGGCATTGATCAAGCACTTCGCCTTGATTGCGCCCGGCCAGAAGCTGGATCTCAGAATAGCCACCCCGTGGTACAAACCTGGCAAAAACCAGACCGCCCTGGTACCTGATTACCATCTGCATGCTACCGACGACTGGCTGGTGTTTCCGCATGAACTCCAGGATCTCAGCGATGCCGAGATTCTGGCCAAACCCGGCAAGCCGGAGTTGTTGCAGCAACTGGTAGCTCTGCGCCTGCTGCGACCCCAAACAACAGAGCCAACTCGCTGACGGAATTCGCTATACTTGCGCCCCTGTCTCTTCCAACTGGTGTGATCCCCGCATGACATATTGTGTTGCCATCTCGGTAACGGCCGGCATGGTGTTTTGTTCAGATTCCCGCACCAATGCCGGAGTCGACCAGATAAGCACCTACAGCAAGATGTTCCGGTTTGAATTGAGCCCGGAACGTCAGTTCATAATCCTGACGGCCGGCAACCTGGCCACTACCCAGGCCACGATGGCACAGCTGAAGAAAGACATTCGCACCAATGCAGCCCACAGTCTCAACACGGTGATGTCAATCGGCGAAGCGGCTGATTATCTTGGCGATGTGAGCCGCCAGCAGCAGGACAAGCACTCACTCAGTGGTGTGGGCTTTCAGGCCAGTTTTATTCTGGGTGGACAGATTAATGGCAACGAACATCGCATTGTGATGATCTACCCGGAAGGAAATCACATCACCAGCAGCAAGGACACGCCTTACCTGCAAATCGGTGAGAGCAAATACGGCAAGCCGGTGCTGGATCGCATTCTCACACCGGAAACACCGCTGGAAACTGCTGCCCTGTGTGCACTGGTGTCGATGGATTCGACGATGCGCAGCAATCTGACCGTAGGTCCGCCCATCGAAGTACTGATCTACCAGAGCGGCAGCTTCAACCTGCACACGCATTACCGCTTTGGAGACGACAGCCCGTTCCTGCGCGATCTCAAGAAAAGCTGGGACAGCAACCTCAAGGATGCATTTCACCAGTTGCCGCCGCTGCGACTGGAAGCCCAGGATTTGACGCCTGAGAATGAGTCCAACAGCTATTAAGTTATTAACTGCTCTTGCGGATTGATTTGCGCAACTCGACCGGCTTGAACCAGGTGTTATTGAGCTGCTCGTGGATGTCAGCGATTGAAATTTGCAATTCATCGATGAATTCAAGCAAACCGCTTTGCAGCAGACCGCTGATGTTTACTTCGGTAGTAACCTTGCGCACGCGGGCCACGGCTTGCAGCACTTCAGCATTGTTGGGCAGCTTCTGCAGGTAATGCACCAGGTCATTAAGGCAATAGCCTATTGAGCGCGGAAACTCATCGTCCTGCAGCAGGAATTTCACCACGTCCTCGCCTTTGACCTGGCTGTGGGTTTTCAGACGATAGGCCTGATAGCCACTGACGCAGCGCAGCACGTTCATCCACACCACGTTTTCGTAAGGCTCCAGCACCGTCATCTGCTGCTTATTACCGGCGCGGGCAAAGGCCGGCAACATGCTGATGGAACCGACATCCACAATGCGTGAAATCATGTCTGCGCGTTCGATCTTGCGTCCCAGCTGAATAAAGGAAAAGGCAGTGTTGTGGCTCATGCCTCCCGAAAGAATGCCGAAAATACGCTGGCAATCGGCTTCCACCGCTTCCAGCATTTGCTGGCGTGAGCGGCGGCTGATGGTGCGGGTCAGCGCTTCCTTGAGCGTCAAATACAGATCATTGATTTGCTCCCACACTTCTGACGGCATCACTTCGCGGGTGGTACGCGCGTTTTCCCGCATCATGTTGGCGCAATTGATGATGGATGCGGGATTCTTGCCCTCAGCCAGCAGGAAACGCATAACCTGCTTCTCTTCCACACTCTGATGCAGTTTGGCGTATTCGTCACTGCAGCCGGTAATATCGACCAACAAGCCCCAACCGATCGGTGATCCACTGGGCAGATCCAGCAACATCGATGCATACACATTAACCAGACGGGCGGTATTCTCGACCCGCTCGAGATAACGACCCAGCCAATAAACACGTTCCGCCACACTCGACAGCATCATGAGTGCGCTCCTCTGCTGCTCTGGCTCTGACTTTGTGAGCCACCGCCCGGCTTGACATGTTCATCAACAATCCAGGTGTCCTTGCTGCCGCCACCTTGCGAAGAATTCACCACGTAGGAACCTTTTACCAGCGCCACCCGGGTCAAGCCGCCCGGGGTCACATAGCTGTTTTTGCCTTGCAGGATGAATGGGCGCAAATCGATGTGGCGCGGCTCCACCGAGTCGTCGATCAGGATGGGGGCGGTGGAGAGATTGACCAGTGGTTGTGCCATGTAGTTACGGGGATTGGCCTTGATCCTGGTGGCGAATTCCTCTCGCTCTTTTTTACTGGACTTGGGCCCCATCAGCATGCCGTAGCCACCGCTTTCATTGGCCGGTTTCACCACCAGTTTGTCGAGATTTTTCAGCACATGATCACATTGCACAGGATCAATGCACAGGTAACTCGGCACATTCGGCAGGATAGCTTCTTCACCCAGATAATATTTGATCATCGCCGGCACGTAGGTATAGATAACCTTGTCATCGGCCACCCCGGCGCCTGGCGCATTCGCGAGTGCCACATTGCCTTTCAGCCACGCCCCCAACAGGCCGGCCACCCCGAGCTGGGAGTCAGGGTTGAACACCTTGGGATCGATAAACATGTCATCAATGCGGCGATAGATCACATCCACTGGTGCCAGGCCACTGATGGTCTTCATGTAGACTTTGTCATCTTCCACTATCAAGTCACTGCCCTGCACCAGCTCAGCTCCCATCTGTTGCGCCAGAAAGCTGTGTTCGAAATAGGCCGAATTGAAGATGCCGGGCGTCAGCACCACCACTTCCGGCTTGATCTTGTCACGGGGTGACAGTGAAGCCAGCATTTCGTAGAGCTGACTCGGATAGTCACTGTTGGGAAGAATTTCTATATTTTCGAACAGCTCCGGAAACACACGCTTGGTAACAGTGCGGTTTTCCAGCATGTAGGACACCCCTGAAGGCACCCGCAAATTGTCTTCCAGCACATAGAACTGTCCATCGCTGTTGCGCACCAGATCGGTGCCACACACATTGGCCCAGACCTGGTATTTGGGCTTCATGCCCTGACACTGTGCACGGTAATTGCCGGAATCCAGAATCAGCTCACGCGGTACCACCTTGTTTTTGAAAATCTTGCCGTCGTTGTAAACATCGTGAATGAAACAATTGAGGGCATGCAGGCGCTGCTCCAGGCCTTTGCAGGTAAGCTGCCATTCCTTGAGAGGGATGATGCGGGGGATCAGATCGAACGGCCACTCACGGTCAATGTTGCCGGCTTCACTGTAGACCGTGAAGGAAATGCCCATGGTCTTGATGGCATGCTTGACGGCTTCCTGGCGCCGCGCGAGCTCCTCATTGGAAAGCGAAGCCAGATAGGTGGCGAGAGTGCGTGCAAAAGGCCTGGGTTTGCCGGATGCCGCAATGAGTTCATCAAAGAAGGGGCCGGTGGAATAGGATTTCCAATCAATAGACATACAGCTTTGAAATGTCCTTTATAGAATCTGCATCTGGCTGCATCTTGCCATAGCTGCATATCAACTTGCCAGACTGTAAATGGCTCCTGTGCGTGCCGGCAAAGCCAATGTAAGCATCAGGCTGGATCGGGCCGTCATGAGTTCAGCTGGCAATTTGTCGGCCCCCACACCACAGACCAGGTGATAACAGCGATTGCCACCAACCCGCAAACTGAGCGATTCAGAGGGTTGCTCACCAAAATTCACCAGAATCAGCATGTTTTCAGCCGCATGGCGACTCATACGTTCAAACACGCAGATTTCTGGCGTCGCCAGCAGCACATTGATGCCTTCGTGGCTGGCATCTTGTTCATAAAGACTGGGGCTGTGCAGATATAACAGATTGAACTGGCGCAACAAGGCCAGTGACTCGGCTGACAGCGCCGGTGCCAGTTGCAGCTCAAAATCATGACCACTTTCCGGCGGCCAATTGCGGCGGACTGACAAGCGGCACTCCAGCTGCAAGAGTTTGCGGGCCGGCAGGGTCCACAAGGCCAGCAACAACAGTTGCAGCTGACGCTCTCGCAGCGCCGGGGCTGGTGCAAATGCGGCCAGTTGTTGCATGCCATTGCCGTCCTGCCATTTTTGCAGCATGCCGGCGAGATCCAGGCTGAATTGTTGTTCTGACAACGGCCGCATCAGCGAACACCCTGCGGCATCCATGCGAAAATCGAAACCAAGACCGCCTTGGCGCGGCGACTTGGTGAACTCCGCCAAGGCCAGACCGGAGTCAAGCACCAGCAACAAGGCCGGGTAACGTTCACGCAATTGCAACAACAGCGCAGCCAGCCATTCGTGGGCATAAAGATCGATATCAGATTCGGGTCGCCGCTTGAGTCCTCTGGAGGCTGCGCCGGCCGCAGGGGTAAGCAAAGGATCAACATCACACAAACGGAAACCATCGATGTGCATATGAATGTGCCAATAGCCAATACAAGCGCTGACCATGGTCATCAACGCCCCGCCGATCGTGGCCCAATCGATACCCTCACCAGTACCCGGGACCAGACCATGCGCGTTCAGCAGTGCTACCAGCGAGAAATCCCACAGCACCCCCAATTCCTGTTCATGGGCCTGTTCCACAAAAATCTGCAATTCGGCGTTGGAGCCCAGCAGCGCGGCTGCGGTCAGTAGCGCAGGTTGCCGGCGCTGGCCTTTGATTGCACAGGCCTGGGCATCACGCAACAATACATGGGTAAAGCCATGGTCCTTCAGCTTTGGCAATACCAGTGCCGCTAATTGTGGCCAATGCACTCCGCTTTCCTGCAAGGCATCTGTCAAGACCAGCTCCATGATGGTGATCGGAACCGCCTGTCCAGCCTGGTTGCTGTGCATCAGCAGCCAGAAATGATCACGCCAGGTTCTTGCCGCAAGCGTGTCCACGCGTGAGCAACTCGCCGGTTGCACATCCACTTGTCGTGCAAACGGATCAAAATCCAGCACCTGGGTTTCATGCTGACTGTTCATCACTTCAAACTTGTAGGCTGAGTGCAGTGGCAACCCTGGCACAAACAGTTCCCACAAGCCGGCCTTCGGATGGGGATACATCAGATGCACCCGGCCATCCCATCCGGAAAGTTGCAACAGCACGGAAACTCGACTGGCAGTGGGCGCCCACAGCACAAAATGCACACCTTCGACGCCATCTATGGTGCGGAGATGGGCACCCACAAAATGCCAGGCGGCTTCATGGCGACCCAGACTGAAGAGCTGCAGCTCGGAAGCATCAAGATTGTTGCGAAACCGGTAGGGATCATCCATCAGCACCGTGCTGACACCATCACTGACCCGCAAACGGTAAGGCAGGACTTTGTTACCGGCGAAGCTGCCTGAGAACAAACCCTCGGCATGCAATTGCTGCAACACAGCCAACACTTTTTTACCGTTGCTGCTGAGCACTTCCACCGTGTGGGCTCCAGGCAGGAATACGGTAACGGACAGTTCGCCATTGCCGGCCTTGTGCATTCCCATGATCTGGGCGAAAGCGGCACAACGACCCTTGATGATCTGGTCAATTAATTTGGAGGTGAACATCACGGGCATAGGTTTACAGGGGTGGCCGGGCAATGCAGTCTGCCATAGGACGGTCGCAAAAACTGCTGCAGAGTTTAGCCGGTGGCCGACAGCGGTTATGCCGACACAAATGCAGCACTTTTCTTTTGAATACCGCACAACAGCCGCAAGAGGGCTTGACTTTAAAGGCAATATAACTATCCTGACCTGCATGAAATACGCACAAACCTTCGCCATATACCGTTTTATTATTCAGCACCGCACGGTGGGTTGAAGGCTTAGGCACATGCAAAACCCGCCCTTCGGCGGGTTTTTTGTTTTTGACAGGCCCGGAGATCAATGTGAGTACCGATATGCACAACAGTGCCGACACTGACGAGCGTCAGGAGTTGTCCGGCAGCGACAGCTTTTCCTTTGTAAAAGCAGAGCATGCTGTGCTGCAGTTCTGGCGTGAGCACAATGTGTTCCAGCGATCGCTGGATCAAACCAGACAGTGCCAACCCTATATCTTCTATGACGGCCCGCCCTTTGCCACCGGCCTGCCCCATCACGGCCATCTGGTCGGCTCCACGCTCAAAGACATTATTCCGCGCTATTACACGATGCAGGGCTTCTATGTGCAGCGGCGCTTCGGTTGGGACTGTCACGGGCTGCCAATCGAACACGAAATTGACAAATCGCTGGGCATGAGCGCACAGCAGGCGGTCGCACAGATGGGCATCAAGGGCTACAACGATGCCTGTCGCGGCATCGTGCAGCGCTTTACCACCGAATGGGAAAAAACCATCACGCGCATCGGCCGCTGGGTAGACTTCCGCAATGACTACAAAACCATGGACCCCTCATTCATGGAATCAGTGTGGTGGGTAATGCAGCAGTTGTGGCAGAAAGACCTGATCTACCGCGGCGTCAAAGTAGTGCCGTTTTCCACTGCCCTCGGCACCGTGCTATCCAATTTCGAGGCCGGCTCCAACTATCAGGACGTGCAGGATCCTGCCGTCACCGTGCTGTTCAAACTGACAGACGAAGATGCCTATGTGGCAGCATGGACTACAACACCATGGACGCTGCCGTCCAACCTCGGCTTGTGTGTGAACGCCGGTATTGATTATGTACTGGTGCAGGAAACAGACAGTGGCCGCAAGATCTATCTGGCGCAAGCCCGCCTTGAAGCTGTCGGCAAAAACAAGCAACTGACCGTGCTGGCCACCGTGGCGGGCACGGCCATGGTCGGCAAACATTATCAGCCGCTGTTCCCGTATTTCAGCAATCTCGCCGCTGATGGTGCTTTCCGCATCTTCGCTGACGACTATGTCACCACCGACAGCGGTACCGGCGTGGTACATCTGGCGCCCGCCTTTGGTGAAGACGATTTCCGGGTGATGAAAGCCAACGGCGTCAAAGCCGTGCCGTGTCCGATTGATCTTGAAGGCAAGTTCACCGAGGAAGTCAGTGACTATGCTGGCGTCTACGTAAAAGAAGCCGACAAGGCGTTGATCCGTCGCCTGAAAGAAGAAGGCAAACTGTTCCATCAGGACGTGATCGTGCACAGCTATCCGTTCTGTCCTCGTTCGGATACACCCATTCTGTACCGCACCATCCCGTCCTGGTATGTCAAAGTCGAGCAAATGCGCGATCGGCTGGTAGCCAACAACCAGCAGATCAACTGGGTACCCGACCACATCAAGAACGGCCGCATGGGCAACTGGTTGGCGAATGCGCTCGACTGGTGTATCTCGCGCAACCGCTACTGGGGAACTCCGTTGCCGATCTGGATCAACGATGTCAGTGGCAAAGCCGTTTGCCTCGGCTCGATAGCCGAGCTGGAACAATACTGCGGAGTGCGGGTGCATGATCTGCATCGTGAATATGTCGACGACCTCACCTTCACCCAGCCCGGCGAAACCGGCATCTATCGGCGGGTGCCGGAAGTGCTCGACTGCTGGTTTGAATCCGGCTCGATGCCATATGCGCAACTGCACTACCCGTTCGAAAACCAGCAATTGTTTGCAGCCGGCTTCCCGGCTGAATATATCGCTGAAGGTCTCGATCAGACCCGCGGCTGGTTCTACACCCTGCTGGTACTGAGCACTGCGCTGTTCGACAAACCTTGCTTCAAGAATGTGATCGTCAACGGCATCGTGATGGCTGAAGACGGCAAGAAAATGTCGAAACGCTTGCAGAACTACACACCGCCCGACATTCTGATGGAAGAATACGGTGCCGATGCACTGCGCCTGTATCTGATCAACTCCGGCCTGGTCAAAGCCGAAGAGCAACGCTTCAGTGATGCCGGCGTCAAGGACATGGTGCGGCGCGCCCTGCTGCCCTGGCTCAACTCGTTCAGGTTTCTGCAGACCTATGCCGACATCGACCAATGGCGCGCACTGGCCGACGCCCCGGCTTCTGCCAACATCACAGACCAGTGGATACTTTCACGTCTGCAATCATTGCTCGGCTCAGTGACTACAGAAATGGCTGCCTACAAGCTCTACAACGTGGTGCCTGCCTTGTTTGAGTTCATCGAGGATCTTACCAACTGGTATATCCGGCTCAATCGCAGCCGCTTCTGGGTCGAAGGTGAATCTGCCGACAAGAGCGCCGCTTATCAGACGCTGTATCAGACTCTGCATGCGCTGACGCTGGCGATGGCACCATTTGCTCCGTTTCTGGCCGAACACATTTATCAGTTGCTGCTGCCCTATGCACCTGCCGATAGAGAGCAACCTGAGTCCGTACATCTGTGCCGCTATCCCAATGGCAACCCCGCACTGATCCAGACCGCACTGGAAGCAGCGGTAGCCCGCATGCAAGCCATCATCTTGCTCGGCCGCCAAAAACGTAACCAGGTCAAGATCAAGACCAAAACACCGCTGGCATGCCTCACCGTCATCCACCGCGATCAAGCGATGCTTGATGAAATCAAGCGGCTGGAGAGTTACATCAAGAGTGAGCTGAATATTAAAAGCGTACTTTACACCCGCAATGAAGAGGACTTCATCAGCCTGTTTGCCAAACCCAATTCCCCGGTGCTGGGCAAACGTCTGGGCAAGGACTTCGGCAAGTTTCGCGGACTGATCGAGCGACTGGATTCTGCCTCCTTGAACACATTGCAGGAAACCGGATCTGTCGCCATCAATGGCATCGATTTCAGCAGTGAGGACATCCTGGTGTTCCGTGAAGCCAAACCTGGCACTGACACCATATCCGACCGACTGATCTCCATCGATCTTGATTGCACCTTGCTGCCGGCACTGGTGCAGGAAGGGCTCGCCCGCGAAGTCGTCAACCGCATCCAGAAATCGCGCAAGGAACTCGGCTTCAAAGTCACGGATCGCATTTGTATCAGCTACACAGCATCACCTGAGCTGGAAGCTGCGATCAAAATACATGCGAACCATATCCAGCAAGAAACACTGGCTGTGCAGCTCCAACCCCTTGCTGTCAGCGACACCGCGCTCCATTTTGAAATTGACGAACACACTTTGGAACTGGAACTGAAAGTAATTTCCTGACCAGGAAACTATCACTGCACTCGCAGGCTTGGAGCAGGTATTGGTTTCTGCGACCGTCTGAGGCCATGGATGGCCGAAGCCGAGCCTACAGGGACGTACTCGCGGCGTGTCGCAGGGGCCTATACCTGCTCCAAGCCACCAGATGAACCCATTGAAAAAAATTGGAGAGAGCAAAGTAATGAACGCCACCACCGACGACACCCGCATCGTAGCCATGAAAGAACTGTCCTCACCGCGCCAGGTGATCGACGAACTACCGATCACTGCTGCGGCCACCAACACCGTGCTGAGCACACGCACCGCCATCCAGAACATCCTGCGCGGTGAAGACAAACGCCTGCTGGTGATCGCCGGCCCTTGTTCAATACATGATCCTGCCGCAGCACTGGATTACGCCAGCCGCTTGCAGACGCAGATCAAGCATTTTGAACAAGAGTTGCTGATCATCATGCGCGTCTATTTTGAAAAACCCCGCACTACGGTGGGCTGGAAAGGACTGATCAATGATCCTGGCCTGGATGACAGCTTCCGCATCAATGACGGCCTGCGTCTGGCCCGCAAATTATTGCTGGAACTGGCTGATCGCGGCATCGCATCAGGCACTGAATTTCTCGACCTGATCAGCCCACAATACATTGCCGATGTAGTGTCGTGGGGAGCCATCGGTGCCCGCACCACCGAATCACAATGTCATCGCGAGCTGGCTTCCGGCTTGTCGTGTCCGGTTGGTTTCAAAAACGGCACCGGCGGCACCATCCAGATTGCAGTTGATGCGGTCGGCTCGGCAGCCCATCCCCATCATTTCCTGTCGGTTACCAAGGAAGGTCATTCCGCAATTTTTCAAACGGCTGGCAATCCCGATTGCCACGTGATTTTGCGCGGCGGCAGTCGTCATCCCAACTACGATCCCGAAAGCATTGCAGAAACCACCGAGCGTCTGGAAAAATCCGGGTTGAAACCGGCCATTGTGGTTGATTGCAGTCATGCCAATTCCGGCAAGGATCCGGCGCGCCAGGCCGTTGTGTGTCGCGATCTGGCTAGCCAGATTGCTGCAGGTTCAACGGCGATTGTCGGCCTGATGCTGGAAAGTCATTTGGTGGCAGGCGCGCAAAAACTGGTAAGTGGCAAGCCTTTGACTTACGGCCAGAGCATTACTGACGCGTGCATGGGCTGGAATGAAACAGTTGAATTGTTTGAAGTATTGGCTAACGCAGTTCGACAAAGCAGGATGGCTTAGAACGTTAGCGTGGCAACTATTTACTTGGACCCTTCCGTGCAAAGCACGGGAGGGGCCGTCCTTGTGATAAATCTCATCCATCGAGACAAGTCACGCTCTTCCTTAACTTAAGAACCCTGGATCAGCTCTACGGTGAGCAGGATTTCTCAAAGGAAATCACTTGCTCGTACTGGTAAGGTGCAACGATAGCGCGAATTATCTCAGGCAATATAAAATATTTTTTAATCTTGCAAAATAATTGAGCCGTCCATGATGGCAAACCGCCACAACTGCCCTTTGTATGTGACTACAAAGGTGTCCGGTCGATGCTCATTAGATCCTTCTAGCTGCATTGGCAAGGCCAGAACAGCTTATAACACTCCCAATAACTCCACCTCGAAAATCAAGGTACTGTACGGGCCGATAGCACCACCGGCACCACGGGCACCGTAGCCGAGCTCATGTGGAATATAAAGTTTCCAGCGCGCACCTTCCTGCATCAGTTGCAGCGCTTCGGTCCAGCCGCTGATGACACCATTGACCGGGAACTCCAGCGGCTCACCACGCTGGATCGAGCTGTCAAACACCGTACCATCCAACAGCGTGCCTTCGTAGTGAACACGCACCGTGGAACTGGCCTGGGGTGTTTTACCGGTGCCAGGCTGCAGAACTTCATATTGCAGACCACTGGCAGTGGTTATGATTCCCGGCATGCCGGCATTCTGTTTGAGAAACTGTTCGCCAGCTGCAGCCATGCTGTTGGCCTGCTGCTTTTGCATGCGTTGTACGCGGCGGTTCAGCTCATCCATCGCACCGCGCAGCTCATCCTCTTTGTAGGGCGAGGCCTGCCCGCGCAATACATCGCCCAGACCCAGCAACAAGGCATCAATCTGCAAGCCCGGAAAGGGCTGGCCTTGCAATTGTTCTCCGATCTGGCGGCCAATGGCATAACTGGCCAGTGCCTCGACACCGGTTAAAGGTTGACTCATAAATACCTCTGCTGAATAAAAACAGCATGGTAACATGCGAGGCAGTAGAGTTAAGGAGCCTCCAAAATGGATTACCAACAGGCCCGTAGTTACATACTCAACCACCGTGACGCCGTCGAGGATTTTCCACTCGGGCCGCAAACAGCGCTATATCGGGTACGGCACAAGATTTTTGCGCAGCTCACTGCCGAAAGTGAAGGGCGGCGTATCAGCCTTAAATGTGACCGGGCGGAGGCACTACGGCTACGGGATATGTTCAAGGCTGTCACGGCCGGGCATCACTTCAACAAGAAACACTGGAACACGGTTTTACTTGACGGCACGGTTGCTGACACCGAAATCGAACGCATGATCGACAACTCCTATGCATTGGTCGTCTCCACACTGCCGACCCACCAAAGACCCTGATCAAAACGCCCCAAGGCCTTTCCATGAACAAGCTGCCAGTCATCAGTTTTCTTGCGTCCCATGGCGGCTCTTCTGCCAGGTTTCTGATTGCGGCCATGCGCAGTGGCGAACTGCAGGCGACACCCGGCATTCTCATCACCAACAATCGCGATGCGGCCATTTTCCATTGGTGTCTCGACCAGGACATGCCCATGCGTCATATCAGCAGCAAAACCCATCGTGGCGAAGACAATGCCGACGAAGCCATCTGCAGCGTACTGCAACAAGCCGGCACCAGCCTGGTGGTGTGTTCCGGATACATGAAGCCGATCGGGCCTCGTACCTTGGCCGCATTTGAGCGCCGCATCCTCAATATCCACCCGGCGTTATTGCCAAAATTCGGCGGCAAGGGCATGTATGGCGACTTCGTGCACCAGGCAGTGCTGGCGGCTGGCGAATCATTGAGCGGTGCAACCGTCCATATAGTGAGTGCCGGCATTGATGAAGGTGAAATCGTCCTGCAGTCGCAAGTAGCAGTTGCCTCAGAGGACACGCTGGCTACACTTCGCCAGAAAGTACAGACCACCGAGCCTGCGCTCTATCTGGCAGCGATCAAAATATTTCTTGCGGAACAGGCTTGACCCTCTCGTTACGTAAAGCCTGCTCCTGCCCCCCACACTCGCCCTACCTCAACGCTGATGCATTTGAACACCTACATTTACCGCCACAATGACTGCTTGCAACACGACCCCGGTCCGCAGCACCCTGAATCGGCCGGACGCATGCATGTCATCCTTGCTGCGTTGAAAAGTTCACGCTTCAACAACCGGTTGCAATTCATCGACGCCCCGCTGGGTACTGAACAACAAGTGCTGCTCGCCCATGCACCTTCCCTGTGGCAGGAAATCGTCAACAAGGCACCCACTCAGGGGCGTATAGCACTGGATGCAGATACCATACTGTCAGCCGGATCGCTGGCTGCAGCACTGCGGGGCGTTGGTGCAGCCTGTGCTGGTGTCGATGCCCTTATGTGCGGGAATACAGCTCACGCATTTTGCGTTACCAGACCCCCCGGACATCATGCCACCCACAACCAATCCATGGGGTTCTGCGTGTTCAATCAAATCGCGGTCGCAGCGCTGCATGCCATGCAACATCATGGACTTGCACGGGTTGCAGTAGTGGATTTTGATGTTCACCACGGCAACGGCACCCAGGACATTCTGGGCGGCAAAAGCGGCATGTTGTACATCTCCACTCATCAGTACCCGCACTATCCTGGCACCGGCTCCCAAACACAGAATCGGCCAGGCAATATTCTTAATGTGCCACTGGCCAGTGAAACCGAAGATACCCAGTTTCAACGCGTGTTCACGCGTGAAGTATTGCCTGAGCTGGCAGACTTCAAACCGGAATTATTGCTGGTATCAGCCGGCTTTGATGCGCACCGCGATGATCCGCTGGCCGGCCTCTTGCTAAGCGAATCCACTTATCACTGGCTCGGCTGCCAACTGCGCGGGTTGGCAGACCGTCATTGCAACGGACGCTTGTTGTCAGTGCTGGAAGGTGGCTACAACCTCAAAGTATTGGGCCAGAGTGTGGCGGCCTATTGTGAAGGGTGTTTGACTCGTTGAGATGGAGCTTCATTCCCGCAGTGGTGCCCACCAACACAGCCAATGCCACACACAGTTCGGAGTATTGCTGTTTGAGACTGCCTACCAGCATCTGTGCAGCGGCGGGCGTTGATCCTGCACGCAACTCCAGTCGCTGCTGTTGTCGCATGGCAGCGGCTTGTCCACGATAACGGGCAAGCACCTTATGTCTGGATTCAGCAGATAACAAAATCGAAATACCTGTCGGGATAAGGCTCCTGCAGCAGGGTGAAATGCCACCACTCTGCTTCGACTCCGGCAAATCCTGCAGCTGTCATCATCGCACGCAGCAACAGGCGGTTGGCACGCGGTGCTGCGGCAACTTCAGTGGATGCCGGCCACGACTTGAGGTCAAAAAAATCAAACTCGGTGCCCATATCGAGTTCATTGCCGGTAATCGCATCAATCAACGTGAGATCAACCGTACTGCCGCGTGAATGGCTGGATTGGTGCACAAGGTAGCCTTGTGGAAACAATTCCTGCTTGTGAACTCTCGGATAAAAACGCGCCTGCATACGGGTGTCATTTAAATCAGCAGCCCAGCTTCCGAAGAAATCCACAGCGCGCTGTGGCCGGTAGGCATCAAAGACTTTCAGCGCCAGACCGGCATAGGCCAGCTCATGCTGGACTTTGCGCAGCGCCAGGGCTGCTTCCAGAGTAAGAATCAACCGGCTGTGCTCATAACCAGGGATTCTTTCTCCTACGAAGTTGTCAGCCGAGTAATAGCGTACATCTTCCACGATATCGCGGATCACTTCGCGCAGATGCACAAAATTGTCGGGGATTTCAGCATGGTGCTGCAGAGCCGACCAAGTGGAAATATTCACAGTCACGGTTGCCGTGTCAGCTTCAGCACCTGGCCAGGCAATGCCGGCACTGGCGGATTGGCCAATGGATCTACGGCAGCCGCTGCTGGCAGCACCGCAGAGAAACACACCAGCACCAGCCCACACCCTGCGAGTTTAAATTTGGCCTGCATAAATCCACCTGCACACTTCACCCATAAACACCCCCATGGTATTGAGCTGGCGCAGCCTATGCCAGCAGCTGAGGGCATTCAAGCGCAGCCATCAATTATCATGAAAACTGCCAAGTTGTTTGACCCCGCCAACCCGAGAGGGAAATAATGGCCCCACCTTGCAAGCACTCCTGATCGAGAACCCTGCCATGACCGACCATAACAATTCCACCAAGATTAACCCACCCCAGAATCGTCGCGCACTGCTCAAACAAGGGCTGGGCCTGGGCGCTGCCGGCCTGGTCGCCTCGTCGCCATTGTGGAACCAGCTGGCCATGGGCGCCGACGAAACACTGATCCCGTTCTCAGACATGCCGCCTGATTACATTGCCCCACCAGTAACTCCCGGCGCCATTCATTATCTCGATAGTCGCGGCATCTCTTCGTTCTACACCCCCAATGCCGATTTCTACATCGTCCAGCATTACAACCAGCCTGCAGTAGATGTTGCCGGCTACAAGTTACGTGTTACCGGGCTGGTCAACAAACCACTGGAACTGGATATGGCCATGCTACGCAGCCGTCCCAAAGTAGAAATCGATGCCGGGTTTGAATGCGGCGGCAACAGTGTCCGCCAGTTTCAGGGCTTGATCGGCAATGCGCGCTGGACCGGGACCTCGCTCAAAGGCCTGCTGGAAGCCGCCGGCGTCAAAGCAGAGGGCATCGAAGTGGTGTTCTATGGTCACGACAAAGGCGTTGAAAAAATCCGCGACATCGACGTGGAACAAAACTTTGGCCGCAGCCTCCATATCAATGATGCAATGAATCCCGACGTGCTGGTGGTCTATGAAATGAATGGCGAACCGTTGCCGCTTTATCACGGCGCCCCGCTACGTTTGTTGGTACCGGGCTGGTATGGCGTTGCCAACGTCAAATGGCTCAGCCAGATTCATGTGCAAGACCGTCGCTTCATGGGCCGTTTCATGAGTCGCGACTACGTCACGCTAAGCAAGCAGGACATTGGGGGGGAAATCCGTTGGGAAGAACGTTCAGTTACCCGCATCCGATTGAAGTCAGCGATTGTGCGGGTTACCCGATCAGGTAAAAGCCACACCATTACCGGCTTTGTGCTCAATGACGGCACCCCGTTGCGTACAGTGGAAGTCAGCATCGATGGCGGGCCCTGGCAAGCAGCAACGCTTGACAAAAAAGCCGGCAAATATTCCTGGAAGCTGTTTACCTTTGTTTGGGACAACGCCAAAGCGGGTGAACATACATTAGTGTCACGGGTAATCGACAGCAATGGCCAGGTGCAGACCACTCCGGAACAAATGCCCGAGAAGCCGACGCGCTGGGAGAACTACGCCCAGTTCCCACGCAAAATTGTAATCAGTTGAAGCCCATACCCATTTTCGTGAAACAAGCAGTACGGAACCCGCCAGCATGAAACTTTACGCGCAGGACAACAGCGTGCTGATGGAAATCAGCGCCATCGAACGCAAAGGCAATGAACTGATATTGAAAGGCAAAGTGTTTGGCGCGATGCCGTTGGTGGCCCGGCTTAAGCCGGCGGAAGCACGCAAAGGCCTGAAACTGCTTAGCTTCAAACTTGTGCTGTTCCTGCTGGGCTTTCTTTTGCGGGATTGAACCAGCCACCAGTACTGCAATGCGGGGGCCATCTTGCTGGTCCCCGCCCCGGCCAATTCATTGCCGGTTACGGGCTGAGCCCTACCAGGCCCTCGACTTTGTTAGTCCCGGCCTGCAAATTGAAAGCTGCAATCATGTCCGGCTTCGCACTGGCTCCTACGAATACCCCCTGGATGGAGCCGGAAGTAACTTTACCTCCGCCGCTAAGCTTGCCATCGAGCCCGGTCATGCTGGCACCTGAGCCGCCGGCACTGCCCGCGAAGGTGACAGTCCATTTGATTCGACTGGCATCTTCAACCACAAGATTGCCATTTCTGATCGAACCTCCAGCCAGATCAAGCAGAAACGACATCTGCACATTTTTCAGTGCTGCGCCCAGTTCGTCGGTACCAGCAAATGAATTGCTGGAATAACTGAGACTGCCGGTTTTGTTGGAGATATCCACCGCCTTGGTATAAGGCAAAGTTATCGAACCCAAATAATTTCTGGTCGAAGCCTAGCCCACCAAGGACTGCAAGGCACCTCTCACATCCACATCCCAATAGGACAAACTTTGCAAATCCCCGGTGGTTAATGACGATGTGCTGCGAATGGTTGTACTGCTAGCAGCCTCATTCCTGTCATTACTGCTGCCAGTGGTTTTACTGTCAGAGTTGCCGCTACCACTGCTGACGGTAGTTTTTCTGTCAGAGTTGCCGTTACCACTGCTGACGGTAGTTTTACTGTCAGAGTTGCCGATACCGCTGCTGACGGTAATTTTACTGTCAGAGTTACCATTACCACTGCTGGCTGTAGTTTTACTGTCAGAGTTGCCGTTACCACTACTGGTATTGGTACCCGTGCTGCTGACTTGCTTGTCAGTGCTGCTTACGGCCGGGATAGTGGTGGTGTTAGCGGTACTGCTGCCAGTGGTTTTACTGTCAGAGCTACCATTACCACTGCTGACTGTAGTTTTACTGTCAGAGTTACCGTTACCACTGCTGGCATTGGTACCTGTGCTGCTGTCTTGCTTGTCTGTACTGCTTATGGCCGGGATAGTGGAGGCGGTGTTAGCGGTACTGCTGCCCGTGGTTTTACTGTCAGAGTTGCCGTTACTACTGCTGCCCGTGGTTTTACTATCAGAGTTGCCGTTACTACTGCTGTTATTGGTACTAGCGCTGTTGCCGTTATCTTGCTTGTCGGTGCTGGTGATCGCCGGGATCGTCGTGGTTGTGGCCTGAGTAGTAGTGGCGGCATTGTTGACCGTGGTTTTGCCATCGGTAACGCTGACAACCGGGGTTTCACTCGCTGCGTTTGTGCTGGTGCCGGCATCCTGCTTGCCAGTACTGCTGGAAGCCGTGCTGCCCGCAGAGTTGCTGTTAGTTGCGCCGGCAGTTGCACTGTTAGACGCACCGCTAGTTGCACTGTCGCTTGCACCGGCAGTGGCACTGTTATTGCCGCTGGTCGCGGTACCACTTGAAGTACTCGCAGTAGCAGTGCTGGCAGGGGCATTGCTGGCACCGGAGCTTGCAGTAGCAACAGTCTTGCCGGTGGATGCAGTGGCCAGCTCCTGTGCAGATTGCTTATTCAACACAGGATTCAGATTGCTGGTAGCGGGCGCACTGGCAGTGGTAGCAGCAGTGGTTGCCGGGGTAGCTATCACTGTGATTACCTCAACATCTCTGACAGCACTGGCTGGCAAAGCAGGGGTCGTGGTAGTGCCCACTCCGGAGGCACTCCCGGCACCACGATCAATATTGTTGATGACGGCCGCAAGGCGCGTGCGGCCATCCTCGGCACTGGTAGTAGTGGCCGCTGCAGCATTATTAGTGGCGGATGCCGCAGGAGCAGTGGCGGCGGCAGTGGCCGCGGCTGTACCACCTGCAGTGGCCGTATTCGCCGCAGCACTGGCAGGCGCGGCAGCATTGCCTTGACCGTTCTGATCAGCCGCCGTGTTATTGGTACTGGCAGTTGCCGCAGTGGTACTGCTGCCTGAGTTACTGTTGGAGCCATTGTTTGAGTTGCTGCCGGCATCACTGTTTGAGCTGGAGTCGGCAGCGGCAATAGTTCCGGCACTGGTGGCTGCTTTTGTAGTATTGATATCCGCAATATTCACTTGCATATTGGCGAGTACTGCCGGCTGCACCAACAATCCTTGCGGGGGCTGTCCCTGCGTGGTCAGCGTGAAGTCATAATTGGCATTGATACCAGTATTGATTGAACCCTGGTTATTACTGATGGTGGTGCCACCCTCATAAACCCCGGTATAAAGCATGCCACCGTCCAGCAAGGCTTCATGTGTGGTGCCACGTATACCAATACTTGCATAGGGCGTATCTACCCGATAATCATCACCCTTGCCGTGACCCACAGAGCCGGAAATCGCACGGAAACCGCCTTTAACCATCGTCATCAGGGCAGTGTCCGGCGTATCAGGGTTGCCATCAAAACTGTATTCATTGAAGGCAAATTCGGTATTGGGATTAAATTTGATCTTGGCGCTGTCGGCCATTTTGATTTGTGCGAATCCATCAACACCGACCAGGATGGTGTCGTGGACAAAGATCTCGGACTTGCGTACCAGGTTACGCACAGTCCCCGCCGCATCACGGGCAGTGACTGCACCGGTGGCAGCCAGCACTGTGCCTATCGGTTGATTGCCCTGCGCAAATACAGACAGGCTCACACACAGCAACAACGGCAGCAAGCGCAACGAATGCAGCGGATTGAAAGGCATGTGACGAGTCCTGTTGGCTGAGGTCAGCAATAAACTACAGCTGCTACAATTGTAACAATTTGTAATTTTGTGATGTTACACTCGTTTTGCTACAGGAGATGTTCCCGAATACAAATTTTCTTGAACTGCATCACGTTCTGGCCACTTACAATCAATGGCGGCAGCGTTTCACTTGGCAAGTTTGGCCGCAGCTTTGGCAGCCAATTCCTGCAACAAATCATTAATTTGCTGCAGCAAGCCCATATCTCTGGCCGCCAGACTCAATGCCCGCCGGGCGGCGCCGGCTGCATCGTCAAGCCGGTTCTGGCGATTGCGAATAAGCGCCAACTGGTACCAAAGCTGGGCATCCCGCGGGCTGATGCGCAAGGCGCGTTCACTCAGCGCGGCACCCTGATCAAGCTTGCCAGCGGCGACTGCTGCCTGCACCGAAACCAGCAGCGTGGAGGCAGGGGTGGCTGGCAGCACCGGCTTTTCCGGCAAAGGCGGCTCTGGTGACGGTTCCGCTACCGGGGGGGGCAAACTGGGGGCCGGTTCAACTTTCGGCACAAGGACCACCGGCGGTGGCGGATGGATTACCGGGGCAGATACTGGCGCCGGTGCCCGCACCACTGGCGAGTTGGCAACACAGCCAGTCAGCACCATCAGCGCCACCACGCCAAGCCAGCGGGCGGTCATTTTACCACCCCCTTGAACCGGTCGATGACTCGCCCAAAAAATGAATCGTTGACTTCACAACTGATACTCACGTCCGGCATCGCATCGGCCAGAAATGGCAGCGACTGGGTAGAGCTGCAATCACGCTGGGATGTATTATGGTTTGGTGTCACTGGCACCTGATCGTACTTGATGGATTCCGGCGCCGGCACTTGCCGCGGCTCGATATCAAAAGCCTGCATCAGATTGGCCCACACCTGCAACGCACCGGCGGCGCCAGTCAGGCCCGTCTCCTGGTTGTCGTCATGGCCCAGCCACACCACCCCCACCAGATCATTGCCATAGCCGGCAAACCAGCTGTCACGCATATCATTGGTAGTGCCGGTCTTGCCGGCCAGCGGCATATGGTTGCGCAACAGGGGTGTGACACTTTTGGCAGTGCCACGTTCAAACACACCCCGAAGTGCATATTCGAGCAGCCACACGGCAGCCGGATCAGCCACTTGTTTGGTTTCGATACTGTAAAACGCCAGCGGCTGGCCATCGGCGGTAGTCACCGCCTCCACAGCCCGTAACGGCGAACGGAACCCGGAACTAGCCAGGGTTTGGTAGATCTGCGCCACCTCCAGCGGTGACATATCGACCGCACCCAACAGCAAGGACGGATAAGGTTGCGCATCACCGGTATAGCCCAATCTGGTCAGGGTTGCTTTTACTTTGTCGACGCCAATTTTCAATCCAAGATCCAGGGTTGCCAGATTCAGTGATCGCTGCAGCGCATCATAAAAATACACATCCCCATCAGCCTCGCGCTCGTAGTTTTGCGGCCGCCACACTTCACCGTTGGGTTGTTTCAGCTCAATTTCCTGATCGGCCAGCACTGACGCCAGCGTGAAATTCTTTGTTTCCAGTGCTGTCAGATACACCGCCGGCTTCACCAGCGAGCCCACCGGACGTACTGCATGCAATGCGCGATTGAATCCGGAATAGCCACGCTTGCGCCCGCCGGCAAGTGCCCGCACTTCACCGGTGTTGGCGTCGGTAATTACTACCGCAGCTTCCAGCGGGTTGTTTTTGTGACCGCTTTTTTCCACGCGCGCCACTGCACCATCCAGGCGCTCTTCCATTTTGGACTGCATGGTTACATCCAGCGTGGTGAAGATATTGAGACCTTTGGTCCGTAGCGCATCCTTGTTGTACTCGCGCTTCAAGTTGTCATAGACCAGCTGCATGAAAGCCGGATAACCGTTGCGGTTCACAACTTTTTCGCGCACCTGCAATCTGGCCTTGTGTGCAGTTTCGTAGTCCTTGTCGGTGATTTCGCCCAGTTCATGCATGCGGGTCAGCACCACGTTGCGACGCTCGACTGCACGCTCCGGATAACGCAGCGGATTGTAGTAAGTTGCGCCGCGACCGATGCCGGCCAGCAGCGCCATCTCATCCAGCCGCAGCTCATTCAGCGGCCTGGCAAAATAATATTGGGACGCCAGCGCAAAGCCGTGGATGGCGCGATTGCCGTCCTGCCCCAGAAAAATTTCATTGAAATAGGCGGTAAGAATGTCGTCTTTGCTGAAATGCAGCTCCAATGACAACGCCATGACGGCCTCTTCAATTTTCCGGCGCAGCGTCTGCTCCTTGTCAAGGTAGAGGTTTTTGATCAACTGCTGGGTGAGCGTGCTACCGCCCTGCACGATGCCGCCTGCCCTGATATCAGCCCACAGCGCCCGGCCGATGCCGATCGGATCAATGCCGTGATGGGTATAAAAGCGCTGGTCTTCAATGGCGACTACGGCAGCAATCAGTGTCGGCGGGATATCAACAAGGGTCACCGGCATGCGATCCTCACCGGTGGCAGGGTTGATCTGTTCAATCTCGACCGGCTCCAGGCGCAGCAGCGGCAAATCAGTGCCCTTGCCATCCTGCACCTGACTGACATGATGACCGTCAAAGGTCAGTTCTACATAAACCTCGGCTTCAGCACCGTCCCAAAACTGGAAACCGCGGGTGCGCAGCGCTATGTGATTGCCATTGACCTTGTATTCGCCCGACCTGTCGACCTTGGCAGTACGGCGATAACCGAGCCGCTGCAGGTAATCGACCAGATCGTCAGGGCTGATGTGCACACCGGCATAGAGTTCCACCGGTCGTGAATAAATGCGGGCCGGCAACTCCCATTGCAGGGCATCAAAATCGCGACGTATTTTGCGGTCAATCCACACACAACGGTACACCACCAGCAATACGGCCAATACCAGAAGCAGCCATATGAAGCGGGGAATGTGTCTACTGAAGGTTGGGCCAGTACTGTTTGGGTGCCGGCCAGCGGACGAATTACGGGGAGTCATGGTGGTGATTATCGCATTCTGCAGCGGCCAAGCCCAAGGATTTGTTACAGCAACCGTTCCGGGGCAATTGGCCCATATGCATCGTGCCGGGCTCCCTTATAATGCCTGCATCCCTTCAGGTGACAGGCCCCTCCTCTCATGCAAGAAATTTCGCTGATACGCCCTGACGACTGGCACGTGCATTTCCGTGACGGCCAAGTGTTGCAGCACACAGTGCCGCATACTGCCAGAGTATTCCGTCGTGCGATTGCCATGCCCAACCTGGTACCGCCGGTAAAGACCACTGCCCAGGCTTTGGCCTATCGGGAACGCTTGCTGGCCCATGCTCCCACCTTGTCAGGCTTCGAGCCATTAATGGTGCTGTACCTGACCGACGAAACCAGGGCGGAAGAAATCCACACGGCCAAAGCCAGCGGCAAGGTCGTGGCAGTAAAGCTTTATCCGGCCGGCGCCACCACCAACTCCAGTCAAGGCGTTACTGACCTTGCCAAGTTGTACCCGGTGCTGGAAGCTTTAAGTGAAACCGGCATGCCGCTGCTGGTGCATGGTGAAGTCACTCGCACCGAGGTCGATATTTTTGACCGGGAACAAGTGTTTATCGATACCGTCCTGGCCCCCCTGTGTCAACGCTTCCCCGACTTACGCATTGTGCTCGAACACATCACCACGCGCGATGCCGTGCAATTTGTTGCGGCGGCATCCGCCCACATCGCTGCCACTGTCACCGTGCAGCATCTGCTCTACAACCGCAATCACATGTTGTCGGGGGGCATACGTCCCCATCTTTACTGCCTGCCGGTGCTCAAGCGCAATGTGCACCAGCAAGCCTTGCTGGATTTTGTAAGCAGCGGCTCCCCCAAATTGTTTCTCGGTACCGATTCAGCACCGCATGCACGTCATACCAAGGAGCAGGCCTGCGGTTGCGCCGGCTGTTTCTCGGCTCCGGCTGCACTGGAACTCTATACCGAAGTGTTCGAGTCGCTGGGCATACTCAACAAGCTGGAAGCATTTGCCAGTCTGCATGGCCCGGATTTCTACCGCCTGCCCCGCAATACCCAACGCATCACTTTGCGCAAACAGTCGTGGGTACTCGACAAGGAACTGGTATTTGGCGAGCAGCACATCGTGCCTCTGAAAGCAGGCGACACGCTGCACTGGAAAGTGCAACGTGACTGACACCAAAGCAGAGGCAGTATCAATGATAGGTAAACGGTTCCGCGGTTATCTGCCGGTGGTAATTGATGTCGAATGCGGCGGCTTCATTGCCAAAACCGACGCAATTCTCGAAGTGGCCGCCGTATTGCTCGACATGAATGAGCATGGCCAGCTGGTGCGCGAATCCACGCACTTCTATCGGGTGGTGCCGTTTGCCGGTGCCAACATCGAGGAAGCTGCACTGAAATTCACCGGCATCAATCCGCATCATCCGCTGCGCATTGCCTATCCGGAGCTCAAGGTGTTCCAGGAAATGTTCCAGACCATCCGCGCCAAGGTGAAAGCGACCGGTTGCACACGCGCGATTCTGGTCGGGCACAATGCCCACTTCGATCATGGCTTTATCAATGCCGCCGCCGAACGCAACCACCTCAAGCGCAATCCGTTCCACCCGTTCTCGTCACTGGATACCGTGTCCATGGCGGCCCTGTGCTACGGTCAAACCGTGCTGGCCCGTGCCTGCAAAGCGGCAGGTCTGGAGTTTGACCCCTCCGAAGCCCATACCGCGCGTTACGATGCTGAGAAAACTGCCGATCTGTTTTGCCTGATGATCAACCGCTGGCAAGCACTTGGTGGCTGGCAGTGGCCCGATGACAGCAGCAATCCCGTTGAGGAAGCCGACGCTGATGGTTGAACCCCGCTATCGACGCTGGTTTCTAGTCGCCGCCTTCCTCAACACCTGCACGGATCTCGGCCACAAGATCATTCTGCAAAATACTGCGTTCAAACTCTATGACGGCGCTGTGCAAATTGTGTTGATGGCAGTGATCAACGCGCTGATGTTGCTACCCTTTGTCTTGCTGCTGGCACCAGCCGGACGCATTGCCGACCGTTATGCCAAACTAACGGTGATGCGCCACGCCAGCCAGGCGGCAGTGGCGTGCTGCGGAGTCATCGTCCTGTTCTATTATCTCGGCTGGTTTTTGCCGGCCTTGCTGATGACGCTGGCGCTGGCTGTGCAGGCTGCGATCTTTTCTCCTGCCAAATACGGCTTCATCCGGGAAGCCTTTGGCAAGGAGCAGCTCAGCGAGATCAACGGGCTGTTAACGGCATTGTCGATCGGGGCGCTAGTGGCCAGCACTTTTTTCTACACAGTGCTGTTCGAGCATTGGTATCCGGTTCAGCCGGCATCCGCTGGGGCAGTTTTGCAGGGTGTGGCCGGTGCCGGCTGGTGCCTGCTAAGTGGCAGCTTGCTGGAACTGTACGCGCTCTACCGCATTGCTGCCCCTGGTGCGATTAATGAAGGCGATTCCATCAGTGCTGATGCTGTGCAACCGCAACTGCCACTGTCGGAACCGGCCAGTTGCTCCGTCGATTTGCGACCAGCCCTGTCATGGTCGCAGCAGCTGAAGTTGCTGTTGCCATTGTGGCAGCAACGCAACTTGCGCTTGGCGGCCATCGGTCTGTCCGTGTTGTGGGCAACAGGCCAGATTGTGCTGGCCAGCTTCCCCGCCTTTGTCAAAGAAGCGGCCGGAGTTACCAACGCCCTTGCCCTGCAAGGCCTGCTGGCCTGTGCCGGCATTGGTATTGGTCTGGGCGCGGTGTTGGCCGGACGCTATTCCCGCAATTACATTGAAACCGGTTTGCTGCCTTTGGCTGCGGCCGCATTGGCCTGCGGATTGATGGTACTGCCCACGCTTACCAGCCCGCTGTGGCTGGGTGTGTGGCTGCTGATGATCGGCTTTGCCGGCGGGGTGTTCATCGTGCCGCTCAATGCCTGGCTCCAGTATCACGCCCGCCCGGTCGAACTCGGGCTGACACTGGCCGCCAGCAACTGGCTGCAAAATCTGGCACTGGCTTTGCTGCTGGTGGTGACGCTGCTGTTGGCGCTGTTGGGACTGACAGCCCGCAGTTTGCTGCTACTGCTCGGGGTCGTGGCAGTAATCGGTGCCGGCTACACCCTGTATCAGTTGCCGCAAAGTCTTGCCCGCTTGCTGCTGGGGCGCCTGGCCAGCTCGCAATACCGCATCAAGGTACAGGGCATGCGTCACATCCCTGCCGCCGGCGGTGTGCTGCTGCTCGGCAATCATGTCAGCTGGATTGATTGGGCCGTGGTGCAGATCGCATGTCCACGACCAGTGCGGTTCGTGATGAGCAACATCATTTATGAACTGTGGTATCTCAACTGGTTTTTCAAACTGCTCGCTTGCATTCCGATCCAGGCCGGCGCGTCTTCCCACACCGCGCTGGATGCAGTAGCAACAGCACTGCGCTCTGGCGAAGTGGTATGCCTGTTCCCGGAAGGCGTAATCAGTCGCAATGGTCAGCTCACACAATTCCGCAAAGGCTTTGAGCGCGCCTGCACACAAGCCGATGACAGTGTTGTCGTGGTGCCGTTCTTCTTGCGCGGCTTGTGGGGCGCTGGCTTTGCGCGCGCAGGCAGGCATTTGCGGCGGGCACGGCCTGGTCTCAACCGGGAAGTAGTGGTGGATTTTGGCCAGCCGCTGTCACGCCACACCGGGTCGGAAGTGATCAAACAAAAAATCCGCGAACTCTCCAACAGTTCCTGGGAAGAATATGCCGACAATCTGCCCGGCATCGGTGCCCACTGGGTCGACACCTGTTGCAGGTCCGGCAATCCGCGGGTGTTGCTGGATACGCTCGGCGCCAGCTTGCGCGCAAAATCGGCGCTGGCCGCCACCATCATCATGGGCCGCCGCTTCCGGCGCATGAGCCCGCAACAGAATGTGGGGCTGCTGCTGCCCAGCAGCACTGCCAGCGTGCTTGGCAATCTGGCGCTGACCATGCTGGGCAAGACCGTAGTCAATCTCAACTTTACCGCCAGTACGGAAGCGCTGCTGTCTTCAGTGATGCAGGCGGAGATCCGCACTATCTATACATCCCGCAAATTCCTGGACCGGCTCAGCCAGCGCGGCATCAACCTCGAACCTCTGCAAGACCACGCCAAACTGGTGATGCTGGAAGATTTCAAAAGTGATACTGCAGCCAGTGAAAAACTGCTGACACTGGCAGCGTGCTGGTTGCTGCCGGCCCCACTGCTCAAACTGCTCTATACGCGGCAGGTCCACAACCAGGCTGTCGCCGTGATCCTGTTTTCCAGTGGCAGTGAGGGCGCCCCCAAAGGCATTACGCTCACGCACCGCAATCTGCTGGCCAATGTCAAACAGATCACCGAACTGCTTAACTTCGACGATGGCGATGTAGTGCTGGCCAACCTGCCTCCGTTTCATGCGTTTGGATTAACCGTTACCCACTTCATGCCGATGCTGGAACGAGTGCCGCTGGTGTGTCATGCCGATCCCACTGATGTCTATGGCGCGGCCCAGGCCATTGCCACCTACCGCATCACCATGCTGTTCGGTACCTGCAGTTTCTACCGGCTCTACAACCGCAACAGCAAGATTCATCCGCTGATGCTGCAGAGCTTGCGCCTGTGCATTGCCGGCGCCGAAAAACTGCAGGAAGAAGTGCGCAAGGAGTTCAAACTGAAATTCAACAAGGACATTCTCGAAGGCTATGGCGCCACCGAAACCGCCCCGGTGGCATCGGTCAACATGCCCGACCATATCAGCCCCGACAACTGGCAGGTACAGGTCGCCTGGAAGCCGGGCTCGGTGGGCATGCCATTGCCAGGCACCGCGTTCCGCATTGTGGATCCGCACACCTTCCTCACCCTGCCCAGCGGTGAAGCCGGCATGATCCTGCTCAGCGGCGCCCAGGTCATGCCCGGCTATCTGAAAAATGAAGCCCGCACCAGCGAAGTACTGAAAGTGATTGATGGCCGCCGCTGGTATGTCACCGGTGACAAGGGCTATCTCGACTCAGATGGTTTCCTGTTCATCATCGACCGCTACTCCCGCTTCGCCAAAATCAGTGGCGAGATGGTGGGACTGGGGGCAGTGGAATCCGCTATCAAAGCGGCAGTTGATCAGGAAGATTTTGAAGTAGTGGTGGTCAGCGTACCCGACGCCAGGAAAGGCGAACGCCTGATTGCACTGGCGACCATTGCGCTGGATGCCGCTGCCTTGCGGGCAAAACTGATGGCTGCCGGCATGAACACACTGGCCTTGCCTGCGCACTATGCGCTGGTGGAAGCCATCCCCAAGCTCGGCTCCGGCAAAACCGATTTCACCACCGCCACCACGCTGGCACTGGCGTTGACAACAGATGCTGTTGATTCCCTTTGACTTTAACGCCCACCACAACTGCACCGATCCAATTCAGCTTTGATTCCGTACAATTAAAAAGGATATGCGCGTCAAGCACCTGCACCATCCCTGCCTTGCAAAACGCCGGTCCAGCCTGCATATTTGCCGACCTGAACCAAGCGCGGTGTTGCAGTGCGCTACCGGCTATCCGGCTTCACCAATAGTTTGGAAACCCGCAGTAACCACTTTCTTGATATTGTATTTTTAATTGTATTTTTAATAGTTACCACACTTACCACAGGAGTACTTCATGAGCGCATTTGTCTGCCAGAAAGCCCCCAATTTCACCGCCTCCGCTGTCATGCCGGACGGTTCCATCAAGGATAACTTCTCGCTGTCCGACTATGCCGGCCAGTACGTAGTGCTGTTTTTCTATCCACTCGACTTCACCTTTGTGTGCCCGTCCGAAATCCTGGCGCACAACAGCCGCGTCGGCGCCCTCAAAGCACTGGGCACCCAGGTCATCGGCGTGTCGATCGACTCGCAATTTTCCCATGCAGCCTGGCGCAACACTGCCGTCAACAACGGCGGCATCGGCCCGGTGGCGTTCCCGCTGGTGGCTGACATCAAACATGAGATTGTCAAAGCCTACGGCGTTGAACATCCGCAAGCTGGTGTTGCCTTGCGCGGTTCGTTCCTGATCGACAAGTCCGGCGTGATCCAGCACATGGTGATCAACAACCTGCCACTGGGCCGCAACATCGACGAAATGATCCGCATGGTGGAAGCGCTGCAATTCACTGAAGAGCACGGCGAAGTATGCCCGGCCGGCTGGCACAAAGGCGATGAAGGCATGAAGCCGAGCGCTGCCGGTGTGGCTGACTACCTGAGCAAACACAGCAAGGATCTCTGACAGCGTGTCAGTAAATGTACAAAGCCGGCTGCAACAGCCGGCTTTTTTTCAGCCTTGAATATTGAGCCGCATGAATCTGATCCACCACCCCAAGCGCTACCTGCTCGACACCCTGGTGGGCCTCGTGCTCGGCAGCATGCTGCTGTTCGGCAGCGTCTATATCTACCGCCTCAACAGTGACTCCCGCGATCTGGTGTTCGACTCGCAACTGGCGATGCAGGGCCAGCAAAGTTCCAACAATCTGGGCTGTGTGGCGTGTCATACCGTGGATGGCAGCCCGGGCGTGGGGCCGTCCTGGCTGCATATGTGGGGCCGCACCGAAAAGTACGGCAAGGGCCGCACGGTGACGGTGGATGAAGCCTATATCCGGGAATCGATCCTGGACCCGCCCGCCAAGATTGTAGAGGGCTTTCCCAACGTGATGGCGCGCTATTATCTGGAAGAACCGGAAATCACTGCGCTGATCGAATATATCAAGGCACTGGGCAATCCGGTGCCGCCAGCGGCGCAGTAAGCGGTTGGGCCGCGCGAAATTCGCGGCGCCATTGCAGATAGCCGAATAGCACGATCACCACGTAGGCAACAAACAGCACTGTGGTGAGATAAAGCCCGCGCTCCCAATAGACCACGATGGCGATGCCATCGATCACGATCCAGTACAACCAGTTCTCGAGCACCTTGCGAACCACCAGCAGCGTAGTGACCACACTGCTCCAGGTAATGAAGGAATCCACAAACGGCCACGCGGCCGACGTATATCGCTGCATCAACAGGCCATTGGCCACTGCCAGCACCAGTACCAGCAGCAGACAGCCGGCATGTTGCCAGGCTGACATCACCACAATCGCCCGCCTCGGCTTGTCACTGCCGCCACTGCGCCATTGCTGCCAGCCCAGTACTGCCATGACTGCGTAAAAAATGTTGAGCCAGGTCTCCATGAACAGATGGGCCTGCCAGCAAATCCACACGTAGATCACCGAGCTCAGCAACGCACAGGCCCAGCACCACAGACTTTCGCGCGCAGCCAGCAACAGATAGGCAATCGCCAGCACGACTGCCAGCCCTTCCAGCGACAACAGGTAGTGCAGCCAGGCCGGCATCAGTCGGGATTGTAGTCAGCGATAAACTTGGTGATGAACACGGCCTTGCCATGGCTTTGGTAACTCCAGCGCAGCATGTCCGTCAATGTCTGCATCACCCGTTCATACTCGCCTACCACCATCGTGGCCGTGGGCGTGGTGACAATGCGCAGCTCGGGGTAGGTATTGAGCTTCGCAATGAAATCGGTAATCAGCGCGATATAGTTTGCTTGCAGCGGGTACATGCTGATTTCAACTGTCAGTATCATTGTTTTCTTCCTTTCTGCCTTTGTGCATTACATTCATGACCACACCCGCCAGCACCAGCGCCATGCCGGTGTAGGTTAGCAAATTGAAATTTTCACTGAACAGCACAAATCCCAAAATGATCGAAAAAATTACTTCACTGTAGCTGACGATGGCGACTTTGGAGATGGCCGCCAGTTGATAGGACTTCGTCATGAAATACTGGCCGCCCTGGGCAGTGATGCCCAGCAGTAGCAAGTAGCCCCATTGGGTACCAGTAGGCATCGCAAAATCAAACAACATGGCCAGTGCTGACAACGGAATGCAGACCAGTGGGAAATACAGCATGATCACCAGCGGATGTTCGGTCTTGCCGAGCCTGCGCACCGAACTGTAGGCCAACCCCATGCAGAACGAGGCCGAGATGCCTACCAGCAGATGCAGCAGTGAAATGCGCTGATCAAAGCCCTGGATCATCACCACACCCACGAAACACACCACAAAATAGCCGAGCTGCAACCAGGTAACGCGCTCGCGTACCAGCCACACGCCCAGCAAGGTGGTGAAGATCGGCGACAAATGGGTCAGCGTGGTGGCGGCCCCCAGCGGGATGTGCTGCAGCAACCAGAATCCCTGTGCCAGTGCCATCATGCCGGCAAAGCCGCGCAGCAGCAGTGCGCCCTTGTCATGTCCCCACGGCGACAGCCGCAACCGCCAGATGCCGAGCAGACACAGGACCGCCGCAATCACCGCACGAAAAAAAATGATTTCCGCCACCGGCATGCCGCCCAGCAGCTTGGTGAACACCGTCATCAGCGCAAAGAACACGCTGGCAAGCAACATGCAGACAACGCCGCGTGCAGGCTTGGACAAGATCATGGCGCCCCCAAACAAAAAACCCGGCGAGTAGCCGGGCCTTTTACCAGCACCGAACCAGGCTCAGGCCTGGGCTGCACGTTTGGCCGCGGAGTCGTCCAGCAACTGCTTCAGTTCACCGGCGTCGAACATTTCAGTCATGATGTCGCAGCCGCCTACCAGCTCGCCATCCACGAACAACTGCGGAAAAGTCGGCCATTCCGACACTTTCGGCAGGTTGGCGCGAATCTCGGGGTTGGTGAGTATGTCGACAAAAGCGAACTTCTGGCCACACGACATCAGCATCTGGGTGGCACGTGCTGAAAAGCCGCACTGGGGCTGGTTGGGATTGCCTTTCATATAGATCAGGATCGGATTGCTTTTGATCTGGTCTTTGATGGTGTCTTCAATGCTCATGGGTCACCTGTAGCTTAAATTGGAAACGGTCGGGAGTGACGGGGGCAGACACTCCGCTGCTGGGCGCTATTGTATTCAATCTTGGCCCACGGCGACACCATCGGGTAGCCAGTGGGCGTGCGCACTGGTAGAATCGCCGCCTGGTCGGACGGCGCAAACCGTCGACATGGGGCAGCGGAAGCTGCCTTTTTGCATTTTTAGAGCTGTTGAATTCTGGTTCATAGCCACCGCTACGGAGCGTGCGAGATGACTGCTGCCAACCCGCTGAGCAAACAGAGCCCAGTTGCCACCTCGGCCCTGATGACTACCTACGGTCGTCAGGCAATTGCGTTCACCCATGGTGAAGGCTGCTACCTGATCGACAGCAACGGCAAACGCTATCTGGATGCGGTGGCTGGGATTGCCGTCAACTCGCTCGGCCACAGTCATGCCGGCTTCATCCAGGCCATTCGTGACCAGGTCGGCACACTGGTGCACACCTCCAATATTTATGAAGTGCCGCTGCAAAGCCAGCTGGCCAGCGAGCTGTGCCTGCGTTCCGGCATGCAACAGGTGTTCTTCTGCAATTCCGGCACCGAAAGCATCGAAGCTTCCATCAAGCTGGCACGCAAATGGGCCTGGCAGAAAGGCATCAGCGATGGCGTGATCCTGGTAACCGAAGGCGCCTTCCATGGCCGTACGCTTGGCGCGCTGGCCGCCACCCACAGTGCCAAATACCAGGAAGGCTTCGGCCCGTTGCCGGGCGGTTTTCTGCGCGTGCCCTATAACGATGTGCCGGCGATGGCGGCGGCAATCAACGCCAATGCCAATATCATCGGCATCATGGTGGAACCGGCCCAGGGCGAGGGCGGCGTGCAGCTGCCAGCGCCCGATTACCTGCGCAAACTGCGCGACTTGTGCGACCAACATGATTTGCTGCTGATCGTGGATGAAGTACAAACCGGCAATGGCCGCACCGGCCGCTATTTTGCGTGCCAGCACAGTGGTGTCTTGCCTGACATCCTTGCCACCTCCAAAGGACTTGGCAACGGCTTTCCAATAGGCGCCTGCCTGGCCGCCGGCAAGGCCGCCGGCATTTTCCAGCCCGGCCATCATGGCTCTACCTTCGGCGGCAGTCCGCTGGCATGTCGGGCAGCGCTGGCAGTGTACGAAGCTCTCAACAAGGAAGATCTGGTCGGCAATGCCGAGCGCATTGGCCGTTATTTGCAGGATGGCTTGCGCGCCAGCCTCAAGGACTGCAGCAAAGTGGTGGAAATTCGCGGACTGGGCCTGTTGATCGGCGTCGAGCTGGATCGGCCCTGCAAAGAGCTGGTGGAACGCGCGCGTGAACAAGGCTTGCTGCTCAACGTCACCGCCGACAAGGTCATCCGGCTGGTGCCGCCGTTGACGCTGAACCAGACAGAAGCTGACTTCATCATCAGCGTCATCAGCAAGCTCGTGCAGGAGTTGTAATCATGACCGTCCGACACTTCCTTACCCTGCTCGATCTCAGCAAAGCCGAACTGCTGGCCCTGCTCAAACGGGCTGGCGAGCTCAAGCACATGCAATACAGCGGCATCCCGCACGAATACCTGAAGAACAAGACCCTGGCGATGGTGTTCGAGAAAGCCTCCACTCGCACGCGCGTGTCGTTTGAAACGGCGATGACCCAGCTGGGCGGAGCCTCCATTTTCCTGTCTCCCACCGATACCCAGCTTGGTCGGGGCGAGCCGATTGAAGACACCGCCCGCGTGTTGTCCCGCATGGTGGATGCCATCATGGTGCGCACCTACGGCCACGAGAAGATCAAAACCTTTGCCGGCTATTCGCGGGTACCGGTGATCAATGCGCTCACCGATGATCACCATCCCTGCCAGTTGCTGGCCGATCTGCAGACCTATGTCGAACATCGCGGCGATATCAGCGGCAAAACCGTGTGCTGGGTGGGCGATGGCAACAACATGTGCAATTCATTTATCCATGCGGCGCATCTGCTGGATTTCGAATTGGTGGTGGCCTGCCCCACTGGTTATGAGCCACAGGCTGACCTGCTCACCACGTTTGCCAACAATGTCCGCATCGAACGCAATCCGCAGCTGGCCGTGCGCGGGGCGGCGCTGGTTGCCACCGACGTATGGGCCTCGATGGGCCAGGAAGCCGAACAGCAGAAGCGCACGGCGGCCTTCGCCGCCTATCAGGTCGACAGTGAGCTGATGGCCCTGGCCGCGTCCAGCGCGATCTTCCTGCACTGCCTGCCGGCGCATCGCGGCGAAGAAGTCAGCGCCGGCGTCATTGATGCGCCCGACTCGCTGGTTTGGGAAGAAGCTGAAAACCGCTTGCATGCCCAGAAAGCCCTGCTGGAATTCCTGCTCTGCCACCAGCACTGAGCCTGGCCACCCCGGCGGCGGCACTGCCAGCGGGGTTTTGGTGGCGTGATTTCAGGCTGATCCGCTCAGCCGGGTGGCATTCCCCGGCATTTTCCCTATTTTTCGCAGCCAGGCCTTGCCTGAACCCGGCAAAGCCAGCCTTTGCCAAAAAGCAAGGGAAAGATATCGCGCTGCCAGCATAACTGGCCCGATTTTTGATTACCCCGCTCCGCAATTTCCCCCACAAACTATCCACAAAAAATTAACAGCCTTTCCCCCTTGTCAGCAATTTTTACCCCCTGATATAGTGTGCCCAGAACAAGAACACCCAATATCTAGTGCTTTCGACGGACTGACCCGCACTACCAGTCCCTGACCCGGCTGCAAAACCGGCTCCAAATGCAACACCCAGAATAAGTAAAAAGGCACAGCCACTTACAGGACATATACAACATGCAGACCACCACTGAAGCCCCCGGCTCTTCCCCCCGTCCCGGCAGCCGTACCAGCAGCGCCACAACCGACAGTCTTGCAATCACCGCCCCCGGCCAGCTGCGCGTCATCAAGCGCAACGGTGCCGTGGTGATCTACGACCCGTCCAAGATCACCGTGGCGATCACCAAGGCCTTTCTGGCGGTGGAAGGCGGCAATGCGGCCGGCTCCACCCGCGTGCATGAAGTGGTGAATGAGCTGGTGCTGGAGATCAGCAACATCTTCAAACGCCGCATGCCGTCCGGCGGCAGCATGCACATCGAAGACATCCAGGACCAGGTCGAGCTGGCGCTGATGCGCTCGGGCGAGCACAAGGTGGCGCGCTCCTACGTGATTTACCGCAACGAGCACGCCCGCCAGCGCGAACAGCAGCACCAGAAAGACCCGCAGAGCGACCTGATGGTGACGATGGAAGACGGCACCGCCCGCCCGCTCGACACCCACCGCCTGCGCACTGTCATCAACGAAGCCTGTGAAGGCCTGTTTGGCTGTGAAGGCAGCAAGATCTATGAAGACACGCTGAAGAACCTCTACAGCGGCGTCAACATCAACGACGTGCGCGTGTCGCTGGTGATGGTGGCACGTACCATGGTGGAACAGGAGCCCAACTACAGCATCGTGGCCGCGCGCTTGCTGCTCGATACCTTGCGCAGCGAAGCGCTGCGCTTCCTCGGCGTGGCCGACAGCGCCACCCAGAGTGAAATGCACTACCGCTATGCCGCCACCTTGCGCCCCTACATCGAAAAAGGCGTGCAGCTGGAACTGCTGTCACCCGAACTGCTGAAGTTCGACCTGGCACGGCTGGGCGAAGCCATGAAAGCCGAGCGCGATGACCAGTTCACCTACCTCGGCCTGCAAACCCTGTATGACCGCTACTTCATCCACAGCGAAGGCATCCGTATCGAACTGCCGCAGATCTTCTTCATGCGGGTGGCGATGGGCCTGGCCATCAACGAAGCCAACAAGGAAGAGCGTGCCATCGAGTTTTATAACCTGTTATCGACGTTCGACTACATGGTCAGCACCCCGCAGCTGTTCAACTCCGGCACGCTGCGCCCGCAGTTGTCGTCATGCTTCCTGACCACGGTGCCGGACGACCTCAGCGGCATCTACCACGCCATCCACGACAACGCCATGCTGTCGAAATTCGCCGGCGGCCTCGGCAACGACTGGACGCCGGTGCGCGCACTGGGCGCCTATATCAAGGGCACCAACGGCAAATCGCAGGGCGTGGTGCCGTTCCTGAAAGTGGTGAATGACACCGCGGTGGCAGTCAACCAGGGCGGCAAACGCAAAGGCGCCGTGTGCTCCTATCTGGAAACCTGGCATCTGGACATCGAGGAATTCCTGGAACTGCGCAAAAACACCGGTGATGACCGTCGCCGCGCGCATGACATGAACACCGCCAACTGGATTCCTGACCTGTTCATGAAGCGCGTGTTCAGCGACGGCAAGTGGACACTGTTCTCGCCCAACGAAGTGCCGGACCTGCACGAACTGCACGGCAATGCCTTCGAAGCACGCTACACCCACTACGAACAGCTGGCGGCTGACGGCAAGATCTACGTACACAAGACCGTGCAAGCCAAAGACCTGTGGCGCAAGATGCTGTCGATGTTGTTTGAAACCGGCCATCCGTGGATGACCTTCAAGGACGCCTGCAACATCCGCTCGCCGCAGCAGCATATCGGCACCGTGCATTCCTCGAACCTGTGCACCGAGATCACGCTCAACACCAGCAAGGATGAAATCGCCGTGTGCAACCTGGGTTCCATCAACCTGGTCAATCACGTTACCGAGAAAGGCCTTAACCGCGACAAGCTCAAGAAGACCATCACCACCGCCGTGCGCATGCTCGACAACGTCATCGACATCAACTATTACTCGGTGCCGCAGGCAAAAACCTCGAACATGAAGCACCGTCCGGTCGGCCTCGGCATCATGGGCTTCCAGGACGCACTGTATGTGCAGAAGATTGCCTACTCGTCGGATGCGGCCATCACCTTCGCCGACCGCTCGATGGAAGTGATCAGTTATCACGCCATCGAAGCTTCTACGCTGCTGGCGGAAGAACGCGGCACCTACGAAAGCTACAAGGGCTCGCTGTGGGACCGTGGCATCATGCCGCTGGATTCACTGGAAATGCTGCGGGAAGCGCGCGGCGCGGAATACCTGCAAGTGGACACCAGCAGCACACTCGACTGGGCGTCGTTGCGTCAGCGCGTGCAGGCCAAAGGCATGCGCAACTCCAACGTGATGGCGATCGCCCCCACTGCCACCATCGCCAACATCACCGGCGTGTCGCAGTCAATCGAGCCCACCTACCAGAACCTGTATGTGAAATCGAACCTGAGCGGCGAATTCACCGTGGTGAACCCGTACCTGATCCGCGACCTCAAACAATTGGGCCTGTGGGACAGCGTGATGCTGAACGATCTCAAATACTACGAAGGCAGCGTGCAGAAGATCGACCGCATCCCGGATGATCTGAAAGTGTTGTACGCCACCTCGTTTGAAATCAGCCCGCAGTGGCTGGTAGAAGCCGCCAGCCGCCGCCAGAAATGGATCGACCAGGCGCAGTCACTCAACCTGTACATTGCCGATGCCAATGGCAAGAAACTGGACGTGACCTACCGCATGGCGTGGCTGCGTGGTCTCAAGACCACCTATTACCTGCGCGCGCTCTCTGCCACCAGCACCGAGAAATCGACGGTGAGCGGCGGCCAGCTCAATGCAGTCAAAACCACGGCTGCACCAGTGATGCAAGCCAATGGCCCGATCGCCGACGGTCTCGACGGCCCGGCCGCCGATGTGCCCAAGGCCTGCTCGATCGACAACCCCGACTGTGAAGCCTGTCAATAACGCCTAGTGGCAAACCATTGAATAACGATAAAAAGGAAGAGGACCAACCCATGTTGAGCTGGGACGAATTTAATGTTGACGAAACCGCATCGCCAGCGGTGGTGAACAACGCCTTGGCTGCTGAAATAGCAGCAGACCATAGCGCCGCGCAAATTGCCGCCGCCGCCCGCCAGGAAGTGGAACTGCAAGCGCAGCCGGTGCTGGCGCCCAAGCTGGAGAAGCCGGCAACGATGCGAGTGGCAGCAACCCGCGAGGAAATGCGGGTGGAAGTGGCCTTTACCGCGCCGGCCAATCCGATTGCCGCCGCGCTGGAAGCCGTCGCCAGCCTGGATGCCAGCGCCGGCGTGAAAGAACTTGCCACCGCCGCCGAGCGCGTCACCGTCGACCAGAAAGCCATGATCAACTGCCGTGCCGATTTGAACCAGCTGGTGCCGTTCAAATACGAATGGGCCTGGCAGAAATACCTGGACGGCTGCGCCAACCACTGGATGCCGCAGGAAGTGAACATGAACGCCGACATCGCGCTGTGGAAAAAGCCGGACGGCCTCACTGCCGATGAACGCCTGATCGTCAAACGCAGCCTCGGCTTCTTTGCCACTGCCGATTCGCTGGTCGCCAACAACCTGGTGCTGGCGATCTACCGCCTGATCACCAATCCCGAATGCCGCCAGTACATCCTGCGCCAGGCCTTTGAAGAAGCCATCCACACCCACGCCTATCAATATTGCATTGAGAGCCTGGGCATGGACGAAGGCGAAATCTTCAACATGTATCACGAAGTGCCAGCGGTGGCGCGCAAAGCCTCGTGGGGCCTCAAATACACGCGCGAACTCAGCGAGCCGACCTTTACCACCGGCACCACCGCACACGACCAGATCCTGTTGAAAAACCTGATCGCGTTCTATTGCTGCATCGAAGGCATCTTCTTCTACTGCGGCTTCACGCAGATCTTGTCGATGGGCCGCCGCAACAAGATGACCGGCACCAGCGAACAGTTCCAGTACATCCTGCGCGACGAATCGATGCATTTGAATTTCGGCATCGACATGATCAACCAGATCAAGCTGGAAAACCCGCTGCTGTGGAACGAAGACATGCGCGCGCAGGCCACCCAGATGATTCTGGAAGCCACCCAGCTGGAAATCGAATACGCGCGCGACACCATGCCGCGCGGCGTGCTCGGCATGAACGCAGCGATGATGGAAGAGTATCTGCAATTCATCGCCAACCGCCGGCTGGTGCAGATCGGCCTGAAGGAAATGTATCCGGGCGCGCAGAACCCGTTCCCATGGATGAGCGAAATCATGGACCTGCGCAAAGAGAAAAACTTCTTTGAAACCCGCGTCACCGAATACCAGACCGGCGGCGCGCTGAGCTGGGAGTAGTTGGACCGGGGACTGTCCCCGCCGGGGCCTGTCCCCTTTTTCATCGATTAGAGGAAATGAACATGTCCGACCGCAACGAAGCCGGCAAAGAAGCCAGCCAGAACGCTGAACAAACCCTGATGACGCTCGATCAGCTAAGCCAGACGCTGGAAGTAATGAGCGCGGTGGTCGATCGCCTGAAATCGCATCTCAACCGCCAGTTGTCGTTGACGCAGGAACTGTTCAACGACGAGGAGAAGGTGCGCAAGGCGGAAGCGGAGCAACGCGCGGACTCAGCGCGCAAGTTGCAGCAGGAGAGTTTTGTGGTGGAGATTACGCAGAAGGAGTTGGAGTCGAGCAGTAAGGGGAAGAAGGTTATTCATTGATAGATAAAATAAATTGATGAATAAAAAATACTCTCCTATATCTGTGAAGCGCCGGCTTTCATGAAATAGGAGTCAGAGTCGCATTTCCTGGTAGCTCTGCTTTTCTACTCAGCCAGATAAACTGGCAACTCGCTGAATCAGTTCTAAACTGGAGGAAATTTGAAATGGATTTCAAATATGCCAACCATCTCCATGTTCTACGGCATCCTGATCAGGATATTTTTCCAGGATACCGACTGCCACCAACTGCCACATATCCATGCCCAGTATCAGCAAGCAATCGCAGTTTATGCGATTGCAGACGGCGTATTGCTGGCTGGATCACTACCCCCAAACAAGCATAAACTTGTCGTTGCCTGGATTGAGATCCATAGGGATGAACTACAGGCTGACTGGGACTTGGCCGTTGACAGCCAACCCACCTTCCGCATCAAAGGTCTGGATCAATGAGAATTACTGATCTGAAAGTTGGCAAAGACTGGCAGCTTATCGTTACTGCTGATGATGGCCGCATCGGTACTTTCGACGTGCAGCCTTTTCTGGATGGCCAGGTATTCCAACCGTTGCGCAACACCGAAGAGTTTCGCAAGGTTGCCAATGGCGGTTACTTCATTGAATGGGCATGTGGAGCTGACTTGTCGGCTGACACCATCGAAGCGCACTGGCGGCTTTGCAATCAAGTAGCTTGATTGATATTTCTCCCCGCAAATCGGACCAGTCCTTGCACGGCCACCTACCCCTTGTTTTCCTGCCCTGAGTATCTATATAAAGCAGGCCTTGCTCGTTGCGAGCCAGGTCTCCCTTCCATCCTCTTTGGTAACCCTCCATGAGTGCTCAAGCAATCATTCAATTCCGCAAAATGCTGGAAAACCTCGACAACTGCCTGGCCAAGGCCGAAAGCCATGCCACCGCCAAAAAATTCGACGTCAATGTGTTGGCCTCTTACCGGCTGGCGCCCGACATGTTCCCGCTGGTGAAGCAGATCCAGTCCTGCTGCGACACCGCCAAATTCGCGGCGGCCTATTTGTCGCAGCAGACGCCGCCCAAACATGAAGACAACGAAACCACGTTTGCCGACTTGCGCGCGCGTATCGCCAAAGTAGTCGGCTACCTGAGCGGCTTCCAAGCCGGGGATTTTGCCGGCTACGCCAGCGTCAAGGTGTCGCCCAACTGGGCGCAAGGCAAATGGCTGACCGGCGATGAGTATCTGGAAGAAGTCGCCATCCCCAATTTCTATTTCCACGTCATGGCCAGCTACGCCATCCTGCGCCATGCCGGCGTCGATGTGGGCAAAATGGATTATCTGGGCACCGTCAATATGAAAGACTAACCCCTGCCAAACAGGGATCAGAGTCACTTTTCTTGACCAGGCTTGGTAGCCGCCAAGCCTGGTATCAAATCATCAACAGGCTGCTGGAATGCCCCCTTTTTTGACAACAACATCCGCAAGCGTTATTCGAATGTTGATAATCACCGTCACCAGCACTGCGAGTTTACTGCCCTTTTTATTGCCGGAAGAACGGCTGACCCAGATCATCCAGCAGACTCTGCAGATACTTGTTGTTCTCCTGGCAGACATAATCCTGCAGCTCCTGGCCTTCGACCCAGGCAATGTCCCATTCGGCAGTCCAGGTTTTTTCAAACGCACCCGGATCATCAATAACGACTTTGTAATTCAGCTTTTCCCGGTAAGGTCTGGAAAAGTATTCCACCGTGTGCAGCTGATCCGTGTGCTGGTAGCCACTGTAGTCCAGCCAGGTTTTTTCGTTGTAACCGACGGTATCCACTACCAGCGTATCGCGCTCCCAATGACCCACTGAGTGGCCAAAATAGGTGGGATTAACCTCGGCTGGATGCTGGCGGCCGTCCATGTGAATCTCGCGCCAGACGTGACCACCGCCTTCGAAAATCAGCACGATGCGGTCACGATCCTGGATGATTTGGGCCGGATACGGCGTGGCCATTGAGCGCGGACCGCCCGGCGGCAGGCACATGCCTTCGGGATCGTATTTGGAGCCGCTGGTGTTGTGATAAGCCCACATGGCGTTGACCCAGCTCTTGGCCGGCGCCGGACCGGGTTTGGCCTGGGCATTGCCGAAATTGCTGATCCACGGCAGGTTCCACACCCCGTTGCCGCCCAGTTCCGGCTCGCCGCTGCTGCGCCGGGTTATCGGCGTGCGCGGGCCGTCATCCTTGAACAGGTATTCGTTGGTGGCCGTGTATTTCGCAGTATCGGTGGTGAAGAAGATGGCGCCGGACTCACTGGCCTGACCTTTAGCCAGCGTGGCAACAGACAGCGCCGTCAACAAGGCTGCCAGCCGCATTGGATTTTTTTTCATCAGCATTTCCAGTTTTTTTGTTGGATTAAGTATAACGGGACATTCGTTACCAATTGGGGACGCCGCCTGCTTTGCCAGGATTGTGTTACCCCGGCGGAAACACGCTAGTATTGGCCAGCATTACAACAACACATTCAACCAGGGGGCTATGCCATGCAAGCGGGCACTACAAAGCTGTTACGATTTCCAATGGTTTTATTGCTGCTGCTTCTGGGCACAGTAACACAGGCGCAACCGCCAGGCCCCGGGGGCCCGGGACGTGCGGCCCCCGAGCCCACCCCGGACCCGGTGGTTGCCGCCATCCCGGCCATCAAACCGCTCAGCGGGCCCGGCAAGGTCTACGAC
>CAINTJ010000054.1 GCA_903853385.1 uncultured Gammaproteobacteria bacterium
AGTCGCACCCGGGACCCTGTGACCTGGATTTCTTCTACAGCTGCAGGGGTGGCTTGTTGAGCGGTAACGAGCGAAGTGCTAAAGGCGGCGAGAGTGGTAGTGATTGCGAGAAAGAGTTTTCTTTTGGCTATCGTAGGTGCACCCATTTTCATTGATATTTCCTGTTGTTGTTGTTGTTGTTGTTGTTGTTGTTGTCTGGCAATCCGTGGCTCCCCTACACACTCAGCTGCTTAACCTTCAGCTCCGGCAAATACTAACCGGACTTGTCTCCCTAGCGACTCCAGTCACTGAAGTTCGGCGTTTTTTGTCCTGCGCTCTGCCAGCCCACACTAGGGGGTCTTGCTCGCCGTTTATCTGCCAAGTGCTGTTAATAATTCACCAATACCGGCTGCGTGGAGTGGAAGTGTTCGGCCTGACATACGATCAGGCGGGTGCGATGTGTTCTCAGTAAAGGAAGCTGCGAGAATGTAACCAGGTGGAGTGTGGGTCTTCGAACCGCGGTGGTTGCAGCCCAGGTATGCTATGGGCAAGGCGCAGGATGCCAGTGCCGATGCGGGGAGAGAAGCATGCAAGCAATTGACAAATATGGTGCCGTTGAGAGGAATCGAACCTCCGACCTACTGATTACGAATCAGTTGCTCTACCAACTGAGCTACAACGGCGACGACGAGAAGGTATATCAGCCGGCTATTCTAGCCGAAAGCCGGTGCTTGCGGGCCAGCTGATTTACAGCATGATTACAGGATTATTTAGCCCGGCTCTTGCCGACAGGGCGACGCTTGCTGGCACGCTTTCCGGCCGCAGCGCCTGTCCAGCTGATCTGATAGAGGTCCCGGCGGCGGTCGCGGGAGTTGCGGACCGAGCCGGCGGTGCGTAACCTGGCCAGTTTGTCGAGATCAAGCTCGGCCACCAGCAAGGTCTCCACATTGGCGCCGGCTTCCGCCACGATGGCATCATGCGGAAAACCGATGTCAGACGGTGACAATACCGCCGATTGTCCATATTGCACATCAAGACAAGGCAACTGCGGCATGCTACCCACGCTGCCGGCCAGCACCACATAGATTTCATTTTCGATGGCGCGCGCCTGGGCGCACCAACGCACGCGCTGATAACCCTGCTTCGAATCAGTCCAGAACGGCACAAACAACACATCAATGCCCTGCTCCGCCAGCAACCGAGGCAATTCCGGGAACTCGACGTCATAGCAGATCAGCATGCCGATGCGGCCGCAATCGCTGTCGACACTTTGCAAACTGATGCCGCCCTGCATGTCCCAATCGGCTTTTTCGCCCTGGGTCGGATGCAATTTGGCCTGATGCTCGATCCTGCCATCGCGATGACAGAAACAGGCAATGTTGAACAAGCGATTGTCACTTACTATCGGCAACGATCCGGCCACCACATTGATCTTGTAATGCACTGCCATCGCGGAAATTGCGCCAATAAGGGCCTGGCTGTGGCTGGCAAGCTCACGTATCGCATACCAGGTGTCGAGCTTGGGAGTCAGCGTCATCAACGGTGCCGAAAACAGCTCAGGCAAAACCGCAAAATCACATTTATATGACGCCAGTGCTGCCAGTTGCTGTTCAACCAGCTGCAGGAAGGTCGCAACCGAAGCAAACGGCCGCATCTGCCATTGCACACAGCCGACCCGTATTGGTGTTGCCCCAACGGACTTTTTGCTCATTATTGTCTGCCTTGCCAGTGAAACGGGAATTCTAAAGCCTAGCATAGCCGGGGTAGAATACCCGATCTTAAATCCCACTTTGCAGGAAAGCGCTTGTCAGCAGTCAGTACCAACAGCAGTCACTGGAATCGCGACCATCCTTTTGCAGCCCGCTTGTTGCACAAACGCGTGCTCACCTCACCGCAAGCGGTCAAACAAGTTGTGCACGTTGAGCTGGATCTGGGTGATTCCGGCCTGCAATATCTGCCTGGCGACACCGTGGCCCTGCGAGTTGAAAACGATCCGGTGTTGGTGCGGGAAATCCTGGAGCTGTGCGGTCTTGCCGATGATCATGTACTGAAACAGGCCCTGTTGCGCGACCATGAGATCACGCAAGTACATCCGGGCTTCTTCAAGCATTATGCGGCTTTTTGTGCTGATCCGGCTTTGCAGCAATTGGCTAATGACAGCAAACAATTGCGCCTGTACATGGAGCACAAGCAAATCGTTGATGTGCTGCGGGATTTCCCGGCCCAACCCAGCGCTGATCAGTTGCGCAGCTGTTTGCGTCGGCTGCAGGAACGGCAATATTCGATCGCATCTTCGCAAACCCAGTCACCCACCGCCGTCGCGCTCACGGTCGGCGTAGTGCAATTCGACAGCCATGGCCATGTGCGCCAGGGCGCCGCTTCCGGGTTTCTGGCAGACCGTGTCACTCCCGCCACTCCACTGTTGATCCATATTGTCAGCAATGCCAATTTCCGGCTGCCCGCCGATGCCAGTACTCCGATTATCATGATCGGCCCTGGCACCGGTATTGCGCCATTCCGCGCCTTTTTGCAGCACCGCCAGTGCAGTGGCATGCCCGGCAGGAATTGGCTGTTCGCCGGCAACCGCCGCCGTGCAGATGATTTTCTCTATGGTGATGAACTGCTGGCCTGGCAAAAAAACGGTTTTTTGACGCGTTTGGATGTGGCATTTTCACGTGATCAAATCGATAAAATCCACGTGCAGCATCTGTTACTGCAACAGGCACCGCTGGTTTATCAGTGGTTGCAGGAAGGCGCGTATGTTTATGTGTGTGGCGATGCCCGTCATATGGCAGAGGATGTGCAGAAGGCCTTGCTACTATTGCTGGAACAGCAAGGTGGACTTGGTCCCGAGGCAGCGCGCCAGTACCTGGTCTCGCTCAGACAACAGCAGCGCTATCAACGTGATGTCTATTGAAAAAGATCCAGTAACTATTACAGGCTGCACATGCATGTACTGATCACCGGTGCCAACGGTTTCATTGGCAAACACCTCACCCTGGCCTTGTTGGCAGCTGCACAGCAGCAGCCAGAACGCTGGCCGCTGAGCCGCGTGACGGTGGTCGATCTGGCGCTGGACCAATTGCCGCAACATCCGCTGCTGCAGCACATCAGCGGCAGCTTTGCCGATGATGTGACGCTGACCCGCGCCCTGGAGGTGCCCGCAGACCTGGTGTTCCATCTGGCATCAGTGCCCAGTGGCCGCTGTGAAAAAGATCCGGCCTTCGGCATGGAAGTGAATGTACAAGGTACGATCCGTTTGCTGGATGCGCTGAAATTCCAGAATAACCACGTAAAAATGGTATTTGCCAGTTCGATTGCAGTCTACGGCAAACCGCAGGTGGCACTGGTCACCGATGACACCTTGCCGCAACCTACGCTGAGTTATGGCGCACACAAGGTGATTGGTGAAGTATTGGTGAACGACTATGTACGGCGCGGCTGGATGCGCGGCTGCTCGTTGCGTTTGCCCGGCATCGTTACCCGGCCACCCGAGCCCAACGGTGCAGTTTCCATCTTCCTGAGCAATCTGATTCGCGAACTCAGTGAAGGACGCCCATTCGTGTGCCCTACTTCATCGGATGCCCATACCTGGCTGATGTCAGTTGGCTGCTGTGTCGACAACCTGCTGCATGCCGCCATCCAGCAATTCACAGACCACCGCACCTTCATGCTGCCAGCGCAGCATGTGCATCTGGGCAGTCTGGTGCAGGCTATCGCGCAAGAGTTCTGCGTCAGCAACATCGACGATCTGATCAGCTGGCAGCCTGATGAATGGGTACAGTTCAATTTTGGCAGTTATCCGCCGATGCAGCTGCCCAGAGCCCTTGCGCATGGCTTCCATGCAGATCCGGATCTGCGCGCGCTGGTACGACGTTCGCTGGTCTAAAAAACCCAGCGATACACCGGTTGCGCAATTGATTCAATCCGTCAAAGCCGGGTGAAGTTCCACCTCAACGCTTTTGCCTGGTCACCCGGTATTTACCGAAGTGGAACGACAATGCGCTCATATCAATCTCGCGCAAAAAGGTCAGTAGCCCAAAGCAGAGGCAACCCAGGGCAGCCATGAACATGATCACAATGAAGAGTTGCAGCTGGAATTTCAGCAATACTTCCAGAAACAGCGCAATGATGACAATGCAGATGAACAACGCACTGACCGTACACGTCATGATCGCCCGATGGATCAGTTTGGCGCGGATTGCCAGCATGCTCTGCTCTTGATCCACTTCTTCGGCATGAGGAGTATCCGCAACAATTTTTCCCTCATTAAGTTTACGACCACGGTCAATGATGCGTCCCAAGCGGATGCTGAGTACATTGAGTGCTCCGCTGATTCCCGTTAGCAGGAATACCGGTGCCACTGCCAGATTTATGACCTTGGCGATATCTTCATTGGCAAAAATCATGGTCGCTCGCCTGTTTAGTGATGATGGCCGCCGGGACCATGGGCATGGCCATGCGACAGCTCTTCAGCCGAGGCTTCACGCACGGTAGCCACTTCAATATCAAACATCAGGGTTTTGCCGGCCATGGGATGGTTGGTGTCTACCGTGGCCATGGTATGCCCTACTTTCACAATGGTGACCTGCTGGTGACCTTGGGGGGTCTGGATAACTGCCTGCATGCCAGGTTCCCACTTCTTGGAACCACGCAGCTGGCTGAGCGGCACCCGCAGTTCGCTGTCGGGCATGAGCTCGCCAAAGGCCTGGGCCGGCTCCAGCGTTATCGAGAATTTGTCCCCGGCGTTCTTGCCATCCAGGGCTTGTTCAAGGCCTGGCAGCAAGGAATTGTGCCCATGCATATAAGTCATGGGTTCGCTGGCGCTGGAGCTTTCCATTTGCGTTCCGGTGGCATCCTTGAGGGTATAGTGAAACTGCACCACCATGTTGGTTGTAATCGTCATGTCTGTTTTCCGTCATTCTTCAGGGAAAGGGGATTGTCCCAGAATTCCTATTCAGCTGTACACGGCATATCATCACCTTCAACGACTTCCCGCCCCCATGTGATCTTGTGAAATTTCCCAGATATTCCGCCTTGCTTCGCACCCTGTTGATCCCGCTGGCACTCGCCAGCGCCGCTGCCGTGCTTGCCTGGATGGAAGGTGACTGGCCACTTTACTCGATGTTTGTGGTGATCTGTTACCTGCTGGGTTTGCAGATGCAGCGCAATGAACAGTTGCTGCGTTTCAACCAGGAGCAGGATCTGGCCATCAAGGAAGCCCGCCGCAAGCATGACGAAGAGAAATTGCGCACGGCCCTGCTCTCTTCGGTTTCCCACGATCTCAAGACACCTTTGGTGACAATGCTGGGGGCAGCCACCTCGCTGCGCGATCTGCGCCAGGATCTCAATGAAAGTGATCGTGCCGAACTGCTGGATTCAATCATCAGTGAAACCCAGCGGCTGGAATCGTATATACAAAACCTGCTTGACATGACCCGGCTCGGTCACGGCAAGCTTTCTCTCAGTCGCAGCTGGGTCAGTGTTTCTGAAATCTATAATGTGGTGAGCAAACGTATCCTGCGGCAGTTTCCCGAGCAGAACCTGCTGTTTGAAATGCCGGCAGATCTGCCACCGCTGCACGTGCATGCGGCCTTGATCGAACAAGGCTGGTTCAACGGTCTCGAAAACGCCTGCAAGGCGGGTGGTCCCACTGGCACAGTGCTGGTGCAGGCCAGTACTGAAGTGGATGACAGTGTTGCGATCCACATGAACGACATGCCCATGATCAACATCAGGATTTGTGATCAGGGACCAGGCCTGCCTGCCAGTGAATGGGATCTGGTCTTCGACCAGTTCTACACCTTTAGCCAGGGTGATCGTTACGAAAAAGGGACGGGGTTGGGGCTTAGTATTTGCCGCAGCATCTTCCGGGTACACGGCGGTGAGGCGAAAATTGTACCGCCACAGCCCGGCTACAATCACTGCTTGCTGTTGCGTTTGCCGGCCTTGGACAAGGACAAGTTGATGGGCAAGCCGGCCAGCTATTACGTTTGACTTGAATACAGGAGTACCATGCAGAAGATCCTGCTTATTGATGATGAACCGCAGATCCTCAAATTCCTGCGCATCAGTCTAAGTTCCCAGCACTACGAAGTACTGATGGCCGAGAATGGCCATCGGGGCATTGCGATGGCGCTCGAATTACATCCTGACCTTATTATTCTTGATCTGGGCTTGCCAGATCTGGACGGCAAGCATGTGCTGCAACGACTGGTAGGCGAAACCCGCATCCCGGTGGTCGTACTGTCAGTGCGTGCCAATGAAAATGAAAAAGTGGCGTGCCTGATGATGGGCGCACACGATTATGTGGTGAAACCTTTCAGTGTAAACGAGCTGCTGGCCCGTATACGACGCACGCTGCAGATCCGGGCCGAAACCCAGCCAACCCAGGCGCGTTCATTTGAAGAGGGCCAACTGCAAATTGAAGAAGTACAGCGGCGTGTGACCCTGGACAATGAAATCATCCCGCTTACCCGTAAAGAGTGGGCCGTGTTACTGCACCTGGTGCAGGCCAATGGCGGGCTGGTGACGCAAAGCAGTCTGCTGCAGCAAATCTGGGGTGCTACCCATCTGGAAGACACGCAGTACCTGCGTAATGTGATTCAGAAATTGCGACAAAAATTGCGCGACGATGCGGCACATCCACGCTTCATAGAAACCGAGCCGGGTGTTGGTTACCGATTCATTCCTGGCCAAGCCAGGAATGAGCAGGCTTAGCCAGGCCGATAGCAGATGCAACCTATCGCGTACCTGCGTAGTCCCTACCGACAGAAATTTGCCATTCCGCGCCAGCCCAATCTGGTGACACAAGCTGTTGGTGATATTTGCTTTGTTGATGAATTCAATGATGCCAACTGCTTGCGTGGGCTCGAAGGGTTTTCCCATGTGTGGCTGGTGTTCGTTTTTCATGAAACTGCCGACAAGGGATGGTCAGCCACCGTCACCCCGCCTCGCTTGGGGGGGAACGAGCGGGTCGGAGTCTTTGCCTCACGCTCGCCGTACCGCCCTAATCCTATTGGCTTGTCGGTTGTGGAAACAGTTGCCGTTGTGCAGCATGGCAAACAGTTGCGACTGCGCATCCGCGGGATGGATCTATTGGATGGCACGCCTATTCTCGATATCAAACCCTACTTGCCCTATGCTGATGCCATCGCCGCTGCCAAAGGCGGCTATGCCGAGCTGGCCCCAGCGCAAAATCAAGGCCAACAATTCACAGTAGACTTCACTCCCTACTCATTGAATCAATTAGAAATAATTGATTTTAAAATCTGCGATTTACAGTCGTTTATCACGAGCGTGCTCCAGCAGGACCCTCGCCCTGCCCAGCATGTCCGCAATGATGAAAATCGCGAATATGGCATGCACCTCTATGACTTCAATATTCGCTGGCGGGTTAATGGCGGCCATATGGAAGTGCTCAGTGTTGACTCCATAGTGCTGGAGAACGGGCTCCCCCCATGGAAAGTCTGATGCTTACGCCCGAGCTGCTGGCTTTGCTATTTGCAGTGGCCTTGCTAGCAGGCTGCCTCGACACACTGGTGGGTGGTGGTGGCTTGATCTGCTTACCGGCACTGGTGCTGGCTGGCATACCTCCTCTGCAGGCTCTGGGTACCAACAAGCTGCAGGGTACGATCGGCACAGCCACCGCCAGCATCATGATGCTAAAACACCGCAAGATCCGCCTGGTTGATGCACGCTTCCTGATGATTGCCGCATTTATCGGAGCGGGTCTCGGCTCACTGGTAGTGCAAACACTCGATACGACCTTCCTGCGCTTCATGATTCCTGGGGTATTGGTACTGGTTGGTGGTTACTTTCTGGCTTCAGGCTATATGTTCAAGCATATGCCAACACAGGTGCTTTCCCCGGCTTGGTATGGCCGGTTGGTGGTGCCGCTGATAGGTCTTTATGACGGTATGTTCGGACCCGGCACTGGTTCGTTTTTCTCGATGTCAGCAGTGGCACTGCGCGGATTGCCACTGTTACCGGCTACAGCGCTGGCCAAAACCTTGAATTTTGCAACCAACTTTGCCTCTTTGCTGATCTTTGTCAGCGCTGGCAATTATGTCTGGCAAGCCGGCTTATCCATGATGCTGGGTCAGCTGCTCGGCGCTTATGCCGGCTCTCATATTCTTTTTAAAATCAATACATTGTATTTGAAAGCTCTAATAGTTCTCATCTGCTTGGCTATGCTGGGTCGCTATTTCTATAGCTCCTGAACCTCTAGTACTGCGCCGCCAAGCCCGTGGTCAAGCTTTACGCGCAGGGGTGGTAATGACAATCAATACTCCCGCAAGAATAATCCCTGCACTGCCGATGATCGTCGCAGTCAATGGCTCGCCAGCAATCAGCCAACCCAGCAGCAAAGCTACTACCGGATTGACGAAGGCATAAGTAGACACGGCAGCCGCCTGCGCATTCTGCAGCAGCCACACATAAGCAGAAATACCCACCATCGAGCCGATTATGACCAGATAACAGAACCCGGTCAGTGACAGCCAGGAAATACTGGCAACGGCGAAGTGCGACCATTCTCCCTGCTGAATCGCAACCAGCAGCAGGGCCAAACCACCACCGATCATCTGGCAAGCTGCCGACATGAATACCGATTGCGGCTTTACGAACAGTTTCGAATAGATTGAACCGATCGCCCACAAAACGGAAGCCATCACCACGATAGTGGATGCCAGCACCTGTTGGGGCGAGCTGACGGTGGTGACTGATTCATACAGCCACGGCAATATCAACGCTGGCTTGATGAGCAGCACAGTCCCCACTACACCCAGCAAGATTCCGAGCACGGCACGCAGTTGTGGTGCCGGACCCTTTGCCCACAACCAGTCCAGTAGAATCAGCCAGAGCGGCAGGGTTGATACCAATAGTGCCGCCAGGCCGGAATCTATGTATTGCTCGGCCCATACGATCGTACCGTTACCTCCCAGAAACAAAAACACGCCGGTCACTGCCAGGCGCCAGCATTGGCTCCAAGGAGGTAGCTGCACTCCTCGCCAGCGCAAGAATATAAACATCAGCAGGCCGGCTACCAAGAAGCGGGTGCCGGCCATCAGTAATGGGGGAATACTGGCAATCGCATAACGGATCGCCAGATAGGTTGAACCCCAAATAAAATACAGCAGAAAAAAGGCAAGATAGAACCGCGATCGATGACTCAGGCCAGCTGCAGCGTTAGTGGTCATGCAATCCTTGCGCTCATGCGCGGCGCAGCGTTCTGACTAGTTGCTCTGCGGTGCGCCATGCCAGCGCCTGAATGGTCTGGGTTGGATTGCGTGCACCGGCTGTGCCCATTACCGAACCACCAATCACACCCAGATTCGGGCAGTCATGTACAAAGCCGAATGCATTGGTAACACTGGTGTTGGGGTCCAGGCCCATACGCGTGCCGCCATGGGCATGTGTGGACAAGGCCGGACCGGTGCCACCCTGGCCACCCATGATTTCAGTGGCACCCGCGGCCCGGAACCATTCAATCATTTTGCCGGAGGCATAGCTTGCCGCTTTAGGCTCATTCAGCTTCGGCCCGGCCGTGATGCGCAAGACCGGATCACCAAATGGATCACGTACATTGGGATCCAGATCCGCCCAGTTATTACTGTACGGAAAGGTATTGGTCTGGATGTAGGCAGTAGTCCAGCGCCCCGCATTTTCAGCGATGAAACGTTTCCATTCACTGCCCCAGCGCTTCGGAACCCGGCCAAACGTGTTCATGGCTGCGGATGCAATCGGATGTTTCTCGGTATAGGCATGCAAGGTGGAGCCGCCGATGAAACCCAGGGCCTTGTGATCAAAATTATCATCGGCCCAGTCATCCACCATTACACCCTGCGCAATGGCGCCATACCAAGTGTTGATGTCGAATGGAAACAATGCCGATACGGCCACACCTGCCTGTACGTCCCAATGCCCGAAATGATGTTTGCCAACCTGGCCGCGATTGTTGCCGAGGCCGTTGGGATGAAAGGCTGATTGTGACAACAACAGCAAACGGATATTTTCGTAGGCATAGGTACCCAGCAACACCGCCCGTGCTGGTTGGAAATATTCTTTGCCGTTGCGGAAATAGGTGACACCGGTGGCTTTGCCGGTGTTGTCAGTTTCAATGCGACGCACATTGGCATTGTCGACTACGCTGAGATTGCCGGTCGATACTGCACGCGGAATGGTAGTCACATCCGTCGAGCTCTTGGCCCGGATGTGACAGCCGCCACGATCACACCAGCCGTGAAAGGCGCAACCCGGGCGCCCCTGGTAAGGCTGTGAATTGATGGCAGCCGGACCGCGGTAGGGATGGAAACCGATGGAGCGCGCAGCTTGTGTCATATGATCAACAAACTCACATGAGCGCAGTGGCGGCATCGGATAATCACGCTTGCGCGGCCCTTCAAAAATATTGCCGGTACCGTCAATCTTGCCCTGGATATTACCGGCTTTGCCGCTGACGCCAACTTCATATTCGATGTGATCATAGAAGGGTTCCAGATCCTGGTAACGCAGCGGCCAATCTTCCACTGTCGTGCCTTCGGGCAGAAATTCCTTGCCGTAACGTTCAATGGTTGCGCTTTTGACGCGGAAATCCCAGGGATTCAAACGCCAGCTCTGTGCATGGTAGTGAATAGAAGTTCCGCCTACGGCATTCATCATCGGGTGACGTGGCTGTTGCCGTGCCACCTGATCCGGTGCGGTGCGGAAAGTGGGCACTTCATTGCCGGCTTTGTTGCCAGTGGTAACCAGCGCTCGCACATTGTTGTGAATTTCATCGGGCTTGTAGTCCTGACCTGGATTCATCCAGGTGCCAGCTTCGAGTCCGATCACTTTCAAACCGGCCCAGGCCAGCGGCAGCACCGCCACGCCACCAGCTGCACCGAGTCCGACTACTACTACATCGGTTTCTGGCAAATTAATGGCCATCGTGCTCAGCTCCGTGTCCGGATGTATGCAGCATCGGCAAGCGTTCGCGCATTTTCTGCATGTCGGGAGTGCTGGCGAGTACCGCGCCGGGATAACCAATCAGATCCCAGCCAGCGTAACCGGCATTGCCACCGTAGTATGGATCGCTGAACATGCCTTCGAGCGTGAGACGCAGCAAACGATTGAACAGGGCCTGGCCATTGACAACTTTGTCGAGCTTGCCTGCTTCAAGCTCGGTCAGGATCGCATCTTGTTGCTCGCCTGTTAGCGCTGAGAATTCATACAGATGGCGGGCTATGGCTACTTCATTGAGGTCGGCCAGGCCTTTGCCCAGCACCGGCAATTCAGTCTGGTTCCATTCCGCAAGGCTGCGATTGATGTAATGCACAACGCCGGCAGCACTGGCGCTGGGGCCTAGTTCATCAGCAGGCAGAATACGATCAGCAACTGCTGCAAGAGTGCGGTCGTTGTCGGAGCCAAGAGGTGTGGAAACAGCAGGAGGGGGCAATTCAGTAGTGCAACTGGTATCCACCAAGGGAATCAGGACAACTGCCCCCGCCTTGACGCCGTTCTGCAGCAATTCCCTGCGATTCATCGACCTGCCAGCGGGCAAGTTGCCGCCGGATTTCTTTTGCATGATCCCCCCCTTAACACAACGCACGCTCAGGCTTGAATCTGGTCACGGCCTCCGTCCTTGGCTTTGTAGAGATTTTGGTCGGCACGCGCCAGCAGCTGATCGAGTGTATCACCCGGCGTGGCTTCAGCGACGCCCATGCTGACGGTGATCCGCTGGCCCGGCAACAGCGCCGACCAGTCGTGGCCGGAAAGATTCTGGCGCAAACGTTCACCCAACAGTCGTGCTTTGGCGGCATTGGTGTTCGGGAACATGATGATGAATTCGTCACCACCGATACGAGCGGTAAGATCGGAACCACGCGCCGAATCCGACAACAAGGTGCCCATCTGTCGCAGTGCATGATCTCCCACCTGGTGTGAGAACTTGTCGTTGACGTCCTTGAAATGGTCGATGTCGATATAAACCAGCGCAATTGGTTCTTCGTAACGGGCAGCACGAATCAATAACAGATCAGCTTGCTCAGTGAAAAAACGGCGGTTATACAAACCGGTGAGCTCATCGCGAATGCTCATCTCATGCATGTTATGCAACATGCTGTGCAGCTTTTTCAACGCCCCTTGCGTGTTGTTCATCAGCTCGCCGATTTCATCGCCGGAGCCTTGTGGCAAGTCAGGCGCGGTGTCCTGCAACGTGAAATTCTGCAAAGCCTTGCGCACTGCAGTAACCGGCTCGGTGTAAGCCAGCAGCGCCATCACAGTTGAAGCCGAGCCCAGCAAGGCGGTGATCAATACGATGCTGACAGTGGTCAGTATTTCTGCAGTCATGCCAACATTCATCACAACATAGAGCAGTAGTGCAAACATCGGCAACTGGGTACCGATAAATGAAAACATGAAAATCTTGATGGCAAAATTCTTGGGCCCGGGCAGTCGGTTGACCAGGTTATAGAGTGGCAACTTGATAGTAGAGTCGGCACTTTTTTCTTGTGTGACTGTAGTTGTCATTGGTCTGACCGGTCCTTTTCGTATTGAAAAATCAGCACTTGCCACGCCATTCCCGCATTTCGCCGTTTAATTATCTATCAAAAAAACAATGGTTTACAAATATTTTTTAAGAACATCCTCAAGTTGGCACTCCGGTCACATTCCCGCCCCTCCCCCGGGGCTTGTCCAGTGTGTAAACTGCTTGGCGACCACTGGTTTAATCTCCAGACTACATGCAATTTATGCGGCCTGACTGGCTGACCTGGAAAATTCATGCCCCGAAATATGCTGGTCTACATGGTATTTTTCATGCTGCTGGCCAGCGCAAGTTGTCCTGCCAAGGCGTGGGGAACTCACGGACACCGCATTATTGCCGCTCTGGCCGAGCCACAACTGACCCAACATACCAAAAATCAAATTTCCCGGTTACTGGGCGCGGATCAGCTGAGCGTGGTCGCTAGCTGGGCTGATGAGATGCGGGGTTCGCCTGATAAGCCCGACTTCTGGGCCGACTATGCCAACGCCTGGCATTTTGTAAATCTGCCCGTCACTGGCAATTATGAACAAAGCCAAAAGAGCAGACATGGTGATGCAGTCATGGCAATCGCAACTTTTTCTGCGATCCTGCAGGATCAGCCATTGCCCGCTGGTGCGGTACAAACCGGCTTGCGACACTATTTCGGCAAGTCTGACTTGCACAATATCAAGGTAAAACGCTTTGCTCTCAAATTCCTGATACATATCGTGGCTGACCTGCACCAGCCCTTGCATAGCGGCTATGCCAGCGATCATGGTGGTAACGACATCAAGCTTGACTGGCAGGGCAAGCCGACCAATTTGCATGCGCTGTGGGATAGTGTGTTGCTGGATCATAACGCCTTGAGTGAAGGCGATTATGTTTCACGTCTGGGCAACCGTATCCGGCATGCCCCGAAATCCGCTTTAGAACTCATGCAGAGTACTGATGTGAAGCTTTGGCTGCATGAAGACAGCGAGTTACTGGTGCGCATCTATTCACACCTGCCGCAAGCGCCTCTTTATGAAAACGACTACAGCGCGGAGTTCAGCCCGGTTGTGGATAACCAGCTGGTAAAAGCGGCAGTACGCACTGCCTGGTTACTGAATAGCCTGTTTGCTGCCAGCGGGCCAGGTGCCCCGTGATAAACGCTGGTTTGGTAGTGGCCAAATTCACCAATCACTAGGGGTTTTGCAGACTCACAAGTAGTACTCGCTGGAGGATGAGATCGAACTCCTGCGCGACATGGCGTGAACCCGGGATGTTATTTCCCGATTTTAAACGCCAGCAGCACATTGCCCGGCCGGCCCACAAAGCCGGAATTACCTGACAACAGATAGAGCATGTCGCCGACGACTACCGGCCCGGCGCCATCAAACGAAGCACCATTGGCCACTACACCATTGATGGTTTCAAAAGTGCGGTTGGCATTGAAGGTCCACAAGACGGCACCAGTGACCGCATCATAGGCACGCATGCCACCATCCTGTGAGCCGGAGAAGACCGCACCAGGGACTGCAGTAACTGCCGCAGACTGGGCAGCACCACAGCCAGCACCTGCTGCACACA
>CAINTJ010000055.1 GCA_903853385.1 uncultured Gammaproteobacteria bacterium
GGGCTTCCACCTGGGGTTTGCCGGGCTCCTACGATGAACAAACCAACATCCTGTACTGGAGCGTTGCCAATCCCTCGCCTTACACGCGTCTGGAACGGCACGGTAGTCCTGATGCCGTTTCTGACACAGCGCCGGCTGACTTGTACAGCAACTCCACCTTGGCACTGGATCCAGATACCGGCAAATTGTTGTGGTACTACCAGCAATTGCCCGCCGATGACTGGGATGCCGACATGAATGAAGAGCGCATCATCCTGCGCACGCCGTTCAATCCGGACCCTCGCCATGTCAAATGGATCAATCCGGATGTGCCCAAGGGCCAGCCGCGTGACATTGTGGTGAGCATTGGTGAAGTTGGCGGCATCTTTGCGCTCGACAAAAAGACCGGCCAGTTCCTGTGGGCCAATCCGTTCCCGTCCGATGTACCGAATTTCGCGGTCAAGGACATTGACGTGCACACCGGCGCCACCCGCATCAATCGTGACGTGGTGGCCAAGCGGCCCGGTGACCATAATCTCCTGTGCTTCTTCAACACGCGCAGCTATTGGCCTACTGCCTATAACCCGCAAAGCAATTATTTGTATGTGCCGTACATCAACAACTGTCTCAACATGACTGCGGCCATGCCCGCCACCGAGAAGATGCCAGCCATGCCGGAAAGCCGCATAGGCAGTCCGTTGCCCGGGCTAGACCTGGATGAACTCAACGGTCTGGCGCGCATCAACATGGAGACTGGTGAAATCACCCATTGGCCTACCGGCCGCATTCCCACCAACAGCGCCATGCTGGTCACCGCCGGCAATGTGGTGTTCTGGGGTGACATCAACCGGCGTTATCGGGCGGTGGATGCTGATAACGGCCAGGTGCTGTGGGAAACCATCCTGGGGGCACCGATTTCCAACAGCAACATCACCTATTCGGTGAACGGCAAACAGTATGTGGCGGTCATCACCGGCGACAATATGTCGCACCCCGGCCTGAACACCGGGACGATGGGACCGATCCGGCTCAATCTGAGCAGCAGCTATAACAGCAACACGCTGTACGTATTTGCGTTGCCGGACCACAAATAGCGCTAACAGTTTCGGGCACGCCCTTTGCATTGCCCTGCTTTTACCCCAGCAGAATCGGTCAAATGGTCAATGCTCCCGCCAATATTCCGTCATTCCTCCGGCATGCCAAGCCGGAGGTAGTGAGCGCCATTCGCAAGGCCAGCGAGAAGACCGGGGTCGATTTTTCCTATCTGGTGCAGAATGCGGCGGCCGAGAGCAGCCTGAATCCCACCGCCCACAGTGCAGCCTCGTCAGCCCGCGGCTTGTTCCAGTTCATCGACAGCACCTGGTTGGACACGGTCGACAAGCACGGTGCCGAACATGGTCTGGGCAAAGCGGCAGCGGCGATTACGCGCGACAGCAATGGCAAACCGGTGGTGCATGATGCGGCCGTGCGTCGACAAATTCTGGCTATGCGCGACAATCCGGCCATTGCCGCGATGATGGCTGCCGAATTCACCAAGGATAACAAGACCACGCTGGAATCAACCCTGGGACGCAAGGTCGACAACGGCGAGCTCTACATGGCGCATTTCCTGGGCGCGAGCGGAGCCGGCAAAGTCATCAGCAAAAAAGAGGAGGCGCCCGGTGCGCTGGCATCACAGCTGTTGCCGAATGCAGCCATGGCCAATCACTCAGTGTTTTTTGCAGCAGGAAAAGCACTGTCGGTGAACGAACTCTATGGCAAGCTGGCCAGCAACTTTGCCAATGAGTCTGAGCTGGCGGGGCCGGCAGTAGCGGCGGTATCGACGATCGCTATGCCTGACGCCAACGCTGCACTTGCGCTGGCCTTGACTGGCGTAAAGCCTGCGCATAACCAGGCAGAGTCGAATACGGTGAACTCGCCGTATGGCATGCAGGCGTTCACGCTGGAATTATTCAAATCGTTGAGCTTGCCCGGCAAAGACGCACTCACCGGCAAACACTGGAAGGCATGACATCGCTGTGCCGCAAGTGCACGCCGGTGTCATCACCGTTGATTCGGCCGGGTTACTCGTGGGTTACATCGCGCATCTGGTCGGACATGCCCTGGTCCCAGTTGCTCCAGCCGGAGCTCATGCCATAGGGACTGCGCTGCAGAATGGCTTCGATTTCATGCAACTTGCCACCTTCCACTTTGAACAGCTCGGCGATCTGCCAGGTCCACGGTTGTACCGGGCCGGAAGTAACCGTGCGGCCATCCGGTACCTGGAAAGTACGGGTAGCGCCGCCAGTGTGATCGAAGAAGCCGAATGCAAACACAATGCCGCGCTCTTCATCCACTGCCACAAAGCGGCGATCACGAATGCGATGCACAAAATGCAGCAGGCCTGACTTGAACTGCTCCATGCAACTCCAGTTGGCAGAATAGTTGGTGGATGTCTTCGGGTCAGGCCGGGTCTGGCCTTCCTTCAGGGGAGCATTGGTGGTGAGCCCGCCGTTTTCAAAACGGTTGCAATCGTCGGCAAACGGATAATCGCCCTTGCCGTCATTGTTCTGCATGCCGGTGAAATACTTGTTGGCAGTTTTGATCAGGTCAGCGCGCGACATGCGCGAGGCCGCAGGCACTGCTTTCAGAAAGGCGGGTCTGGGGGAACCGGCTTTTTCGACATTGGCAGCAGCCTTTTCATCGCGCACCACAATCTGTTCGATCTGGGTGATGATTTTGTTCTCGACTTTCAGACGCAGCGCGATCAGCGCAGCAGTGCCTTTGTCAGCATCACGATGGTCTTCTTCAATGGTGCCGATAAAGGCTACCTGACCGGCTGGTACATCAGTCACAAAGAGGCGGTATTTGCCTTTGGCTTTCATGGTGTTCCACAAGCCGTCGCCAATTACCAGCCGCTGTCCGTCTTCAGTGAATTTGGCAGTGGGGGCTATCGGCACAGCTGCAGGATTGTTGGCAACCACCGCATCCAGATAACGATCAACCATGCTTTCCAGACAGCTGCGGTCACAGGCTTCGGCAGCGAACACCAGCGCCGGCATTTGCACGGCCAGACCGAGTGTAAGCACTTTGAAAATTGTCTTCACTTGCATGCGAACTTCCTCATGTTGTTATTGGTGCAGATGGATATCAGCGTTTGTAGGAATTTTCCGCACAGTTGAACGGAATGATGGTTTCGCTCGGGATATAAAGCATTTTCTTGGCAAGCTCGACCGGATGGGTAAAGTTGACCGGGTCATTCACCGTCACCGCGTAGGTCAGCACGCTGCCTGCTTCAGTGGCCGTGAAGCGTTCGGTGATCACTGACTTTTCACTTTGGGGAATGCCGGCCTGGTTGAAATGTGGCCAGTTGATATGAGTGGTGGTAACTACCAGCGTCTTGCCTTCAAAGTGACCGGTCGAATAACCCAGCGGGGAGGGCTTGGTGCCGGCCGGAGCTGCGTCCTGTTTCATGTGGATCCGGCGGGTAAGATCATATTCTTCAATACGAATCGCGATATCTGCACCTTGCTTTTTGATCTCCATCGGCAGTGGCTGTTCCATGATCAACGGCATGCCCTTGGGTGTGCAGTTGTTGGTAGGGTTGTCGGTGGCAGGATTGAAAAGGGCCAGCGCGGCTTTGGCGGCTGGCGTCATTGGATAGTTGTTGAGGTCGTAATTGCGATTGATGGATTCCGGAAACAGGAAACCGTCGGCGCCGGTGAAGGTCCAAACCCGGAACAGACCCAGCTCCGGATGTGAGCGATCGCCTGCTGTGCGAAAGCGGTAAGAAAAATCACCAATAGCTTGGTCACGGAAGTGGGGTTTTACGCCGGTTTGCAGCACCAGTTCCTGGCCGCCTGGCAGCAGCGCATTGGTGGCAAAAGCTTCTTTTGCAGTTGTGAGGGGCGGGTAGGCTGAAACCTTGATGTGGTCGCCGACCTTGATGGCATCGGCAGGAACGCCGGCTCGTGTCATCAGCGTGGGCGAGCCGCTTTCCAGATCCCATTCGGTGACGACACCATCGGCTTCCTTCACTTTCAGAAAGATATGGGCATGTGGATTGCGCCACGAGATTTTGCTTACTTCACCTTTGAGTTCAAGGTTGCCGGTAGTTTTGAAACGGCCAAAAAAACTGTGATGGGCCAGCGCCGGCAGTGGCGTCAGCAACAGTGAAAACAACGCAAGACAGGCATGGCGAAGCGGGCTGTTCATTTTATAATCCCCCTGCCTGTGCAGTTGAAACCAAAACTTACTGAATTCGCTGCAGTAGCGCCACCGTGTCTTTCCAGTAAACCCCGTCATCGCCAACAAAACCGAAGCCGCCGGCTTTGCCCATGGCGGCGTCAAGTGGACTCAGCCCTTTGCTGTCCTTGTAATTCACTGTTGCGCCCTTGTCATGCAGGTACTGCACGACCTTGTCGAAGCCGAACGTGGCTGCACCGAAAATAGCAGTACGACCCTGTTTGGAAACGGCATTGATGTCGAGCCCTTGCTGCAGGCAGATGGCAATGGCTTCGATGATCTGTTCCTGGGTTTTGTAGCGGCCGGTGGTATCGGATTCTTTGGTTTCCACATTGGCGGCTGTCATCAGTGGATTCACATCATTGCTGGTGCCCAGCTTTGCATCAGCGCCATGTTGAAGCAAAAATTTCATCGCGGGGATATCGGCGCTTTTGGCCGCACGCAGGAATGGTGTAGTGCCAGCGATCAGCATGGTGTCGGTGCCACGATCTAGCTTGAGCCGGTAGGGCGCCTGCTGGTTGAGCCGCACATTGACATCGGCACCTTTGGCTAGCAGCGCTGCAATCAGTTCAAAGGCCGTGTGCTGGTCACCCAAAACTTCAGGGGCCGGGCGGTTGGATTCCGGCATGATGTTGAAATCGACGGCGGCATACAGGGGCGAGCGGTTGGTATCGTCGCTCAGATTCACGTTGGCACCGGCTTCGATCAACCGATAGGCCACGTCATAATGACCGTTGATGATCGCAATCAACAACGAGGTGATGCCTTTGGGAGTGGCGGCATCAATCAGTGCACCGGCTTTGAGCAGGGGATCGATACAGGCAAGGCAGCCTTCACGGGCGGCAAACAGCAAGGGCGACATGCCGCCCGGTGGCAGCCATTTTTCGCGCGGCTCCGTGGTCACCTGGCGTTCCCATGGTTCGACATTGGATACGGCATTGATGTTGGCTCCATGTTTCACCAATACGCCGATCAAATTGGCATGGTGTTGTGCCATCGCCCACATCAAGGCGGTCTGGCCATGCCAGGTTTCGCGCGCATCCACGCTGGCGCCTGCTGTCAGCAGTGTTTCCACACTGTCGTTGTCACCGGTGCGGGCTGCTGTCATCAGCACGGTTTCGCCTTCGCGGGCAAGCTCGTTGGGATTGGCACCGGCTTTCAGCAACTGCGCCAGCATGCCGGCTTTGCCATTTTGTGCTGCCAGATAAATTGCAGTAATGCCATAACGGTTGCGGGCATTGGCATCAGCGCCTTTGTTCAGGAGTGCAGCAACAAGCTCTGCATCGTTGTTCTGTACGGCATAGTGAAGAGCAGTGGTGCCATCAGCTTCGCTAGAGTTGCTGCTGTTTCTGCCATCCAGCAAGCGCTTCGCGGTAGCGTGATCGCCTGCCTTCAGGGCCGCGACCAGGGCCGGATCATTGTTGCCGTTGGCTTGCAGTGTTTGCGACAACAGTTGCGGCGCAATCAATAACGCTGGCAGCAGCAGCGAGATTGGCAGTATGCCGGCAACCAGTTTTTTGCTGAACGAAAGGGCATATACAGGTTTCATGGCTAGATTTCAGTAACGATGCCGGTGCTGTCGCCCAGTGTTTTCTGCTCAACACCGGCTTTCTGCAACATCGTGAGAATAAGATTGGTCATCGGAGTGCGAGCTGTATAACGGATGTGCTGGCCGCCCTTGACGCGACCGGCACCTCCGCCCACCAGTACTGCCGGCAGCGGATAGTGATCATGCAGGTTGCTGTTGCCCATGTTGCTGCCATACAGCAGCATGGAATTGTCGAGCAGAGTGCCATCGCCTTCGCGAATCGAAGCCAGCTTGTCGACAAACTTCTTGAACTGGGTGACATGGAAAGTCTGGATGCGGGTGTTCTTCGCCATTTTTTCCGGATTGTTGGCGTGATGGGACGTGGCATGATGACCTTCGAACACCTGCACCTGCGGATAGGTGCGGTTGCTGACTTCGCGCGCCATCATGAAGGTGGACACGCGGGTGATTTCACTTTGAAACGCCAGTGTCATCAGGTCAAACATCAGCTGCAGATGCTCTTCATAAGCGAATGGAATGCCAGCGGGCGCTTCCGGTATCACCAGATCGGCGTTGCGGGCGACCTGGCTTTCGGCCTGTTGCAACTGGCGTTCAATTTCGCGGATGCTTTCCAGGTAATCGCTGATTTTTTGTTTATCGGCAGCACCCAGGCTGAGGCCCATGTAGCGGGTTTGCTGCGAGAGTGCATCCAGGATGCTGCGATCTTCCTGCAAGCGGGCAGTGCGCTGGGCCACCGTACCACCCTGGCCGAACAGGCGCTCGAATACCTTGCGTGGATTGATCTCCATCGGATTGGGTGTGGTAGGAGTACGCCACGACAGCGTGTTCATGTAGATGCAGCCATAGTCGCGGTCGCAGGCTCCTATCAGGCCACTGTGATCTTCGGTGGCGAGTTCGAGTGAAGGCAGCGGCGTGTCCTGGCCGATCACTTTGGCAGCGAACTGGTCGGCGGTGATGCCGGCAAAGGCGTCGGAGCCCAAAGTGGCTTTTGGCCTGACACCACTCAGCCAGGTGCAAGGGCTCAGCGAATGCACAGCAGTAGTGTCAGCCGCCTGGTGGCCCAGGCCACTGATAATGTTGAGGCGGTCGCGATAGCCCTCCAGCGGCTTGAGGATGGGCTTGAATTCAAAACCGCTGCCGGTGGTATCCGGCGTGTAGTCTTTCATGATGGCGCCATGTGGCACATACACGAAGGCCAGGCGTGGCGTGACATTGGCGGCAGTCTTGGCCTGTGCAGTCAGTGCCGGCACCATGGCATCAAGCAGGGGCAGCGCCAGTGCCACCCCGGTGCCGCGCAGCAGTTGGCGCCGGCTTAGATGTTTTTTGCTGATGAACATGATGTGCTACCTCTTCAGGAAAAGTGTCTGAACTTCAGGGGACTGTAGCCAGTGCGGCCGGTTCTGCCTCGGCAATTTTCATACGGAACGGCGTGCTGCTGACTATGCCTTTGATGATGGCAGAAAGCTTGTAATGATCCTGGGCAGCCTGATGGGTAATTGCACGCACCACCGGCATGTCGTAATACTCCAGCCCGCGTCCCAGTGCATAAGTGAGCAGTTTTTCAGTAAAAGTGTCTGCGAAATAGTCTGGGTGCAGCAGCAGTGTCTGTTCAAGACTTACCACATTGGTCACCGGTGTGCCGTCGGCTAGTTCGCCGCTGCTGTCAACGGTGCCGCTGCTGTCCTTGTTGCGGAAGTGGCCGATCGCATCAAAGTTTTCCAGTGAGAAGCCGAGCGGATCCATTACCGCATGACAGCTGCTGCACACCGGATCGGCGCGATGTTTGACCATGCGGTCACGCACCGACATTTGTGCCAGTCCCGGTGTGTTTTCGGTCAGCTGTGGCACATTCGGCGGCGGTGATGGCGGTGGCGAGCCGATCAGGTTTTCCAGCACCCATTTGCCGCGCAACACCGGCGAAGTGCGGTTGGGATAGGATGTCACCATCAGGATGGAGCCTTGTCCCAGCAAGCCGCGCCGGTTCGGATCGCTCTGCTGCACGCGGCGGAAATGGCTGCCATAGATGTTGGGAATGCCATAGTGTTGTGCCAGCCGGTCATTCACCCAGGTATAGTCGGCGTTGATCATGTCGAGAATGCTGCGGTCATTGCGCAGGATGTCGGTGATGAACAGAGTGGTTTCAGTCCGAAACGCCTGCCGCAGCTTGTCATCGAAATTCGGAAAAGTACGCGTATCAGGGTTAATGCTCTTCAGATTGCGCAGGAACAGCCACTGGGCTGCGAAGTTGTCGACCAGCGCTACTGCTTTTGGATCTTTCAGCATGCGCTCGATTTGTCGGTCGAGCACCTTGGTTTCATGCAACTGGTTGGTACTGGCCAGCTTCAGCAATTCGTTGTCAGGGATGCTGCTCCACAGGAAAAATGACAGGCGCGAGGCCAGGGCCAGATCACTGACTGTATAGATGGACCCCGGGGAAACCGCTTTCGGATCAGGCTCGCTACGAAACAGGAATTCCGGTGAGGCCAGGATGAAGCGCAAACCGGTTTGTATGCCGTGCTCGAAGCCACCGGTTTTGGTGCCGTCATCATAAAAACTCATGATCATACGGGTGTCAGCCGCCACCAGTGGCCGCCGGTAGGCGCGTTGGCCGAGTTCACCCAGAATGGTTTGTGCGCAAACACGTTGCTCGGCTGCCGCACTCGGGTGGCAACTGAAAATGCGCCGGCGACTGGCGGTGTTGCCGCTGCCGGCCGCATTGAACGGACCTACGATATCAACGTAGTCCAACGTGGGAACACCGTTCATGTCCTGCAGATCCAGGTCGCGGGTGAACAATTGGAGTGGCTCATGTGTTTCTGAATTGTTTTTCTGGATAAATGTTACCGCTACCTTGTGAAGACCTGCGCTTACATGCACCCGGGTTTTCAAACGGGCATCAATGACATCGGCTGCTGCCGACATGTTCTGGTCGGAGTGCAGGTTATCTTCCGGGCCACCGACTTGTGACAGGAATACTTGTTGACCGTCTATGCTGATTTCAAACTGGTTGGGCCATTCAAGGCCGAAAATGTAGCCGACAATGCTGCGCACCATGTAGCTGTTGAACTGGTAATCCCCGTCGAGCGGGAAGTTGTGATCAATCAGGATGCCGCCGCGTGTGCCGAGCGGCAAGCCGGGGATGTGCTGGGCTTGCGGCAAGTCAGGCGCAACTTTGTAGACCTTGCTGATGGGTACGATGGCGGGATCTCCCACTGCCAGCTCACTGAGTTTGCGCGAGGCGGACAGGTATTGTTCCAGCAACGATGGCGACGTGCGCAGTACATCGGCAATGTTGTCGAAGCCATAACCTTCGTCGTCGGCGGGCAGGTATTCAGTGGTATCCACCTGCAGGTCGAGCAGGTCACGAATGGCATTGCCGTATTCGGTGCGGTTCAAACGATGCAAAGAGCTATGACCCGGATTGGGATGCGCCAGCACGACACTGTCGATGGACTGTTGCAGCCAATTCACAAATTCGGTTTTGGCAAGCGCATCAGGGTGCTGGTTGCCCTTGGGTGGCATCATGTTGCCACGGAATTTGCGCATCACCTTTTCCCAGATCTCGGCATCGGCTACCACGTTGTCGAGATTGGCTGCAGCCAGGTTGAGTTTGCCGGCCCAGTCGTCTTCGTTGTGGCACTTGCTGCAGTAGGTGTCGAGCAGGGCGCGCTGACTGGCGGGCATGGAGGTTTCGGCAAAGGCCAGCACTGGCAGCGCTGCTGCCAGCAGCAAACAACCAAAACGGGAATAAGATAAAAACATCATGGAGTTTGCCTGTGCTGGAACCTCGGGAAGAATAAACGAGGGGGGCTGTCTATTCAATGCAGAAGCGAACCTGGACCTACCAAAAGCGACAGAATAAGCTGGTAAAGCCCGTCCCTGTTAAAACAACAAGAGGAACACCTATGAACCGGAATGCTCTGGTCTACAAATTTGCAGTGCTCAATTTTATTTTGTTGCTTGGCGCCGCGCCGGTATTGGCGGATCAGGCTGCAGATCGCGATGCCATTGAGGCGCTGATGTGGCGCTACACACGCGCCCTTGACAGCTTTGATCCGGATGCCTATGCCGCGGTGTACACAGCAGACGGTCAATTTGGCAGTGGCACCACCGCAGCCAAAGGAGCCGAAGCATTGAAGAAAATGATTGCCGGCATCAGGGATGGTCGCGTGAAAAGCAAGGCAGAAGGCAAAGCCGTGTCACCGATGTTTCATATGACCACTGACAGCTGGATTGAATTCATCGATGACACCCATGCACGTCATCACAGCTACTGGCTGACTGTGTTCGGTGCAGCCGGAGCTGGCAGCAAACCCAGCATAGAGGCTGCCGGTCGCGGGGTGGACGACCTGGTGAAAGTAAATGGCAAGTGGTTGATCAAAGTGCGCGACGTGGCACCCAGGGATTGAAGCGGTGGGTCACAAGCCTGCTGTTGCAAACTGCAGCATGCTCATGCCATTGCGTTATTTGACTGCAAAAAACCACAGCTTGATCGAATTTTTATAGCGCGCGCCACTGGCCACGAAGATGCTTTTGTTGAGCCAGTCATATTTGCCAATGGGAGCGGTGAAGCGCGGATTGGTGCGAAAATAATACTCTGCCGGTTCGACATCTTCGCCCGCAACCAGGCGTTGCATTACTGCGGGCGGGCCATGGCGCAGACCGAAATTTTCCACCTGGATGACGACGCCGTCGTCAGTCTGGATGGCATAAGTGGCTTCAGCCTGGGTCACGCCGTCAGTGCGGGTAAATTGCCAGTCGGCTGCGCCGATACTGACAAAACTGCCGCGTATGCCGGGCCCATGGAAGGATCCGTCGAGAATCGGAATGATGCGGCGGATCCCTTCGTGGGTCTGGCCGATCTGGATCGGATCGGCCAGTTTGCCTTCTGCTTCAAACACGAACTCAAGTTGGGGAATGAGCATGTTGGATACTTTGCAGAAAACCGTAATTATTCAAGATAGGGAATCAAGCGACCGAAAGTGACAACTCCCAGCCACATTGCGAGTGAGAGCCCGGCAATGATTTTGGCCTGGAAATTGGCCTGCTCGCCATCAGCCAGCGAACTCAGCTTGGCGTGTTCACCCAGCCAGAACCACAATGCGTTGATGCCTGCCAATACGATCAATGCCATTTTCCACTGGAACGAGAAGTTGTAATAGAAACGCACAGGGTCGCCGAAAAAGAACATGATGCCTGTGAGGAGATTGAGTACGAAAGCACCGAGAATCATCGGGATAAGCGACAGCGCACCTTTCATCGGAATGAAACGGCAAACACCCAGTACCCGCAGATCAATTGCCAGCAAGGGACCAAACAGCAGGCACAGTCCGATGAAATGCAGATTTTGCATCAGCGGCCACTGCCAAAAACCGGAGCGCATGAATTCACCAATTGGTGAAACGCGAATCATGTCTAATATGTCATTGATAGCCATTGGAGTCCCCTTAGGCGGAATAGAAGTAAGCCATCAGGCGGCCTGTTATGACTGCGCCGAGCCAGCAACTGATACAAATTACAGAAAAAGCCTTGACCTTGAATTGCTCGGGCTTGCTGCGGTAGGCGTCCATCGTGAATTTCATGAATAATCCGCCCAAGGCCAGCAACGACAATTTCAGGATGAAGATCCATTCATAGGAGTATTTGCTTGCGTGGGAACTGTACAGCGCAACTCCCGACAGGAAGTTGATGACAAAGCCGAGCCACGCAGTTCCGAACAGGGCGGTATGGGCCATGACCGGCACTTGTTTTACCACTCCCAGAATGCGGAAATTTATCAGCAGAACCACGCCGACTGAGGTGGCCATTCCGATGGCGTGCAAGGCCAGGGCCATTGCGAAGCCCCAGGCACTTTCCCTGATATAAATGCCAAGCGCACTGTTTTCAACAGCTAAAAAAAGATCAAACATCGTGTATGTCCTGCAGGTCTGAGTAAGCTGCGCAAAGTTAGCGAAAATGTGCGTGAGGAACAAGCCTGCAGCGTAGCTTAAATATGTCGATAACTAGGAAGTTTTGATGTGGAATAAGTCTGCCGACTCCATTCCTCTTTTCTTCCTTGTTTGTGCGTGTTTTCCCTTGGCATCTTCGCGGCGCACATCATTGCTGACCTTGGCGAGGGAGGCAGTGACGCTGTCGTCAGTAATTTGGGTTTTTGGTTGGTAGGCCATGCATTGATTACACAAGAATTGCCAAGCAAAAAAAAGGGGCGGATCACTAGGATCCGCCCCCCTGATAAAACTATCAGTGGTTTTGCTGTGTGCCTATCAGAACGAGTAGTTCACACCAACCGTGTAGCGACGGCCAAGGATGTCGTACATGCCGTTGACGCCGGTACCAACGCCAGCACGACCAATGGTCGATCCGGCTATGTTGGGTTCACGATTCAACAGGTTGTTGATGTTGGCGAACACTTCCATATTCTTCTCTTTGCCTATTGACTTGCTTATCTTCATGTCCAGATAGGTAATAGAAGGTATGTGGTTGTTTTCAATCGTAGTGATGTTTGCACCAGTGAGAGTCAGGACTGAAACGCTTGGACGCAAGGTCGAGGAGATCGGGGCATCGCTTTCCAGAACCGTATTGTCGAGAAGGCCGCCGTCAAGCCAGCGAGCTTGCACGAACGCAGACCAGTTGTCGTAGTTGTAGTTGATGCTTAGGTTGACCTTGTTCTTGGCAAAGTTGTAATTACCAGCGCGATTGTTGCGTGCTGGAGTAGCTAGGCCAGGAATTGTTTTAGTCAGAGTTGAGTTTTCACCCAGCCGGCTGTACATCAATCTTACGCCCATCGACTCGGCTGCATCACCGATCAACTTCAGGTTAGTTTTATATGACGCTTCTACATCCTCGCCCGAGATGCGCTGATTAGCCAAGTTAATAAACAGTGCGTCTACACGCTCAATTGGCACAGCGGCTGTTGTCTTGGGATTGGTCACGCCTGTGTTGTTGGAGATCACGTACTGGCAAATTCCAACATCACCGTTGAAACAACCATCAACAATGTTTTGTGCAGAAAGTTGCGCAATCGCATCGTTGACGTCTATTTTGTAGTGATCCACCGAAAGTGACAGCCCTTCAACGAAGGACGGACGGAATACCACGCCGTAAGTTTTGGTATCTGCTTGCTCTGGGTTTACGTTCTCATTGCCGCCGGAGAAGGATGATGCGGAAACAACAACACTATTTTGCCATGGGTTTTTCACTGTAATACCGCCACGGGTCTGGTCATAACGCTCACGCAGCGAGGCTGCACGCACGTCACGACTCCTGGTGGCACGAACACGCAGTTGGTCGTTGATGGTCCAGTTTAAGCCGATCTTGCCTGCCCAGATAGCACCTGAACCGGAGTAATCAGCCCAGCGTGCAGAAGTGTCCACTTCTATGTACTTGGCGAAAGCCATGTCCTTGATTAAGGGGACGTTCACCTCTCCGAAGGCTTCTTTAACGCTGTAACCGCCTGCGATTTCGCGAAGGCTGGAGAACAGTACTGTGCTCGAGCTTTGATCACCCGAAAAGAGGGTAGGAACGAAGCGCAGGCCAGCTAAGCCATTGTAGCCGGGGACCGTTGTGGGGCCAGATGCAAAAATCCCACGAATGCCGGCAGGCATTAAGCCTTGGGCGCTGAGGAGTGTGCCGTTGACTTGTGCTGGGTATTCGTCGGCTGGGTTGAGTGTGCGTTGATTTAGGTTTTCTTTGCGATAAGAGGCGCCCAAGGCGCTTCCTACAGCGCCTGCACCAAACCCTTTAAACACCTCACCACTGACGGTGAATTCGAACACACTCTGATCCGTCCACTGACGTGCATCCTTCCCGTCGCGATCCATCACGTAATCTGCTGCTGCTTTGGAGACGTTCTGTACGCCGCCGAACAGGTTTATTGGTGCACAATCACTGAACAGACCGCCGTTGCCACCGCTAGCGATGGGGCCGGTAAATTGGGGCAGGTTGACGCGACAGATCGGTGCGCCCGTTGGGCCTGCCACGGCATCCATGGCCAAAAACAGTCGATCAGTACGTGTGCCATTGGTTTCGATGAAGTCTTGTGTGTTTTTTCCGTATTGTGCGTAGGCGTTGTATGTCCAGTCCTTGAAGAAGCCGGCGACATTGAAATCACCCTTGACACCAGCGGTCACGGAAAACATGTGGTTGAGAGTATTTTCGCGGGACTCGCCAGTTGGAGTGTCAGTATTGCTGGGCGCATAGAATCCAAAGCCTGCATACTGGGCAGTGGCAGGCTTATTCGCCGAAATCAGGGCGCTAGCGCTAGGTTTAAGGAAGACGTTGTCGGCATATACTCGACCTTGCCAACCGGCTACGAGGGGGATGCTCTGCCAGCGGTCCGAAGTAAAGTTACGGGCATACATAACCTGTGAGTACAGGTTCATGTGTTCGGTAACATCGAAATCGCCGTACAAAAATGCGTTGTAACGGCGGTATCCGTTCTGAATTTCTTGGTCCTTGTTTACACCGTAGTCCAGTGTAGGCATGGACACGCACTGGCAGCCCGCACTTACGTTGCCTATGGCACCAGCCAGGTTCATGGGGGAGAGTGTGCCGTCGGCATTAAATTCCTGACGGTTCAGCGCAGCCACGGTAGGTTCTACCAAGACGCCGCCGTAAGTGTAGTTGGTCGGTTTTACATTCGAGCGGACAAGGTCGGTAGGTCCGGCAGTGTTTGGATTAGTAACCCTGGATACGCGTGACAAGTATGGACGATCTACAAGGGCCTGGAAGGAGGCTATGGGAGACTGGTCCGCTATAGAGGCGGATCCCATCACATGGAGGCCGTTGCTAAATTTCTTGCCGAATACGATGCCCTGTTCCCAAGTCTTACCGTCACCCAGCTCATTGATGCCTGCCTGGCTATGAGCTTTAAGGCCCTCAAATTTGGTATCAAGTACAAAATTCACTACACCTGCAACCGCGTCAGTACCATAACTGGCAGAAGCGCCACCAGTTACTGATTCCACAGTCTTGAGCAAATCTTCTGGGAAGGAGTTGACGTCCACGGAGCCAAATCGGTTCGTTGGCACTACTCGGCGACCGTCAAGTAGCACCAGGGTGCGGTTGGCGCCGGCGCCGCGCATGTTGATGTTGGAGCCGCCGGAATTCTGGCCGCCATTCTCTTGATCTGGTGTCTGGTTATTGTAGAACTGTGGCATCTGAACCAGCCCATCAATCAGGCTACCTGGCGCCATGTTGGCCAGATCCTCGGCTGAAATTGTGGTCACCGGCGTAGGTGTGTCCATGGTGGTGCGGGAAATGCGGCTACCCGTGACCTGGATTTCTTCGACCTTGTCCTGGGCATAAACGGTATTGATCATGCCTGCGGAAAGGGCCAGTGCGAGCACTGAAGTGGTGACCTTGGCGCTGGCCTGCAACTGCGCAGTCCGGATGCTTTGTGCAAGCAACGAGCTTTTGAACAAATTACTTTGTGTAAACATTTTTCTCCCCATGCTATCGAAGGTTAACTGGAATACAGCGGTATGTGATTTTTCTCGATAGTGGAAACAATGTTCTCACAGCGAAAAACGCGATGTATATGAAAAGGGGGGGGGTTCCCTATTTCTTGAGCAATACGAATTACCATTCTGCCGCGGCAGAATGGTAACTCTCTGTTAAGAAAGGATAAAGTTAAAGGAGTTAGATCAGGCCCAATTCTTTATTCACAATTTCTGCACCTTTTGCCAGTGCAAATAGCTTGGCGCGCGCGGATTCGCGCGGCAGATATTTCAATCCGCAATCCGGGGCGGCAATAAGGCGCTCGGGCGGGATGTATTTGAGGGCCTTGCGAATGCGGTCTGCGACGATTTCGGGTGTCTCCGGAGTCTCGTCGCCCAGATTGATAACTCCTACCATGATGGTTTTGTTGCCGAGGGCTTTGAGCGCCGCGCCCAGGTCGAGAGCTTGTGGTTGGGCCGCCTCAATGGAGACCTGGTCAACATTGATTTGAGCCACCAGTGGCAGGCAGGAATAACCGTTGGCGATTTTGTCGCTGACCATTGCGGCATAACCGAAGCACACATGCAGGGCAGTAGTGCCTTTGACGCCTTCCAGCGCGCGATTGACTGCTTTTACGCCGAATTTTTCTGCTTCTTCAATCTTGGCCTGCAGATAAGGTTCGTCCAGCTGCACAATATCGGCTCCGGCGGCGAACAAGTCCTTGATTTCAGCATTGACACATTCGGCATAGCCCATCGCCAGCTCTTCCAGGTTCTGGTAGTAGTCCGACAGCGCCAGCTGTGACAGCGTGAAAGGGCCCGGGATGGTTATTTTGATGGTGCGCTTGGTATGGGCACGCAGGAATCTCACATCTTCCACGTGCACCGGAATCAGGCGTTTCAGCGGGGCGGAAACCAGCGGCACCTTGTTGGGTTTGCCGGCGCGGCCGATCAGGATCTCGTGCTTGTTGCGGTTTACCCCTTCCGGGGCATTGGCCATGGGGGCGGAATAGCTTTCGCGCCGGACTTCACCATCGGTGACGATGTCGATGCCGGCAGCTTCCTGGTCCCACAGTACGCTCAATACCGCATCGTCCTGGGCTTCTTTCAGGAATTCAGGGGCCACGCGCCACATCTCATTGCTGATGATGCGGGCCGGCAGGCGGGTTTTGAGGGCGTGGCGGTCGATCAGCCATTCGGGTTGGGCATAGCTGCCGACAAGCGCTGTTCTGATTCTTTTGCTCATGATGGATGCTTCCTTTTAATAAAGTCTCGCGAGTAAAGCAGAGGCTTGCAGCTTATTCAACCGCCTTCACCGCGCTGAATTGTGCAATAGCCAGGCCCGCTTTCGTTGACTCGGCTTGGGCCCGCCCCGTATTCTGCCGGTCTGATTTATTTCCGGATAGCCGAGGTACAGCATGACTGCGCAATATCATAAAGAAGGCGAGTGGTGGGTCAGCCCGTTCAACGTCAAACCTGAAGTGCTTTCCAAATTTGACCTGCCCAAAAAAGTGGAGATCCACGACGCCACCTTGCGTGATGGCGAGCAGACCCCTGGTGTGGTGTTCAGCCCGGAAGACAAGGTGGCGATGGCGGAGATGATGAGCGATGTCGGGGTTGACCGTATTGAAGCGGGCATGCCGGCGGTATCACCGGATGACTACAAAGCCATCAAGACCATCTGCGGCCTCGGTCTCAAATCCAAAATCTTTACCTTTGCGCGTGCGATGCAGGCTGACATGGATGCAGCGGTGGAATGCGGCGCCTACGGTGTCATCATCGAAGTGCCGATCGGCTATCCCAAACTCAAGTACCAGTTTGGCTGGACCTGGGAAGATGTGTTCAAGAAAAGCCGCGATGCCATCAAATATGCGAAAGAGCGTGGCCTTTACACGGTATTTTTCCCGTATGACACCACCCGCGCACGCGAAGAGGATCTGGTCAGCCTGCTTAACGCCATCATGAACGAGTCGCCACCGGATTCCGTGGGTGTGGTCGACACCATGGGGTGCGCATTGCCGGAAGCCATCAAATACATGGTGCGGCTGGTGAAGAACCTCACCCAGCTGCCGGTGGAAATCCATACCCATAACGACTTCGGTCTCGGCGTTGCCACCGAACTGGCCGCAGTGGAAGCCGGCGCCACGGTGGTGCACAGCTGTGTCAACGGACTCGGGGAACGCACCGGTAATGCCGCCATGGAAGAACTGGTGCTGGCACTGGAAGTGCTGTACGGCATTCCGATGAACTACAACATGAAGAAATTCCCGGAGCTGTTTGCGCTGGTCTCAAAACTGTCCAACATTCCGATTGCCGTCAATAAACCGGTGGGTGGCTCGCGCAACTTCACGCGCGAATCCGGTATTGGCGTTGATCTGGTCATCAAGGAGCCGCTGGCCATGTTTGGTACCCATCCGGCATTGACCGGCCGTGTGGGTGACATTGTGCTGGGCAAGAAGAGCGGCAAGCGTTCAGTGACCTTCAGTCTGGAAATGATGGGCATCAACGACACCCCGGATGACAAAGTGGCCGAAATCCTCAATCAGGTGAAAATGCTGGGAATCAAGAAAAAAACCATCATTACCGACGACGAGTTCAAGGCGATAGTCAAGGAAGTTCTGTAAACGGCCGTAGACAGGGGGCGAAATGCCCCTTTCTTCCGGAAAGTCATCTTTTCCGGCAGCCGAACCACCTGGTCTTCCTATCGTTTTCCGATCGTGGCATTATGCGCGCCCCACTTATTAGAGCTTAGGAGTTTTACTTAAGATGATCAAAAATAGCCTTGCTTCCGCTATGGAAGCCGCCGGCGGTGCCGTCAATTTGTTGCGCAATTCCAAAGCCGGTATCTATGTATATCCGGTGGTTGCGGCTGAATTCTCCAACTGGCGTTCAGAACAGATGGCCTGGCGCAATTCCGCTGTGCTGTTTGACCAGACCCATCACATGGATGAGCTGACAGTCGAAGGTCCGGATGCAGAAAAATTCCTGAGCTATGTGGGTATCAACAGCTTCGCCAACTTCAAACTCAACGTTGCCAAGCACTTTGTTCCGGTTACTCCGGCTGGTCACGTGATCGGCGACATGATCATCTTCCGTGAAACCGAGCAGAAATTCGTAATGGTTGGCCGCGCTCCTACCGCCAACTGGGTTATGTTCCAGGCTTCGATCGGCAACTACAACGTGCGTCTGAAACATGATCCACGTTCCGACAGCCGTCCCGACGGCAAAGCCATCTACCGTACCCATTACCGCTTCCAGATCCAGGGCCCTGACGCCAACAAGATCTTTGAAGTAATGAACGGCGGTCCCATTCCTGAAGTGAAATTCTTCCACGTGGACACTGTCAATATCGGTTCACGCAAAGTTATGGCCCTGCGTCACGGCATGGCGGGCGCACCTGGTCTGGAAATCTGGGGCCCCTACGCTGACAAGAGCTACATCCAGACCACCATCGCCGAAGCTGCCAAAAAAGCCGGCGTCGACATGCGTTTCGTCGGTGCCCGCGCCTACTCTTCCAACACGCTGGAGTCCGGCTGGATTCCATCACCATTGCCAGGTATCTACACCGGCGGTGGCATGATGCAGCAGTATCGCGACTGGTTGGGTGCCGACAGCTATGAAGCCATGGGCTCCATCGGTGGCTCGCTGGTAAGCGACAACATCGAAGACTACTACGTAACTCCGTTCGAACTGGGCTACGACTTCTATATCGGCTGGAAGAAAGAAGACTTCATCGGCAAAGCAGCACTGGAAGCCATGAAAGCCAAAGCCAACCGCAAGAAAGTCACTATCGAGTGGAACCGTGAAGACGTAATGAAAGTTATTGCTTCCTGCTTCGAACCAGGTCTGGCTTTCAAATGGATTGATTTCCCGCAGCCTAACTACTCGTCCAGCAACGCTGATGCGCTGATGAAAGACGGCAAGCAAGTCGGCATGTCCATGTTCAACGGTTATTCCTACAACGAGCGTTGCCTGTTGTCGCTGGCAGTAGTGGATGCCGATGTACAAATCGGCGACGTGTTGACTCTGCTGTGGGGTGAGCCCGAAGTGACCGGCAAAACTTCCATCGAGCCACACAAACAGACCACCATCCGCGTTAAAGTCGCTCCGACTCCTTACGCAGCAGATGCCCGCGACAACTATGCGGACAGCTGGAGAACCAAAGCCAAGTAAGCGGATGCAGGTTTAACGCAACAACTTTAACGCAACAATAAAACGGCGCAGCTTGTAAACTGCGCCGTTTTTTTATGTCCTCGATTCAGTACTGCTGTCGCGCGATTGGCGTGTGCGCAGGCTCATTCCGGCATGCGCGAAGAGTGATGATCGACGATGAACCATTTGCCACCGACCTTGTGATAGACAAAGCTGTAGCGCAGCTTTACTGGGGCATTGTTGCCGATTTTGGTTTCGTAGTTGCCGGTATTGACAGCGACATCGCCAAAAATGCGAATGTGCTGCGGTTCGACAAAATTCATTGTGGGCCCACTGGAAAGCGCCGCGAAATATTCGCGGATCAAGGCATGGCCTTCACGCACCACCGGCGACACGGTGCCGTGCAGGATGGCGTGTTCGTCGTAAAGGGCCACCATGTAGTCGGGGTCGCCCTTGCTGATGCCCTGGACCCAGGTAAGGCCGGCAGCACGCACTTCATCTACAGGTGCGGCATGGGCGAGGTTGATTAACAAACAGCAAAGTACAAGACTGAAAAGTTTCATGGCTGATCCTGGAGTTGATCGTGGTGGGATGTAATTTTATTCGACAGCAGATTTCTGCTCATGCAATCAGTTTGTGCACCGCCGGCGAGGCAATGATTTCATTGCGCTGCTGGTAGGCTTCGTGGTTGCGGGCCAGCGCGTCCTTGTCATAGACATAGTTCACCATGATGCCGGCGCTTTGCTGCAAGCCGTTGGCTGAAGCATCAGCCATCCAGTTGAGCCGCTCCAGCCGCGCACCATTGCCGAGATGAAAGCGTGCCACCGCATCGACCGGTTTGCTACGGCTCTTGGCATTGAGCAGATAGTCAGCACACAGTCGCGGCAATACCTGTGACAGTACCGGGTGCAAGCGCAAGACATTTTCCTGCATGGGATTCTTGAGCAGGATGGCCACCGATTCCTGTTCGGCCGGCGTACAGCGCGTCAGCACCTCAGGCTTGCCGGCGAGCCATTTCATGAAGCCGGGCACCGGCGACAGCGTCACAAAATGGTGGATGAGCGGGTTCGACGCACCGAGATCCTCCACCACCTGTTTGATCAGGAAATTACCGAACGACACCCCGCGCAGGCCATAGAGGCAGTTATTGATTGAATAGAACACTGCGGTGTTGAAGGGCTTGTCATCAGCAGCCTCACCGGCGGGCAGCAACAGTTCCTTGATGTTGTTGCTGATGCCATGGGTGAGCGCCACTTCGACGAAAATCAGCGGTTCGTCCGGTATGGCTGGATGGAAAAAGCCGTAACAGCGGCGATCCTGTTGCAGGCGGCGGCGCAGATCGGGCCAGCCTTTGATTTCGTGCACGGATTCGTACTCGATCAGTTTTTCCAGGATCAGCGCGGGTGTTTGCCAGTCGATGCTGCGCAACTGCAGGAAACCGCGGTTGAACCAGGCCAGGAACAATTGCACAAAATCGGCATCCAGCACATTGCGAATCGCATCCAGACCGGGAAGTTTCAGCAACTCTTCGCGCATGCGGATCAGTGCCATGGTGCCGCCCGGCGCCGTATTGAGAGTGCGCAGGAGATCGAGTCGGGGTGATTCGGACGCACAGGCGAGTTGTTGCAGTGCGGCCTGGCTGGGTGTGGTCTTATACGCCTGGATGGCGGCATTGACCGTGCCGGGATCGGCAGCCAGGCCATCATGCAGATAACTGAAGAACGCCGCCTTGTCCACGCTGGAGGCCTGCTGATAACTGCGGATGATGGCTTCGGCAATGGCAATCGACGCGGCTTCCCCCTGCAAACCCAGCAGGCTCCGGCACAGTGGCTGCAGACTGGCGGTAAAATCCTGTTGTTGTCTGGGCTTGAACAGTTCGAGGGTTTGCAGCCCGAAACTGGAAAGCTTTTGCAGCAAATTCTTCAAGGTGCCACTATTCATACTGATGCTCCCGTCACTGGCGCTGTTATAGCATATGTGCAAACTTCTTAAAGATAGGATTGAGTTATGACCTTCGTTTTCCCGGGCCGGCCCCAACCGGCAGTTGCCATCAGCGGACAAGATGCCTTGTTTCCGGTCAATCGCATTTATTGTGTGGGCAAAAACTATGCAGCCCATATTCGCGAAATGGGTGCAGAAGCCTCACGCGATGCGGTGTGCTTTTTTCTGAAACCGGCCGATGCACTAGTTACCGATGGCCGCATGCCGTATCCGCCCGGCACCGCCAATCTGCATTTTGAAGGTGAACTGGTGATCGCGATCGGCAAGGGCGGTGCCAATATTCCTGCGGCTGCGGCGCTCGACCATGTGTTTGGCTATGCTGCCGGCCTCGACATGACCCGGCGCGATCTGCAATTGGCCGCTGGGCGGGTCGGTCATCCCTGGGATACCGGCAAGGCCTTTGATGGTTCGGCGCCAGTTTCCCCCATCGTGCCGGTGGCGCAGTGCGGCCACTTTGCCCGTGGTTCGCTCAAACTGTGGGTCAATGGCCTCTTGCGACAGGATGCCGATTTCGGTGACCTGATCTGGAAGAATCACGAAGTGATCAGTGAACTGTCGAAACTCTACACACTGCAAGCCGGCGATCTGATCTTCACGGGCACACCGGCCGGAGTGGGGCCAGTGGTGGCCGGTGATCGCATCGAGCTTTGCATTGATCGCCTGAACAAACTCGAGGTATTGATCACTGCCTCATGAAA
>CAINTJ010000056.1 GCA_903853385.1 uncultured Gammaproteobacteria bacterium
ATCGACAAACTTATGGAAAAGCTGCGCGCCGGCAAAATCAAGGGCCGCAATTTCCGTCTCAAAAAGTTGTAATGCATGCGTCTTAACAAATACATCAGTGAATCCGGGCTGTGTTCACGCCGTGAAGCCGACGACCTGATCGACCAACAGCGCGTGACCATGAACGGCGAGATTGCCAGCAAGGGCGCCAAGTGGCTGGAAGGCATGACGGTTTGTGTGGACGGTGATGAAATCAAGCAGCGCGTTACCATCTCCAACAAGCGCAAACACGTCTACATTGCCTTGAACAAACCGGTGGGCATCACTTGCACGACTGATCAAGCAGTCAAGGGCAACATCATCGATTTTGTCGATCATCAGGAACGTATCTTCCCGATCGGTCGCCTAGACAAGGATTCGGAAGGCTTGATCCTGCTCACCAGCAACGGTGACATCGTCAACCAGATCTTGCGCTCCGAAAACAACCACGAGAAAGAATATCTGGTGGGTGTGAACAAGGCGGTAAGCGATGATTTTCTGCGTAGAATGGCGCGTGGTGTGCGTATTCATAACCAGCTGACCAAGCCTTGCAAAGTGTCACGGCTCGCCAAATACGGTTTCCGCATCACCCTCACCCAGGGTCTCAATCGCCAGATCCGCTTGATGTGTGAAGCGCTCGGTTACAAAGTCACCCAGCTATGTCGTGTGCGCATTATCAATGTGCAGTTGGGCAAGTTGAAACAGGGGGGCTGGCGCAATTTGACGGAACAGGAACTGGCCGGCCTGCTGCCTGGCAACAAGGACTGGTAGCAAACTGCAGCGCGGCATCACTGCCGTTGCCTGCAAACTGTGGCAGGCAAAGTCGGCGGTTTGCCGCGACTGGCGCCAACAAGAGCGCGGGCCTTATTTTCTGGTGGGATCCATGAAGCCGGCTTTGCCAGCATTCTTTTCACGCTTTGCCGCTTTCTTTTCCTTCTGGTTCAGCAACGGTTTTTTCTTCACATCTTTTTTGGCGCTTTTTTCTTTACTCATGTTGGCTGCTCCGGTTGTGGTAATTCAAACTGAAAGAGTGAATTTCCGCCCTGCATTTTGTGATTGCACGGCTTGCTGCTTACCGTATCACGACCAGTAGTGAAAAGATTGCGGAATTGCGCCCGGCATTTTGATTTCGATTTATTTCTATTCCTGCATGTGTTTGACTGGCCCTGAAAATTTGTCAGGTGAAATACGCTTTAGTTTTAACTTGGAAGACACGTGGAATCCAGCCCATGACCACAGCACGCGCTCTTTTATCGATAACTGCCATGTGCATTGTTCTGTTGCTGGGCTCAGCATCAGTGCTGGCACAGAAGCCGGCCTGGACGCCGATTGCCGAGCTGCTGGTTGGCAGTATCGGTGAAGCAGATCCGGTGCGCATGTCTTCGGTCATGACCCGCTGCACTGCGCTCAACATGATGTTCGCGGGGCTGGCCACTGATATTTCTGCTGAAAAATCGCAGAATTTCAAGGATGAAGCGCTTCGGCATATCCAGCGCAGCATCCGCATTGAAACCAAGCTGGCGAAGGCGTCGAGTGGCCGCGATGCGGATGTGGATTTGCTGTCCGGCGACATCTTGGCCAAGGTCAAGGTGATGGTCGTTGGCTATAACCAGTGGCTGGACCACAACAATACTACCTCCGGTTCCTACATCGACAAGGATATCGAGATGGAAATGAACAGTTGCCAGCTTGCCTCCAGGCTGGTTGCCCAGATGCAGGCTGATTAAGTCCGCGGCTAGCGGGCACCGGCCGGAGTCAGGTGCAAGCACCCAAGCCTGCTGCGGGGCGACAGGTCTCGTGTTGCCATCATCACCAGCGGGAAGCTCAGGCAGAGTCATGCCAATTTAATTTGCCAATCACAATTACGTTTGGTGGATGCGGGGCTTTGGCTTAGCATCAGTAGCATGCAATCAACTGTCAGGGGACATGAAAATGGACACGAAACAAAAACTGCAAATCTGCCTCTCGTTATCGTTGTTGTTGCTGCCACTGGCAGTTTTCGCACAACCAGGTTCGCAACAACCCAAGATGCTGGATTGCGGCCAACAAGGTGATGCCGAAATTATCTGCGGCACCCGCGCCCCGGAAGATCTGGAGCTGACACCGGATGGCAAGTATCTGATCGTGGCGAACTATGGCAAAGGCGACGATGCGCCGATCGATTTGTTTGAAATCGCCACCCGCAAATTCACCGACATGCCATTGTCGGCCGCAGTCAAGAGCAACTGGGGGGTTGCCGCCTGCAAGGAATCGCTCGGTGACAAAGTGAGTCCGCATGGCTTGTCGCTGTCCAGGCGCACCAGTGGTGAGTGGCAGCTGTATGTGGTGAATCATAATCAGCGCGAATCAATGGAAATGTATGAGCTGTTGCCCGCAGGCAATTCCTGGAAACTGGAATGGCGCGGCTGTGTGCTCACCGACCAACCCTATAACGATGTGGCAGCGCTGCCCGATGGTGGTTTTGTCGCCACGCGTCCGCAAGCGATCCAGACGGAAGGTCAGGATCTGTTCGCCGGAGCACCCTCCGGCAACGTTGGGCGCTGGTCTGCTGCCGGCGGCGAAACCGTGTTGCCGGGCTCCGACTACGGTTATCCCAATGGCGTACTGGTGAGTGCTGATGGCCACTATGCCTATGTTACCGGCTGGACTACGCGTGATTTCCACAAATACGATTTGATCGCCAAAAAAGAAGTGGCAAAAGTCGCGTTCACTTTCATGCCGGACAATCTCACCTGGACTGCCGAGGGCAAGATTCTGGCGGCGGGCATCATGGGGGTTGCAGGCAATTGCCCGGCCACATCAAGCAATCCCTGCATCCAGGGCTTTGGTGTTGCGGAAATTGATCCGGTCACCATGAAAGTGACGATGGTTTACGACTCCAAAGGTAAAGCGCTGATCAATGGAGTTTCGGTGGCAACGCAGGCGGGGAAGTACATTTATGTTGGCTCTTTTCAGGGCACCCGGCTGGTGAAATTGCCGCGCTGAATACTTGCCTTGGTGGCAACGGTTTGGCTTGTGTCATTGCAAGGCGGTGGTGGCGGGTCCAGCCCATGAGTCGGCCCCCAGCTCGATCCTTGCCAACTAGTGGTAGAGTGGCGGCTGCCAACAACAGCTAAAGGAAATTTGCCATGCAACAGAGCCCTGCCATCCCACTGTCCAAAATTATTCTGGGCGCACTCGCGCTGGTTGTGATTGCGGTTTTGTGGAGCAGTTTTTATACAGTTACTTCGGGTGAGCGTGCGATCGTGTTTCGTTTTGGCCAGGTGCAAAGCGTGCAATCCGACGGTTTGCATTTCAAATTGCCGATGATAGAAGATGTTCGTATCGTCGACGTGCGCACCCGCAAAGCCCATGCCCCCGTGAATGCCGGGACACGTGATTTGCAATCGGTGGCTACTGAAGTGGCGCTGAACTATCACTTGAACGGCGATTCGCTGGCCGATACCTATACGCGCATAGGTCTGGAAGTGGAGCAGAAGGTAATTGATCCGCGCATCCAGGAGGTTGTCAAAGCCGTAGTTGCACGCTTCTCGGCCGAAGATTTGCTGGTCAAGCGGGAAGATGTCAAATCGGAAATTGCCACCGGCTTGCGTGATTCATTAAGTGCTTACAACATCAACGTTGAAGATATCCAAATCACCAATTTTGCTTTTTCCAATTCGTTTGATGCCGCCATTGAAGCCAAGCAAACAGCAGAACAAAATGCATTGAAAGCCAAGAATGATCTGGATCGCATCCGGGTTGAAGCGCAACAGAAAATTGCGATGGCCGAGGCCGAGGCCAGAACCATCCAGATTCAGGCGCAGGCCATCAAGGAGCAGGGTGGCGCGGAATATGTGCAACTGAAAGCCATTGAAAAATGGAATGGAGTATTGCCCCAGGTCAGTGGCGGCAACACGCCGTTCATCAATTTGAATCACCCAGATCCGACGCCGACGAAGAAGTAAGTATCAAGTCAGGCTTGGCCAGCATGCGCGGGCTCCCGCGTGCATGGCGGCTTGGTAGTGAACCCGCGAATCAAACCAGCAGCGTCACTCCATACGATTGCAAATACTGACCGATCACATCCGCCACCAGCCCTGTCAGTGGCTGCTCATGGTCCGCCTGCAAAGCACTCACCGCTGCAGCCAGCTCGTAGTATTTCGAGCCGACCTGCAGGTATTCAATGTTGACCGTGCTCACGCTTACACCTCCATGTATTGGAATTGCTAGTTTGGTTATTTGCTGGCCGGGGCAGGTTTGGGCGCAATCACGTTGGCAGCACTGCCGGCGGGGTCGGTCCAGAACGTCATTTTCGAATATTTCTCAAACAGGTCGGGCGGAATAATTGTGCGGCGTTCGGTGAACTCCACCTTGGGTTTCACACGGTGCAGGCCCGGCACACCCAGTTGCTCGTCGAAAGCCGGGGCATCGTATTGCACGTCATTGAAGTCATGCTCAAAGAGTGGCTCACCGATGAACTTGTACAACAGATCCATCACTTTGGCCGGTGCCTGCGCCAGCAGTTCGTAGTCGATGATCAACAGTGATTTTGCCTGCTCACCATAGAAAGCCTCGCGCAGCGCCGCCCACGCAAAGCCCACCATCTGGTCATGCTGGGCCAGACCTTCCAGTCGTTGATAAACGGTGCTGCGGCCCATGTGCTGGCCAAACAGGCGCGTGTTTTCATAAGGGTTGCTGCGATATTGGCGTTCGATGCTGTCCATCACCCACGCCACATTGCGCACACAGGCAATGACTTTGGCCTCGGGAAACTGGTCGAGCACCAGCGGCAGCTTGGCGGCCCACATACGGTTGGTGTCGAACACTACTGACTTGCCAGCCTGCTCTTCGTAATAGGCATCGAACAACGCGCGCACCATGCGCCGACGCTGTGGCTGGCTTACCACCGGACCGAATTCAGTGCCGGCGGCAAATTGCTGGGACACGGCTGAATAAAAATTGCCGACCGGGCTGGTCATGCCAGCGTGGAAGCGGGGATTCTGCCGGAGAATGGCTGCCAGCAGCGTCGAGCCAGAGCGGGGCAGACCGGTAATGAAATGGTATTTGGGCATGGGGCGTCCTGGTCATTGGGAAAGCCAGTCGGGCTCTCTGGATTCTTGAATTTAAAAAACAGTCTACAACGCAGATCATGCTGCTTCCATGGCAAGTGTGCGAAAAAAATCGGCAATTGCTGTTGTGCGAGGTGCCTGCGGAAATTATTTACTCAGGCAGTGGAATAAACTCCTCATCGCCGGCTACTTGCCCGAAGCGGCCATGACGCCAGTCGTCCTTGGCTTGCTCGATGCGTTGCTGGCGACTGGAGACAAAATTCCAGTAAAGATGTCGCTGACCCGCCAACGCGGCGCCCCCCAAAATTACACAATGACAGTTGCTCTTGGCTAGTATTGTCACTGCGTGGCCAGGCTTGAACACTATCATTGTACCAGCATCGAAAGTATCGCCTGCGATAGTCATGCTGCCTTCGATCATATAGATCGCACGCTCCTCGATGGTGGAGGGCACTGCCAATTGCTGTCCCTGCTGCAACACGAGGTCAGCGTAAAAAGTATCGCTTTCAGTGTGCACCGGCGAGGTCTGGCCAAAAGCGCTGCCGGCAATCAGCGTCAGACACAGGCCGGTGTCGGTGATTTTGGGAATCACCTCGGCACTGTAATGATAAAACGCCGGCGCCATCTCTTCTTTTTCGATGGGCAATGCCAGCCACACCTGCGTGCCGCCTAAAGGTGCGTTGCCGTGACGTTGGGAGGGCGGGCTGCGTTCGGAATGCACAATGCCGCGACCGGCCGTCATCCAGTTCACTTCGCCGGGGCGTATGATCATGTCGTTGCCAAGACTGTCCTTGTGCTGGATCTCACCGGCAAACAGCCAGGTCAGCGTCGACAGGCCGATATGCGGATGCGGGCGTACATCCAGCGCATGGCCAGCCTTTAGAATGGTGGGGCCGAATTGGTCGAAAAACACAAAGGGGCCGACGCTGCGGCGCTCAACTGAGGGCAAGGCGCGGCGTACGGTAAAAGCGCCGAGGTCACGCAGTTTGGGAATGATGACGCAATCGAGCAGCGGATTGCTGGACATAAGGGGGCTCCGGCAGGGAAATTCCCCTGAAGTAAACCACATCGTCGCTGCCACGTAAAAATTCGCGAGCTAGACCTGGCAACGGCGACAAAGCCTTTAGCTCCCGGCGCCGGGAAGGTTTAAACTGTTGTAGTTCCTATTGGTAATGGTAGTTTGGCCAAGTTGATGTAGCCCGGAGAGTTAATCATGAAAATCACCAAAGCTTTGTTGCTGGCGCCAGTGTTGTGGCTGTGTGCTTCACTGCTCTATGCCCACACCGAGTTGAAGCAGGCCAGCCCGGCCGATGGTGCCGTGCTCAATCATGCCCCGGCTGCACTGGTGCTGGGTTTTTCAGAACCCGTGCAACTGGTGAAGTTGACTATGGTTGATAAAAATGGCGCTGTGGTGGCGACTGGATTCACAGCCGCTGCGGAATCCCTGAACACTTTCACGATAGCGTTGCCGGCCCTCATGCCTGCTGTCTACCAAGCGAGCTGGACCATTGTTGGCAAAGATGGTCATCGGGTGGAAGGCAAACTGGGGTTTACGGTGAATCCCAATACCACTGAATCAGCCGGCAAGGCTCCTGCTAAAACACAACACGAGCATCATTGAAGCAAGGCAGGCAGGATGGAGATCGATAGCTGGGCGCTGGCAGCAGTCGTAATCAAGTTTTTTGGGTTGCTGGCGATGGCGGGGGTGGTCGGTGGCAGCTTCGTGCATTTGCTGGCAGATCGCTTACAGTTTTCGCAGTTGGCCCGCTTGCGCGGATATCTGCTGTTGTGTGCAGCACTGGGCATGTTGATGGTACCGCTGTCATTGCTGCTGCAGGTGGGTGGCATCAATCAGAATGGCGTCGCCGGCATGTTTGATTCCCGGATGGCTGCAATTCTGTTGCAGTCAGCACTGGGCCCGGTGCTGGCACTGCGCTTGACGGCCCTGGCGCTGACGCCGGCGGCGGTGTGGTTGCTCGCGATGGGGGAAACCAGCGCGCTGCGACAACGAGCAGGCTATTCTTTGTGCGCAATGTTGACGCTGCTGTTGGGCTTTTCGTTTGTACTGACTGGTCACACCACAACGATGCCGCTGGCAGTGAAAATGCTGCTGGGGCTGCATGTGCTGGCAGTGTTTGCGTGGATCGGGGCGTTGTATCCACTGTTGCATTTAAGTTACACCAGTCAGCCTGACAAGGTGCCTGGGCTGATGCGGGGCTTTGGTGCCCTGGCCCTATGGCTGGTGGCAGCGTTGTTGTTGGCGGGTGTCTATGTGTTGACACAATTGCTGCAGGCGCCGCAAGAATTGCTGAACACCTCATACGGGCAGACCTTGTTGTTGAAGCTGGCGGGTGTCAGTGTCTTGTTGTTGCTGGCGGCGCTCAACAAACTGGTGCTGGTGCCACGCCTGTTGGTCTCCGGTGCGTCTGCTTTGCAAGCTTCGATCCGTTTGGAAATGGCTGTGGCAGTGTATGTCGTGGCTGTTACCAGCTGGCTTACCACTGTGAGCGGGCCTGTGGGCTCCTGAAGACAAGCTGTTGGAAATGCATTATGAAAAGACGTGAGTTCCTGAATTCCTCATTGCAGCTGGGCGCTGCACTCGGCTGGCAGAGCCTGTTGCCGGCGTGGGCGCAAAGTAGCGGCCTCACCTCACTGGCAGGAGTGCCGGGGTTGCAAGGGGCTGATTTGCAGTTGCGGGTATCCAGTGCTCATGCCGCCATTGCCGGTAAAGCAGCGCGCCACATTCGCATCAACGACCAGTTCCCGGCACCGCTGTTGCGCTGGCGTGAAGGCTCTGCACTCAAACTGCATGTGCAAAATGCACTGGATGAGCCAACCTCGATTCACTGGCACGGCATTTTATTGCCTTGGCAAATGGATGGTGTGCCAGGTGTCAGTTTTGATGGCATTGCCCCCGGTGCTACTTTCACTTATGAATTTCCGGTCAAACAAGCCGGCACTTACTGGTACCACAGTCACTCCGGTTTGCAGGAACAGCTTGGCCACTTTGGCCCCATCATCATTGATCCGCTGGAGCCGGAGCCTTTCCAGTACGATCGCGAATACGTGCTGCTGTTGTCGGACTGGACCTTTGAAAAACCGGAACGTGTGTTCCACAAGCTGAAGGCCATGAGCGGCAACTATAACTATCAGCAGCGCACTCTCGCTGACTTCTTCCGGGATGTGCAGCGTGATGGCTTCGATGCCACGCTGGCCGAACGCATGCTGTGGGGTGCCATGCGCATGAATCCCACTGATCTGGCCGATGTCTCTGCAGCGACATACACCTATTTGATCAATGGGCATGCTCCCGCTGAAAACTGGACTGGTTTGTTCAGTGTCGGCGAACGCATCAGGCTGCGTATTATCAATGCTTCATCGATGAGCATTTTCAATCTGCGCATACCCGGATTGGCAATGACCGTGGTGCAAGCCGATGGTCAGTATGTGCAGCCGGTGGAAACTGACGAGTTGCAGATTGGCACTGCTGAGACATTTGATGTGATCGTGCAGCCGGTATCCGCACAAGCATATACGGTCTATGCTGAAACCAATGATTGCTCCGGCTATGCGCGTGCCACGCTGGCGCCGCGCGCAGGCATGCAGGCAGAAATACCGGCACTGCGTGCGCGGCCGCTGCTGACAATGAAAAACATTGGCATGACCCATGATGTAGTGGCTAGTCCCACTGCAGTCGGGGATCACAGCGCTATGGATATGGCTGGCATGGATCACAGCACGATGGATATGGGCGGCATGGATCATGGTGACAGCGGGTTGCAGCATTCGCATCCATCGGGCCCGGCCGTCGATATGCTGGCGAGCAATCCGGTGAGTCGTCTGCACGAGCGGCCGCTGGGTCTGGAACATGAGCCCCATCGCGTGCTGGTTTACACCGATCTGCGCAGCTTGCTGCCAAATCCTGATCAGCGCGCACCAGAGCGTGAATTGCAACTACATCTTACCGGCAACATGGAGCGTTACATGTGGTCATTCGATGGCAAGAAATTTTCGGAAGTGACCGCGCCGATCATGCTTGGCCTTAACGAACGGGTACGACTGAGTTTCGTCAACGACACAATGATGCTGCATCCTGTGCATTTACATGGCATGTTCTTCGATGTGGTAACAACCCAGGACCACAACAAGCCGCGCAAGCATACACTGGTAATAAAACCAGGCGAAAAAGCTTCGGTGGATATTACCGCTGATGCCCTCGGCCAATGGGCGTTCCACTGTCATCTGCTTTATCACATGCATGCCGGCATGATGCGGGTATTCAAAGTCAGCAAGCCGGGAGCGCAGTCATGAAGTGCGCACTATTGCTGTTGCTGCTCCCACTGTGCGCTTTGGCGGCCGAGCATGATCATGCTGCAATGCAACAAGATACTCCGGTGCCGGCAACACCTGATCATACGGCGATGTCGGCAACAATTGCTGCTGCTGGCACTTCCGAGGCGCTGGCCACCACGATGATGGAACATGGTGGTATGAGCAATTATTTACTGCTGGCTGACCGCTTCGAGCGTCAGTTTCAAAATGACAACAACCTGTGGGTATGGGATGCGCAGGGCTGGTACGGTGGAGACTACGACAAACTGTGGGTGAAAACTGCCGGCGAGTGGTCAGACCTGCTGCACGAGGTCGGGCACACAGAGTTGCAAGTGCTCTACAGTCATGCCATAGCGCCGTTCTGGAATTTGCAAACCGGAGTGCGTCATGATGATGGCACTGGCAAGTCGCGTTCTTACGGCGTGTTGGGTTTTCAGGGGCTGGCACCGTACTGGTTTGAAATTGATAGCGCAGCATTTGTCAGTGAGCGTGGTGATTTGCAATTGCATTTTGAAGCAGGCTATGAAGTGCGGCTTACTCAAAAATTATTGCTGCAGCCACGCGTGCAATTGAATCACGCTTTTGCCAGCGACACGGCTGCCGGCATCGAGCAAGGGCTGTTTGATAGCAACATTGCACTGCGGCTACGCTATGAATTCGCGCGTGAATTTGCGCCTTATATCGGTGTGGAGCATGCTATTGGCAGGACTGCGACTGCAAATGCGACGCGCATGGTGTTTGGCATCCGCTTTTGGTATTGATGCTGCCCTGCAATCGGGGAGCGTTGGCGGGCTGTGTGCTGCTGTGGCTGTTGCCAATTTTGATCATTGCTAGCTCCGACCAGACTACCGGCGGTGAAAAAGCTGCATGGATCTGCGCCATCATTTTCCTGTCGTAATGAGAATCAACCTCACCTCATTGACCGGTATCAAGGCAGGCCTTGAGTCGCCAGTATCTAATCCAGCGCCAATATCCTTGGACACTCTGGATGCGCAAGTACTTTCTAATAGCGACTGCTCTGGTTACGTTGAACGCTTGCTCGACTGCTTCCAACTACAATCCGCTTGACGATTACCAGCAACTAACCCCTGCTACCAACTTGCCAACGCCAGTGGCGCTCAGCAACGGCAATTTCACGGTTGAGCAGGTTGAGCGTGGGCAATACCTGGTGGGATTGCTTGGGTGTGGCAGTTGCCATACCAACGGTGCCTTGACCGGCACACCAAACCGGCAACAATTGCTGGCAGGTTCTGACACTGGTATTGCCTGGAGTAATCCGCTGGTGGATCGCAACCCCGGCATTGTCTATCCGGCCAATCTCACGCCTGATATTGAAACCGGCATCGGCAGCTGGAGCAAGCAAGACATCATCAGGATGATCCAGACCGGCATGAGCAAGCATGGCGGCCAGACTCTGGCGGTGATGCCGTGGCCCAGCTACGCGAATATCCATGCAGATGACATCACTGCCATCGCTGCGTATCTAAAAAGTTTGTCGCCGGTGCGGCACCAGGTGCCTGCGGAAGTGATGCGGGGACAAAAGGCAGTAGCCCCCTTTATCCATTTTGGTGTGTATCAAAGCAAGTTGTAACCCAGGCTGGCTTCATACAGGAGGCTGGGCCAGCTGAAAGTCAGGTCAACGCGTAGCGGCGCAGTTGCTTGCCGAGCGGACACGCAAATTCAAGCCTGACAGCCCGCAACTGCAAACCGCGGGCATCCTTGTTGTCGCTGCCATACTGGGGATCTCCCAGCACGGCATGGCCAATGCCGGCAAAATGCCGGCGGATCTGGTGTTTGCGGCCGGTGACCAGTTCCACTTCTACCAGAGAGCTGTCGCGCGTCGGCACATATTCGAGCAGCTGGTAACGCGTCAACGCCGACTTGCCGTCAAGTGCTGCATTGAGTTCACCTTGCGCTGCCACGTTGCCGCGCACTTCTACCCGGTAAATTTTGCGGATGCCTTGTTTGGCTTCCTGGGCAAACAACGCAGAAAGTGCTGCCGCCGCTTTGCCGGTGTGAGCGACCAGCATCAAGCCCTCCGCTTCGCGATCAAGTCTGTGCACAAGAAAGACATCGCGTTGCAATTTTTGCTCGACGATCCGCAGCAGCGCACAGTGATCACCTTCCAGTGTGCCCTGTGCCAGCAGGCCGGCGGGCTTGTACCAGACGCTATATTGTTTCTCGTCGGCGACCAGTGCGGGCGCAGGAGGTGCCAGTGCCAGAATCTCGGCGTTGTAATGCAGAGACAACACATCCCCCGTCTGCAGCTCCTGCGTGGCACGACGTACCCGTTTGTTGCCCTTGCCTTCACGCTTGAGCCACACCGCACCTTTGCTCATGGCATCTTTCAAGCGCATTTTGGGCAAGGCGCTGATGGCTGCCAGTACAGCTAAAGCATTTTCACCGCCTTGCTGGCAGTGATAAGTGAAATTCTGTGTCATGTGCTGGCTCTGTGCTGATCGGGAAGATGAGAGGCAGTCGCTCGCCCTGTGCCCGGCAGTATGGAAATTAGCAGCTGATTTTACAGAGCGGAGGGCATGAGGCTTAGTCTTTTTTTTGGGCCATCAGGGCCAGTGGGCGCCCATCAGGGTCTTTGAAAAATGCCATACACTCTTGCTTGCCGTCTTCGTGCTGGTTGGCTAAGCATCAAGCCGGTGCCATTACAGTCGAAGAAGCTCAGGGTGCCGAAGCTGTACAGATGGGGCAGTTCCAGCACCTGTGCGTACCAGTGGCAGCAAAAATGCTCAATTACCCTCTCCCGGGTTGATTGGGCCCAAATCAGCCAAAATAAACTTGCGGCCGATTGGTTCCTGACTATAGTGCAGCGCATGAATAATGCGCTCGCCATACTCCATAAAATTTTTGGTTACAGCAGTTTCCGCCCTCCCCAAGCTGAAATCATCGACACCCTCATCGAAGGTGGCGATGCCTTCGTGCTGATGCCGACCGGGGGTGGCAAATCGCTGTGTTACCAGATTCCGGCACTGGTGCGTCCTGGTTGCGGCGTAGTGATCTCGCCATTGATTGCGCTGATGCAGGATCAGGTGTCGGCCTTGCATGAGGCCGGGGTCAAAGCGGCTTTCCTCAATTCCACGCTGGACTATTCACAAGTACGGGTCATTGAAGAGGCGATGCAGCGTGGTGAGCTGGATCTGCTGTACCTGGCACCGGAACGGCTCAAGCAGGAGCGCACGCTGGCACTGCTACAGAGCGTGAAACTGGCACTGTTTGCAATTGATGAAGCCCACTGTGTATCACAGTGGGGCCATGACTTCCGCGCCGACTATCTGGAGCTTGGCGTCTTGCATGAACGCTTCCCGAGCGTGCCACGCATTGCGCTTACTGCCACTGCCGATGTCCGCACCCGCAAGGAAATCATTGAGCGTCTGCAATTGCAGGATGCCCGCCAGTTCATCGCCGGCTTTGATCGTCCCAACCTTTGTTATCGCATCACACTCAAGGACAATCCGCGCCAGCAGTTGCTGCGCTTCATGCGAGAAGAGCATGCCAGTGACGCCGGCATCGTCTATTGCCTGTCGCGGCAGAAAACCGAAGAAACCGCCGAATGGTTACAGAGCGAAGGTTTCAATGCGCTGGCCTATCATGCCGGCCTCAGCGCCCGGCAGCGGGCCGAGAACCAGGCACGTTTTCTGCGCGAAGATGCCATCGTAATGGTGGCCACCATCGCCTTTGGCATGGGTATCGACAAACCGGACGTGCGTTTTGTTGCTCATCTCGACATGCCGAAGACCATCGAAGCCTATTACCAGGAAACCGGCCGCGCCGGCCGTGATGGCAAGCCTGCCAATACACTGCTGCTCTATGGTCTGCAGGATGTAATCAAGCTCAGGCAGATGATGGCTGAATCGCAGGGCAGTGAAGAGCATAAACGCATTGAGCAACACCGCCTCAATGCCATGCTGGGCCTGTGCGAGATCACTACCTGCCGACGTGAAGCGGTGCTGCGTTATTTTGGTGAAGCCCTGCCCATGCCCTGTGGCAACTGCGACGCTTGTTTGCATCCGGTGCAAACCTGGGATGCCACGGAAACAGCCCGGCTGGCCTTGAGCGCTGTGTATCGCACCGGCCAGCGCTTCGGGGTCAATCACCTGGTGGAAGTATTGCGCGGCAGCAACTCGGATAAAGTGTTCCAGTTCGAACATCAGCACCTCAACGTCTACGGCAAGGGTGCCGAGCTCAGCGTCAATGAATGGCGCTCCGTGTTCCGCCAACTGGTGGCTCGCAATTATCTGAGTGTCGATCTCGATGGTTATGGCGCGCTGATGCTGGAAGAAGTGTGCCGGCCACTGCTACGCGGCGAAGCAACACTGGCGCTGCGGCGTGATGAAACCACCAAGCACAGCAAGCCGGGGAAGCGCAGCAAGCCTGCTGCGCTGACGGTAGCGGGCGATCTGGATCCGGAATTATGGGAGGCACTGCGGGCACTGCGCATGCAACTGGCAGAAGAACACAAGGTGCCGCCCTATGTGATCTTTCATAATTCCACGCTGGAAGCGCTGTGCCGGCAACGGCCAACTACACTGGCGCAACTAGCGCAGATCAGCGGCATTGGTGAGCGCAAGCAGGAGCGCTATGGGCCGCCTTTTCTTGCAGTGTTGCAGCAACATCAATAACAGTTCATCGATAAACCAGCCAAGCGTGCGGGCGCGCTTTCGGATTGGCAGGATCGGCAGGCAAATACTCTACAGCTGCTATGTAAAGGCGATGGGTGGCTTGAACGATTGTCATCGTGCGGGCTCCACGTGCAGTTTCCAGGGTTTGCACAACAGTCAGGCTGTCGACATTCAGGTAATCAAAACGGCCAAGGCCGCCGATCTGGATTTCAGCACTTTTTGCAAAGGGTTCAGCGGCATAGGCCGGCAAGGCAGTAGCCAGTGTGGCAAGTACAAGGGCAGTGATGCGCATAAACAAGCTTAGGCTACGGGGTGCCTTTCGGATTCAGCAGTTCAGCCAGCAGGCTGACCGGGCCGGCATTGAGACGTTTGAGTGCCAGCAAGGTGACGTCATCACTCAGGTTCTGGTTCTGGTAATTGTCGATCTCACGGATGGATGCTTCGCACAGATCAAGACAGTTGAGCTGGGCATTTTTTTGCAGAAAGGTCTTGATGCGGGGCATGCCATAGAACTCACCAGCCGGTGAGCGCGCTTCCGGAAAGCCGTCAGTATAGAGCAATAACGTCTCACCAGCCTTGAGAGTGATTTCCGCGTTGCGGTACTCCTGGTCTTCCAGCATGCCGACGATGGTGCCGGTGGCATCGCCGACATTGGTGACGCTGCCATTGCGTGCGATCAAGTAGGGTGGCACGTGCCCGCCGTTGGCATAGATGATCTTGCCGGAGCTGATGTTGTAGCTGCCCAGGAAGATGGTGACAAATGCGCCGCCTTTCTGGCTGTCGCGCAGCCGCTCATTGGTTTCCTGCAGGATTTCACCGGGGCTGCGGCCGCTGTGCGCCAGATCGCGCACAATGGTGCGGGTCACGGCCATGACCAGTGCTGCCGACATGCCTTTGCCACTGACATCGGCGATCACAAACACCAGCGTTTTGGGATTGACCAGGAAGAAATCGAAGAAGTCACCGGCTACGTGATAGGCCGCCTGATTGAGTGCGTGCAGTTCGAATTCCTTGCGATCAGGGAAGGGCGGGAATTCCGTGGGCAGCAGGGACTTCTGGGTTTCGCGCGCCATCTGCAGTTCGCGTTCGACCAGTTTTTGTGCGGTTTCCTGCTGGCTTTGCAGTTCGATCTGCTTCTTGAGGTTTTTCAACATGCGGTTGAAACCGAGACTGAGTCGGCCCAGTTCATCAGTGGAACGGATATTTTCAATATGGGTATCAAGCTTGCCGCGTGCCACTTCCGAAACGGCCGCCTCCAGTTTTTTGATCGGATTGGTCAGGCGTGAACTCATGGTCCACACCAGCACAAAGGTGAGCAGGATGGTGAGGCTGAGTCCGAGCAAGGCGATCTGGATCTGGGCGCGGATCGGGGCGATCAGATCGTGTTCGGAAGCAAGTGTGGCCAGCCGCCAGCCGGTGGTGGTGATGGGCGTGAAGTTCACCCACATATTGCCGGGTACGATGTTGCCATTGAGATAGAGATTGTTGACGACACCCATGCCGGTGTCACCACCCATGATGCGGGTGGTGATCTGTCCAAACAGCGGATTTACCAGCGAGGCCGTCATTTCAACCAGTCCGGAATTGAGAATCATCGCCGGGTCGTAATGCGAAATGAAGCGCCCCGAGGGGCTCATGATCATGAAGCGTGACGAATTCATGCGGGCCGATAAACGCTGGTTGAGCAGATCCAGCCGCAAATCGAATGTGGCTACGCCGATGAAAGTGTCGCCATTCTTGACTGGCACTGCGTAGGTGACGATGGGCATGTTGCCATTGCCGTTGTCGAAATAGGGTTCAGTCCACAAGGCATGCCCGGTGGTTTTGACTTGTTGATACCACTGCACGCGGCCGTTGGTGTAGTCACCCAGCACGGAAGTGAGGTCGAGCCGCTTCATGTCCTTGTCATACACATAAGGTGCAAACAGCCGCAGATCATTGCGATAAGCGAAAGGCTCAAACGCGATACTGGCGCCATAAATAAGCGGGTCACGCCGCATGGTGTCTTTCAGCAGGCTGAAGATGGCTTCAGTGTCGAGTGTGGGTTTGAGTCCGAGAAAGATGGCGGTGTCATCCACGGTGCCGCTGAGCGAACCCAGTTCGTAGTTGATGCCGGTGGCCAACAGGCTGACCTCGCGCAAATGCTGGTTCTGCAGTGTGAAAACTGCAGAGTCATAGACGCGCCGCAAAGTCAGTCCCATTACTATGCCAGCAATGAGCAGCAGCGGCAGGATGATGGAAACGATCAGCTTCCAGCGTATCGAGAAGGTCATGTCAGGAATGTGCCTCCCGGTACGACTGGCGTGCGGGCAGGAACGGATAACTGACCAAAGGCTGAGTGCCAAGCAAGTGCCGGCGCAGCATGTCGAGCGCCACTGCACAGCTCATCACTCGTACAAGATTGCGTGAACGTTGGGACAGCTGCACGACCTGTACAAAACTGTGCTGGCGGTCACACAAGGCGATCGCCACTGTGCCTACCGGCTTTTCGGTGCTGCCACCGTCTGGACCGGCGATGCCGGTGATTGCCAGTGCGTAATCACTGTCGAGTTTGCTGCGGGCTCCTTGTGCCATCGCGATGGCGGTTTCAGCCGATACCGCTCCATGGCGGGCCAGCACGGATGCTTCCACTCCCAGCAAAGAGATTTTGGCTGCGTCGGCATAGCTGACCACGCAGTGCTGGAGATAGGCAGAGCTGCCCGGGAAATCCACCAGTTGACTGCTGAGCATGCCGCCCGTGCAGGATTCTGCCAGTGCCAGTGAAGCCGGCTTGGCGAGCAACAAGTGGTGCACAGTTTCAGCCAGGGTTGGAAAGTGTGTAGACACTACGGCATCACCGAGCAATGTCTGTAGTGTTTTCACATAAGCATCCTGACTGGCAATGGCTGCTGCACCGCGGGCAAATATTTTTATCTCCACATGCGGTGGTGACGGGCGATAGCCCAGGGTGATGTCGGCTGGTAGCGGGATGGTGTCGATGCGATCCGCCAGCGAGGATTCGCCGTGGCCAAAGGTGAGCAGTTTGCACAGGTGTGTTGCCAGACCCTGCCGGAATTGCTGTTGCATGAATGACACGAATTGTTCATTCACCATCTGCTTGAATTCGACCGGCACGCCAGGAGTGAAAAACAGCCAGGCCCGATTGAGTTTTACGCGGAAGCCGGGAGCAGAGCCGGCGGGATTATCAATCAGCACCGCGCCTTGTGGCAGCAGGCACTGTTTGAGGTTGCTGGCCGCCATCGTGCGGCCACGTTTGCTGAACCACTCTTCGAGATGGCTGCGCCATGCCTGGTGTTCCATCAGGGGCACGCCACAGGCTTTGGCGGCGGCGGCGGCACTCAGATCGTCACTGGTGGGGCCAAGCCCGCCATTGACGAGAATGAGGTCGGCGCTAAGACTGCGCTCCTGGAACAGTCCAACCAGATCGTCCATGCGATCGCCGACCGTACTGCGCCGGTTTAGCTCGATTCCATGATTCATCATGCAGTCGGCGAACCAGGCGGCATTGGTGTCCACTATCTGTCCCGACAACACTTCTTCGCCGGTACTGATCATTTCAAGAAGCATGGTGCGTTGACTGTCAGCAGGATCAGCAGTAAATCGCAATGATAGCCGATTAGCCGGGGGACTTGCCTGCGTTGATTGCAGACAAGTGAGGTGAGCGAAAGGGGGGGCGCCCGCTTCCGGGCGGCTGGCAACTGCGGGGTTTACTGGGTTTCTGTCTTGTCATCCAGTTCGGCAGCGATGCTGAGCAGGCGTTTGCCGGCTTCGATCGACACATCTTCCGGAATTTCCAGGGTGCCCAGCCAGATCGCCTTGTCCTGCTCATCCTTGCCGCTGGAGAGGGTGCTCATGCCGGTAAGGGTTTGCAAACAGCGGATGCGCTTGTATTTGTCAGGATCGGCAACGGTTTCATCCTTCAGCACAACGCTGGATTCATACAGCACGTAGGCGCCATCAATGGATTGCCAGAAAAAGTCAGTGCCATTGCGGCTGGCTTTCAGCTCGGTCTCGGCCTTTTCCTTTTCAGTGGTGATGTCCTTGAGTTCCTTGCGGGTTTTGACCAGGGCGTTGTTCACGCTCAGGTTGTCAGTGGCCTGCTGCTGGGTTTTCTTCTTGAGGTCGGCCACCTGGCGCTTAAGGCGCTCGGGATCGAGTGCTTTTAGCTCTTTCAGCTCGTCAGTGACGACCTTGAGCTCATCCTTTACTTTCTTGAGCTGGGTGTTGAGGACGTTGTCTTTCTTGTCGCCATCAATCAGCTGCTCCAGCTTTTCCAGCTGGATACGCTGCTGCAGGGCTTCGAATTCGGCTTCGACGCCGGCAAAATGCTCGAATTGCTTTTCCAGGTGCTCGAAATCCTTTTTATGGTCGAGCAGATCATCGCGCAGCTTCTTTTCAAGCTGGCGGGCACGCTCAAGCTGCTCGAGCAACTGGTTACGCTCGTCTTCAAGTTTGGTAACTTCACCTTTGAGGACACTGCTGGTACGTAGTTCTTTCAAGCTTAAAACTTGGGCCATGTCGGGTACTTTAGTTGCGCTATGTCTGCAGAAATCAGAACATTCAGAACAAGGAGAAGGGAAGGAAAAAGCGGCGCGAATTTTAGCACGCAAACACCGCTTCAGAGCAAGCTTATCCTGAGTGAAAAATGTGAAAAAGCACTGCAAGTTCTCCGAATACCGGGGAAATGCAGTTCATGGCAGTGAAAACAGGTGCTTGGGGGCGGGTATTTAACCCTTAACTTCAGCAATTTTTGCTTTCATCTGCTTGAGCAGGCCGTCGATGCCGTCTTTGCTGACTATTGGGCGGTAGCTATCCCGGTAAGTGCTCACCATGCTGACGTTCTCCACCACCACGTCGTAGATGAACCAGCCATCCTTGCGTTTGCGCAGCTTGTAGTTGACAGGCACATCACCGTTTTTGGCGACAATCACGGTATCGACGGTGGCGAGGCTGTCCTTCACTTCTTCGTGGCGGACTTCCACCTTTTCGTCGGTGTAGGCCCTGAGGCGACCTATATAGTTGCTCTCGATAGTCTGGGAAAGCAGCTCCTTGAATTCACTTTGCTGGTCGGCATTGATGGCTTTCCAGTTGGTGGAAAGCACGCTCTGGGCCATTGCCACATCATCAAAGGCTTTCCTGATTTCGACGCTGAGGCTGCTGCGATCCCGTTCAAAGTTGAAATCCGGTTTGCGCAGAATGCCGATGATCTTGTCGACTGCAAGCTTGACTGCTGCCGAGGGGGTGGCGTCTTCGGCGCGACTGAGGGAAGAGAGGCAGCACAACGGCAGCAGCAAGCCCACCATCAACACTAGGCGACGGCTCTGTACACAGCGGCGGGTCAAACTGGAAAATAATGACATGGGTGCTCCTGGTTATGCATGCGGCGCTTATTATACGGCCGGTGGTTTTATCATCGCTGAATGGCTTCAACTAATCTGGGTAGCAAGCCGCTTATTTCCTGATTTTGCCTTCACGGTTCTGAACCCAGGCACTGCGGAAGAAGATATAGGGGTCAAGGGCGGTGTCGTAGAAGGCTTCGTATGTGTCCTTGTCCAGGGACAGACCAACTTCGGTCGCTGCCAGGGTAATCCCTGCGACTTCGCCAAATTCCAGATTCTGGAACATCGGATTGAGGGAGTTGGTGGCAGTTTTGCCTACCATGTCCCGCAGGCTGGAGGAACCCATGAACGGTAATACCAGATAAAAGCCGTGGCCCACACCATATTTGGCCATGGTCTGGCCCAGATCTTCATCATCCTCGACCAGTCCGAGCTCGCTGGCCGGATCCAGCAAACCGAAAATACCTACTGTGCTATTGAGCGCAAAGCGCCCCAGTTCGCTGGCGGCATTGCGGGGTTCGCCTGCCAACAATGCGCTGATCGCAGAGATGGGATCGTTCAGGTTGCTGAAAAAATGTGCCAATGAAGTTCGTACTGGCACAGGTAAGACCCGCAAACCGCGCGCAACCGGTTTCAATAAATGGCGATAAAGCTGGTTGTTGAAGGCAAAGCTGGCCCGGTTGACGGATTCCAGCGGGTCAGCGATTGAAATTTCGGCGGCAGTGTCATCGGATTCAAAAAAATCATCGTCTTTGGCATTGGTTGCATCCTGCGCAGCCCGGACAGCCAAACTGCAGCACAGACCTGCCGCCAGCAGTAATGCGGTCAGCAGTTGTCGATGAGGGTTGGTCTTGAACATGGACTGGATCCTTTTCATGCAGCAGGTCGTTATTTTTTGGTGCCGCCATCGAAGATATATTTGCTGACCAGTTCTTCCAGGCTGACCGCAGACTCGGTTTCATGAATTTCCATGCCCTCGGTCAGCAAGTCCGGAAAGCCGCCGGCGCTGAGTTTGATGTATTTCTCGCCAATAATGCCCTGGGTGCGTACGGAAGCGATGGCATCCTGCTGTACGGGTACGCCGTCATTGATGCGCAGGTTGACGATGGCCTTGTAGTTGTCGGGATCGAATTTGATGCTGCTGATGGTGCCGACGCGCACACCTGCCGCTTCAATGATGCCGCCCTTGCGCAGGCCGGATATCGAATCGAAGCGAGCTGTCAGTGTATAGCCAGGGACCTCCCTGATACTGGCGCCACCGATGGTAACGGCCTGATAGGTAAACGCGGCAATGCCAAGCATCACGAACAGGCCGGTTATCAATTGCACATTAATTTTATTCATGGATGGTTCTCCTTGCAGACTTAGGCGAGTGCGCCGATCAGGAAGTCACTGAACAGCACGGCAATTGATGAAAGCACCACTGCATCAGTGGTGGCAGAACTGACGCCTTCGGCACCTTGCGAACCTGCTTTGGTCAGGTGCATGTAGAAACCGCGCGAGCAGCAGATCAGGGTAACCAGTACGCCAAATACAATTGATTTTTCCAGACCGAGCCGGACGTCCTGCCATTCCACGGCGTCGATCATGCCGTTCCAGTAGGAGCCTTCGGCCACGCCGAACATCTTGACGCCAACGAAATAGCCGCCAAACAGTGCGACGAAATCGAACACCATGGTCAGCAGCGGCACGGATAGCAACCCGGCAATCACCTTGGGCGCTATCAGGAATTTGTCGGGGGAGATGGCCATGCACTCGAGTGCGTCAACCTGCTCGGTGATGCGCATGATGCCGAGTTCGGCCGTAATCGATGAACCGGCGCGGCCCACCACCATCAATGCAGTCATCACCGGCCCCAGCTCGCGGATCACGCCCAGCGCCACGCCGGCGCCCAGCAATTCCACCGAGCCGAAGCGTTGCAGGATGTTGTAGAACTGCAAGCCCAGCACCATGCCGATGGTGATGCCGGACACGATAATAAGAGTCAGCGAACGCGCGCCGATGAAATACATCTGCCGCACAATCGGGTAGAACCGGTAGGGCGGGTGCAGCAATTCCCAGATCACCTGCAGCAGCATGTTGAAGGTGCGGCCGGTCTGCTCCAGTGCGTTCAGGCAAAAAGCCCCCAGGTTTTCAATGTTTTTGGCAAGCGAGCTCATCAGAAGCCTCCTGTCAGGCGGCGCAAATGGGCATCGGTGTCGACGATGGTTTCGCGGGGTTTGCGATTCAACATACCCTGGATTTCCGGGTTGGTGGAGGCGATGATCTGTTGCGGAGTGCCGGTTTCAATAAGGTTGCCGTCTTTCATCACCGCAATGTGATCGGCAATCTTGAAGATGCTGTCGAGCTCATGGGTTACCACTACGATGGTCATGCCCATGCCTTTTTTCAGAGTCAGGATCAGCTGGTCGAGTTCGGCCGCCGTGCTGGGGTCGAGCCCGGAGGAGGGCTCGTCAAAAAACAGCAGTTTCGGATCCATGATGATGGCGCGCGCCAGGGCTGCGCGTTTGGCCATGCCGCCAGACAGCTCGGACGGCATCAGGTTTTCTGCCTCCAGCATGTTGACCATGTCCAGCTTGATACGAGTCATGATCTGGATGGTTTTCTCATCGAGGTTGGTATGTTCGTGCAACGCCAGCTGGATGTTTTCTGCCACCGTCATCGAGGAAAACAAGGCGCCGCCCTGAAAGGCCACGCCGATCTGTTTGCGGGCTTTGTAGATATCCGTGCGGCTGGCGGTGGCAATGTCAGTGCCGAGCATATGGATGCTACCGCTGGTTGGCTTTTTCAGACCAAGAATGCAGCGCAACAGTGTGCTCTTGCCAGCTCCACTCTGGCCCATGATGACCATGATCTGGCCATTGGGTATTTCCAGGTTGATGCCGTTGAGAATGCGGCGCGGGCCGTAATCCACCACAAGATTGCGGATGGTGATGGCCTTGTCAGTTGTCGTGTTTCCGCTCATGTCATTGCAACTTCTGTTTGAACTGGTCGGTACTGGAATACAAGTCAAAAATCTTGTCAAGGCGGGTCAGTGTCAGCACCTGCATCGCGGTGCTGCTGATATTGAGCAGACCATATTGCAGTTTCGAGGTTTTGGCAGTCTGGAAGCCTTCCACCAGCGAGGCGATGCCCGAACTGTCGATGTAGCTGACTTTGGCCAGGTCAATCAAGAGCGGATGGCCGGCCTTGAGACAGCCCAGGATTTTCTCGCGCAATTGCGGCGAAAACTGGAGATCGACTTCGCCGCTCAGTTTTATCAGATCAAAACCTGATTCTGATGTGACATTACATTCCATACTGTTTTCCATGTTCATTCACAAGCGTTTACGCAATTCCAGCACATTGCCTGGGCCACCCTGCCGGTCGAGCAAGACAACTTCATCCATCACCTCATTGATGATGTGGCAGCCCAGTCCGCCGGGCCGGATCTCATCCAGCGGACGTGAGCGCATTTGTTCAGCACAGGTTTTGTGCAAGGCAAAGTCGGTCAACCTGAATACGAGAGTGCGTTGCCAGCTGCTGCCTTCCGGGGTGGTCTGTGCTTCACCTTTCTGGATTTCGACGTTCTGTATTTCAACTTCCAGCAGGATGTCGCCTTTGTCATGCGGGCCATAGGCATGCTGGATGATGTTCATGCAGGCCTCACCGACTGCCAGCACCAAATGGTTGAGTACAGCTTCAGGTTGCCCGCTGGGGCCCAGTGCCTCCCGCAATTGATGCCGGACATTGCCCATTTGCTCGGCACAGGCGGGGAACTGGCAGGCCAATATTTTCTGGACAGTGGTTATCACCCCGAGGGGCAAGTGGAAGAGAAGTTGACTACAAGGTCCGCTGTGGGCGGATTGTTGATCTGATCGACGATGTTGGCACGCAAGGTGGCGGTGTCGCCTGAGTCGAGCGTGGTCTTGCTGGTGTCGA
>CAINTJ010000057.1 GCA_903853385.1 uncultured Gammaproteobacteria bacterium
CAGCTGGCTTTGTTGGCCGCGGCTCTGCACACGCCCTTAGAACAAGCGGGCTTTGCCAGGATCAGCCGCAGCAACCCTGATACTTTCTCCTTGCGGCAGCTTGCCCTCATGAAACGAAACGACATCGCTGCGCAGGTAGGAAGTACAGCTGGCCAACAGCAAAAGCACGGCGGTCAACTGCAGTTTCAGCAACATGGATTACGCATAAGCACAACTCCAATCAGCTTATGCATCACTGCTTGACCGCCCAACTGCCATCGGCAGTGCGGCAGGCATCGCCCCGCACCTGCTCCTGCTTGCCGCCTATCATCGCATCAATAGTATATTCGCGGCAGGGACCGCTGGCGCCATCATAGGTTCTGGTGGGCACTACCCGATATTCAATTTTGGAATCCGGATTTTTCCACGATGATTGCACGCCGGTTCTCACGGTTTCCAGCGTTTGCGCAGTATGTTGCCGATCCAGTTTATCCATGGAGTGACCAATGGAGCTGCCAATAGCAGCACCGGCCAGCGCCCCAGCTACTATCGCCGCATCGCGGCCGTGACCGCCGCCGACCTGTGAACCCAGCACGCCACCCAGTACGCCGCCGATAATCATGCCAGTCTGCTCCTGTTGTCCGGCATCAGTTGCACATCCCGTGCACAGCGAGACCAGCAGCACCACAGCGACCATTTTGCCAAAGCTCATCACACTTTCTCCATTACAATTAAAACAATGTTGATACTCTCGCAGATTGCCTGCATTCATTGTTGATGCCGATCAAGCAACGATCTTTTACTCATCAATCATGCATGCCGGAAAATTGACCGCCGCCGGCACTGAACAGGTTGGTCGCCAGTTGCCCGCATGGGTTGACAGGAATCAAGCAAGAAGCGGCCTGCAGAATTGAAAAGACCGGTAAAACAGCCGGCATTGATTGATTCAGCATGCCGGGCTGGTTATCTTTGCCTGGAGCTGCCCAATGCTTCCCGTCCCGGCGCTTGCTTCCCTTACCATTCCTCACACTTTTGGCCGCAATGAAACTCAAGCAACTGCTCAGCTGGCGCGTTTCCCTGATCTTATTCCATCGATGGCTCGGTATCGGGGTCGGCCTGATGTTCATGGTGTGGACGCTTTCCGGCGTGATCCTGATGTATTACGGCATTCCGCATTACAGCGCCGGCGAACGGCTGGCGCATCTGCCACCGCTGGATCTGTCGACTGCCACCATCACACCGCAACAGGCGCTGGCCTCAGTCCAGGGCACGCCGTTCCGTTTGCGCATCTCGATGTTTGACGGCCATCCGGCATATCGCATCAACAGCGGCCAGGTGTTCGGCAAATGGACACTGGTGCTGGCCGACACCGGCAAAGTGGTCAAGCTCGACCCTGACTCGGTGATCTACTCGCTCGCCAAGATTTATCCCGAGTTTGAAGAAACCATGATATACGAGGCCTATCTGCGCGAGCCTGACATGTTCACGCATTCACCAGCGCTGCAAAACCACTTCCCGCTGCATGTCATCAACATGGGCAATTTGGAACGCTACTATGTGTCTGAAATTTCCGGTGAAGTGGTGATGCACACCACCCCGCTGACGCAGGTGCTGGGCGTGCTGGGCTACAACATTCACACTTTGTATTTCTGGCGCCAGCAAGGCTGGTGGACGCCGCTACTGCATTGGTTGAGCTGGAGCGGACTTGGCATGACGATAATCGGTATCTTGCTCGGCATCTGGCGCTTCAGCAGCAAGCCGCACTTCATCAAGCGCGGCATTGCCTATCGCACTCCTTATGTCGGTTGGTGGCGCTGGCACCACTATGCCGGCCTCAGCTTCGGTGCCGTAATGCTGACATGGATGCTGAGCGGCCTGATTTCAATGTCGGTAGTGCCTGGCATCGATGAAACCCTCTACAGTCCGGAGCAGATCCAGGCCGGAGCCCGCACCGTGCAGGGCTTTGGAGCGTCCACGGATTTTGCACCGCTTACGCTGGCCGGCATGCAGAATGCAGTGGCACAGCTAGGTGCCAACCATGCGGTGAAAGAACTGGAATTGAAAGTGGTCAACGGTCAGCCTTATTACCAGAGCTATCGCGCACCCGATCAAACAGAGCTGGCACATTGGACCTCGCACAGTGCGATGGATTTTCTGACAGCCAACCTGGAATGGCAGCACTATTTCATCTCGGCCACCAACCCGGACGCCCAACCCTTCACGGATTTTGCAGAAGCCGACTTGCTGCAAATGGCCGCCACTGCGATGCCCGGCCAGCAATATACCGAGCTCGCCTGGCTGAACGCCCCCGATGCTTACTATTACCACACACTGGATGCATTTGATCTGGGCCTGCCACGCACGGTACGTTCAGTGCCGGTGTTGCGCCTCAAATACGATGATGCGGCGCAAACCTGGCTGTACCTCACGCCTTCGCATGCGCAGTTGATCAAGGCAGAGAGCTTGGACCGCCGCAATCGCTGGGGCTACTATGGCTTGCACGGATTCGATTTTGGCTTCCTCTACAACCATCGCCCGCTGTGGGACATCCTGGTGCTGGTGCTGCTGTGTGGCTGTATTGCGATGTCAGTGACTACCGCGGTCCCCGCATGGAACCGGCTGAAGAAACATTATTTCCGGATGCTGGAACTGCTGGCCGGCAATTGGCATCAATAAGGAGCACACCCATGGCAACAGTCACTTTTATCGGCGCAGCCCAGCAGGTGACCGGCTCCTGTTATCAGGTGGAATCCGCCGCACTGGGCCGCTACCTGTTCGACTGCGGCATTCATCAGGGCGCTGACGATGTCGAAGACAGACGTGAGGTGAAATTTCCCTTCGCGCCTGACCAGCTCGACGCAGTGATTCTTTCCCACGCCCACCTTGATCACAGCGGCAATATTCCGCGCCTGGTGCAGCAAGGGTTTCGAGGCCCTCTCTATTGCACACGCGCCACTGCCAGAATGCTGAAAGTGATGTGGGAAGATGCGCTCAGCCTCTATGAAAAAGATCTCGAATACGAAAACCTGCGTCGCGCCCGTCGCGGTGCCGAACCGCTGCAAGCGGCCTATGACGCTGATGACGTAGTCCGGGCACTGAAGTTGTGCGCACCCATAGCCTTTCACGAATGTCACCGGCTCAATGCCAATGCCACGCTGTGTTTCCACGATTCCGGCCACATTCTGGGTTCCGCCATCGTTGAGCTGAAACTCACCGAAGACGGCCGCGAGAAAACGCTGGTGTTCTCGGGCGATCTGGGCAAACGCGCTGCGCCGCTGATGCATGATCCCGAGCTGCTCAAGCAAGCCGATGTGGTGCTGATGGAAGGCACCTACGGCAACCGTGACCATCGGCCGATGGCTGCGACACTGCAAGAGTTCGAAACTGTGCTGCACGAAACCTGGGAACGCAAAGGCAATGTGATGATTCCGGCCTTTGCGATCGGCCGCAGCCAGGAAATTCTGTATCACCTCGCGGTCATGCACAACGCCGGCAAACTCGACGGCTGGCAGATTTTCCTCGACAGCCCCATGGGCATTGCCATCACCAATATCTATGACGAATGTCTCGAGTTGCTGGATCAGGACGACCTGAAGCAAGTGCAAAAGGGGTTCTGTGATTCCATCCAGTGCTTTCTGCCGCAACTGCATTTTACCAAAGACCAGAATGCATCCATGGCCATCAACAAGATCAAGTCGGGGGCCATCATCATTGCCGGCAGCGGCATGTGCACCGGCGGTCGCATCAAACATCATTTCAAGCATCGCATCTGGAACGAACGCAACACCGTGATCTTTTGCGGCTTCCAGGCCAAGGGCACGCCCGGGCGTCATATCGTGGATGGTGCCAAGATGATCCGCTTGTTCGGCAGTGAAATCGCCGTGCGGGCCCGCATCGCCACGCTGGGCGGTTTTTCAGCGCATGCCGGCCAGAGTGACTTGCTGAACTGGATCGGCCATTTCCAGCCCCAGCCGCGCGTAATGCTGGTGCACGGCGAGGCGGAAACCCTGAAGGTGCTGAAGGACAAATTGCAGACCGACCAGCACTTGCTGGCACATATTCCGCACCAGGGTGAGGTGATTACTTTCTGACGCAAACGGTCATACTTGTGGTTTTTCAAAGAGTCGCCAGCCTTATAGCTTCAGCGCACAGCCTCTGGCAGCTGCCAGAGGCTTCGGAGCCGGACTGCGCAGATCTGTAATAGCAGTTAAGCATGTAAGCTGCTCACAAATTTCAGGCTCCGTGCAGATAGCGGAACTCCAGCGCCAGCCCGCTGGCCAGCAACAGGCCGAGCAGCCACAGCACCGACTTGAACAGCGAGCTGCGGGGCTGGCGCCGGTAGACAAAGTTTTCCTGCAGCAGCAGATGTTTGGGAATCTTGCGGGGTTTGAACATGTCGGCCATGGGGGATCCTCCTCGAACACAGCGCATTACAACAAACGAAGCGGGTTATTCCGGGGCCCTTTTGTGGCAAAGTAAGGGCAATTGCAGACGAGGTTTTTATGCTTAACATGGATTTCACTCAACGCGTGGTGCTCGACACCAACGCGCTCAGCTGGGTGCCAAGCCCCAAAGCTGGTGTGTGGCGCAAACCGCTGGCACGGGCAGAGGCCGAACGCGGCCATGCCACTTCCATTGTGCGTTACGACGCGGGCGCCAGTTTCACCGGTCACAATCATCCCGGCGGTGAAGAGATCCTGGTGCTGCAAGGCACCTTCTCGGATGAGACCGGCGACTTCACTGCCGGCACTTATTTCCGCAACCCGCTCGGCTTTCGCCATGCTCCCTTCAGCCAGCACGGCTGCCTGATCCTGGTGAAACTGCACCAGTTTCAAGCTGACGACGACACGCGACTGGCAATCCAGACCCAGCAAGGCAGCTGGCATGAGGTGCACCACGGCCTCCGCTACCAGTTGTTGCATCAACACAAAGATGAACAAGTGGTAATAGTAGAATCCGCGGCTGGGGCTCCCGGCCTTACCCACTCGCATGCTGGCGGTGAAGAGATCTACGTGATGAAAGGCGTGCTCAAAGACGAGTACGGCACCTATCCTGCCGGCACCTGGCTGCGGCAACCGCCCGGCAGCTCCCACTGTCCGTATGCGGTGGAAGATGCATTATTGTGGGTTAAATCCGGACACCTCGGCACAGCGCCAAATACAGGAGCACCATGAATACCAGCTATGTGTTGATCGATTTCGAAAACGTGCACGTCAAATCGCTGGCGCTGCTCAAAGGCGACAAGTTCCGTGTAAAAGTATTTCTTGGCCCCAAAAACGCCAAGCTGCCGGTGGAGCTGGTGCTGGCGATGCACGAGCTCGGCCAAAGCGCCGATTACATCCAGCTCGGCGTGTCCGGCGCCAATGCGCTGGATTTCCACATTACCTACTATCTGGGCAAGCTGACGGCAGAAGATCCGCACGGCCATTTTCATATCATTTCTAAAGACACCGGCTTTGATTCACTGATCAAGCATTTGCTGGGCAAAGGCCTTCACTGCAAGCGCTCAGCCTCGATAGAGCAGATGCTGGGGGCTGCGCCGACCACCGCCGAGCCGTTAACCACGCAACCCAAGGCTGCACCATCCAAACGAGCTCAAGCCAGCCGGGGTTCGGGAAGAGCTGAACCACGCAAAGGTGAGCAGCATAAACCGGCAGCACCCGCAGTGCCGCCCAAACCCGTCAGCGTGCCGGCCAAACCCAAAGCTGCGCCCATGGCTGCCGCAGCCAAAGCCAAACCATTGCTGCCCGTCACATCCACCGTGCAGACGGTGATTGAAAACCTGCACTCACGCGGTGCAGCCCGGCCGCGCACCATCAAGACCCTGTGCTCCAGCATCAAGACCTTGCGGCTGAATCTCAATGATGAGCAAATTGCCGACCTGGTGGCAGAGTTGCAAATTCTTGGCAAAATAAAAATCAACGGGCCCCAGGTTAGTTACAAGCTGTAGCGGAGCTGCCCAAGACTGCCAATTCCAGCCGGAGTGCCCCATGTCACTCATTAAGCAGCGGGGATGGCTGGCTGTCTACAATCGCTGGATGAATGCCAAACTGTATGAACGTGCCGGCACTGATCAAACGTCGAGACGCCTGACCTGCCGAACCACCCTGCGCCCCCGGCGTCAGCCAGTCAAAAAAAGCAATATTTTATGCAGTCACTAGTTGATTTGTGACAGCGCTATCAGGTAAAAAAGTGACACAGGATCATTCACTTGCAAGAGGTTGGTTGTGTTGTTGATTGAAGCGGAGTTGCGCACATCAGAAATCCATGGGGTGGGACTGTTTTGTGTCTTGCCGGTTCCGAAAGGCACCAAAGTCTGGCAGTTTCACCCGCAGTTTGATGTGCAATTCGACGATTCGGATATGCCTGCGCTGCCGCCGCCCATCTACGCTTTTTTGCGCAAATACGCCTATCGCTCCCGGGAAACCAAGCAGTTTATTCTCAGCATCGATTTGTCGCGGCACATGAACCACTCCGACAGTCCAACCCTTTATTCTGACGCTGACTCGAGTTATTACACTGCGTTTGATTTCGCTCCCGGCACTGAACTGACCTGTGACTACCGGGAATTTTCCACAGAAGGCTGCAGTGATTTTCTGGATCAACAAGAAGCGGCGGCAGAATGGGCATCAGCCACTGACAGACGGCAGCGGCTAAAGTCTGTTGTGTAATACCGGCCACATGGCGCTTGCCATCGACACCACATTCAGGCTCACCTGAAATAGCCAGCCACTGCCATCACCAGCAGTACCAGGTAAAGCCACTGGCTTAACAGCTTCAACTTGAACTGCACGAGCGTGGCCAGTTCACTGCGTTTGCCCTGCACGAATTGACGCAAGTCGCTGTGTAATGCCCCCGCTTGTTCTGCCGTGGTGAAAAATCCGATGATCTGGTAATTGCAAAGGATGCCACTGGCAGCCAGCGCCTGTGCCAGACTCACGCCGTGCTTTTGCACACTGTTGAGTGCCAGCATATGTTGCTGACGCAGACGGGGGTCGTCGATGGCATCCTTCAGGATCCGCAGGGTTTCTGCGGCATCGACGCCGGCATCCAGGCACATGGTCAGCAAATTGAGATAGGAAATTTCAAACAACTGCCGCAACCAATGGTTACTATCGACGCGACGTGCTACCCGTATCAGTAGTGGATTTACAGCCCCGCCGACCGAGCGCTCCAGACTGCGCATCAGCAGCACCTGGTACAGCAGGTAACTGACCGCAAGCTTGACGGCAACACCCAGCACATAATGGTTAAAGCTCAGCTTGCCCATGGCCAAGGCCGGTACCGGCCCCACTACAATCGCTACCAATAACACCAGCAATGGATAGAGCAGCCTGGCCTGGATTGCTGTCAGTTGTTGCTGGCGCGCCAGCAAAAAAGCTTCCATATCACCCAGCACCACATCCAGCCGGCCGCAGGCTTCGCCGGTGGCCAGCAATTTTGCCTCCCACGGCGCGATCAGTTTGCAGGCGGCAAGCATGGCGGAAAGTGGCCGCCCCTTGTCCAGCATGCGTTGCATCTGTACAGCGTATTGGCGGAAGGCGGCCGGCAGCATTTGCGGCGACAGCAAGACCGTCAGTGGCAGCGCAGCATTGGCGCCCACGTACAGCTGGTGAAAAAGCTGGGTCTTTTGCTTGAGTGTGTAGCTCATCGGGATTATCGCGTCTTTATCTCGGCAAGGAAAATACGCGCACTAGGTGCCTGCAGCTTGAAGTACGGCGCGCACGGGCCCATCACAAAAAATACGCCAGTGGCCATCACTACCAGTGTGGTGCAGAGCAAGGGCCAGGATGCCAGACTCTGCACAAACGGAATCCGCAGCACGGTGATCTTGTTGCTCACCATGGCCTTGAGTTCATCGGCCGCCTTGTTGGAACGGGTTTCCTGCACAAAGCGCATCAAGGTCGACAGCAGCACCATCGACCCGATCACCACGGTGGCACGAGTGTCCTCGGTCCAATAAGAGACAGCAGACAGCAAAGTCAGCAACAGGTTGAAGGAATTGCTATAGCAGTGCCACAGATGCAGCCACCACGGCACCGGCTTGTCGAGACCGATTTCATTGGGCCCGGCGGCGCGCTGCGACAGCGCCGAGGGCATCTCGGTAGCGGTAACGTCGGAACGAAACGCATCCCAGATCGCCAGACTGCGGAAATGCCGCGCCGCTCCGTGCCGGTGCACGAAGCGTACATACAGGTTTTTCAGGATATTAACGGCCATGACTGTCCATTATTGCGCAGCGCGATAGCGGTCCAATAACTTGCCCATCCACACCAGTAAACACAGGGCAGGAATCACCGCCACGGTAGTGATCACGAAAAATACAGTCCAGTTACCATCAAGGGCATCCACCACCAGCCCGCTACCGGCGGCCAATGTGGTTTTGCCGAAATTGGAAAACGAGATCATCAGTGAAAACTGCGAACCGGTAAAAGTACGCGAGGTGAAATATGAAATGAATGACACCACTGCCACCGTGGCAAAAGCCGAACAGAAATTGTCTACCAGCAGAGTAAACACAAACAGCCAGGGTGCCGGCCCCATCATCGACATCACTGCATACAAGAGATTGGAGGACGCCATCGCAATGCCGCCCACCATCATGCCGCGCATCACGCCATAGCGGGTATTGATCAGCGCACTCATCAGCGAGAACACCACGGTGGAAAGTCCGCCCAGAAATTTGTTGTAGAACGCAATCTGTTCAGTGGTAAAACCCAGCTCGACATAGAACACCAGCGACATCTTGCCAAGCATGGCTTCGCCGAGTCTAAAGCTGAACAGGAACAGCAGGATCGCCAGACCCAGCTGCGGGCCGCAACGCTTGAAGAATTCCAGAAATGGTTCCACTGCGATTTGTTGCATCCACTGCAGCGGTGACATCTTGCGCAGCGGCGGCGGCGGACGACTCACTTCCACTTCCGGTATCAGCGCAATCAACACCATGACCACCATCATCAGCAATGCCAGTACGCGATAGACCATCGGCCAGCTCAGACCAATGCTGGCACCCCCCAGCGTCAGCGCCAACGCTCCGCCGATAAAGCCGTAGCCTGACCACCAGCCGGCAGTAGCCAGTGCCGAGGCGAACGGCATCTTGCTGTCGTTCTCTTCCGGCTTGAACAACAGGATGCGGTAAGAATCGATGGCAATGTCCTGGGTGGCGGAAACGGTAGCGATGCCGAGTGCACACAGCCCGATCAGTCCCAGCGAGTTATGGGGATCGCCTTCACCCATCAACAGCAACAGCAGCACCAACAAGCCCTGGCACAACAGCAGCCAGCTGCGACGCTGGCCAAAATAGCGTGACAACAACGGAATCTTCACCCGATCGATCAGCGGCGCCCACATCCAGTTCAACGCATAGACCGCGCTGACCCCGCCGATCAATCCTATTGCCGAACGGGTCAAGCCTTCGCTTTTCAGCCAGAGGGTGAGCACCGAACCATGCAACACCCACGGAAACCCGCTGGCAAAGCCGATCAGCAGCACCACCAGATAGCGACGATCACGCAAGGGGGCCAGGGAGGCCAGCAGATTTTTCATGAAACGAGGTCAGTCAAGGCAGAACCCGGGGCGGGAAAGCTGCCGGCATTGTAATGGGGACAGGCGGCGTTTTCCCGTTACTTTTCTTATTAAGGACGTGTTAGCGGGCCAGACACCGGTTTGCTGATAATTTTTGGGCTTGGCCGCCCGTGGACAACACATGCGAGCTGCCCCCGCTGAAGACAATGCAGCTACACTGAGCTTATTGTTGCAATCTCACCCGGGGACACCACTGCCATGAACATGACCAGAACATTGCTTTGCTATTCGTTGTCGCTTGCCACTCTCATGGTGGGCGCTTTGCTGCTGCCGTCTGCGGCCGACGCGCAAACTGCTTCCAAACCCAAGCTCCGCATGTATCTGTTTGACAACGGCCAGATCAACGGTCTGGATCCTGCGGAATTCAATTTCAAGAAAGAGGAAATCAAGAGCTCGGATTTTATCGTGGTAAGCGAATTAATCGTGCACCCCACCAAGGGCATCCTGCTCTGGGAATCCGGCTCGGTGCCCGATGCCAAATTGCCCGCCGACGGCTCTGCTTACCATGAAGGCGTCACCACCGTCACCAAATCGCTGGCCAGCCAGATGCAAGCCATTGGCTACAACTACCAAGACGTTAAATATTTTGCGATGTCGCATTTGCATTCCGATCACAGCGGCAATGCCAATGCGCTGGTGCATGCCAAATGGATCGTGCAGAAAGCCGATCGTGACATGATGTTTGCCGGCAAGCAGCAACGCGTGATGGATGCGAGCCTGTTCAGCGGGTTGAAAAATGCCGACACCATTCTGCTCAACAACGAAGACTACGATGTATTTGGCGATGGCAGTGTGCGCATCATTTCTGCACCAGGTCATACACCGGGGCATCAGGTGCTCCTGGTGAATCTGGCCTCCGGCCCTGTGCTGCTGGCTGGCGATCTTTATCATTTGCCGGAAGAAATCACTACCGGGCGCACACCGACCTTCGAATTTGATCCGGCCACTTCGGCGGTTTCACGGGCCAGGATCCAGGACCTGCTGAAAAAGACCGGCGCCAAACTGTGGATCGGACATGACAAGGCGACGCATGCGGCTCTGAATTTTGCGCCGAAGTTTTATGAGTGAAGGCATCACCAAGCATCGCCGCTGAATAACATAGGGTTCAACGAAATTCAGGGCTGTCGGTCTTCGTCATGAAGATTACGCACAGATATCGAGAGCCTTGGGCCGATAAGTGCTTCGGAAACTGTCTGCGGCCATGGATGGCCGCAGCAAGCCTACAGGGATGTATTCACGGCGTGTTTCAGAAGCACTTATCGGCCCAAGGCTATGCACTGAGGGGTGGGCCGCTTCCCCAAACGCAAAAACCCCCGCCGTTGGGCAGGGGCTTTGCATTGCAAACTGGCCAGCCACAGCTGGCTCAAGTGGTTATTTCTTGGCAAGTGCCTGCACTGCTGCCAACGAGTTCATCACGTTATCGACCGGGGCGATGCCGCCGATTGTGCTGACGACCTTGCCATCCTTGCCGACGATGAAGGTAGTGCGTTCAGCAAAGCCGTGGTTGATGTCCACACCACGGGTGTCTTTGGCGCCTGCTCGGCCTTCACCTACCTTGATCTGGTAAGACTTGGCAATGGCGCCGTCGGCATCGGAAGCCACGGCCAGTTTGCCGGCACAGTATTCAGGATCTTTGGAGAAGTCGTTCAAACGTTCAATGCTGTCCAGGGAAACACCCACTACTGATGCGCCGGCAGCGACGAATTTGTCCATATTTTCAGCAAAAGCATGGGCCTGGGCGTTGCAGCCACCGGTATAGGCAGACGGATAGAAGTAAACCACGGTGGGGCCTTTGGCGAGTGAATCCTTCAGTGAGTAGTTGAAGGCCTTGCCGGCCAGCGATGCCTGCGTGGTGAACATCGGCGCAGGAGCACCGGAATCAAGGGCAGCAAATACCGGCAATGCAAATGCCGCGGCTACAAGAGTGGAAAGAAGTAATTTTTTCATGGTCAGTCCTCGCTGGTTATTGTTGGCCGAACAGGCTTCAGAACAGTGCCGGTATCATAGGCTACACTGCTGGCATGGACAATGACCGGCCCGGCCGGAAAAACTTCCCCGGTTGCCGGTAGGTATCTGCAAATAAGGGTTTTGACTTACAGGCTCCCGGAAAATAAGCTGGCCTTTTCCCAAGCGACCTATTCTATGAACTTGCGCTCCACTACCCTTGTTTGTGCCTGTGTGCTCGCCTTGTTACTGCAAGGCTGTGGCCAAACGCCCCCGGCAGCCAGCTCTGCCAGCCCCGCCACGCCGGCTGCCCCTGCGGTTGCAGCAGCACCAGCCCTGCAAACTGATGCTGCCGCCAAGGGGCCCAGCTTCCAGGATTTGACCGGCAAAGCCGTCACGCTGGCTGATTACGCCGGCAAAAAAGTGTTCGTAAACTTCTGGGCTACCTGGTGCGCGCCCTGCATCAGGGAAATCCCGTCGATTGGACGCGCCGCTGCTACGCTGGCCAGTGAAAATTACGTATTCCTGCTCGCCTCCGATGAAAGTGCCGATACCATCAAGAACTTTCTGCAGGATCGCAGCTTCACCGGCAATTTTGTGAAACTCGACAATTTTGTCGGCAGCCTGGGCGTGGAAGTGATGCCAACCTCGGTACTTTATGACGAACACGGCACCGTGGTACGCAGCTGGCAGGGGGCCAATGAATGGGATTCGGCCGCGATGCTGGCGCAGATTCGCGGCCAGTAGTCCAGGTCGGGCCCGAGGCATAAACCTGGTCAGGAGTGGCCCAGCAAAACCAGTTTGTACAACTTGTTGTCGGCCACTTTCTCAACTTTGCCAAACCATGCCGCAGCCTTGCGTTCGAGCGGAATGAACGAGTTGACGACGAACAAGGCCTTGCCGTCAGCTTTCAGCACTCGCAATGCCGCTTCCAGAAAACGGTCACTTAGGGTCTGCTCCACTTCAAAGCCCTGATGGAACGGCGGATTGCACAGGATCACATCGAAATTACCGCGCAGCGACATACCACAGTCGTCGGCTATCACTTGCACTTGCTGTGTTGTTGCCAGTTGTTGCAGGTTGAATTCACAGGCGCGGATGGCGGCGGCATTGTTGTCAGTGGCAACCACTTCGCGAAAGCCGGCCTGCGCCAGCGCCAGCGCCAGCAAACCGGAACCACAGCCGAGATCAAGGGCACGTTGCTGTTGACGGTCTGCCTGGGCCAGCAACTTCGGCAGATAATCGAGCAGGCACACACTGCCAGCATCGAACCGATCCCACGCAAATACGCCGGGCTTGCTGTACACCTGGCAACCCTGCCACGCTGCTATCGCTTGCAAGGCGTGATAATCACCGACTTGCAGGGGCTCCGCGCGTTCGGAATTTTTGGTAAAAGTGTACAGATGCAGGTTGCCATCACCCCGCTCCAGGCTAAGTTCACAATCCCAGGCGGCAGCGGCCCGCTTCGCAAATGTCTTGATACCTTCGCCTTTGTAACCGGCGCAATGCAGTTCGCCAGTTACCGGCAACAGCTGCCACAGCGATTGCATGACATGTTCAACTACCCGCTTTTCCTTCGACACCCGATAGAGGGCACGCCGACAGCCTTGCATGAGTTCGGCCGTGAGCAAGAAGTCGGAGAAGCTGCACAGCCAGCCCTGTCGACGCGCACTGGTGCAAATATCGAAACGGTTGGACAGTGCGCGCGATTGCGGATGTTGTGGTGGTGGCAACACGCTGTCGTGCTCGTCCAGAATCAGCAGCACCGGCTGCTTGTCGTCGCCGGCATGCTGTAACAGTTGCAACAGGGCCTGGTCAGACATTGGCTACTTCCTCCGGGGTGAGCTCGCGCCATTGGCCTGCCGGCAGCTCAGCATCCAGCTTGATATTGCCTATGGCTTCACGGTGCAAGGTTTCCACGCGATTGCCACAGGCTGCAAACATGCGCCTAACCTGGTGATAACGACCTTCATGAACGGTGACGCGTGCGGTAACAGGATCAAGCAATTCCAGCCGCGCCGGTTTGGTCGGGACCGCATCATCCTTGAGCACTACGCCATCGGCAAAGCGCTGTACCAGTTCGGGTTGCAGCGGATGCTTCACACCGACCAGATAAACTTTTGCACAGACGCGACGCGGACTGGTCACTGCATGACTCCAGGCGCCATCCGTAGTCAATAACACCAGCCCGGTGGTATCGGCATCCAGTCGACCGGCACTGTGCAAACCGCTGGCCCAGTTATGCGCTATCAAACTGGCCACCAACGGATGCGACGATTCTTCGGTGGAACATACATAGCCGACGGGTTTGTGCAGCATCACGTAATAGTCGCGCGGCCACACCAGCTCCACGCCTTCAAGCGTAATGCGGTTGTGGGCGCTGACCTGCAAACCCGAATTGCGTGCCGGCAGACCATCGATCAGCACGTCACCGTTGTGCAGGAATACTTTCACCTGGTTGCGACTGAGACCACTGCTGTGACTGAGCAAACGATCCAGTCGCATAGAAACATTTGGGGCGGGGATTTTTGACACGGGTTACTCAGATAGTGGGCAGTGAACGCGGCTTGACGCCGCGTGGAAAGGCCTGATCAATGGCAGCAATATCCTCAGCAGCCAGCTGCAGTGCTGCCGCTGCCGCATTGGCGGCCACATGCGCAGGGTTGAGTGATTTCGGAATGGCAAACAGCTCGGGCAGGCGGCACACAAATGCCAACGCAATCTGGTACGAGGTCACAGCATATTTGGCAGCCAATTGCTCCAGCACATTGCCGCCCTTACCGCTGCGCGCCGGAAAATTGCCGTGGCCCAGCGGACTATAAGCTACTACCGCCACATCATTGCGCTGACACCACGGGATCACTTCATGTTCGATCGCGCGTTCCTGCACATGGTAGAGCACCTGATTGCAGGCCAGCTTGCCCGGCCCCACGATCGACAGCACTTCATCGAGATCGTCGACATCAAAATTACTGACACCATAGCTGCGAATCTTGCCTTGCTGCTGCAGTGACTCGAAGGCACCCAGCGTTTCCGTCAGCTTGATACGGCCGCGCCAGTGCAACAGATAACAATCGAGATAATCGGTACCCAGGCGTTGCAAGCTGTCTTCACAAGCCTGCAAGGTGTTGCGGCGGGAGGCATTGCCCGGCAACACTTTCGAGACCAGAAACACTTGCTGGCGCCGCCCCTTGATGGCCATGCCCACCAAACGTTCGGCAGCACCACTGCCATACATTTCGGCAGTATCAATATGGGTGAGGCCCAGATCGATGCCACGTTGCAACGCAGCCACGGCGGTGGGAGCACTGTCTTCCAGCATCCAGGTGCCCTGCCCGATGACACTTACCTGCTGATTGCTACAGCCGAAACGGTGACTGGCAATTGAGGACTGGAGTTTGCTCATGCAACTGCCCCGGCCTGGTAACGATAGGCAGGCAGCAAGCTCAACAACAATGCTGACGCCACCAGTACTGCTGCCGCCACCCACAGGCCGATCTCGTAGTTGCCGAAGTGTTGCCGCAACCAGGCCAGGCCGGTGATGCCAAGTCCGGAGCCCAGATAGAACAGCGCGAAAATCACGCCATAGGCCTTGCCATAGGCCACATTGCCGTAATAACGCTTGATCAGGAACGCGAGCACATCGAATTCAGCGCCCAGCAGAAAGCCGAGCAGGATCGCGCTGATGATCGCCAGCTCCGGATGGAGCGCATACAACACACACGCGACCGCACCGCCAATGGCAACGATCTGCATCACCCGTGGCGCAAACACATGATCCATCACAAACCCGACGGTGACGCGTGCGACCAGCAACGCAAAGCCAAATACCGTTGTCACGATGGCCCTGGCATCCTCAGGAGTCCAACCGGCTTCCGTCAACAGCGGCACTTGCTGGCTGACCAGACTGGTAGCGGTCAGGCCGAGCATGAAAAAAGCCAGATTCAGCACAATGAATGAACCGTGCCTGGACAACTGCTCGAACGACAAACCCAGCGTGCGGGCCGTGCTGGCATGCTGGGCCGCCTGCTGGCTGGCGGTGGGTTCGCGCAGCAGCCAATAGACCAGCGGCCAGCTGACGCAGATCACCAGCACTGACAGGCCCAGCAGCGCACCCCGCCAGCCATAGGTGGGAATCAACGCAGCAGTCAGCAACGGCACCAGGGTGCTGCCGAGGCCGATACCGGCATTGGCACAGCCGAGCGCAAAACCGAGCCGGCGATCAAACCAGCGCGACACTGACTGCAAATAGCCGAGCGGCCACAGTCCCAGCCCCAGCACCGGCACCAGCGCCCACAACAGGTAAAAAACAAACAGATTGGCGGGTGTGAAATAGAGCGCAGCCAGACCCAGCCCGAACAGTGGTATCGAAGTCAGTACGGTACGGCGCGGTCCAAAACGATCGACAAACCAGCCCTGCAGCGGTGATACCAGCACGATCATGTAGGCGACGAGAGTGAACGCCAGTGACACCTGCACACGACTCCAGCCGAATTCCTGTTCGATCGGCTGGATGTAGGCACTGATGGTAAGCACTGCAATGACGCTGGGGCCCAGCGCCAGTCCGGCGACGGCTCCCAGGGTAGTAAGTATGCCAGACCTGGAAACTTCCGAGCGCGTCGCTGTTTGCATGATTGCACCTATTGCTGCTGGTACCGGTCGATTGCCGGGGTGCTCATTGTTTCATCAACCATGCACATAGCGCCATGGTAGCGACCACGCCAGCACCCAGCCAAAAGGTGCTGGTCAGCGACCAGGTTTCGATGCAGTAGCCGGCTGCTGCCATGCCGGTGCCCAGCCCGCTGATGATGAAAGTAGCTGACCAGGTCAAGGCTTCCGTGGCGTAAAGTGCCGGGGCGCGGCGGGTAGTCAGCAAGGTGAGCGAAGTCAGTGCTGGTGCCACAGCCAGACCGCCGCAGAATGCCACCACCATGAATACCGGCAATTGCGGAAACCATGCATGCAACACAAAGGGAATGATCAGCACACTCAGCGCAATGGCAAACTGTTGTTCCAGCGACTTGTTGCTGTGCCAGATGCCATAGAAGGCGCCACCAAGCGCACTGCCAATACCATTGAGCGCAATCAGCAACCCGGAGAAACCAGGCGAGGCAAGCGCCAGCGCATATGCCGGATAACTTACTTCAAACAAACCCAGACAAAAAGTGAGCCCGAAACCGAGACAAAAATACACAACCAGCCGGCCATCAGTCAGCGGCCCCAACCAGTGGCGCTCACCCTTGGCTCCCGCTTGCCAATAAGCCAGTGCACGCGAATTGATGAACATTACAAACGCCAGGAAGTTGCACACTATCGCCACTATCAGCGCCACACTGGTATTAGCGAATGCCACCAACACTCCGATCAGTGCCGGTCCCAGCGTAAAGTTAAGTTCTGTCATTACTGAATCAAGCGCATAGGCCATACGACGTTCGCCATCGCTGCTGAAGCGGTGCCGCCACAGTGTGCGCGTGAGCGTCGTCAACGGGGGTGGCAACAAACCCGCCAGCACCGCTGTCGACAGCACCCATGCATAACCTAATTGCCAATGGGCAGTGAAAAACACCGCACTGAGTACCAGCGGTTGCAACCAGCCGGTAACCAGCAGCGGCCAACGCGGTCCGATGCGATCAATCAACCGTCCCAGCACTGGCGACACCATGGCCATCGCAATGAAATAACAACCGACTACGGTGCCGGCTTTGGCAAAATCACCGAGCGTCTCCCGCAAATACAGCGTCAACGCCAATGCGGTCATGCTGATCGGCATGCGAGCAAAGGCCGCCACTGCGAACAGTGCTGCAACATCGGGCAATTCCAGGAAATCCAGATAGGGCTGATAGAGACGGCGCATTGGTTACTCCAGCGTCATGCCGCCCGGCCTGCACTCAAAAGTCAGGGTGAGGCAAAGCGATAGCGCACACCCAGCCAGGCCGTACGCGGTGCCGCCGGTGCGAAGAAAGTGGAATGTTGCAGCGGACGCTCACCCTTGGCATTGGCCGCGAATGGACGCGCCTGGAAGTTGCCGGCAGCAGTAAGCGCGGTCGGGGCCAGCTGGGCGGCAGTGTTGTAGTCACGGTCGAACACATTGTTTACTTGCGCGAACACGTTGAGCTGCTTGAGTGCCTGCCAATCGACGCCCAGATTGAACACGGCATAGCCGCTGCTGCGTCCTGCCCCCAGATAATAAGTGCCATCAGCTTGATGCGCGTTGTTCTCGTTGCCACGCGCGTAGGAACCTCCAATTACCAATACATCAGCATTCACTGACCATCCTTTGGCGATTGGCATTTCAGCAAACAGTTTGAGCAGCTGGCGTGGTATCAGCGGCAAACGATTGCCGGGCTGGATCACAATTCCACCATCGACCCCGGGCCGACCGCTACGGGCGGAGTCGTTACTGCTGTTGGCGCTGCCATTCAAGATTTCTGCAGTACGGTAGGTGGCATTGATGAGGGTGTAGTTGGCACCAACGCTCATGCCGGCCAGCGCTGTGCTAATGCCGGCTTCCACACCTTGGCGGCGAGTCTTGCCGAAATTCCTGAAATAACCGAAACCGGCAGCATTGTCGGCCACAAACAGAATGTCGTCCCTGCTGTCGGTACGATAAATACCGAAGTTCCAGTTCAGCGCACCGCTGCTGCGGAGGCCCGCTTCGGCTGTGGTTGCCACCACCTGTTTCAGCGGTGGATCACCCGCCATCGCGTTGGGCAATTTGCAGGGGCTGGCAGGATCGGCGCAGCCGAGCTCTATCGCGGATGGCGCTCTGCTGCCCTGATTGAGACCGGCGTAAGCGTTGATGCCGCCGCTGAATTGCCGCGTTAAACCAATGGCGGGATTAAAACGATTGAATGCATGATCCCCGTCGAGCGAACCAGTGCCACCACCGGGATTGATCGCATCACGATTCTCAACTTTGGCGCGGTTGTAACGACCCGACAAGGTGAGATGGGTGGCCGCATTCAGTGCCACGCTATCGTTCACAAACGCACTCCAGGTACGGGTCCTGGCGTTGAGATTGACGCGGGCATCATAGGGAGCACCGTCAACATTGCCAGCATGCACACCATCGGCAATTGCACCCACTTTGGTAATGCTGCGATCAGCATTCAGATAACCCAGCTCGGTGCCCTGCAGGAAATCCACCGTGCTCTTGTCATAAGCCATGCCTGCCACAAACAAGTTGCCTTTACCGGCAATTTCACGCTGGGATGACAACTGTAAATTGAAGCCGTGATTGTGTTGTTCTGAAAAAGCTGTATTGATGAGGCCGTTGCATTTTTCACCCGGCTCATCATTGATGAGCTTCTGCCCGATACAGCGCCATTTCGGAAAAGGCGTATTCACGGCACTTTCGCCGGCAGTCGGGAAACCGGTATATCCCGCCGCTGTTAGCGCAGCACGTTCGGCGGCACCGGGTTGATACACTGCCTGATCGAGTGAACTTTCATTGATGTCGCCGTTGAAGGTATGCGTTTCTATCCTGCGGTTATAGGCATTGCCAGCCAAAGTCCAGCTGCCGTTCAACTTGCGGCTGCCAACCAGATTCAACAACAGACTACTGTTGTTGGTGATGTCGGGCTTGCTGTAGACACTGGTACGATCGGTCGCCAGCAAGCGCTGTTCCTGCAAACCATTGCCATTGAGGGTGTTATCGGCATAGATCGCGGTCAGGATCAGTTCGCTGAGTTCATCCTGGAAACCCACTTTGCCAAACAGTTGCCTGACTTCACTGGGTGAATCGGCACGCCAGCCATCTTCACTGTAACGATTGCCGGTGACATACCAGTTCAGACCACTGGCACTACTACTGCCGCCGTGTTCGAGTTCGACCGCCTGTCGCTGATACTGGCCACCGACAACCTGCACAGAAGTGCCAGGATTGCCAACACCATCCTTGGTTTTCAAATTGAGAGCACCACCCAGCGTGTTAAGACCGAACAAAGGATTGGAACCCGGCATCAGTGCCATGGAAGCAATCGCAGCGCGTGGAATCAGATCCCAGCTCACCACATCACCAAAGGGCTGATTCAGGCGCACACCATCAAGATAGACCGACATGCCTTGCGCAGTGCCGAGCAATGGCGATGCAGAGAAACCCCGGAAATTCACATCGGGCTGGAACGGATTGCTCTGTACATCGTTGATATGCACGCTGCCCAGGCGACGATTAATGAAGCTGGCCAGGTCAGCAGCGTGGCTCTGCTGAAGATCGACATTGCTTGCCGTTTGCACATTGGCAGCCACCTGCTGCAGCGCCATGCTCTGGCCGGGCACGGGCGTCACCACAATCACTTCCAGAGCTGGGGTCTGTGCCAAGGCCGGGCTGGCGCATGAAAGCAGTGCAGCACTGCCCATGGCAATGCTCAGTGTCTGCACATTTTTACTACGGGCTTTCATGACAATATCCGTCAGTTTTACAGGATGCGCCATGCTAAACAGCGATGAGGGGCGGCAACAGGGAAACTATCCCGGCTGCAACAATATACTGTCAATCGGCTCATGCCACGACTTTTCATGAGGCAGTGATCAATACCTCGAGTTTGTTCAGGCGATCAATGCAAAGCTCGATGCGATCACCGGCCACCACTGGCCCCACTCCGGCCGGTGTGCCCGTGAAGATCAGATCGCCGGCTTGCAGTGTGTAGAG
>CAINTJ010000058.1 GCA_903853385.1 uncultured Gammaproteobacteria bacterium
GGTTGCCCCACGCTGATCACGATGCCAGGCGAGCGCCATGGCATGTCACGTGAAGAAGGCGCCGATCATGCCATCGAAGTGCTCAAGCGCATTGCACCCTATGCCGAACAGAAAGGCATCAACGTGTGCATGGAGATTACCAATTCCAAGGTGGCGGCCGACAACCGCACCGACCAGGTGTTCGACGACATCAACTGGGGTTTCAAAGTCTGCCGCGCCGTCAACTCGCCCCGCATCAAGGTGCTGTACGACATCTACCATGTGCAGATCATGAACGGCGATGTGGTGCGCACACTGCACGACAATCTCGACTTGTGCGCCCACATCCATGTGGCCGGTGTGCCAACCCGTGCCGAGATCGATGACTCGCAGGAGCTCAACTTCCATTTCATCGCCAAGCAGATCGCCGACATGGGTTATCAGGGCTATGTCTCCCATGAATGGCGTCCGACGCCGGGCCGCAATGCGCTGCTGAGCCTGGCCAGCTGTTTTGACATCCTCGTGGTGTAGCAATTCCCTATCCGGAAGTACGAGGCAGTGATGACCGATACCAACAGCACCGAAAACGTCAACGTCGCCAGCTATCAGCCGCTGATGACGCCGGAAGCCCTCAAGGAGCGCCTGCCGCTCTATGGTGCCACGCTTGAACATGTGCGCAACAACCGCCAGCTCATCCGCAACATCCTCGACCGCAAGGACCCGCGCCTGTTCATCGTGGTGGGGCCCTGCTCGATCCATGATGTCGATGCTGCACTCGACTACGCCGCGCGGCTGGCCAAACTCGCCGAAGAAGTGAAAGACACCATGGTGCTGGTGATGCGCGTGTATTTCGAAAAGCCCCGTACTTCGGTGGGCTGGAAAGGCCTGATCAATGATCCGGAAATGAACGACAGCTTCAAGATCGAGAAAGGCCTGCACACCGGCCGTCGCCTGCTGCTGAAACTGAGTGCGATGGGCTTGCCGACTTCCACTGAAGCCCTCGACCCGATTTCGCCACAGTACCTGCACGACATCATCACCTGGTCCGCCATTGGTGCACGCACTACTGAATCACAAACACACCGGGAAATGTCGAGCGGTTTGAGCTCACCCGTGGGTTTCAAAAACGGCACTGATGGCGGCCTTGACGTGGCGATCAATGCGTTGAAAGCCGTGGTCAGCCCGCATCGTTTCCTGGGCATCGACCCCAAAGGCCAGGTCTCCGTCATCCACACTACCGGCAATGCCTACGCCCACATCGTGCTGCGTGGCGGCAACGGCATTACCAACTTCGATGCGCAGAGCATTGCCGCCTGTGAAGCCCAATGCCGCAAGGCCGGTGTCACCACCAATATCATGGTGGACTGCAGTCATGCCAATTCCAGCAAGAAGCCGGAAAACCAGCCGGATGTATTCGCCAATGTGGTGGACCAGATCGTGGCCGGCAACAAGTCGATCATCGGTGTGATGCTCGAAAGCAACATCCATGCAGGACGCCAGGACATACCGGCAGATTTGTCACAGCTGCAATACGGCGTGTCCGTGACGGACGGCTGTATTGATTGGGAAACGACGGCGGCCACGCTGCGGGCCGCGCACCGGAAATTGCAGGCTGTGTTGCCAAATCGCTGACACAGCCCCAGGCAGCTTACTTGGCTGCCCTGGATTTGCTGGTATGCACTTTCCATTTGCCGCCTTCAAAGTAGGCGGACCAGCCCGACGGTTTGTCGTCGATTTCACTTTGCACATACTGCTCACGCGTCTTGCGACTGAAACGCAATATGGCCGGATTGCCGTCAGGATCCTTCTTCGGCGCCGCAAGCAGATAGTGGTATTTCGGATCTATCTCATCCTTGTGCGGAATCAGTTCGGTGACCAGCGGTGCGCGGGTTTCACGATTACGCGGGAACTTGCTGGCGGCCAGAAACAATCCTGATGCGCCATCGCGCAACAGGTAGTAGTCGTCGACTTTCACACACTTCAGTTCCGGCATCGGCACAGCCGGCATTTTCGGTGGTGCGGCTTCGCCACTGCGCATCAGTTTGCGGGTGTTCTTGCATTCGGTATTGGTGCAGCCGAAATACTTGCCGAAACGGCCGGTTTTCAGCTGCATCTGGCTGCTGCACTTGTCGCATTCCAGTGAGGGGCCGTCATAGCCTTTGAGCTTGTACGTGCCGTGTTCAACTTCATAGCCAGGGCAGTGCGGATTGTTGCCACACACATGCAGCTTGCGATTTTCATCCAGCAAATACGAATCCATCGCGGTGTCGCACAACTTGCAGCGATGCTTCTTGATCAGCAGGCGTGATTCCGCCTCTTCATCGGCATCCACGCTGATGGCTTCATCGCCCGAAGTCAGATTGAGCGTGGATTTGCAGCGCTCTTTCGGTGGCAGGTTGTAACCGGAACAACCCAGGAATACACCGGTAGTACCCGTACGAATCTGCATATGACGCTTGCAGAGCGGGCACTCGATATTGGTGTCAGTCGGATCATTGTTACGCATGCCGCCTTCGGCCGACTGCGCCACTTCCAGCTGTTTGGTGAAGTTGCTGTAGAAATCATCCAGCACCCTGATCCAGTTCTTTTTGCCCTGGGCCACATCATCCAGACTGTTTTCCATATTGGCAGTGAAGTCGTAGTCCATGAGATCGGTGAAGTTTTCACACAGACGCTCGGTAACAATGTCGCCCATTTTCAGTGCATAGAAACGCCGGTTTTCCAGCTTGACGTAGCCGCGTTCCTGCACTGTGGAAATGATGGAGGCGTAAGTGGAAGGTCGGCCAATGCTGCGCTTTTCCAGCTCTTTCACCAGCGAAGCTTCGGTATAGCGTGGCGGCGGCTTGGTGAAATGCTGTGCAGGCAGCAGCTCTTTCAGTGCCAGCGTGCTGCCGACTTTCAGGTCAGGCAGTACTACGTCCTCATCATCACGCGACGGAAACACACGGATATAACCGTCAAATTCCATGATACGACCCTTGATGCGCAGGCCGTAGGCATTGGCGGTAACATCAATGGTGGAACTGGTGTAACGCGCCGGCGTCATCTGACACGCCACAAACTGTTGCCAGATCAGGTTGTACAAACGCACCGCATCGCGCTCCATTGCCGTGAGCACGGAAGAATTTTCGGTGATGCGCACATCCGACGGACGAATGGCTTCATGCGCTTCCTGTGCGCCTTCACGACTGGCGTATTGAATGGGCTTGGCCGGCAAATATTTTTCGCCAAAAGTTTGCTCGATATATTCACGACAGGCCGTGACGGCATCCGCACTCAACTGGGTTGAATCGGTACGCATGTAAGTGATGTGGCCGGCTTCGTACAAACGCTGCGCCATCATCATGGTTTTCTTCACGCTGAAACCGAGACGGGTCGAGGCTGCCTGCTGCAAGGTGGAGGTAATGAACGGCGCCTTCGGTTTGGAAGTGGTAGGTTTGTCTTCGCGTGAAGTAACGTTATAGACAGCCTGTTCCAGCTCAGCGATGGCAGCGCGTGTTTGCACCTCACTGACCGGTTTGAACTCCTTGCCTTTTTGCGAAATAACCTGGAAATGCAGGGGTTCTTTCAGTTTTGCTGCCAACAGATCGGCAAACAGTTCCCAGTATTCTTCCGGTATGAACGCACGAATTTCCTGCTCGCGCTCAACCAGCAGCTTTACTGCCACGCTTTGTACGCGACCCGCCGACAAGCCTCTGGCGACCTTGGCCCACAGCAGCGGCGACACCATGAAGCCCACCACGCGATCAAGAAAGCGGCGCGCTTGCTGCGCTTCCACATGTTTCATGTCGAGCTTGCCTGGTTTGGCAAACGAGGCTTCGATGGCTTTCTTGGTGATCTCGTTGAACACGACCCGGTGATAACGCTCAGGATCGCCGCCGATGGCTTGCTGCAGATGCCAGGCAATGGCCTCGCCTTCCCTGTCCAAGTCCGTCGCGAGATAGATGCGGTCGGAAGTCTCCGCCAGCTTTTTCAGTTCACTGACGACTTTTTCCTTGCCGGGCAGGATCTGGTAGTTGGCTTTCCACTTTTTGTCAGGGTCGATGCCCATGCGGGCCACCAACTGTTCTTTGGCCTTGCGGGCTTTGTGGGCAATTTTCTGGGTGAGCCCGAGTTTGCGGGTTTCCGCTGCCGCTTTGGCACGGGCTTTACCATCCACACCTTCCCCGCTGCCACTGACTGGCAAATCGCGGATGTGGCCGATGCTGGACTTGACGATAAAGTCCTTACCCAGGTACTTGTTGATGGTCTTTGCTTTCGCAGGCGACTCAACGATCACCAGATTTTTTGCCATTTCTTACGGAATTTCCCGAATTAATTCAGTTAGTTAGCGTGCAGTTGCTACGGCCAGACCGCCGCAGTCAGAAATGAGGGGCGGCATTAAACCACCTGATTTTGCAAAAGGAAAGCCGGTAAAAGACGCAGAGCGGGCAATGACTGGCAGGCTCAGCGCACCGCGTCCGGCAATCCGGCCTTGCTGATACCGGCGGCTACAGATCTCCTGCCCTATAACTTCACTGCATGGGTCCAGCCAAAACGATCCAGGCGTTCACCTTTCTGGATCTGGCACAGAATGTCATACAGGCTCTGCATGACCGGTCCTACTTTTTCACCATTGCCATAGAAATAATGCCACTTGTTGTCAAACCAGATTTTGCCAACCGGCGACAACACGGCGGCGGTGCCACAAGCTGCCACTTCCACAAAACTGTCGACTTCCTTGCGCAGATCAATCGGACGCTCTTCGATATGCATGCCAAGTTCATGCCGGGCAATGTCAATGATCGAGCGGCGTGTGATGCTGGGCAGAATCGCTGCCGATTTGGGCGTGATCAGGGTGTTGTTGGCCAGCGAGATCACCACGTTGGCGGATCCTGCTTCTTCTATATAACGATGTTCGGCGGCATCCAGGTAGAGCGCTTCATAAGCCCCCAGCTCCTGGGCTTTTTTGGTGGCGTAAAGGCCGCCAGGATAATTGGCGCCGGCTTTGACATCACCGGTGCCATGCGGGGAGGCGCGATCAAAATCCGACACCGCCAGTGAGATCACCGACAAGCCGCCGCTTTTGTAATACGGGCCGACCGGGCACACCATCACCCGGAATTCATATTGTTTGGCAGGACGCAGCCCCATATTGGAACCCACCCCGATCAGCAGCGGACGGATATACAACGACGCCCCGCTGCCATAGGGAGGCACCCACGACGCATTGGCGCGCACGGCTTCGTGCACCCCCCGCAGGAACAGCTCGTGCGGCACCACCGGCATGGAGAGGCGTAGCGAGGTGTTGTGCATACGCTCGGCATTGAGTTCGGGCCGGAACAGCAGGATGCGGCCGTCCTCGGCGGTTTGCGCCTTCAGGCCTTCGAAGCATTGCTGGGCATAATGCAGCGCCGGCGAGCCTTCGTGCAGCGTCATGTATTCGGAGGTCAGCAGTTCGCCGTCATTCCATTGGCCGTCTTCCCACTTTGCGGAAAAACGGTAGTCGGTCTTGGTATATTCGAAGCCGAGTTTGCTCCAGTCGATAGGCTGCTTGGTCAAGGTTTGTCTCCGGCGGCAGGGCGAATGGCCGGGGATTATAGCCAGCCGTGAAAAAATAGGACACCCATGTTGACCAATTATGCGAAGCTGACCGAAGATCACCACCCCGACCCAGTACCCGGACCGCCCCGTGCACCCTCCCAAGCTCATTGATATCGGCCTCAACCTTGGCCACGACAGTTTCGACCATGACCGGGCCGAGGTGCTGCGCTCAGCCCAGCATGCGGGGGTCGTGCAAATGATCCTTACTGGCACTTCCGTGGAAGCCAGCCAGAAAGCCGCCGAGCTGGCGGCCAGCCATCCAGGAGTGCTGTACAGCACCGCCGGTGTGCACCCCCACGATGCCCACAGTTACGGAGTTGACACTTCCGTACGCCTGCACAGTCTGGCCATGCAGCCGCATGTGGTGGCGATTGGCGAAACCGGGCTGGATTTCTATCGCAACTTGTCCACACCGGCACAGCAGGAACACGCTTTTGCTGAACAACTGCAACTGGCCGCGATGATTGGCTTGCCGGTATTCATGCATGAACGTGAAGCCCATGACCGCTTCATGGCCATCCTCAGGCAACACCGTGATCGCCTCAAGCGCGCCGTGTTGCACTGTTTCACCGGCACCCGGGCAGAACTGTTCGCCTACCTTGACCTGGATCTGTACATTGGCATTACCGGCTGGGTCTGCGATGAACGGCGCGGCCAGCATCTGCAGGCCCTGTTGCCCCATATTCCGCCGGACCGGTTACTGCTGGAAACCGACGCCCCTTATCTGCTGCCGCGCACCATCAAACCCAAACCCCATACACGTCGCAATGAGCCGGCCAATCTGCCCTGGGTACTGGCCAAAGTGTCGGAATGCCTGCAAAAACCGGCAGCAGAAATTGCAGCGACAACAACGAGCAACGCCAGAGTGTTTTTCGACTTGCGATGTTGATATAGTTCCTGCCCCATGAACAAACGAAAATTCCTGCAAACCTTGCTTGCCACTGGCAGCGTGGTTCTCGTCGCCAAGCGCTATATACCTGCGGGTACGCCAGCGCCTGCGCCGGATACCACACCCCGGACTTTAGCGGCACCGGCTCCCAGCGCAGCAATGCCGGCAGGACTGAACCCCACGCTGGAGGCAGCCACTGCCAAAGAAGAATTCGAACTGATGATGCAGCAGGAGAGCGAGCTGCGGCCCGGCTTCAAGCATTCTGAGCGAGCCCAGACTGGCGAAGTGATGATGCAGCAGCTCCCCAATGAAACTGTTGATCAGTATCTGGAAAAAATCCGCAATTACGACCACACCTTTGCTTCCGACATTTATTTGCGTGATGCCAACACCAAATTGCTGGTCCCCACTATTGCCCGGCTTGACCGCATCCAGAGCTTTGTCGGCCATGCCAACTTCAATCTGATCAGCTTTGAAGAGATTTTGTATTTCGCCCGCAACTATCCCGAGATCGGCAAGTTTGAAAAAACAGAAATGGATTTCATGGATGAAATTTTCCATGCTGATGCCACCACCTACGGCTTCTTCGGCGAGAAGATCACTCCGGATATCAAACACCGCATCCTGCAGAAGGATGTCGTCAAGATTGACGGCACCGGCCATTATCTGATGCGTGGCGAATCCCTGACCCATTACCAGCAGATTCACAAGGATGTCGGCAATGAATTGACGCTGACTTCCGGCATCCGCAACAACGTCAAACAATTGCACCTGTTTCTGGCCAAGACTTTCCAGTCCGAAGGTAACCTGTCGCGCGCATCACGTTCGCTGGCACCTCCGGGTCACTCATTCCATGGGGTGGGGGATTTTGATGTCGGCAAAGTCGGCATGGGCGAGCAGAATTTCACCGCGGACTTCGCGGCTACCAAGGAATACCGCCGCCTCATCAACCTTGGCTATGTTGATATCCGCTACACCGACACCAACAAGTTCGGCGTACGCTACGAACCCTGGCACATCAAGATTGAAAATGATTCAGTCGCTCACTGCTCGCATGGCAGCAGTCCCTGCACTGCGTAGGCATCGAAGGGCCAATCCAGTTCCTGTAGCGAACCATTGGCCTGCGGCACGGCCAGTACCGGTATGCGTTGGCCATAGCGCTGTAACAGTTCCTCGGTTTCACTGACGTCTACCACTTCCACCGCCAACCTCGCTGGCCATTGCATGCTGGCCAGCACAGCCTCGGCCTGCTCGCACAAGTGACATGCGGAGGTTGTGTACAAATATAGCGTGGTATCAGCCATTGCTTTGGTTTTGCAGAGCCCGCACCGCATCCCTGATCAGTACCGGGCCCCGGTAGATGAAACCGCTGTAGACCTGCACCAGTGCAGCGCCTGCCATTGATTTGCCGACGGCATGTTGGCCGTCCATGATGCCACCCACGCCAATCACCGGCATGCTGCCTGCCAGCGCCGCTGTCAGCTTGGCCAATACCTGAGTTGATGCCCGGGCAAGGGGTGCGCCACTCAAACCCCCGGCCTCACCAGCATGCACCGACTGCTCCACGCCGGCACGACTGAGGGTAGTATTGGTGGCAATAACACCGGCAATGCCGGCTTTTTGCACAGTCACCGCAATGCCGGCCACTTCTTCATCACTCAGGTCCGGCGCAATTTTCAGCAACAACGGCACCTGCCGCTGATGTTGTTGTGACAACAATGTCTGCTCTTGCTGCAGCACTATCAGCAAGGCTTCCAGCTGTGCACCGAATTGCAACGAGCGCAAGCCGGGGGTATTCGGCGACGACAGGTTCACCACAATGTAATCGGCATAAGGATAGACCTTGCGCAGACAAACCAGATAATCCTGCGCGGCTTCTTCGACTTTGGTTGCCAGGTTCTTGCCGATGTTGACCCCGACAATGCCTCGATAACGCCGACGCTTGAGTTGCTCAACCAGATGATCCACGCCCTTGTTGTTGAAACCCATGCGGTTGATCAGGGCACGTTCAGCTTTGAGCCGGAATAATCGCGGCCTGGCATTGCCCGGCTGCGGTTTGGGGGTGACGGTACCCACTTCGACAAAACCGAAGCCCAGCGCCCCCAGTGCATCAATATAATCGGCATTCTTGTCGAGGCCGGCGGCCAATCCTACCGGGTTGGCAAACGGCAGTCCGAATACCGTAGTGGGCAATGCCGGTATCTGGTAGCGCACCAGGCCCATCAGGCCGCAGCGGTGCAGCCATTGCAGACCTTTCAGCCCCAGATCATGGGACAGTTCGGCCGGCAACAGGAACAAAATGTTACGAAACAATGAATACAGCATGAGCTTGGGCACAACGCAGGTGGACATAATCGGTGCACAATATAGACAGCTGCACCCATAGCCTCAAGCCTGATTTTCAAGTCAGTGACTTTCACTATAGAATCCCGGGCAATTGCTGTGTGTGCTAGTTCCCGCCTCTACCCCTTATCAAGCACTGATAGCGCCCATTTGTTTTCTACAGAGAGCCCTCGCATGGCCCATCATTCTGTTATTGCCCAACTTAAAAACTGGATGTCACAGCAAATCATCGGACAGGAGAAGCTGGTCGACCGTTTGTTGATTGCCCTGCTGGCAGGGGGTCACTTGCTGGTGGAAGGCGCACCCGGTCTGGCCAAAACCAAGGCCATCAAGAATTTGTCGGAAGGAGTGGAGGGTGATTTCCACCGCATCCAATTCACGCCCGACCTGTTGCCGAGCGACATTACCGGCACGGAAATATATCGTCCTGAAGACGGCAGCTTCCGTTTTCAGCAAGGCCCGATCTTCCACAACCTGGTATTGGCCGATGAAATCAACCGCGCTCCTGCCAAAGTGCAATCGGCGCTGCTGGAGGCCATGGCCGAACATCAGGTATCAGTAGGCCGCCAGACTTTCAAACTGCCGGAACTGTTTCTGGTGATGGCAACCCAGAACCCGATCGAACAGGAAGGGACTTACCCGTTGCCGGAAGCACAGCTCGACCGTTTCCTGATGCACGTCACGGTTGATTATCCAACGCTGGAGTCCGAGCGCAAAATATTGCATCTGGTACGCAACGAAGCCCGCAATCTCGAAACCACGCCACCGGCACGGGTATCGCAGCAGACCTTGTTTGCTGCCCGCCAGGAAGTACTCAACATCCATATGTCGGAAGCAGTTGAAGAATACATCCTGCAACTGATCATGGCGACGCGCAACCCTGCCCGCTACAGCAAGGAACTCGCCAACTGGATCGATTACGGCGCCAGCCCGCGCGGCACCATCTCGCTGGATCTGTGTGCGCGTGCGCATGCCTGGCTGAAAGGCAAGGATTTCGTCAGCCCGGAAGATGTACATGAAGTATTTTACGATGTGCTGCGCCATCGCGTGCTGCTCAGCTTTGAAGCCGAAGCTGCGGGTGTCGATGCAGACAAGGTGCTGAATACCATTCTGGAACTGGTGCCCACGGCTTAAGCCGGTAACGCTGGAAACCTCCATGTCGCGTAAACGCCAGCTCAATACAGAACAGGACCGCTACCGCTGCCGCGGTGCATTCCTGAATCTGCAACAATTGCTCGACCAGCGTCATGTGGCACGCTTGCTTGAACTCGGCTACCACTCGCGTACCCGCCTTGGCATGTCGGGCAGTCACATCTCGAAAATCAAAGGTCGTGGTGTCGACTTTGAAGAACATCGTGCCTATCAGAGCGGCGATGACATTCGCACGATAGACTGGCGCGTTACCGCGCGTATCGGCCGCCCCTTCATCAAGGTGTTCCGCGAAGAGCGAGAACGTCCGGTCATCATCGGTGTAGACCAGAGCCCCAATCTTTATTTCGGTTCGCAGGTCGCTTTCAAATCGGTGGTGGCAGCGGAAGCAGCAGCGATCCTGTGCTGGACCACGGTCGATAACGGCGATCGCGTCGGTGGCGTGGTGTTCGGCGAGCAACAACAGGAACTGGTGAAGCCGCGCCGCAGCAAACGTTCGGCCTTGCGCTTTCTCAATTCACTCGCCAATTACAACCAGCAACTGGTGCAACACCACAGCGGCATCGCCCGCCACCAGGGCTATCTGAAGAAAGCACTGGAACAGATGTGCCGCATCACCAAACCCGGCTCCAACGTCTACCTGATTTCCGATTTCAATGATTACACCAGTGACTGTCAGCAATATATCCAGCAGCTGTCGATGCATAACAACATGACTTGCCTGCTGGTCTATGATGCCCTGGAAGAACATCTGCCACGGCCTGGCCAATACAGCATTACTGATGGTGAAAACCGCACCGTGATCGACACCCATACGCGCGCCGCGCGCGATCAGTACGAGCGGGGCTTCGCGAATCGTCTGCGCGACCTGACCGCTGCCTTCACCAGCATGCAGGTACCCTTGTTTACCATCCGCACCAACCAAATCGTCATGGAGCAACTGGAAACGTGGAAGCAAAAGACCCACTAAGCGATCTGGCTGATATCCACATGCCTGGCGCTGTCTCGGCATGGCCACCTGCGCCTGTCTGGTGGGTGCTGGCTGCGCTGGTAGTGGCTGCCATGGCCTGGGCTGGACTGTTGCTATACCGACGCCGGCTGCTGAAGAAAAAGTTGCAAGTGGCGCTTGATGAAATCAACCGTGCCCATCTGCAATTCCAGTCGGCCCAGCATGAAGTGGCAGCACAGGCCTCGCTCGCACTCTTGCAGTGCTGCAACAGTGTGCTGAAACGGGTAGCACTAGTGCATTATCCCGAAACTGAAGTTGCTGCCTTGCATGGCGGCCAGTGGCTTACCTTCCTCGACCATAGCGGCGCTACCGATGCGTTCACCAACGGGCCGTGCCAGGTGCTGGCCGATCACAGTTACCGGCGCACTTATCATGCTGATGCAGCTACAGCCGGTGCATTGGTGCTGGCAGTGAACGCCTGGGTCAGCAAGCAATATCTGCAGCCGCCCCGCCCGGCCCGCGCCCCCTTGCAGGAAACCACCGCATGATCGAGTTCGTCTGGCCCTGGGTGTTTCTGGCAGTGCCCTTGCCGCTGATATTGCGACTGCTGCTGCCACGTGCCGGCATGCGCGATGCTGCGCTGTTTGTGCCGTTCTTCCAGACACTCACCAGGCTTGATGCCCGGGCCAGCCAACGCGGCGCTCGCTCTTTCCTGCTGGCTTTGCTCACCATCCTGAGCTGGCTGTTGCTGGTTGCTGCAGCAGCACGTCCGCAATGGGTAGGTGAACCCGTGCAATTGCCGGCGTCCGGCCGTGACCTGATGCTGGTAGTCGACGTCTCCGGTTCCATGGAAGCACAAGACATGCAGATCGCCGGCCAGAGCGCCAACCGCTTGCAGGTAGTGAAATCGGTAGTAGGCGATTTTGTAAAGCGCCGCACCGGTGACCGGCTCGGTTTGATCTTGTTTGCAGCACGTGCCTATACCCAGGCACCGCTGACCTTTGACCGCGCCACGGTCGAGCGACTGCTGTTGGAAGCCGAGATCGGCATCATCGAAGAAAACGCCACTGCCATCGGCGACGGTATTGGCCTCGGTGTGAAGCACTTGCAGAAACGTCCGCAAACCAGCCGAGTGCTGATCATGCTGACTGATGGTGTCAACAACGCCGGTTCGATCACGCCCCAGCAGGCCGGCGAGCTGGCTCGCAATGACGGGGTCAAGATCTATACCATCGGCATAGGTGCAGAAGCTGCGTCGTCCAACTCGTTGTTTGGTCCACGTACCAGCAACCCTTCCGCCGACCTTGATGAAGCCACGCTGACCAGCATTGCCGAAGCCACCGGTGGCAAATTTTTCCGCGCGCGGGACCAGCGCGAACTCGAACGCATATACGGCATGCTCGACCAGCTTGAGCCGGTGGAGCAAGCTGCGGAAACTTTCCGCCCCACCTTGTCGCTGTTCTACTTTCCGCTTGGTGCTGCCCTGGCACTGAGTTTGTTGATCGCATTCTGGCGACTGCCTTTGAATGCAATCGTGGGGCGCGAGCAAGGCGCACCTCTGCTGGCAGGCAACGGAGCACAGTCATGAGCCTGCTACCAGCCGGATTCATCGAAAATTTCCACTTCCTGCGACCGCTGTGCCTGTACGCACTGATCCCGGCGTTCCTGCTGGTTATGTTGTTGCGGCTCGCGCAAACCAGTCAGAACAGCTGGGCACGCGCCATCGACGCCGCGCTGCTGCCTTATTTGCTCGACAAGCAAAACTCGCCCGCGCAAAGCCTGCCACTTTACGGCTTGCTGCTGATCTGGACGCTCTCGGTACTCGCAATGGCAGGGCCGGTCTGGCAGAAAGCCCCGGTGCCGGTACAGACCAAACAGGATGCGGTCGTGATCATGCTTGATCTGTCGCTGTCGATGTATTCCACCGATTTGACTCCCAACCGCAGCACCCGCGCCCAGCGTAAGGTGATGGATATACTGGAATACCGTCGCAAGGAAGGCCAGACCGGACTGGTGGTCTATGCCGGCGATGCACATGCAGTAACCCCGATGACCGACGATGTGGAAACCATCAGCAACCTGGTGCCTTCATTGCAGCCGTCAATCATGCCGGTGCCCGGCAGTGATCCTGTCGCCGGCACCAAACTGGCACTGGAGCTGCTGGCCAACAGCTCACTGCCGCACGGCCGCATACTGTTGCTGACTGACGGCATCATCAACAGTGATATCGAGAATATCAGCAAGATGCTGGCTGGCACTGGCAACACGCTGTCGGTGATCGGCTTCGGCACTGATGCCGGTGCACCGGTGCCAATGGGACAAAGCGGTTATCTGCGTGACGAAAACAACGCGATTGTGATTCCGCGGCTGGAACGCACACCACTGCAACAACTGGCAGCCAACAACGGCGGCCAATATACCGATGCCCAGCTGACCCAGGCCGACGTGAGCACACTGCTGACCCAGGATGTATTCAAGCAAAACGAAAATCTCAAAGCCGTGGAAGACCGCAAATTCGACGCGTGGAATGAAACCGGTCCCTGGCTGCTGTTGCTGGTATTGCCACTGGCAGCACTTGCGTTCCGGCGTGGCTGGTTGCTGGTGCTGTTGCTGGGCGTGCTGATGCTGCCGTCTCCCAAAACCTATGCCTGGGAATGGCGCGACCTGTTGGAACGCAAGGACCAGCAAGGCAGCAAAGCCTTCAAGTCCGGTGATTTCGCCAGCGCAGCTGCGCGCTTCCAGGATCCCGCCTGGCGCGCTGCCGCCGAATACCGCAGCCAGGATTTCCAGGCGGTAGTGAGTGATCTGGCCAAACTCAATGATCCCGAATCCAGCTACAACCGCGGCAATGCGCTGGCGCATCTGATGCAGTATGAAGCCGCCATTGAATCCTACAACCAGACACTGGCACAGCTGCCGGATCATCAGGATGCCAAACACAACAAGGACCTCGTCGAACAGCTGCTGAAACAACAGCAAGACGAACAACAGAAGAAAAAAGACCAGCAAAAAGGCGAAGAGCAACAGCAAAAAGACGATCAGGACCAGCAAGACAAGGACAAGAGCCAGGATCAGCAAAACCAGCAGAACCAGCAGAACCAGAATCAGCAAAACAAGGACAAGCAGAAAAAGGACAAGAACAAGGATCAGCAGAACCAGGGTCAGCAGAATCCGCAGGATGAACAGGACAAGCAGGACAAAAATGACAAGCAGGACCAGAGCGAAGACAAGCAACCCTCCAAGAGCAAGGATGACACCGAAAAAGAACAGGCCATGCAGCAATGGCTGATGCGTATTCCTGACGATCCAGGCGAGTTGCTGCGCAACAAGTTCCGCTATCAAACGCAGAAGGAACTGTTCCAGCAGTCACAGAATCCCGGCCAACAAACCGCGAAGAAACAATCATGGTAAAACACCTTCTTGTTCCCTTGTTCCTGAGCCTGCTGACAGCATTGTCACCGCTGGCGCACGCACAACAAAATCAGCCGTTGCAGGCGTTTGTCGATCGCACCAACATCACGATCAATGACGTGATCACGCTGACCTTGCGGCTGGACACCAGCATGGGCAACAACCGCCCTACCCTGACCGGACTCAACCAGAGTTTTGAACAGATCGGCGGCCTGTCTGTCCGCAGCACCTACACCAACAACAACGGCGCCATCCAGGCCTGGAATGAATACAGCATCAATCTGCGACCGTTGACCACCGGCACCCTCACCATCCCGGCGTTTCGAGTGGGTAGCCAGACTACCAGTCCAATCCAGATCAAGGTCACTGATGCCGCCTCCGGCATCAACGGCAACAACGACGAAATCTTCCTGCGCACCAGCATCAACAAAACCGACAGCTATGTGCAGGAACAGCTGCTCTACACCATTCGCATCTATTACTCGATCGGCTTTGACCAAGGCGCACAGCTGAGCGCACCTCAAGTCGAAAA
>CAINTJ010000059.1 GCA_903853385.1 uncultured Gammaproteobacteria bacterium
GATCTCTTCAGTATCGACAGCCTCGCCACCCTTGGCAGGAAGCACTGGAGCGTTATAGCGGACCACTTCTGCACCGGCTTTCATTTCACCCAGCAACTCATACCACATTCTCTCCAGATCCTTGATGTTGGGGAGTTTGGCAGAAGCTGAGGTGCGGCGCAGAAAGTCAGTACGGCTTTCTTCGCCGGGTTTGGTAATCAATTGCGAACTGACCAGCGATGAACTTAATTCAGACAATGAATCGCCGGCAACCTGGCGGGTTACCCCGAACAATTCACCCAAGTTGCCCTGGTTAACCTTCAGCAAATCGTTAAGTTCACGAATTTTCTTTTCGTTCACCGCATAGGTGGAGTCCAGCTGTTTGGTGCGGGCATCGGCAGTGTTTTTGTCTGCCTGCGCCTTGGCATTCAGCTTACGCTGTTCTTCCATGTCAGTACGGGCGCGGGCTTCACGATCACGGCTGGTTTGCTGTTCTACTGCTCGTTCAGCACGAATTTTCGCCATGATGTCGTCAGGGTTCTGTGCCGTGGCAACAGAACTAGCGCAAGCAATGCAGGCGACCAATGCGGCTGCAAGAACGCGTTTGGATGTTAGTAATTGCAACATTCTAGGGATTTCCAATTCGTGAATTGATTATCGTATTTTGGTGTTAATCAATTGGATGAAACTTTTTGCGGCCTTGCCCTGGGTGGAAGTAGCAGGAACTTTTTCCAGCCAGGTTTTGGCTTCGCTGTATTTTTTCTGGTTGTATAAGCAAAAGCCTACATAGAATTGCACATAAGGAACATCGCGCAAACCGCCTTTGTTTAACGCTTTCTCAAGCGCAACCTGAGCTGAGTCCCACTGGAATAGGCGAAGGTAAAGCTCACCCATTCTTTGAAAGTTAACACCGGTCTCGCCGAGCTGCTGAGCTTTTTCAAGTGCAGTGACGGCCTTTTTGAATTCAGACGCATTGGAGTACATGACGTACAGCTTTTCCCAGGCTTTCTGGTCGGGCTGAATCTTTTTATCATTGATGGCTTTTTCCATGAAAACGCCAGCGTTATAAGGCATTTCCTGGAAGGCCATCAGATCCGCAAGACGTTGCAATTCATTGGCTTCAAACGGCATGCCAGCGTCATAGGCCAGCTGCATTACAATCAGCGCGTTTTTATTGTCGTCCAGATTCGAGTAAATCTGGGACACATTCATCCAATATTGTTTTTTGCTGGAATAGGTGTTGAGCAAGGAAGTCATAATAGGCAGCGCTTCCTTGTAACGCTCCTTTTGCAGCAACAGTGACGCATACATACTGGTCCAGGCTTCCAGCGGCTTGTCGGACGAATCCATCGCCTTGCGCAAATTGGTCAAAGCAGAGTCGATGTTTTCAAGGTTGTAATAGCAGACCCCCAACAGATAATAAACACTGCCATTGGGTTTGGTTGCTGTTTTCACCCAGTCTTCAATGGCAGCAGCACCTTCCTTCCACTTTTCCTGCTGCACCAGCATCTGAGCGCCGTAATAGCGCATATCTGAAATTTCTTTATCGGTCAGTCCACCTGAAGCAATGGCGGCCTCTATATGCTTACGGGCACTGTCAAACTTTTCTTCCAGCGCATCCATTTGGTAGTAGATCTGCTCAACCCGGCTTTTTTCATAAGGGCTCAGTTTGTCCATTTTCAATTCGCCCAGCTTGGCCCTGGCTTGTGCGTATTGAGGAGGAGTAGCGTTATAGAACTCGAGGGCTTTAGCCATGACTTCACCAGTTTTCTGGTCAATCTGGTTGGTAGCTTCCTCAGTATCTTTTTTCTTGGCTCTGCTTGCGCCCTGCGCCATTGCATCATGGGAAGTCAGCATCAGGGACACCGACAGAACCAACATACCTTGCAATAATGTCTTGAAATTTATTTTCATAACTCAATTCTCAAGCTGGAATCGCAACATGGTTTGAATGCCTTTGCGAACAATAGGCTTGCCGTCTTCAACTTTTGGGTTGTACCGCCAGCGGGCAATGGCTTTAAGGGCCGCTTCATCAAACATGCCTTTGGGCATTGCATCCACAACAATCGGATCAGCAACACTGCCGGTTTCCGTAATGGTGAATTGCACGGTTACCCAGCCTTCAATGCCACGACTAAGTGCACGCTGAGGGTATTCCGGATTGATTCGTACCAGCGGAACCACATCACGGTCAGAACCGGCGCTCAACTTGATGCCCTGCATGGCGCCTTTGGTATCAATTTTAGGAGCCAGCGTAACTGCAGCTTTGCCAATATCACCCGAAGATGAAGCAATTTTTGGCACTTCCGGAGTTGGTGGCGGTGGTTCCCGCTCAATTTTTTCTTCACGGCGAGTTTGTGTCTCGCTATCACGTTTCATACGGGTAAATTCAATACGAGTAGCCTGGCGAACTTCTACCGTAGAAGCGACCGTAGTCAGCTTGTAGAGAACGTAGAACATTCCGGCGTTGAGCAACAAACCAAAAATGACTGCAATGGGAAAGCGCAAACCTGACATGACTAACCTCCTGAAGGGTTGGCAGCAATTGAGACTTCCTTGATACCACCCGCACGGATTTCATCCATTACATGGGCAAGAACATCAGCCTTGGATGCCTGATCCGCAATAATGACGGCGGTATCATCCGGCCTTTCAACGTGCAGCTTTTCGATATTGGTTCTGACGTCGCGGATATCCACCTGTTTACGGTCCATCCAGATCTCGCCATTTTCGCGAATCGCAACCATGATGTTGCCGCTGTCTCGATGTTCTGCAGTGGACGCATTGGGTTTGACTACGGTTACCCCGGCTTCCTTTACAAATGACGTTGTAATGATGAAAAAGATGAGCAGGTTGAGAACGAAGTCGAGCATTGGCGCAAGGTCAATGCCGTGATCTTCATCAGCGTGCTCACTGAATTTTTTGGATTTCATTTCCCCTCCATACCGCCAGGCAAATCACTGGTGGGATGCGTTTGCCTGTAATAAATTTTTTTGAAGGTAGCCCGAATTAACCGGATGTAGTGAATGTAATGTTATAGATACCACCCAGGCGAACCTGGTCTACAACGCTCATGACTACACCTGTGTGCGCTTTCTTCTCTGCCAGAATCGTCACTCCGATATTTGAATCAAGCGCTTTTTCCCTTTCCACGTTGGCTCGTACAGCTCGCACGTCAACCAAACGCCCGTTCAGGAAAATGTCGCCAGATTCCAATACCTGGATATTGACACTCATACCCTTATCATCTTGCGCCGTTGAGGATTGAGGACGGCTAACATCCAACCCCACTTCTTTAACGAAGATGGCAGTGATGATAAAAAAGATCAGCAGATTGAGTACGAAATCCAGCATCGGTGCCAGATCGATACCGTGGGATGATTCATGCACTTCCGAGCCGTGTCGTCGCATTCTCATAATCAAAAACTCAGTTTGTCGGACAACAGTTCAGTTTCACGACGAGCACGGGTGCGGAAGTAATGTACCGGGTACAAACCCGAAATACTTACCGCCAGGCCTGTCATCGTACAAATCATCGCGTGCGATACACCGCTTGCCATGGTACGTGCGTCAGCAGAACCGCGCAGGGACATTGAATCGAACACTTCCAGCATCCCGCTAACCGTACCCACCAGACCCAGCAAGGGTGAGAGCGGCACCAGTACCTGCATCATCGGAAAGCTGCTGGTCATCGCGGCGTTGGCCTTGGAAACCAGCATCTGACGAATTTGGCGCGCACACCAGGAAGTATGATCCTTTCTGGCAGCCCACTGGGCGTTTAGTTTTTTCGTCAGCTTGGGAAGAACGGCAAAGAAGA
>CAINTJ010000060.1 GCA_903853385.1 uncultured Gammaproteobacteria bacterium
AGCCGATTGCCCCTTGTCATCCGAGGGCATATCGAATTGCGCTATTGCAACACTGCGCGTAACATTGGGAAATTCATGTGGTGGCAAAGGTTTTTGAATTCAAAGCCCTACAGCGTTGGTTCAATTCCCCCCGCCTCATCCGAGAAGAGTTCGACAACTTGAGGACACAATTTGTGACCTCAAACTGGAAGCACACCCTAATGAGCCGGGTTACTCAGCAGAACCCGCGCCAACCCATAACCACGCGCAATGCTGGCGATGACAGCAATCAACCCCGGCACCATGAAGCTGTGGTTGACCAGGTAACTGCCGATGCGGGTAGTGCCTGAACGATCAAAGCCGATGCAGGCCAGATCGGTGGGGTAAGTGGGTATCAGGAAATAGCCATTGTTTGCGGCTTCTACATCAATGTTAAGCCTGATCCCTGAGGTTGCCGGAATATCTGGCCATCCCGTTGCATTAGCGCTAAAAATACGCAGACCCAACCCCATAGGGAGCAGCAAATGTCCAACTTCTTGCCACGGGTGACGCTTTTCGCCTCTCTGCTCCTCTTGCAGGCTTCTCCCGCGCTGGCTCATCACAGCTGGGCTCCTTACGACATGAAGCGGGAGGTGAGGCTTGAGGGAGTGGTCACCGAATATAAGTGGGCCAACCCCCATTCTTACGTTCAGTTGCAGACGGTGGGCGACAACGGCGCCAGTGAGGTGTGGGAAATTGAAGCGTCTTCGGCCGTGGTCATGCGCAACCGCGGTTGGTCAGCCGACATGATTGCCGTAGGAGATCGCGTCACCGTTTACGCCAATCCTTCGAATACTGCGGGCAAGACCAAGGCGCTGGGGGCACGCTTGCGTGCTCGTGACGGTGTTGAGTGGGAAATGCGGCAGGCCAACAACACCGCACCTGCCGTGGTCGCGCCTGCCGTGGGTGCCACCAGCCTGGCCGGCCTGTGGCGCACCACCAATACGCCCGAGGTCAGGGATCATTTCTTTTTCTTCAAGCCGACCGACTGGCCACTGACTGCGGCCGGAGTGCGTGCATTCGAAACCTTCGCTGACGGCGACAATCCGGGCAAGAACTGCGTGCCGTATGCGTCGCCGTTTCTGATGATCATTCCGGATGCAAAGTTGATAACGCTGGGCAAGGAGACTATTACCATTCGCACCGAGCTCGAGAGCCTGGAGCGGATCATTTACATGAACCAGAGCTCGCACGAGGGGGTCAAACCTTCAGTGGAGGGGCATTCGATCGGCCACTGGGAGGGCTCTGTGCTGGTGGTAGACACGGCACGCTTTACCGCGCACGGCATGGGCAACGCGCAGAAACTGCGCTCGGGCCCCAACAAACACCTCACCGAGCGGTTTGTATTGAATCCGGACGGCAAGAGCATTCGCTACAGCTTCGAGCTGACCGACCCGGACATTCTGGCCAAACCGGTCAGCTATGAACTCAACTGGGTTTACTCGCCAGACTTCAAGATGATCCAGATGCCTTGCGATCCGGAGAGCGCGCAACGCTATTTGAATATACGGTAGGGCGCGATTCTGATTGGCAACATTACCACCTAGCGGTAATGAACCAAGCCAAGCAGGCCCGTGGCAAACGCTTCGAATGGCCCCGACCCGACCACTGTCTCGTGGATCGCACCCTGTATGAATATCCAGCCCGCGCCGATCATCGAAACAGACGTTGCCTGCAAATATTTGGCTGATTTCTCCAAGCCGCACTATGTTGACTGCAAAGGTCAGCAAGAAGGATTGACTTGCGCCTTGTTGTGTATAAGTATTTATACAGGAAACTGCAATGCGCGCCGAGAAAATCACCGAAATGAAAATCGACACCACAATCCGCCATGTCACTAAACCGGGAGCCAACCTCTTCATGGAACTTGGCTTCGCACCTGCTGAAGCCAAGCGCTTGCAGGCTGCCTCGCGCAAAGAGATTAACGACATTCAGTTGCTGAAACAGCAGTTGATGGATGAGTTGTCCAGCTGGATTGGTGAGCATCATCTGACGCAAGCGGCGGCAGCGCAGATCCTGATGGTATCGCGCCCGCGCGTGTCGGATGTGATGAACAAGAAGACGGCCAAGTTCACTATTGATACCTTGGTGGAGTTGCTCAGTCGCATTGGCAGGCCAGTGAAGCTGGCTGTTGGCTGACTGCAAGCACACTCTAATGAGCAGTGCTGCTTAACAGCACCCGCGCCAACACATAACCAATCGCGCTGCTGGCGATGACAGCAATCAACCCCGGCACCATGAAGCTGTGGTTGACCAGGTAACTGCCTATGCGGGTAGTGCCTGAGCGATCGAAGCCGATGCAGGCCAGATCGGTGGGGTAAGTGGGTATAAAGAAATAGCCATTGGCGGCCGGGAAAAACGCGATGATCAAGGCGGGGTCGATGCCGAGCGCGAGCCCCATCGGTGCTATGGCAACAATGGCGGCCGCCTGGCTGTTGACCAGTTTGGTGGTAAGAAACAGCACCACTGCATAGAGCCAGGGTTGGGTTTTTACCACTTCCGCCAGACTGAGTTGCAGCGCTCCCATGTGCGCGCCGAAAAAAGTATCGGTCATCCAGGCCACGCCGAATACCGAAAATATCCCGGTCATGCCGGCGCGGAACAAAGAGCCGTTGGCAATCTCGGCCGGCGCTACCTTGCAGAAGAACAATATGCAGGCGCCAGCGATCAGCATCATCATCTGGATCACCAGATTCATGTCGAGCAACGTAGTGACGCCCTTCACGGTGAAGGCGGGACGCAACGCGGGCAGCGCGCCCAACAGCACCACGGCGGCAATGGCGGCGAAGAAGATGCCAACACTGCGATAGGCGCTGGGTGGATAACGAGTGTTGAGCAAGGTAGCGCTCTCGCCGTAAATAATGTTGCGTTGCAGCGGGTCGGCGAGTTTGGCCTGGAACTCGGGGTCATCATCAAGCGCAAGGCCGCGCCGCATGCTCCACAGTGCAGCCAGCATGGTGCCCAGCAGTGACGCCGGCAACGTCACCAGCATGATGTCCAGCATGCTGTAGGCATGACCCACGCCTTGTTTAGCTGCCAGGATGCTGACCAGTGACACCAGTGCCACTGACACCGGCGACGCACAGATCGACATCTGGCCAGCAATGGCTGCCACCGCCATGGGTCGCTCGGGCCTGATACCTTTGTGCAAGGCGATGTCGGCAATAATGGGAAACAGCGTGTACACCATGTGGCCGCTGCCACACAGGAAGGTAATGGTAAAGGTTGAGAGTGGCGCCAGCAGGGTAATGTGGTCGGGATGTTTGCGCAGCAGCCGCTCGGCGAACTGCATCATAACATTCAAGCCAGAGGCTGCCTGCAAGGTGGCGGCACAGCCAATCACCGCCAGAATGGTGAGCATCACGCGCACCGGCGGTTCACCCGGTGCGAGCCCGAACACAAACATCAGCACAAACAAGCCGACACCGCTGACCAGACCCAGCCCCATGCCGCCATAGCGGCTGCCCAGCAGCAAGCAGGCCAGTACGGTTATCAGTTCGGCAACTATCATGCTAAGTCCCTACGGTAATGCCACTCCCGCCTTCTCCGCCAACTTGTCCAGCCGCTCCCGCCACAACTCTTCATTGCAGTCATAAGGCAGCAGTCGTCCATTCGGCACCTGCGCCCAGCGCAGCTTGAGCGTGAGCGGTTCGGTGTAGAACTGCGGATCGCTCATGGTGACGTCGGCGGCCAGCAGGCGGCGGCCCTTGGCGTCGGTGCCGTCGAGATGGTAGCGCTCAACGATGGAGGCGGCATCGGAATGCGGTGTCGTGCGCTGGTCCAGTTGTTCGTCGAGGTTGTTGGTTTCCACCACCAGCACGTCGCCTTCCCAGTGGCCGCTGGAATAGCCATCCCGGCCTGGCACCCGATCACGTTCCGGGGCATTGCGGTCGCCGAAGTACACGCGCCGCGTTTCGCCGTGCAGTTCGTAGATGAGGGTGATTTGCTCGGGGCGCTGGATGAATTCCACCGGGTAGCCGCCGGCACCGAGCAGTATGGCCGGCATGCCGGCGCCCAGGCAGACGCCGCCCGGCGTGTCGCCGGTGGTAGCGACCAGTTGGTTGAAGGCATCGAAGCGCTTCTTGGCTGCTGGCCGCAGCGGCAGTGACGGCTGCGCACTGCCTGGCGTGTTTCTGGGCGCCGCCCCGGCCACCAGAGTCCACACGCCGGTGAGATCCGGCGGCGAGGCGGCACCGGCTGCTACGGGCACATACAGGCTCAGCACCAGGCAAGTAACCAACAGTGTTTTCATCTCGTCATCTCCTCCGCAGTAGTTTTCGTCCCGGCACTGAGCACCATCCCCAGGCGGGTGCGCCAATTTCGCATACAACAGATATTTATAGAATAGACACCGGCAGATCCCAAGTTTGATCGATCGCTGGCAGGAACAGGATATGTGACTCTGAGACCGATTTGACTCAGAATCGGGATTCCATAAACATCATTGGTACAACACAGAGGGGATTTATTCATGACAACAATATCAAAAGCGTTTTCGTTCACTATTCTTGCAGCTTTGCTGGCCTCAGCCGCGCTGGCCCAGCAGCCAGCCGCGCCGGCGCCGCAGGCCAAGCCCACGCAAGGCATTGTAGTCACCGCCGCCGATCTGGCCGCCATCGTCGCCAAGCAGCCCACCGACAAGAACGGCAACCAGAACCTCATGCAGCTGGCGCCCTACAACGTCAACATGGAGCATCGTGTTAACGTGCCGCAAAGTGCCTCGGTGCACGACACCGAAGCCGAGCTATTTTATGTAGTGAAAGGCGGCGCCACCATGGTAACCGGCGGCAAGCTGCTGGAGGGCAAGCAGACTGGCGTCAACTGGAGCGGTTCTGGCATTGAAGGCGGCGTTGCCACCAAACTGGCCGTGGGCGACTTCCTGCTGGTGCCTGAAGGTGTACCGCACTGGTTCAGCAAGATTGAAGGCGAAGTGACGCTGATGTCTTTGCATTTGCCACGTTCGAAATAACGTAATCTGTTGTCAGAGTCGCATGCGCAAGCGCTGCGACTCTGACACCTATTTACTCACGTCTTTTCATTACTGCACCCGCGAGGTCCGCCACTGTGAAGCCCGCTTTTTGTTGTCGTTCTGTTTATTCGCTGGCACCGCTGCTCACCGTAGCCGCTGTTGCTGCGCTCGGTTTTTCGGCCAGCGCCTTTGCCCACCACGGCTTCGGCAATTTCGACCGCAACAAGAACGCGGTCATCACCGGCACCATCAAGAGCATCGATTTCGTCAATCCGCATTCCTATCTCTATCTGGACGCCGACCAACCCGGCGGTGGCACCATCGCCATGCGCTGTGAAATGCGCGCCGCCACGCTGATGCGCCGCTCGGGCTGGTCCAAGGAAATGTTCGTGCCCGGCGCGCGTGCCACCATCGCGGGCTTTCTGCATCGGGATGACCCGGGCTCGTGTTATCTGGAAGACATCAAGATCGGTGATGCCGCCGGGCTCAACCGTAACGACCAGATCGAACATTCAGGCCTCAACATCAGCAATCGCCCGCTGCGCTTGCCCAGCGGCGAGCCGAACCTGAGTGGTGACTGGGCACAGGAGCAATATGTGATTGCGGTACCGCCGCGCGCTACCCGCAGCGCGGGACTGGTGCCCAAGAGCATGAAGGCCGGCATTGAAGCCGGCACCATTGCGCCCGACCAGATTCCGTCGGCCGGCTGGGATGCCAAGCCGGTAGCGCTGACTGCACGCGGCAAACAAGAGTCGGAAAAATTCCAGATGTGGAGCCCGACCGACAATCCGCGCCTGCGCTGCGAACCCACCAGCATCATCCTCGACTGGGTGCACGACGGTCCGGTCAACCGCGTAGTGCAGGAGCAGGACCGCATCGTCATCAACTACGGTCTCGTCAGCTATGAGCGCGTGATCCACTTGAACATAAAGGCCCACCCGGCCAACCTCAAACCGAGCCCCACCGGCCATTCGATAGGCCACTGGGAAGGTGATGTGCTGGTGGTCGATACCATCGGCTTCAAGCCGGGCGTTATCGTGCCGCCGCTGCGCAACAGCGACCAGTTGCACGTGGTGGAACGCTTCTCGCTCGACACCGCAAAAATGACGCTCAACCGCAGCTACACGGCCACTGATCCGGTGTATTTCACCGACCAGTACAAGGGCAGCGATACGATGTTGGTGGCCGACGTGCCGTATGAAAACCACGGCTGCAAAGAGCTGACCTACGAGTACCTCGAAGCACAGAAGGCCAAAACTGCCAAGTAACTGACAGCCTGTACTCAACAGGTGCCGGCAATCGCTGGCACCTGTTTACTAAAACTCCACTCCCGCGCGCGAACAGAAATATTCCCATGCGCGCGGTAGCGCCAGATCAGAAAACTGGGCGCTTGTGGCAAGCTGAATTTCTGCATCGCTCAAGGCTTTGGATTCACCCAGAGCTCTGGCCTGCAAAATCACATCCGCATTTATTTTCAGATAGATTGCGGTGAGCACTGCTCTTTCAATGCCGGCGCCAACCACTGCAACGCCATGACCACGCATAAGCACGCAGGTATTGTTGGCGAGTTTGCGGGCCAGGCTGGCGCCCTGCTCGATGGAGCGCACCAGCATGTCGGTGTCACCAAAATCAGTTCGGATATCCCACACAGGAATTTCAGCGCCGATCACCGAGGCGGCATGGACCACGGGGCGCAGCGGCACATTGGTGATGGTAAAGGGCAGCACCGAATAAGTATGGCTATGCACAACGGAATTGACTTCAGGGCGGGCAGCATAAATGGCCGCATGAATCATTCTCTCGCCGTAAACCGTGCGGCCCCTGAGATCAAGCGGGTTGCCCTTCAGATCGAACACCATCAAGTCGGCAGGTTCTACCAGTGCCGGGCTGCGTGAACGTGACATCACAAAGTTGGCAGGGTTGCGAGGGTCGCGCACACTGACATGACCAAAGGCATCCACCACATTCTCAAACGCCAAAATGCGGTTGGCTGCTATCAGCTTGCGGAACTCAGGGAGGTCAGGCACATCGGATTTATCAAAGCTTATCAGTTGCTGCGCCTGCGCCCGCGGCACTGACGCAGCCAGGCCTGCCAAACCGGCAAATGCGGCGCCTGCAAGCACAATACGACGACGCGTCAGATCGACAGAAGAAGACATCTTGCCTCCCGGGCCACAGGAATATCGCGGAATTGCCGCTCAAAACCGCAAGGTGTAATTGAATTTCACCGACAGATCAGTATTGGTGGAGATGAAAATCTTATCCTTGTCGAGATCGCTCATGCCGTAGTTGAACACCACAAACGCTTCGCGCCCGGCCTGGGGAATCCAGTGCAGGCGACTGTTGATTCCGAACTGTTCTGACACGTTGTCGTACTGGAACAGCGTGGTCCATGACACCGTGCTGGTAAACGATATCTGGGTTTGCAAGCTGATCAGCCGCACCGTGAAATCGCCCTGCGGCAGGTGTATCTCGTTTTCGCTGTATTGGCCGCCGAAACTGTAGCGTGGAGTCGGGCGCCAGTTGAGATCGGCACTACGCTGAAAATGATCACCATCGTAATAACTGCCCCAGCGTGTGGAAAGACGCCCGGATACCTTGCGCTGGCTGGCAATATCAAGCCCGAGCAGCGATTCATTGAACTGGTAAGCGCCAGTGGGGATCACAGTACGTGCACTGCCATTGGTTGGCCGATTGATAGTGAAGGGAATGCGCAATACTTCCTCACTGTGGATCAGCCGTAAAAACAAGGAGTCGCCGCTGTTGTTCTGGCCGGTAAATCTGAAGCCAATATTCTCGTTGCTCAGCGATCCATCGTTGCCGTAATTGGAGCGATAGCCGTCGAAACCGCCATACAAAGATCGCAGATAGCCACCAGGCAGCATGAAGCGGCGGTAACCTAAATCCACAGCGTGATCAGCCACATCGGCCTGGTTGACGAAGCCCATGGCCGGATTGAAATTTTTCTCGACGCGCTTGTAGCTGTAGCCGCCGCGCCAGCCCTGGCTGGCAGGGTAGGAAATGCCAAAGCCGTAGGAAGCATTATGGTCCTGCAACTTTTCACTGTTGGTCTGCTGAAAGAACACTGAGCCCTGCAGCGTCTGGCCGCCCGGCAGCTTGGAGTTGCGATAGCGAAAGTCGATGCCGGTCAAACTGTTGGCCAGAATGGATTGCGGATCGCCATAGGTAGTAATTACGCCCAGTTGCGATTCCGACAACACATTCAACACCGCACGTCCGACAAAGAGGTCGCGACTGGCCACACCGCTAGCGGTATCTTCGGCCTGCTTTATCACTAGCGAGCCCACATTCCAGTCTCCCATGCGGCCGCTGATCTTGCCGCCGAAATCAATATCCACCGGCGCGCCGGTGCTGCTCAAGCCGATCTTGCGTGAGAAAAACGGCCGGGCGTTCTGGGCAGCTGCAGTCGGGATGGCGGGGTTGCCGCCTGAGCCAGCAGTGTTATTGAAACCGCCGGTGCCGATCATGCCGAATTCGAAAATGTCGGATTCGCGAATAAAAAAATCGCGCTGCTCCGGAAAGAACAAATTGAAGCGCGTCAGGTTCACCTGGCGACTGTCAACTTCGGCGGCCGAGAAATCCGTGTTCAGGGTCAACGATGCATTGAGCTGGGGAGTCAGCTTGTAATACATGTCCAGCGACGGCTCAAAGTTCTTCGTGGTAGACCCAAGCGGCCCGTAAGTCCGGTTCGATTTGAGAGTCATCGACGGCACAATGTCGAGACCGATGCCTTGCTTCATGCCGGTCATGCCGGTCATGGTGCCAGCCACTCCTGGGTTGACCTGGCGGTTGCGAGATACCCAGGCAATGCTCTCGTTGTTGCGGCGGATGGCGCGGCGGAAGTTGATGCCCCAGGCGTCCGAGTCGGGATTGAACGCGATAGTCTGGAACGGAATTTTTATTTCGCTGTACCAACCGTTGCCAACCTTTTTGGCATCGGCTTGCCAGATACCGTCCCAGTTACCTTCAATCTCGGTCACATTTTGGAACAGACCTTCCCAGCGCACGCCATTGGCATTGACCTCAAAGCGGTAACCGCTGCGCCGGTCCAGCGACGGGTCGAGAATCACCGCCAGAATGTCATCACTCTGCAAGCCCTGCCCCTGCCGCATGATGTTGGCAGAGATCTTTGACATGTCAGGCTCTTCAAAAAAACTGGCGATATACAGAGCACTCTCTGTGTAGTAGATCCACACCTGTGATTTTTGGGAAGGCTTGGCATATTCCACCGGCTCGTACTGGTGAAAATCTTCAATCAGCAAGGCCTGGTGCCAGACCGCCTCATCCAGCACGCCATCGATATGAGCCTCTTCCGCCAGTTTTGGAATGACAATGGATTTGGCGCCGTCACTGCCAGCGCTGATGTCGGCCGCTTGCACATTACCAACTGCAAGCAGGACGAAACCCAACAAGACCGAGAAAAAAAACTGATTTGAATTTTTAAAATGTTGCAGGAGTGGCACGGGTAGAGACCCAGAGAGCTGAATAACTGGCCGGATTGTAGAGTGCGACCGGGTTTAATGCGCTGTTGTATGCCTGAAACACCGGCGACTCCTTCCGGTTCCACCGAGTTTGCACAAACCCCTGCGAGCTGGCTACAGGGCGCCCCGCTGCAGCTCGCGCACCAGATAGTCCGCCTGCCGCAACATCAGCGAAATAATCGTCAGCGTCGGATTGGCACAGCTGGCGGTAGTAAACAAACTCCCGTCCGACACAAACAGGTTCGGAATGTCGTGGGTTTGGCCGTAGCTGTTGGTGACACTGGTCTTCGCATCCTTGCCCATGCGGCACACGCCCATGTTGTGGGTGGCACCGAAGCCTTCCTGGGTGAAGGTTTTGGTGGCGCCGAGCGCCTGATACATCTCTTTGCTGCGCCGATAGGCATAGTCCAGCATGGCATTGGTATTGGGATGTTTGTTATAGGTGACAACTGGCACCGGCAAGCCGAACTGGTCCTTGTCGGTGGCATGCAGGGTGATGCGATTATCGGCCTGCGGCGGGTCTTCGCCGGTGATGATGACGCCACTGAGTTTGTCGTAGTTCAGCATCAGTTCCGCATGGTCCTTGCCCCAGCCGGGAATCAGGTTGGTGGCGATGTATTCAGGGCCGAGCGCCAGCAGGTGCCACTGGAAGCCACCGCTGAAGCCGCGCGAGGTGTCGTGTTTGACTTCATCGCGGATCACGCCAGCGCAGGTGGTGCCCTTGTACATGTTGACGACGCCGGGCATGAGCCCGAACACCATCGCCATCACATGCCGCATGTAGTTGCGGCCCACCTGGTCGCTGCTGTTGGCCAGCCCGTGCGGGAAGCGTTCGTTGGCGGAGTTGAGCAGCAGCCGCGTGGTCTCCACCACGTTGGCAGCCACACATACCACCCGTGCCTTCTGCTCGTGCTCGACGCCGTCGGGCCCGATATAACGCACGGCACTGGCGCGGCCTTTGGCATCGGTAACGATGCGGGTGACCATGCTTTGCGGGCGCAAATCGAAGCAGTCGGTGGCCTCGGCTTGTGTGATGTGATTGAACAGCGTGGTCCACTTGGCATTGATGGCGCAGCCACTGTTGCAAAAGCCCAGTTGCAGGCAGGCGGGCCGGCCGTTGCGCGGCGCCGAGTTGATCGCCATGTTGTAGGTGTCGATGTCTTGGTAGCCCACGGCGCGCGCGGCCGCTTCCATCACCTTGAAGTTGGCGCTTTTGGGCAGCCGTTCGATGCCATGGGTGCCGGTGACGCCGAGCATGTCTTCGGCCTTGTCGTACCAGGGCTCCATGTCCTTGAGGGTCACTGGCCAGTCGGCGAGGTTGCAGTCGGGCAGCTGGCCGTAGGTCGACAGCGATTTGAATTCGAAGTCGTGCAGGCGCGGGCAGCAGGCGGTCCAGTGGGTGGTGGTGCCACCGACGCCCTTCACTGACCACACTGGCATGCCGTCGGGCGCATAGCCCTGGCCGACGCGGCGGTCAAGCCAGCTCAGTTTGCCGAACATTTCCGGTTCGTTGTTGACGATGTCGCTCAGCTTCAGCCGCGGCCCGGCTTCCAGACACACCACCTTGACGCCACGCGCGGTGAGCTCGTGACTGACGGTGCCGCCACCGGCGCCGGAACCGATGACAACGACTACGGAGTCGTCGTTGAGATCAAATGACGCTGGCATGCTGTTCCCCTGTGCTGTTTATTGTTATTTGGTTGCTGCAGGCAACCAATCGATGTCGGCAAAGCCGCGATTGATATAGCCACCCTTTTCTATCGCCGAACCGCCGTAACCGACCAGGTCAAACATTTCCGGCGAACGGTACAGCACTTCCAGCGCGCCGGCGCGCAGCGCGGCAAAGAACGCAGAGGTTTGCAATTCAGTCAGCACGGCAAGGCGCTTGGCTTCGTCGACCTGTTTCCACGCCACAGCGCCCACCGCGGTGCGCAGCTGTTGCAAGCCGGCTGTGATCACCGGGTTGCCGGCTTTAAGCAAATGCTCGCTGACTTGCACGTACAAGTCAGCCTGCAAGCCGGGGTAGGGAAACAAGTCATAGGCCACCGAGGCCAGCAGTTCAAGATCGCTATCGCCGGTAGCGCCAGGTGCAACTGTCTTGTCGGCATTCCCGCACGCCGCCAGTGAGGCAGCCAGTGCGAGCTGGGAAATCGCGAGCAGCATGCGGCGGCGCCGCAAGGATGGCATGGACATGTTACCCTCCAGATCTTGTTATTGTGTTTTGCGGTAGACTAGCGAAGGCGCTTCAACCAAGGCAAGACAAATGTTGTTATCACAGTTAGAGTGTCGCCAGCGCCACCAGGTGTTGCCAGCAAGTGTCTGGTGAATGAACGGCGATTCAACCGAGGGTAGTTAACATGTACAAACCTTTATTGGCTGCTGCGGGCATTAGCACAGCGGTGAAAAGGCTGATGGGTTCAAGCCTGGCAGTGCTGCTGGCTACAGCTGCATGCTTACAATTCAATCCGGCTTATGCAGCCGACCTGCCCGCCTTCAATTCACTGCCTGACTGGAGTGGCACCTGGGCCACGCGCGGCGGCACCGCCTTCGATCGCGCCACCTGGACTCTCAACGGTGTGCCTGCCGACCCTGGCAACAGTGCTTCCGGCGTAGATACTGCCGGCACGCGTGCCCACCCCCCCTATACTCCCGAATGGGAATCTATCTACACGCAGAATCTGGCACTACGCGATCAGGGACGTTTCCCCGACCCGCTCACCAGCTGTATTGCGCATGGCTTCCCGCGCATCTTCAATGTGAATTGGCCGGTAGAGTTTGTGGTGCGACCCGAACAGGTATGGATTCTGGCCGAGCATACCCGCAGCACCATGCGCATCTACACCGACGGCAGCGCTCATCCGGCACCGGATGTGATCTGGCATAACCTGGTCGGCGATTCAGTGGGGCACTGGGAAGGCGATACGCTGGTGTTTACCACGGTTGGCATCAAGGGCTGGAGTGACAAGGATTCCATCCTGGACCGCAGCGGCCTGGTGTTGAGTGAAGAAGCCCATGCCACCACCCGCATTCATCGCACCCGTGAAAAGAATACCGAGGGCGTCATGGAAGATTTGCTGCTGGTGCAGCTTACGCTTGAAGACCCCAAGGCGCTGACACGGCCGTGGGTAGTGGAGAAGCGTTTCTGGCAATTGCCGCCCCGCACGCGCATCATGGATTACGAGTGCAATGAAAATAATCGTGTGGTGGTAGATCAGGAAGGCCGCAGCCTGTTTCTGGATGCGAAAGGCAAAGCTGTCAAATAACGGGGAACAGCATGAAATCACTATTCAAATTGGTTGTTACAAGCTTATCGGTTGCAAGTGCGTTTGGCTTCGCTCAGCTGGCACTGGCTCATCATTCGACTATCGGCCAGATTTCCGAAGAAACCACCACGATCAGTGGCATCGTCAAAGAGTTCCAGTTCAAGAATCCGCATTCCTGGATTCAGGTGAATGTGACCAATGACAAAGGTGAGGTAGTCGAATGGAGTGTTGAATGGGGCAATCCCAACAACCTGATTCGCCAGGGCTACAATCCATCAACTTTCAAACCCGGCACCGCCGTGAACATGCAGCTGCGTCAGCATATCAGCCATGCTCCATTGGGTGAATTTATGGCAGTGCGCTTTGCCGACGGCACTACCATCGGCAAATGGGTTGGCAAGTAAACAGGTCACGGCAAACTTTTTCTAATGTGACTCTGACACCTGTTTTTCCAACTTCAAACAGCACGGGCACCCGGTATGCACACAAACAAGCTTGGCCTGGCCTGTGCCCGCTCACTGTTCGTCATCATGCTGAGTTCGCTGCTGGCGTCACCGCAGCTGTCGGCACAGTGGCTGCACAACCCCACCAAGGGCGTGCCCAGAGTCGCGGGCAAAGTCGACATGAAGGCCACAGCGCCACGTCTGGCCGATGGCAAACCTGACCTCAGCGGCATCTGGATCTCTGATCGCACGCCAGTGGGCGGCGATTCGCCCAGCACTGCCGACACGCTGCCTACTTCACGCCAGATGCAGAGTCTGGGCGTTGATCTGCCGGACGGTCTGCCGTATCAGCCCTGGCTGGCGCAGCTGGTCAAACAGCGCAAAGCCAATCTGGCCATCGACGACCCGCACATTCGGTGTTTGCCGGATAACTTTGTGCGCGCCTACGGGCTGCCGCACATGCTCAAATTCCTCCACACGCCGGACATTCTGGTGGTGCTCAATGAAATGAATGTGGGCTACCGCCAGGTATTCGTCGATGGCCGCACCTTGCCCGACGATCCGACGCCGTCGTGGCAGGGTTATTCATCAGCGCATTGGGCCGGCGCTACGCTGGTGGTGGATACCATCGGCGTGCACAACGGCACGTGGCTTGACTGGGATGGCAGCGAGCTGACCGAGCACGGCAAAGTGCGGGAAGAAATCTCACGCCCGGATTACGGCCACCTCGACATCGTGGTGACCATTGATGATCCCAGCGCCTATACCAAGCCGTTTACCGTCAAGTTAAGGCAGCGCCTTGTGGTCGATGCCGAGTTGATCGACGAAACCTGCCTGGAGAATGAACAATTCGTTGAGCGCATGAAACTGAAAAACTGACACGCAAACCGGGCCGCAGCTTGCTGCCCCACTTTTGTCACCAGAGGACGCACATGAACCAGACTCCAGGCCCGTTTGCACTTGCGTTGATCGCCACCCTGTTGCTCGCCGCCGCGCCGGCACAGGCCCATCACTCGTTCCCGGCCCAGTACGATGCCACCAAGACTGTTACCTTGAACGGCAAAGTCACGCGGGTGGAGTGGACCAATCCCCATATCTTTATCTATGTGGACGTGGCCGACGCCAGCACTGGCGTAGTGGTGAATTGGGCCCTGGAGCTGGGTGGCCCGAATACACTGCTGCGGCTAGGCTGGAAACGCGATTCACTCAAGAATGGTGACGTGATTACGGTTGACGGCAGTCTGGCCCGCGATGGCAGTCATCTGGCCAACGCCAAGACCATCAAGCTGGATGCCACCGGCCAACAAATGTTGTCCGGCTCCAGCGGACCGCCGTAAGCTTTTGTTATTGCTGCTGGGTGGCGGTCAGTGCGCCATTTGGGTCAGCTTGGCCGCGACAGCCAACACGCGGCGCGGCCAAGCGTCAACATCAAGCCTTTAGCTTCAATAACTTCTGTGCGTTCTTGTAGTAAATCTTCGCGCGGTCTTCTTCGCTGATGTCCAGCTCGTCGAGAATCTTGATGGTTTCACGGATGTACATGGGGCCTTTTTCCGGATCGAACGGCGCATCCGAAGCAAACACCATGTGATCGGCGCCGAAGAACGCCAGACTGCACAGCGTAGCGGGCTTGGAGCCGAAGGTAGCGGTGTCGGCGTAGAACATCTTGAAGTAATCGAACGGGCGCTTCTTGAGTTCCTTCAGCAATAGCGAGTAATCCGTGTGCGAAGTGCGTGCGCCCAGCTGGTCCCAACCCGGGCCAACTCGACCTTCGAAGAACGGGATCATGCCGCCGCCGTGGTGGGTGATGACCTTGATGTTCGGATGCTTGTCGAACAATTTGGAGAACACCAGGCGCGCCATGGCCACGGAGGTGTCGTAGGGCCAACCGAAGGTCCACCAGATTTCGTACAACGAACGCTCTTCAGTTTGATAGTCGGCAAAAGAAGCGCCACGGGCCGGATGAATCCAGATCGGGCGATCAATTTCAGCCATGTAATCGAACACGCCGATGAAATCTGGATGATCCAGCGGCTTGCCTTTGACGTTGGAGAAAACCTGCACACCAGCTGCACCCAGCTTTTCGATGGCATGCTTGGTTTCGGCCAGCACCATCTCGGGATGGCCCATCGGAATCGAGGCGATATAAGCGGGGAAACGTTCCGGATACTTGTCGCACAATTCCGCCATGTCTTCGCTGCCAACACGCGACAGCATTACTTGTTCTTCCGGGCTGGCGATGATTTCCAGTGGCGGCGACGCCAGCGACAGTACCTGGGAATAGTCCTGGAAACGATCCATGATGCGGAAGCGCTCTTCCAGGTCCGTCATCATCGGCACCGCTTCCGAGCGGCGCGTAATGTCGGTCATTCTGCTGCCGGTGACTTCCTTCAGCTTGTCGTAAAAACGGTTGGTCCAGATGTGGTTGAAAATATCGATCTTCTTCATGACTGTTTACTGCTTTCCTTAGTTGAAAAATCTTGCCCCTTTCGCTCTGCGGGAGCCGGGTTGCATCTCTTGTTACTGTTTGCGCTGGCTGGGCGGAACCCAGAAGCGCGGCTTGATTGGCATCATAAGTCCGAAGCCCGTCAAGGCGATTACCGTATAAACCATCAGGCCGATGTTGTAGTTGCCGAAGTGATCGACAAACATGCCCAGCACCGGCGGGCCAGCCGCAAAACCAAGATTGACTGCCACTGAAATAATGCCAATGGTCATGCCCAGATTGCGCGGCCCCAGATAGTGTTTGGTCAGCACCGGCGCTTCCACGATCAGCCCGCCATGTGCGATGCCCAGCACGGTGACGAACATGAACAGCGTCAGGCCGCCTGATACTGGCAAGGCCAGCAGCACCGACAGTGCCAGCAGGAAATAAAAGAAGCGGATGCCGGTGATGGAATAATGATCGTAGATCCAACCGGCGACCGGTTTGGACACCACCGCCAGAATGCCGGTGAAGGACGAATACCACAGGATTGCGTTGAGATTGAAACCCTTGTCGTTGCGCAGGTAGGTCACCGTGTTTTGCGTCATCGCCTGATCGACAGCGGACACCAGGAAGATGCTGAGCATGATGAGCCAAAAACCGTTTTCCTTGCTGATCTCCTTGGCATGCTCCCACATGCTGGGAGCGCCTGCCACTTTGGCGGTGCTGGAATCAATGATGGCTTGGGTGGCACCGGTACGCGACATGAAGAACATCCACAGCGGCGCCGAGATCAGCAGCGAACCCAGGCTGAGCATGCCGGCAATGACGCGCCAGTTGATGCCGGCATTCAGCAGCGGGGTCCATACGAACGGCATTAGCGTTTGCCCCATGCTGGTAGCACCAAGCACGATGCCCAGCGCCAGCCCCGAATTGATCTCAAACAGGCGTGACACTACTACTTTCATTGCCGACACAATGGACGAGGCAGAAACACCTAGCATGGCACCGGCGAGGTAGTAGACCGGCAACGTGGTTGCCAGCAGAAACAGCGCCATCGCAACACCGCCTGCCAGCGCTCCGATCAGCACGGCCACTTTGCCGCCGATCTTGTCGATCAGGATGCCCATGCCAAGTGCAGCAACGGCACCGATCAGGAATTTGGCAGTCGACAGCAGGTTGACCTGGGTGTTGGTCCAGCCGAATTCATCCATTGCCGGCTTGTACATGAAGGGTAGTGAAAAATTGGGAACACCAAACGAGAAAAACACCAGCAGGAAAGCCACTGCCAGCACTTGCCAGTTCGCCAGCAGTTCTGCCTTGGTACTGCCTGTTGCAGCTGTACTCATTATTCTACCCCTTGGAAACGCGTTGATTATTATTTTGACGGGATACTAGCACACAGATTTTGGTGCCATGTCCGGGCTTCAATGCAAACAATGTGGAACAGTTTTAATCAGTAATTTTCTGCAGCGATCAGCGCCACACCATGAAGCCCTGCGCGGTGCCAGTACCCGCTTCAGTGCGATAACACGGCACATAATCAATAACAGAACCGTCCAGTTCGGTTTCCGCCAAGGTGCCGGCGGCGGCAATCCAGTTGCGGATTTCCGAAGTCCCTTGCATCAATGTGGTCTGCGGCACCGAGCACAGGAATTTCTCGTCCCGCTGTATCAAGGCCTGCATCAGTGATTGATCAAAATTTTCATCAATCGTGAAATGAGTAAGCCCGCCGGAACCAAACACCGCCACTTTCACATCTTGCTTCCAGTGCTTGATCACCTTGCCGAAGAAGCGGCCCATGTCGTAGCAGCGGCGGGAAGTGGGCTGATTGGGCGGAAAAAACGTGTTGGTGATGATGGGCAGAATCGGCACCGGTTGATCACCCATCACACGCCGGATCACCCAGCTGAACGCATGGGGGGTTCCGATGTGATGATGAGCGCCCATGTCGGGCCAGCTCTTGCTGGCCGCGAAATCGAAACCGGCGTCTTCCGCCATTTCGAACGCCAGCGCCGCGAGCTCCGGCAATCCTGGCCACACCACTGGATCATGCGGCCGATAAGCCCACTCGCTTTCCTTGATGCCGACTGACAATCGCGAAGCCTTGTCAGCATCCAGCGGCTTCTGCCAGAAAGTGTCACCATGATAGATCGTGAAGGCCGGCTGCATGCTGTCGAGGATCAGTTCGCGCTGGTCATTGCCCATGATGACGGCCACATCCGGCTTTTCGCGCTGCCAGATTTCCGCCAATTTGGCGACGCCATGCTGGCAATCCGCATGGCGACGCGTACGCTCTTCCAGCGTAATCTGTGCCGGAAAATTTTCGTGCTTGCGCAGCTCGGCCAGCTCGCTGAACGTGTATTCTTTGTTGCGGAACCAGTGCTTGACCTTGTGGTCATGCGGCACCCGCAACATCCACTCTTCCGGCGTGGTGTTGAGGATGGGACCGTGGGTGGTGCAAATGCCGAGTGTAATCTTGGCCATAGTCTAGACGTCCAGTTTGAACACGCGTTTGGCGTTGCCTTCGAAGATCTTGTACTTGTCTTCGGCACTCAGCCAATCGAAGCTATTGATGAGCGGCACCGTCTTGTCATAGGTCTCGCCGGTTGCATGATTGATGGACGAACCAACGCCCGGACATTCGGAGCCGTACAGGATGCGGTCAGCCCCCACCACTTTGATCAGCAGTTCCAGCGCTTCCTTCGAGTACAGCACACTGTCGTAATACATGTTGCGCATGCCGTCGATAAACAGGTTCTTGCCACCTTGGGCCCCGTCCTTGGCCGTGCCGGCATTGAAGCGGCCGACCTGGTACGGCATGGCACCACCACCATGGGAAATGATGATTTTCAGCTGCGGAAAATCTTCGAACACGGTGGAATTGACGAAGCCATATACGGCGGTGGTTTCTTCATTGACAAAATACAGGCTATAAGGCTCGCGCTGCGGGGTACGCGAACCGGCGGTGTGGATGTGCAGCGGCACATCCAGCTCGCAGGCTTTTTCGTAGAGCGGATACCAGTAACGGTCGCCCATGGGCGGCGCCTTGTGGCCGTCGTTCTCGTACGGATCGGGATTCAGCAGAAAGCCCTTGAAACCGTAATTCTTCACGCAGTGTTCCATCTCCTTGAACACCACATTCACCGGCTCGCCGCCCTGCTGCGGCAAGCCACCGATGCCGAAGAAACGAGTGGGGAACAGTCGCACGCTATCGGCAATGATCTTGTTCACTTCGTGGATGTACCACTCGACCAGATAGCCGGGTTTTTCCGAGTGCATGGTCTGGAACGGCCGCGGCGACACCAGCTGCAGGTCGATGCCGTTGTTGCTCATGTGTTCGATATGGCCGCAGGGCGCCATCTCTTTGCGGTTCCAGGCCGCGATCAGCTGTTCGTCGGTGTAGCTGACCTTGCCGCGACCGTGTGAGCCGCGATGGGAAACCAGCCCGGCCTTGTAAACAGCCAGTTGCGGCGGCGCCGAGGTGTGGGCGTGACAATCAATAATCATGACAGTTCCTGTTTTTACTGTTACTTGTTCGGGGTTTGCAGCGAGTGGTATTTCATAAGAGCACGCGCTTCGGTAATGGTCTTGCCCTCTTCCAGCATCGCGCGGATCTTCATTTCGGCGGCATCGATCTGTTCAGCAGTGGCCAGCACTTCTTCTTCGCGCGATTTCGGGATGCAGACAACGCCGTCAGCATCGCCACGCAAAATGTCACCCGGATTCACGCGGGCGTCGCCGATGTTGATCGACACTTGTTCGGCATCCACCTGCACGCGGTCCTTGCCGGTGCGCATCGAATAGCTGCGCGAATAGATCGGGTAACCCAGGCTCAGGCACAGATGGACATCGCGGCAGGCGCCGTCGATCACGGTGCCAGCCAGACCCTTCTTGTTGGCCAGAAAAGTCAGTATGTCGCCCCACACGGTGGCGTCTTCACGGCCGCCATTGTCGATGGCCACTACGTCACCGGGCCCGAGCTTATCGATGAAATCACCGACTGTGCCGGGTTTTTCGGCATCCAGCGGCCCGTACAAAATCGTGTAGGCGCGTCCTGCCAGCCGGAAGTTCTGGTCACGCGGCTTGATGCCAAGACACTGGCCACTGATGCGCAATTTGTCCATCGCATCGCTCAAAGTAGCGGTATCCAGTTTCGCCGCCCGTGCTACGTTCTTGTCTGTCATACACTCCTCAACATGTTTTCGTAATTGGTACCCATCACCACCGATACCGGCTTGCCATCCACCACATCCTGGGTCATCAGCCGCTCCTTGTGGGCGATGGTCTCTGCCACCTTCAGAATCTCCTCGATGCGGGCCGCCGGGATGAACACGACGCCGCTGCCATCAGCGATCACATAGTCGCCGGGGCAGACCACACTATCGCCCACCTGGATGGGCACATTGAAGGCTTCCTCCCAAACGCGGCCCCGCGCAGTATGCGGCGTGGTGTAGCGGGAGAATACCGGAAAGCCAAGGTCCTCGTACTCGTCGATGTCACGCGCAGGACCTTCCACGATGACGCCACGTATCCCTTTTACCTTGGCCGCATTGGCAAGCACGCCGCCCCAGCTCGCACAATCAATGCCGGTGCGCTGCTCGACTACGATTACAGTGAGGTCGTCGGAAGCCTCGATGGCCGCCGTGCCCAGATGCTGTTTCGAACCGCCGGCCGGAGCCCGTGCGTGCAGTTTTACCGTCTCGATCGTGCCGGCAATACGCTTGCGGGTCGACCGGCGCGGCAGACCCGAATGCGCCCCTTTGAGGCCAACGCTGTCGAGCGCATCAGAAACCGCGCAGGCATCGAGCTTTTCAAGACGTTGTATGAGTTCGGCACGAGTGGCCACGGTGGTGCTCCTTTGATAATTGCCAAAGATATTTTTGTTGCGGAATGATAACCGAAAGTTGCGGGTTGTTAATGTTGCCCCTGCAAAATCTGCAAGCAAATAATCGAAGCGTACCGGACGGTCTCGTTCGCAGGCGTTTTGCTAATAGATTTCTATGAATTTTGCTATTACAACTTGAAATCACTAGCTTTGTAGGCAACAGGTAGGTTAGAAATATATGTGCACTAGAAACCTGCTATTCAAAAATGTATTCAACCAATCACTCATGCATATTTGCTAAATAATTGGCACAAATTAAGCAAAGAAAAGTCATTCAAAAAACCGAGGGGAAGTCATGTTACGAAGAAATAATTGCTACATACACCAACATCGCCTGGCCTATGCCGTGGCGTCCATCACAGCATTGCTACTCACCGGGGCGGGCCAAGTGCTGGCCCAACAGCCGAAGACAGAAGAAATCACTGTCACCGGCTCGCGCATTTCTCGCGATATCGGTTTTGAGTCACCAGTACCTGTCACCGCACTTAGTTCCGACGAACTGAGCATGTTTGACCCAGGCCTGGGAGTTTCTGCACAGCTTGAGCAGTTGCCACAATTTGCCAACAACGTAAGTAGCGACAACATTGCCAACCGGGTCACCGCAGACGTAGGCCAGAGCCAGCTCAACATGCGCGGCCTGGGTGGCAACCGCACCCTGGTAATGCTGGATGGGATGCGTATTGTCCCGTCTGATCGCCGCAGCTCCGTCAGCGTTGATTACCTGCCTACCAGTTTGATGAAGCGGGTAGATGTGGTAACGGGCGGCGCATCTGCCGCTTATGGCTCCGACGCACTCGCTGGCGTCACCAACTTTATCCTCGACCGCAAGTACACCGGACTCGATTTCAATTACACAACAGGCATTAATGGTACAGGCGATGGTGAATTCAACCGCGCCTCCATGAAATTTGGCGACGATTTCATGGGTGGACGCCTGCACGTGATTGGTTCATTGGACCTTCGCGTCAATGATGCCTTCCGTCGAGAAAATGCCGAGTGGGACCAGCGCGCTGGCTATGTAAAAAATCCGGCCTACGTATCGGCTGCTGCCACCCCCAATGTGCCGTACAGGCTGACCTCGAATTATGTTTACAGTACCAATTTAGCCACCACTGGCCTCATTCTACAAACTGGCTCCAAGCTGAACATGCAGCAGTTCACCGAAGCCGGTACTTCAGTTTTTCCATTCGATAACGGCGCATTCTCGTCCATCCCCGGCCAAGCAAGCACCTTGAACACAGCCCAAGGTTACCCGGGTCAGTACCAGTATGACGAATTCATCAAGGGACATCCGCAAAGCCTTGAACGCGTTGGTGTGCGCGCAACCATCGGGTTTCTTGGTGCAGATTTCGCACTGACTGACAATATCCGATTGTGGGGTAACGCACTTTGGGGCCGTACTGACAACCAGCCCGAGCCGAGCTCTTCAGGCGCAAATGGAACCGGCCTGGGACACGCCGGCATTGCGTACATGACACTTTTTAATGACAACCCCTACTTGCCAGCATCAGTTAAAGATGTGATGGCCGCCGAGAAGCGCACCTCCATCCGTGTAGACCAGCACGGCTATCTGGGCACTGACTTTGGCATTAATGAGAAGCCCCAGATTGACAACTCCATGGTCTCCTTGAGCGGCGGCTTCGACGCCTCGCTGAAAGGCGACTGGAATCTCAAGGGATCCTACCAAGGCGGTGTAGCCTGGAAACACAACGAAAACATCGGCTGGGAACGTTTGGACCGCTTCTATCTGGCTACCGATGTTGTCACCGATCCGGCTAACGGTCAGCCAATCTGCCGTATCAAACTGGTTCAGCAACAGCTCGCAGCTCAAGGACGCAACCTCGAAGCAGAATTGGGGGCTTGGGCCAAGAAAAATACCGCTTTTTTCCGTGGTGATTTAAGTGCAACTACTCCAGGCAAGCCAGAACCTGTCGCCTTCCCAATCTCTGTTGATAGCATAGACAACACAATCAGCGGCTGCGTGCCGGTCAACATGTTAGGCCGCGGATTACAATCCAAGGCTGCCATTGACTATATCGGCTCGTCGCGCACCAAAACCGGCGTTTCAACCCAGAAGATGGATTTTGCTGAATTGGTTGCCAACGGCACCCTTTGGCAAGGCTGGGGCGCGGGTCCCGTCAGTCTTGCTGTCGGTGGCACCTATCGCAAGTCATCTGTTTTCCAATACATTGTTGACGACGCAATCGATAACCTGGGTGCGCCTTGTAACGTGACCCTGCCTGATGGCACGGTTGCAGTACGTGGTGTTGCCCCAGGGATTAGCTGTGCCGCCACTTCTGACAACCTGCACCGTTTCTCCGGACAGCCGGAATTTACAGGCGGCATCGATGTGAAGGAACTCTTCGCTGAAACCATTGTGCCTTTGTTCAAGGCAGACAAGGGTCCTCAACGAGGCGAACTTGACCTGGCAACTCGCTACTCCAGCTACTCACGAGCTGGTGATTTCGTTACTTGGAAAGCAGGCCTTAGCGTACAGATGTCAGATGACGTACGGCTGCGAGCAACCAGGTCGCGAGACATGCGCGAGGGATCTTTTGAGGAACTGTTTGTATCGCAAGGTCGTGGCGCCACTATAAACGACCCAGTCACCGGTCAGACTTACACCAGCTTCAATTTGACCGGGGGCAACCTTGACCTGAAAGCAGAACAGGCCCTTACCAATGTGATAGGCATAGTTTACAAGCCATCATTTATTGAAGGGTTGTCGATGTCCCTCGACAGGTTCACCGTGAACATTACTGACGCGATCGGAAATTTCACCGAGCAGCAGACGGTGGATGCCTGCTTCAAGACCAAGACGCTGTGTGAATACATTACACGTGGTGCAGACGGTTTGATCAGCACTATCCGCGTACAGTTCATCAACGTTAACCAGGCCAAAGTAAGCGGTTATGATGCAGAAGTCAGTTATCACATGGAGCCCAACTTCTTTAGCAGCCAGAAAGAATCCCTACGATTCCGTCTTATCGGCGGCTACATGGCAGAGAACTCCAGCACGCCCCTCAACTCACCCAAGATAGATCAGGCGGGCAGCCCTACTCTGCCGAAAACGATGATAACTGCCAATTTGATGTACAGCGTTGGCGAGTACTCGGCAAGTGTGCAGCAAATCTTCCAATCCCATACTGTGCGCAACGTAACATGGGTGGCCGGCGTTGATGTTGACGACAATACCGTGCCCTCTGTGAACTTGACGGATCTTGCCCTGTTCTGGACTCCGTCCATTAAGTGGCGAGCCTCCTTCAACATTACCAACCTGTTCGATCGTGCTCCTGTAATTGCCGGCTTGACACGCGTTGGTGACGAAATGGGACGCCGCTATTCGCTAGGCGTGAACTATAGTTTCCGTTAAGGATTTCTAGCGCACATCTGCCTGTCAACAAAAGCCCGCCACGTTATTGTGGCGGGCTTTTTTATTAACCGCAGCCATCGCGAAACAAACATGAAACCTGCACAGGCCGTGCTGTTACTCGCGTAATTGCTGCATATTCCAAGCAAAGATGAAATTTTTCACCACTTATCCCTGGGGGTTTTAACAATGAGACCGGTTGTCATACTTAAATTTTCAGCATTGACCAGTTCACTGCTGCTCGCACTAGCTACGCCAGCGTTGGCTCATCACGGTATCGGGCTGTACCAGCCTGAAATAAATAAAGAGTGGTCTGGCACGCTGACTAAAATGGAGCTGATAAACCCTCATTCTTATATGTACTTTGATACCAAGGGGCCTGACGGCAAGCCGCTGTCGATGCGTTGTGAAATGCGCGCGGCCACACTGATCAAGCGCTCAGGCTGGTCGGTCGAGCAGTTCAAGGTGGGGACCCATGTGGAAATCAAGGGCCACCCGCATCGTGATGATCCGCACGCCTGCTACCTGGAGAGTTTCAGTCTGGACAGCGGGGAGTCGATAGAACGCAACCAGCAATTCTCGAAGGCGGCACCGGTCGACATTTCCAATCGTCCTCTCACACTGGCCTCCGGCGAACCCAATATTTCAGGAGACTGGGCTGTTGAACAGTCGGTGCTGACCATTCCACCCAGCGGTGGCCATGGCGACATGGTCCCCAAAAGCCTGGTGGAAAAATATCGGACTGGTGCAATCACACTCAAACAGATTCGTGAAGTAGTCGAACCACGGCCGAAGTTCACCTATAGCTCCAAAGGCAAGGCTGCAGCCGATGCATTCCGTCAATGGTCGACGGAAGACAACCCGCGTCTTTCCTGCAAACCCACCAGCATTGTGTTCGACTGGACCTTCGACTGGCCGGTTAACCGCGTTACCCAGTCCACCACGCCTGAAGGCGAAAAAGTGGTTGATCTGGAGTACGGGCTTTATGGCTTCAAGCGACGCATCCACGTCGGCATGGCGGCACATCCCGCCAAACTGGCACCCAGCAGCTTTGGCCATTCCATCGGCAAATGGGACGGATCAGTATTGGTGGTGGATACTGTCGGCATACAGGAAGGCGTGTTGTCCCCGCCGATACGCAACAGCAAGGATCTGCATGTCGTTGAGCGCTTCTCTCTCGATACAAAAACCATGGCGCTGCGCCGCGAATACACTGCGACCGATCCAGTCTATCTGGCAACCCCTTACCAGGGTGCAGATATAGTGTTGTTGTCGGACACGCCGTTCGAGCAACCGGTGTGCAAGGAAATGACCCCCGAGTTCCAGAAGCCTTGAGGAAATCTGCAATATCGACAGGACGTCGAGCTGGCTGAGCACAAAAAAAATCTTGACCCCCCAACTGCGGGGTCAAGATTGCGGATTCAACTATCTACTCTTTGTGAACCCGCAGCTGGCACGACCAGCTGCAGTTCCTTACAAACGGTTATCCTGGCAGTAATGTTCTTGCGGATCGCTGCCTTCCAGCCACTTCAGTGACCAGCTGGCAGACCAGGGGCGCGTGTAGGTAAGAGGATCGTTGATGGTGAGCTGGTAGTTCATGGTGCCGTAGTTGGTACGAGTCAAACGCTCCGTCACATGCATGTGGTCACTGTACGGCAAACCGCCAGGCAACCAGACCTTCTCGTTGTAGCCCTGCGATTCAGTCACCAAAGTGTCACCCTCCCAATGCGCCGTATTGCGGCCGTAATAGAGCAAGTTGCCGGCATCCAGCTGGAACGCATCGCTTTCAAGCTCACGACCATCGGTGAAGATCAGATGCCAGTCGTGGTTGCCACCGCCGGCGACGAAGAAGATCCGCTGCAGCGGCTTGTCTTCCAGCAGCTGAATGCCGTAGGCATTGAGAAACTTGCGCGGTCCGGCCGGGGGACGGCATAGGAGATAGGTAGGATCACTACGCAGGAAATTGCGCTGGCGGGCTTCGTACAGGCGCAGGGCCCATGGTTGCAGCGGCGCTACTTTGGAAGCATCCGCAAGGTTGAGCAGTTGGCCGTTGTCCCGCATTGATACTTTTTTGCCGTCTTCCATCAGTACATTGGTGGTGGGCACCCAGTAGCCGATCTTGCCAGGGGGCGCACCCAGTCGCGGTTTGCCATCGGGCCAGCGTGGTGCTGGCGACGTGTTGTCAGTGGTGATGCTGGCCAAAAGCGAAGGAATCGGCAGCGTGAACAGCGCCTTGCCGCCAGCATCGACCACTACCGAATTGCCCCACACCTGCCGGCTGTCATCGCGTGCGCGGAATCCGGTTACGGTGATCGCTGTGCCGATCTGCAAGCTGCTTTCGGTCCAGCCGTTCAATTCAAGTAATTGCGGACTTTCCAGTTCCACATACCAGGGCAGTTGCTTGCCCCCGTTCGTAACTTGCATATAGACATGCGCGTGCGGAAACGACCAGTCGATGCGGCTGACGTGGCCATGCAGCGTGGTTGTGCGGGCCGGATCAAACTTGGTAGTGATGCCGTGGTGTGCCTGCGCGGCACCGGCATCCAGTAACAAGCCAAGTGTTGCGAGCAGCCCAAAAGTGCGGGTGCCCCAAGTGCGCAAACCGTTAAACAAGTTCTGCTGGGTAATTTTCATAAAAGAAAAGTGCTCGTGGATCAGGGAAAGGTTGGCTGGGAACTGAGGCGATCCATGCTCTCGTATTTAGTGCCAGTCATCAGGTCATAAGACAGGAGGTTGTCCTGACAGACGAACTGGGGAGTTTCGCCCGGCGTCCAGCTCATGAAGAAACCGCTGCTCCAGGGCTTGGTGTAGGCGCCGGGGTCGTCGATCGTCACTTCGTATTTGAGCTGCTCCAGGGACATGCGGGTAAATTTTTCCACCAGATGCAACAGAGGAGTATGTGGCGAGCCTTCGGCGTCCATCCACATTTTCTCATTGAAGCCAACACTGTCCACTACCAGCGTATCGCCTTCCCAGTGGCCGATCGAATGGCCGTGATATGAAGGCTTCAAATTCGCTGGGTGTCCACGACCGTCCATCCATATCTCGCGATAGTGACGCGGGCCACCGGTAGGAAACACATAGATCTTCTTCATGTCGGGGAATTCAACGAACTGCGTGCCATAGGCAGTGGCGACTTCACGCGGTCCAGCCGAAGGCTTGCAGCGCGTGTAGGGTTCAAAGCGGGTGCGCGAGCGGGCTTCGAACAGCGCCTTGGCCCACGGCTGGAAAGGGACTTCGCTGTAATTGATCTTCGGAAAATTACCGGGAGTGCGCAGCACTTCCTTCAGCGGGGTGGAGGAGATGATTGAGCCCTTCGGCTCCACATCAAAGATCGTCAGCATAGGGCGTGTGCCGAAACCTTCCCAACTTCCGACCTGTCCCGGTACCGAGCCGAGCACCGCGCGACCGCTCGCATCACGCGGCGCTGGCGTTGTAGCGGCAGGTTTCCGCGTTCCCCGGGATACCGTTTGCGCACTCAAAGTACCGGACAAAACCAGTACAAGCGCGGTCACCAGCATTCTGCCTGTATTCATGCATTTCCTCTCTGAATATTCGTACCAGATCTGGCTGGGATACTAGCAGGTAATTTAGGGATTTGTTGAGTACCGACTGGTTCGCTTTTGCTGAAACCGCATCGCAAGGTACCTATTATCCCATTTCATGCACAAACAACTGTGCTGCGCTATCTAAAGCTTGGAATGTAAGGCATTGCACATTATGCTTCGACAGTCGCAGTCATAAAACAAACAAGTAGTCGACAATAAAAAAGATGTATTTTCTATTCACAAGCAAGAGGGGAAGAACCATGAAAAGTTCACCATTTTTTTATAGTAAGAAACTGGCAATAGCTATTTCGCTATGCAGTGCCGGTGCTGTTGCGACGCAGGTGTTTGCTGCAGAAGAAAAAGTCGAAGAAGTTGTCGTTACCGGTTCTTACATCGCAAGACCCGCTGATCACCCACAACCAGTCACAGTGCTGAGCAATGCTGATCTGCAGCTTGAGCAGCGCGGATCACTTTCCGAGATCTTCAAAAACCTGCCACAAAGCATTGGCTCCACTTCCGCGGTCAACACGCAGCAGGGCGGTGTCAATGGTGGCAACTCTCCCACCAATACCATTAACCTGCGCGGCCTTGGGCCACGTGCGACCCTGGTACTGCTCAATGGCGGCCGCCAGACCACTGATGGCGGTTTCGGCTACGTCGACATCAACAATCTGGCACCTTCAATCATGATTGAGCGGGTCGAACTGTTGACCGATGGCGGCTCGGCCATGTACGGCAGTGATGCTGTTGCTGGTGTTGCCAACTTTATTACCCGCAAAAACTTTGATGGTGCAGAAGTCCGGGTAGAGACCCAAAAAATTCAGGCCACCCCTGGCAGCAAACCGGATTTGAACCTTGGCTTTCTGGTTGGCAGCAAAAGTGAAAAGAACAGTGTTGTAGGCGCGCTGGAATATGCATCAACCGAACAATTGCTGGTGCAGGATGTTTATGAGGAAGCACGTCTGCGCCAAGGCCTAACTTCAGGCTTTGGCAATCCTGCCACTTACCAGGTACAAAACGTCAACGGTACCTTGCGCTCTACTACCACGACCAGACCCGACCCCTTGTGTGGCAGTTCCCTGATCGGTGGCGGACTGGCAGCCGGCGAGCTCAACGCCACCAAAACCCAGTGTCTGCTGTTCAATTCACTGAACCGCGACATGCAGCCAAAATCCGAGCGTATTAACGGCATGGCTGTTATGACTCATGACTTCAACAGTACCACTAGCGGCGAGCTTGAAGTGGGTTTTGCCCGTACGCGTTATGACGTTGCATTCGGTTACGTCACTCCTTCCGGTGTCACCACCTTTCCGTTCGTGCCGGTCGACAACCCTGGCGTGCTGGCGGCAGTGGCCTTTGATCCGACCTTCCCAAATCCCAAAAACGACGCCACTGTCGGCGGTTACCGGTTCAGGGGTCGCGTGATGACGCCTGCAGGCGGGCCATCCAATACGCATACCACATCACAGGATACCTTTCGGGTAGCCGGCAACCTGAAAGGAGTCTTCAGCAACCCGAATTGGGGTTGGCAGGCATCGTTCACCGACTCGTGGAACGATACCTTCTTTGCCAGCACCGATACCATTGTGTCGAGGATCAACGCCGCTTTGGATGGTTATGGCGGACCGGCCTGCTCAGCCAACCGCACCACCGACCCGACCTTGAAACTGCGCGGTGTTGGCAACTGCCAATTCTGGAACCCCTTTGCCAACAGCTTGCTGGCGAAGCCGGGCGACAAAACCTATAACGATCCAGCCCTCACCGGTTACATTACCGGGCCACGCTCTACGACCGACAAAGGCAACCTGTTGACTGTTGACTTGGTAGTGACCGGCAAACTGTGGGAGATGGCTGGTGGCACCACGGGTATTGCTCTGGGTGCACACGAGCGCACACAGAAATTCAGCCAGACCTGGGACGAATTGAGCCAGGGCATTGGTAACTGGGGCTTCAACGGCTCAGCTGCCTATCTGAACTTCAGTGGCCAACGCAAGACTGACGCCTACTTCGCAGAGATGGTGATGTACCCGACCAGCACCCTTGAAGTGCAGCTGGCAGCCCGTTACGAAGATACGGGCGCGATGACTTCCACCGACCCTAAAATAGGCTTGCTATGGACTCCCAGGAAAGGTCTGTATATCCGCGCCTCAGCGGGAACTTCATTCCGTCAGCCGGGTGAAATCCAGATGTTTGGCATCGGACCTGGCGGCGCCAGCACTGACCCGATCGGTGGCGACACTATCAACGCGCGCGGCCTGCTGGTTGGCAACCCCAACCTGCAGCCGGAAACTTCCGACAACTGGACGGCTGGCGTCACTTGGGATGTAACTGATAACTTCACTGCAGAGTTGAACTACTGGAGTGTCAAGTTCAAGAACATCATCAACTCAGAAGGTGCGCAGGCACTGCTATTGCTTGACCGGGCTGATGGTTTCATTACCGACCCGCACATTATTCTGCGCGATGGTGCGCCGAACGAAATCTGTGAGGTGACCGGGCGCTGGTCAGGCAAAGCGGCTGACCCAAGACCCGCCAACTGCATGTCAGGTTTTGACGTCCAGCTGTTCAAGACCACCTATGTCAACCAGGCCTTCCAGAATACCGAAGGACTGGACTTTGTGTTCAGTTACGACATGGAAGCATTGGGCAGCAAGTGGACCACCAAACTGCTGGGCACCATGACCACCAAGTACGACATGGATGTGCAAGGCAAGCTGGTTGATGGTGTGGGCAGCTACAACAGCGCCACGTTTGGCGTGCCAAACCCCAAATGGCGCGGCAATGTGCAGCTCGGCTGGAGCAAAGGCAATCAGCTGGCACGAGCCACCTGGCGTTATACCTCCAAGCTGGTGAATGACGCTCCAACCGCAAGCAATATCCTGACAGAGCAAAGAGACTTCAGTACGCTTGATCTTCTCTACGGATATACATTTGAAAAGCAGAAAATCGATGTCACAGCATCGGTTCTCAACGCGCTGGGTGCCGAAGACCCAATGCGGGCTGGCGCGCAGACCACCAACACCAGCAGCATCTATGAATCACGCGGCCGTATTTTCCGTGTTGGCGCAAGCTTGCATTTCTAGATTTGAGCTGACTTTACCCCTGACGGACTTAATGTCCATCTAATAAAAACCCCGCCTCCTTACAGTGGCGGGGTTTTTTATTGCCTGCCGCCCAAACTACGGTTCCGAAAACAATACTGCAGTGGGCAATCAGCAAGAATCCGCCTGTTAAGGCTTTATGCGCTGCCAATGTGAGCAACGCGGCAAAAGAACCAAACGGTGCGGTTCTATTGAGGGCCAATTCTGGAACTATTATGGAATCCCGGTTCAGGGCTGCTTATTCTCCGAATAAGTTGCAATACTTGCTTCTTTACCAAGCGGTCAGTCCGGCAGCGTCACGCGCCGGAAACAGCACCGTAAAGCATTCAAAATTTTTCAAAGCGGGAAACCATTCATGAACAATCGCGTCGCCTTGTTGCTGGCAACAGGAACTATTGCAGCCGTCTTGTCGCTGTCCGCCACCCCGGCGCTGGCCCATCACCCGATCGCCGCCAAGTTCGACGAGGCGAAGCCGCTCACAATGAAAGGTCGCGTCACCGACATCAACTGGGCCAACCCGCACGTGCATGTGTTCATAAATGTTGCAGGCGACAAAGGCGAGGTAGTGAACTGGGCAATCGAACTCGCCAGCACAGTAGAACTGGGCTGGAGTGGCTGGAGCCCTGAGTCGGTTGCCGTCGGCGACCTGCTGACTGTCAGCGGCCCTGCCGCGCGCAACGGCAGCCACCAATTGTGGGGCAACAAGGTACAAGCGGCCAACGGCAAAACAGTGTTCACTGTGGCCGATGATGTTTTCACTGCCCGCCTCGGCAAGATCAACGGCCCCATACCACGCTGGCCCGACAATCAACCTCGACTCGGACCTCCGAGCGAGCGCAGGTCGGCGCTGGGCCAAACTGGTTACTGGGCAGCACCCAGCGCTACCGCACTGGTTGAAGATGGCACCGCAGTTGCAATGGATGCTCACGGCCTGCTGGCCAAAATCGCTGACGCACCCAAAGTTGCACCCTTCCAGAAGTGGTCACTGGACCTCTACACCCTGCGCCAACGCAACCACTTGAAAGATGACCCCATGTTTCTCAATTGTATTCCGCCCGCCGGTCCGCGCCAGTTCCAGCAGCCGTTCGGACTGCAATTCGTGGAGGAGCGTGAGCGTGGTCGCATCTTCGTACTGCTCGCCGGCGGCAATGGCAATTGGCGTTTTATCTACACCGACAGCCGCACACAGATAGGTCAAGTCTCAGGCAATGCTGATAACCCGCTGTTCTACGGCCGGGCGATAGGAAAATGGCAAGGCGATACGCTGGTAGTTAACAGCAGTGGCTTCAATGAAAGCTTCTGGTTCTCCAACGGGGGCCTGCCACATACCAAACAGCTACAGCTGACTGAGCGCTTCACCCGGCGCGATCTCAATACGCTGCACTACGAAGTTACCGTCAACGATGCTGGAGCCTACACGCGGCCATGGACCAGCAGCTGGGATCTGCACTGGGTGCCCGGACAGGAACTGCCCGAATACTACTGCCAGGACAACCGTCAATGAGCCAGACAATCGCTGCTGACAGGAGAATCTCCATGTTGAATCGCACTATTAAAACGCTGGCAGTACTGACGCTGTGTGCACTGCCGTTTGCAACTGCATTTGCGCAACGACCAGCCGCCAATGCTGCGCCACCCGCACCCGCCCCGCGCACCTCCGATGGCCGCATCAGTTTCGGCCCGCCGGAAGGCAAGGTAGGCTTTTGGGTACGCCGTACCGCCAACCTCGCCATCAATCCGCAATCCTATGAGGCCGCCGCCAGCCAGCGGGCCCCCATTCATATAAAAGATATACCGCTGCAGGACTGGGCGCGCGCACTCACCAATTTCCGCCACACCTTGTTTCTCGCCAGCGAACCTTATACACGCTGCAAACCGGCCGGTGGCCCGCGCCAGATCATGTCGCCCTACGGTTTTGAAATTGTCGACATGCCGGAGCTGCAACGTGTTTATATCGTTACCACTTCCAACGCGATGACCTATCGCATCATCTACATGGATGGCCGCGGACATCCCGCCAAGTTGCAGCCAAGTTATTTCGGCCACTCAATCGGCCACTGGGACGGCGACACGCTGGTGGTCGACAGCGTCGGCTACAACGAAAAATCGTGGCTCAACCGCGACGGCCTGCCGACCACTGATAGGCTGCATCTTACTGAACGCTTCACCCGCAGCAACATGAACACACTCGACTACAAGATCACGGTCGACGATCCTGGCGCCTACACCGCGCCGTGGGAAAGCGGCTACACCGTGGGCTGGACCCCGAACGAAGAATTGTTTGAATACGTATGCCAGGAAAACAACCTGTCACCTGACCAAATGATTGGCAAAGGCCGCTACAGCACGATCGTGCCGTAAAACCCACGACGTATTGTTTACAAAATTGCAGGAGAAGGCCATGAACAATAAAGCAATGATCACCAGGTTTTTCGCGCTGTGCATGCTGATGCTTGCCAGCTCCTCGCCTTTGCAAGCGCAGGAAGGCCATCCTCTGGCCGGCACTTGGCAAGGCGAATGGGGCAATGGTAATTTGCTTACGCTGACCTTGGAGTGGAACGGTAAAGCCATCGTCGGCACCACCAATCCCGGCCCTACTGCGACTAACATCGGCACTGTTGTGCTCGACTCTTCAACGTGGACGGTGTCCGTTACCACCGATCTGAAAGACGATGCCGGCAAAACAACCCACTTCTCGTTCAGCGGCAAACTCGACAACATAGGTTCCCCAACCCGCTCGGTGCAAGCCCGCTGGAAGAACGACAGCGAGAGTGGCACTTTCACGCTGGCACGTCAGAACGGTGCTTGACCGCGCGCAGACCAGTGAGCAGCAAGGACGCGTGATCCGCCCCGTGGTTGTACAATCCCACCAAGAGTGTGCCTAGCGGCGCTTCACCCTTCGGCGTTTTATTTACCCGGGGATTTCACTGCTTTTTTGTCGTCCTTGACTACCAACCCTGAGAAGTTGGCTACGTTATCAACCTGATGGCCGGTTTGGCGCCGCCTTGCTTCGAGGATGACCTTGGGTGTAGCTGCGCGTGGATCCATATCTACCGCTGCGCAGGTAAAACCACGCAGTGTACATTCCGAGGTGGCGTGGACAATGCCACGTTTTTTCATTGCCTCACTCATTAACTCCACTGCCGGTTCGTTCAAAACAATGGCGTTGTTGGGGCGGAAGGTGCCGACACCGACCGCATAGTCGACAGGCATCAACGGCTCGATGCTGGCGCCGAACGCGCCGTCATTTTTCTTGCCAAGATCATGGGCGCCAAGATCCGCGCCCTGATCAATCAGGTATTGAATGATCGGCAAGTCGCCCAGATTAGCGGCAGCCATCAGTGGTGAAATGCCATAGTTGTCCTGCCAGTTAACATCACCACCCTTGGCAACCATGATCTTGAGGATTTCCAAGCGGTCGGTAATCGAGCGATCCTTGTGGAAGCCGCCCACCCAGCCAAGTCCGGCCGCTGCGGCCAGCGTAGTTTCGTTGTCGCTGGATTTGATGTTGGGATCGGCACCGTGCTCGAGCAGCAGTTGGACGAGCTCCATATCCGCTGAAAAAGCAGCGCGCATGATTGCGGTGGCAAAAACGATGCGCGGCGATCCACCACGCATGCGTGCGCGGGGAGTATTATTGACGACGTGGTTGGGATTGGCACCCTTTACCAGCAGTTTCTTGATAAGTGGCAGCGGATCCTCGGTAACAATCCACGGAAAGTTGGGGGCTGTTTCCATATTGCGCCGGTCCACTGCCCAGAACAGCGGAGAAAAATGCTGGGCATCTCCCTGATTGACATCAGCGCCTTGGTCGATCAGGTAATCAGCCGCCGCATAATTGCCATTGAAAAGCGCCAGTCCAAGACCGTTCTTGCCGTCTGCCGCAATGGCATTGATTTTGGCCCCTGCTTCCACAAGCACCTTCAACGCCCCCAAGCGGCCATCACGTGATGCCAGCAACAGTGCCGTCATTTCACCGCTGGCAAAGGCGACCGGGCCAACTTCTTCCGGCCTGCGCTGCCTCGGCAGGGTGCCCTCAAACCCGCGCCCGGTACCCGGCGGCACAAACACCGAACGGGCTTCGATATCAGCGCCTTTTCCGATCAGCAGCTTGGTAACCTCAATATGATTTTCGGCGACTGCCCACATCAGTGGCGTCGTTTTACCCCAGTCTTCGCTGGCGTTCACATCTGCGCCGTGATCCAGCAGCACTTTGACAGCAGCAACGATGCCGGTCTTGGCGGCGATCATCAGCGGTGTATCACCGGTTGCACTCACCTTGCCGTTGGGATTGGCGCCATGTGCGAGCAAAGCGGCCAGAATTTCCGCATTGCCGTTGGTGGCTGCGGCCAGCATCGGTGTCGCGCCCACCCGGTTTTTGGCATCAGCGTCTGCGCCTGCAGCCAGCAAGGTATTCACCATGATCAAATCGTCGTGCTCGGCGGCCCAGTGCAAGGCAGTGGCGCCATCAACTTGTGGTGCATTAACGTTGGCTTTTGCAGCAATGAGCGCACGCACTTCGGCAAGTTGTCCGTTTCTGGCAGCTTCCGTAATTTCATTGGCAAACACGCCGGAAGCATTGCTGATGACAAGGCCAAGCAAGAAATATGCAACTGATATATTGGAAACTTTCATGGTTTTTCCTGCCATGCAGAGGGTGGGTTGTGGGCGAACTTGCTAACCGGATTTATAAAGAGGGATATTTGGCGCCCACTTTGTTGAATTTTGGAATATTCTGTTGAAACTAGAGCTACGCACAATAACCAACAACAAACACAGAGCACAAGAAATATAAATGACACGCTCTCAGAAGCTCCGAACGGTTCGGTCTGTTTCAATGTCGGACAAGCGTACCCATGCGTTGACAATACACCGCACTACTCATACGCTGTGCCGGGTTAACTTGAGCGTTCATTTTTTCCAATGCTCATTGAAGAATATTATTAGAGCAGTCACAAACTGCGCAAAATCTTCGGGGAGCTGTTTATAATGTTGGTCAACAGAATAATTCCAGCACCCCTGTGTGCAATACTTTTGTTTCTGTTTGCCGGCACCGCCTCTGCGCAGCCAGCCGAAAACAAGACATCCCTGGTCGGCAAATATTGTGGCGAATGCCACAATCGAGATGATTACTCAGG
>CAINTJ010000061.1 GCA_903853385.1 uncultured Gammaproteobacteria bacterium
CCTGCAGCAGTTCAAGCCGGGGATGGCCGGCGAAATAGCGGGCAATTGAATAGCCGCCGCGTATCAGCACCCGCCCCCACCAGGCCATGTCCATCACATCGTTGCACAGTGAATTGCCAACCAACAGAATGCCGCCAGGCGCAAGCGCTTCAACCAGCGCTGCCCGGATCTTCATCGTGGCCAAGGGATTCTCGATATAGTCGATCACGCAAATGATCACTATCAAATCGAAGGTGCCGGGGATGGAGTCCTGGTACAAATCGAAGTGGGCAAAGCGGACGCTGTCGGGCCAATGGCGACGTTGCTGCGCACGGGCCAGGGCGGTAGGAGAGAAATCGAAACAGGTCAGCGACTCGCAGCGATCTGCCAGCATTGTAGTGAAATGGCCCTCGGCACAGCCGATTTCCAGCGCGCGGGGAATGCGGGCCGGGCCACACAGCGCAGCGATGGTTTGCAATTCCCGTTGCAAACGCCGCTGCTCCTTGGGTGAAGAGGCATAGTCCCAAGGGTCGGGCTGTGCCTGAAACAGCGCTTCCAGCTCATGACGTGCGTCGCTGCGGCGTCGACGCACGAACTCGTAGAGTTCCAGAACCAGATACCAGGCGCTGCGCAGGCCGGGAATTTTTCTGGCCAGGCGGACAAGACGTTGACGCGAAGGACTCATGTTGTTCATGGGCTGGGGCTGGTCAATGAGGCGTAGAGCTGATGGATTTCACTGCGCATTTTATCCGACGAAAAATGCTGCACGATGTGCTGGCGAGCTGCCTTGCCCAGGCGAGCCCGCAAGTCAGCATCGCGCAGTAGTGTGCGCAAGGCGGCAGCCAGTGCATCCACGTCGGCAGGCATCACCAGCAACCCGGTCACGCCGTCAACGATTACTTCAGGAATGCCGCCGGTGTTGCTGCCGATCACCGGCAATCCCGCCGCCATGGCTTCCAGCAAGCTGATGGGCAGTCCTTCATCAATGGAAGGCTGTACGAAAATGTCCCAAGCCTGGGCTCGCTGCGGGTAATCCTCGCACCAGAGCGCCAAGTCTATGCAATGAGAACAATCCAGTCGCCGGATTTGCTGCTGCAGATCCGACCGCAATGGGCCATCGCCACAGATCAGCAAGCGTGCCTGCGGAAACGCAGCTGCAACCTTGGCAAAGGCGCGGACCAGGAATTCATAACCTTTCACTGACGCCAAACGTCCGGCGGCTCCCACCACCAATGCCTGACTTGTGCTGGCAACAGACCCCAGGCCCGCCGGTACGTGCACGCCCGCATGAATGACCCGGCAGCGGGCGTCGTTGATATGGCTGGCAGCCGCCTGTGAATTGGCAATGACAAGGTCAGCCAGCGGTGACAGCTGCGGGGCACCCGAATGCAGCGTCTGCTCATCAATGGTGCTGTGCACATGCACGATGAGCCTGGCCTCAGACAGCCAGTGGAGCAGTCGTGTCAGTCGTGGTCCGCCCGCATGCTGATGCACGATGGCGGGCTTGAGTTTGCGCAACAGGCGCCACAGACGCCAGGCGCTGGACCCGGGGTTTCGCAAGTCGATGGCGCAGGTGGAAGCCACGCCCTGTTGTTGCAGATAGTCTGCCAGCGGACCGGTGCCATGCAGAAAACACACATGGTGCCGATAGTGGCGGGAAGGGTCCTGCGCAAGAGCGGCCACGATGCGCGCTACTCCGGTGCCCTCGACGCCGGCGCTGCCAAGCAAATGCAGGATTGTGACCGTCATCGGTGGGCCATGCGCAACAAGCGGTGCTTCAATGACACCAGCTTTTCCAGCAAGCGATGCCGCGGGCTGAAACCCCAACGCAGATTACCGTACAAGTCGATGCAGCCATCCTTTGGCATCACCATGCAACGCCGTAACCGGCAGGGATCGGTGGCCAGGAAGTTGATTCCTGCTTCCGTGGTGACCGCCAGCGGGAACTGCTCGCGGACCAGCGCAACAATGCGATCGTCGAAGTCGCCGTAGGGGTAGGCAAAGCTGTTGACCTCCTGCCCGGTCAGCACTGCCAATGCATTTTTGCTGTGCAGGATCTGGCGCCTGGCTTCCTCATCATTGCAGGCCGGCAATGAGGGATGACTCAGGCTGTGGGCGCCGAATTCAAAGCCGCGGGCCGCCCAATGGCGGATAGCCTCGGCACTCATCAGCTTGTGGGTAGCAGAGCCGATGCGCTCGTCCCAACTATTGGTGCCGCCGATCTCATCGGTTACCACGAAGGTAGTGCCACGGAATCCAAACCGTTCGAGCAAGGGCAAGGCGTACTGCGCCGTATCTGCATAAGCATCGTCGAAGCTCAACAACACGGGCTTGGCAGGCAGCGTACCGGTGCCGGTGCGCCATTGCAGCCATTGCGCCGCACTGATGGTGGTATAGCCCCACCGCTGCAGCCACTGCAATTGTTGCGCGAAGTCTTCCGGCGCGACGGTGAGTTCAGCATAGGTGCCGGGGCGACGCGGTCCAACGTGGTGATACATCAATACTGGCAGTGAACAAGCAAAGGCAGCCTTGAGGGCTTGCCAGGAGCCGGCGGCGGCGACCGCGCCATGCCAGAAATTAATGCGCTGGCGCAGCAACAGCAGCTTGATGCCCAGCATCCGCAACGGGCGCCAACGCATCAGCCGTTCGCACAACCACAAAGGGGCGGCAACCAGGACATCGAGCGCCCGCATACGGGCGCTCAAATAGTAGCAAAGGTGTTTGAGTAGACCGCGTTCGCCCACTATGGCCAGCGGTTGTTGAGGGCGGAAGTACGGCAGCTTGCGGCACAGCAAGACCAGGTTATAGCCATAGCGCCAGGCATCGTCGCGCGCCATGGCAGTCGTGCTTTTGATATATACATGTTCGACTGCGGCATCCGCAAGGTAGAGGAATTGCACGCCCGCTGCCCGCAGTCGCAGAGCCAAATCTGCGTTTTCCAGCATCGTAGCAAAATTTTCGTCGTAGCCCCCCACAGCGTAATAGAGGGATTTGGCAAGCGAACTGTTGGGATCAACATCAGCAAAAAGCGGATGAGCCGGGAGCACAAGGCTGGAAGCGAGAAAGTGATTGGCTGTTATCCCCAGTTGCCGGGTCCACTCGGCCGCCAGTGTGGGCTCGCTCGCGTGCGCGGCGTGGATGGCGCCCAACACGACGCAGTGCTGGTTGGCTTGATGCGCCTCAATGTGCCGCGCCAGCAGGTGGGGCGGGCACAGGATGTCATCGTCCAGTAACAGGATCAGATCGCCGCGGGCGGCACCTATGGCGACTTTGCGAGCTGCCGCTGCCCCCCGGTTTTCCTGTTCGATGATGGTCAGTGCACAGGCCGACTTGAGGGTGCGCAGATAAGCGGCCGTGCCATCGCTGGAACCATCGACCACAATGATGACTTCGAACTGTTCCGGCGGCAGATCCTGGCCCAGTACGGTTGGCAAGGTCTGTGCCAGCAGCGCCTGGCGATTGTAGGTGGCAATGACTACTGATATGACTGGATGCAGTCCCATCAACTGCCTCTAGCGGTTTTTGCGGAAGTAATACGGCATGGCTTCGCCCCCGCCCAACACCTTGAGATCGAGTCCGCGGGCGCGGGCAAAATCCTCCACTGCACAATTGCAGCCGAACCATTCGTTGTAATCATCGAGCACCACGAAGGCACCATCGGCCAGATCATCATAAAAATATTCAAGGCACAAAAGCACCGATGCATACCAGTCGGCATCGATATGCAGCAGTGCGATGCTGCCCACATGCTGTTGGGAAAAAGTATCGCTGAACCAGCCGGCTACCACCTGGGTGGATTCCTTGCCGGCACCAGCCAAGCGCTGCAGCCGCCAGACCTTGGCGACATCGCCGACGATCTTGCCTTCGAGGGCCGGGGCATCGGGACCGTCGGCAGCGACGGGTTTGGGCAAGCCCTGGAATGAATCGAACAACCAGAGTTTACGTTGCTGACCATGCATGGCGTGCGCCAGCACGGCGGCGCTGCCACCGTGATAAACCCCGCACTCCACCAAAGCACCACCGATGCCTTCAGCTTGCAGGGTGCCGACGAAACCATGCAGCTGGCGCAGCCAGGCCGGACTGATCAAGGTGTCTTCACCGATCCTGTACAACAACCAACCGAGCGCAACCGAACTGCGCCAATGCGCAAGGGATGCGGCATCAAACACCGCCACCACTCTCAACAACAAGCGTGCACGCCGGTAGATGATTTTGATTGGCAAGGGCACATAGCGACGCCAATTGCGGCTCATGCGGTAACTCCTGTGCTGGGTTTGTTCAACAGTTTACGCGGTTCCGCAAGAGTCCGGGGCCGCTGCCGTCTTTTCAAAAATTGCAATAACGTAGTCAGCAAACACTTGGTAGTGCACACGGCGGAATCCCGGATACTTACCGAGGAAATCGGCATATTGCGCGCCACCCTCCACCAGTGCGCCGGCCCACCAGCTTGCTTCATAACGCTCCGGAAGTCTGACTTCATTGATCAAGAGCCGACCGCCAGGCGCCAGCGCGGC
>CAINTJ010000062.1 GCA_903853385.1 uncultured Gammaproteobacteria bacterium
GCCTTCAGTCCGGTCAGCGGCTGGGTAGCACAGGGACAACTGGCCATCGATCAGGGCCCGCTTATGGTCATGATTGAGAACCATCGCTCCGGCCTGCTGTGGTCGCTGTTCATGCGGGCGCCAGAAGTGTGCACAGCGCTGACCAGGCTGGGTTTCAGCAGCCCGCACCTGGCTGGTTGATTAATTGATCAATCAATTCAACGCTGCGCGAAGGCTTGCCTGCGCAAACGCGCGGTCGAAATAAAGGCGGCATAACTCCAGGTCAAATGGCGGGCAGAACGTGGCTGCAGACTGACGCGATCCACTTGCTCTGCCATGGAGCCGTCATCCGGCGTCATCCATTGGATGGTTGCCATCCAGGCATCGCCGCGACTGCGCCAGTGGGTGGCACTGTCCGGAGCGGCCACCGCATGGCGGTAACAGAAGGCTGCCGCTGCCAGAGTAGTGGCATACCACGCACCACCGCCAAAATAGCGATCTGCCAGCGAACGACCCAGCGCTGGTGCCAGCCCCGCTGGCCGGCTGTGGTTGACCGGAAACGCTGCTGTAAAAGCCTGCTCCAGCACCGCCAGCGTTGCCGCGGCGCGCGGATCCAGCACACTGTGCGGCACCTCGGCAATATCCGCTTCCATGATCGCCAGCACAATGGCGGCATCGACCAGTTGCTCAGCTGGCTCGTCAGCGATGAGGGCCACCGACTGCGCCTCGTTGCTTGCATGGCTGTGTTTGCCGGGACGTATCGCCATAAATACCTGATGCTGTGTGGACCAATGCTGTTCGAGTCCGGTGCGCAACTTGCGCTCTGCTTTTTGCCACAGCGCAGCATTGGCACCGGCGAACTGGCGGCCATGCACCAGTGCGCCCAGTTGCACGAGCGCGACATGATAGTGATGGGAATATTGCTGCGGCTCCTCCCAGGGCCCGATGCTGCGGTGGCCGGCCTGCCGCAGGGTGAACTCGAGATCAGCTTGCAGCAGTGACAACAGCGGTGGCGTGGGTACGCCACCGGCGTCCAGGTAAGCCAGACAGGCCAGCGCCCGCAAAGCCGGACCATCCAGTTGCGGGCGCGACCAGCGCAGGATATCGATGCTGCCATCGGGATTGAAGCGCGGCTCCGCCAGCAATTTGTCGCCGTGCAAACTGGCGAGCTGCGTGCGCGTACGCAGGAAACGACGGCAATCGGGCTGCGTGCGCTCGCGGTAATCAGCGGGGGCGGGCTTGATCAATTGTTGCCGCGCAATCACCAGACTGAAGTCCACCATCTGTGCAAAGCGCTGGTGCCAGGCACGCTGCTCGTCCGCATCGTCAACCATGCTGGTCAGATCAGCCACCGCACGCATCGCCACCGCCGCATCGCGCACCCAATGGAAAAAATAATCGGGCTCGGGATCCCAGCTGGCAATGACGCGAGAGGCCAGCACTGAGCCAGGTGCCGGCACCACCCGCTGTCCAAACCCGCTGCGCTCACGACACAAGGTGGTGGCGGAAATTGCGCGCGACAAATGCAGTGCACTGATATTGGTTTGCCGGGCTATCCAGCTACCGAGTTCCACTTGCTCTACCTCAGCGACGCAAACGACCAATAACGAGCCCGAGTACTTCGTTGGAATCGGGATGGCGCAAAAGCCGGTTGACTGCAAAAAAGAGCACAGCGGCAACCACCAGGGTCATCAGCAAGCTCGCCAAAGCGCCCAGCGGTGCCAACAGCACTGCATATACCAGCGGTGCAGACAAACCCATGGCGAGCAAAGCCGGTGTCATCCATAAAACAGAACGCACAAACGGCACCGCGCCCAGCTCACCGAATAAAATTTTATAAGACACCAGCAAAACACCTAGGTTCAACGCACCGGTAAAAGCGGTAGCCCCTACCAAACCTTGCAGACCATAATGCTCAGTGGCGTAGCGGGCCACAAAGTAATGCACCAGCAGACACAACACCGAGTTTACCGCTGGCAGCCAGGTATTTTTCACCGCATAAAAAGCCGGCACCGTCACACGATGCAAACCCGAGGTCACCAGGATGGTCGCGTAAATGGCTACCACCTGCGAAGTCACCAGAATGTCAGCCTCGCCAAATTCGCCACGCCCATAAATGACGCGCGTGATGGGCTCGGCCAGCACATACAAGCCCACCGCTGCCGGCAATGACAGCACCATCAACAAACGGATGTGTCTGGCGACGGTCTCCAGAAACTTCACGCGTTCACCGCGCCACCACAACCCGGACAAAGTCGGCAACAACGCCACGCCCAGACTCACCGACACCAGCGACTGCGGAAATTCCAGCAAGCGATCGGCCAGATATATGTAAGAGTGAGTGCCCTGCCCCAACTGTGATGCGAAATTCACATTCATAATGCCTAGCAGCTGGGCCAGGCTCATGCCCACTATGCCCGGCAACACATTGCGAAAAAACCGTGCTGTGCCCTGCACATTCCACAGCCAGGAAAAACGCGGCATATGTTTGAGCCTGATCAATGGCTGCGCTGTCAACAGCAACTGCGCAATGCCGCCGGCTACCACTCCCCAGGCCAGCTGGTCGCCCTGCACATGCAATGACGGCATCAGTGCTGAAACAATCAACAACACATTGAAGGCCGCCGGCGCCAGTGCCGGCAGGAAAAACGACTTGTGGGCGTTGGCAACGCTCATCAAAAACGCATAGGTAGTAACCAAAAACAAATAACAGAACATGATCTGCGCCATGAACACAGTAAGTTCAAACTTGCCGGCGACCTGCATGTAACCTTCACCGCCCACCCACCAGCCCATAAAGGGCGACATGAAAATCACGCCAGCCACACTGATGGATGCAGTCAGCGTCATCAGCATCGAAAACACGGCATTCGCCAAACTCCTGGCTTCCTCGTCATTGCGACCGAGGGCCTCAACATAAAGAGGCACAAACGAGGCAGCCATGCTGCCCTCACCCAGAATCCGGCGGAATAAATTGGGAAGCCGAAACGCCACCACATAGGCATCTGTCACCATGCGGGGGAAAAACGCCGCCATCAACATGTCACGGACCATGCCGAGAATGCGGCTTAACAATGTGGCAAGCGACATCAGTGCTGCCGAACGAATAATAGAGGGCAGCGCTGGCGCAGCGCTTTTGGAATGGTCAATTTTGGCGGGGTCGGTCATCTCAAGACCTTCCGGCCGCAGTGCTGGTGCGGGTGCCGAGCACGCCGCACAGGGCGGAGTAGACACAATTGGTGAAACCTTCAGTCACAGACGACATGCTTCTTCCCTGGTGGATGCTGGAGCAGCAGGAAAAAGTTACGCAGCTTTTGCCGCTATCGCAAGGAATGCTGCAATTTACAGCCAAGATTGACAAGGATTGGTGGCTGGATGGGGCGAAAATCCCGTCTTCATTTTAGTTTTGGCCTTGGACCCTCCGGTCACTCCCTCAAAAGTTGGCAGGGAATACGATGAGATAAGCCTTGTTGCCTGAGCCTCGGCAAGCGCATCAAAATGGATATGAGCCACTGATTGTTGACGCGCATCAAACCTGATGTTCGTGATCCTGATAGCATGAAACAATGAATATCATGCAACGCATACGCATCTACCACGCAACGCTCGCTACACTAGCGATATTGGCGTATCTCACAGGTAAGCTTGGCCTTGTGCATGCTTGGCTTGGTTATGGCGTTTCTATTGTTATTTTTCTGCGTCTTCTGTGGTCGCTTACTGGTGAACGGCAGGTTGGGCTTATGCGCTTTTACCCCTCATTTGAAGGATTACAGGCAAACAATCTATTCACCCATCCTGCCATTAGTAAAAGCTTGATGTTTGGCATTGCAATAAGCCTGCTGGCAGTAACAGGAACCGGCATCGCTCTCGACAAAGGAAAGGCAATCCGACTTGCCAATATGCAGACGATTTCCGTTGCTTATGCCGACAATGATGAGCGCGAAGGCGGAGGCGAGAAAGAAGAAGGATTTCTTGGCGAATCACACGAACTATTCGCCAATTTGTTGCTGCTGTTTGTGGGAATGCATGTGACCTATATCGCGCTCTTTAAATTCCCGCTGGCCAAGTTCATGCTGTTTGTTCCCAGTTCGGAACGAAAAGAAAATAATGTTTCTTAGTCCAAGTATAGGAAGCATAAAGCCCCTTTCCATTTAATTCAGCCCAGCGCCCTGCATTCGCCGCCCGTTCGCCTTTGAATTGTTATCAATCACCCCGCTGGCTCTTGAATTCACCAAGCACCCGGTTTGAAAAATCCTAAAATCCAGCTTTTCCTCTCGCTCACCCAAACACCTCCCTGCAAGCCTGACCTCGCCTCATCAGGCAGCGCCGTGCTGTGCCCCCTCATCAGTCAGCTCTATGAAAAGACTTAGCTGATTATCAGCACCCATCTGTCCTGATCTAGTCCCTATTGCACGATAGCGGATTGGCATTAAGCAAGCCGGTGTTGACGGCGAACCTGCGTATCTGAAAGGGGCTGTATTGCTCGGGGCGATGCTACAAAACGCCAATGGACGTTATGGAGCATGAAAGGCAGGGATTTGCTGGGTTTTCTGAGGAAGATCGGACGTTATCGGATGTCAGAAAACTAGATATTGGTGCCAGGAGAGGACTTGAATTAATCATATATAATATTGATTTATATAGTTTAAATAATTTTATATTTTTATGATGTTGCTAAGGGTGTTACTAAAATTACGACTTATCCACAAGTAAACCAACAGGGGCTGTGCCACTTATCACAGAGATATCTGTTTTTTTGTTGTGTTTTGCTTGGAGAACGACCACGCTGCCGCCGACATCCGCGATCTGCGGGGTCTCATTGATACCTGGCGGTCTGCCAGGCCGCCGTGAAAGTCGTCACCCCCGGCATCTTGGCCGCGCTCCTGATTGACACTGTTTCTGTGGCATTGAATTAGTGGCAATTTGGTCAAGAACCGGCTTATGATCAGACGGCATGCGCAATACTCCTGTACCCGCCCTTTCGCGCAGTCCACCAAGGCACTAATGATGCTTCGCATGTTACCCTCGACAGGCAACCGCAGCCCGCTTTACCGGCATTTGGCAATGCTAGTGTTTGCCATTGCAATGAACGCAGCCAGCGCGCCTGCACAAGCCATTGATGTACCGACTCCCGTCGTCCTGCAGTCCACCAGCACTGACGGCAAGAATTACGGCAGCACCTTTACCGTCAACATGACGGCTGCCAATGCCACTGCCAGTCTTGCCTCGGCACTGGTGGACCAGGCGGTCCAGATCACAGCCACCTATAATGCAGGCGCGGCTCACGCCAACCAGCTTGCCGACATCTTTGTGGTGGAGCGCATGAACAATGCCTGGTTCATGCGCACACTCGATGGCCGTTTTGTCCCGTGGAGTTTCCGCATCCCCGATCTGCAGCCGGCACAGGAACACGTAAAACTCGTGCCCGGCCTGACGGTAGACGTTTACTCAGGCACTTTCAATACCGCGTCAGTGCAAAGCATTTTCGTCGGCTACATGATTGTGGGCGGCAGTGCGCTGGTCTACACCCCGGTGCCGGCGTCCTATGAAATCAAGGCGCCCACGCTCAATGTGGCGCCGCTCACCTATTTTTCCGACCATGTCGAGAATGACATCCTGCCGCGTTGCCTCGCCTGCCATTTCAGTGGTGGCCTCGCCAAGGACAGCATGCTGGTGCTTGAGCGCAGCAGCAGTACTTCTGCCGAAAACAATTTCGATACGTTCGGGCGGCTGGCACAGGCCAAGGGCGTGGGGTACATCCTCACCAAGGTAACCGGCGGCAATTCCCATACCGGCGGCGTGCAACTTGGACTGGGCAGCACTGACTACAACAATCTGTCCACGTTTCTGCAGTTGCAACAGGGCACCACTGAAGTGCTCACCGCGTCCGGCAACCAGATCTTCGATGGCGTCACCTTGCAAACCCGCACAGAAACATTGCGGCGGGCCGCGATCATGGCCGCGGGACGCGCACCCACCCCGGCCGAGCTCGATTCGGTCAGCAAAGGTACTGAGACGACGCTGCGCTCCACGTTGCGCGCACTGATGACCGGCGACGGCTTCCACAGGTTTCTCACGGATGGCACCAACGACAGACTGCTGATCCGGGGTGTGCAAGGGCAAGTCATTGATCCCAACTATCCCTACTACCCGAAATACACCACGGAGCTCTACAACCTGCGCGTGCAAGCCCGCAATGCCGGTAAATCTGCAGGCGATATCGACAGAGCCGACTATTCCCTGAGGGGAAAGGTCGAAGATGGCTTTCGTCGTTCAGTGGATGAACTGGTTGCCTATGTTGCCGAACACGACAAGCCCTACACGGAAGTGCTGACCGCCGACTACATGATGATGTCGCCCATGGTCAATTACGTGATGGAAGGAGGTGCCACCTTTAAGGACGCCAACAATACCAACGAATTCCAGCCCGGCAAAATCTACAACTCGTTCCTGATACCCGACGTATGGCATATAGTTGATGACAAGATATTGGGTAGTTACTTCACGGTGCAGCCAACCATGCGGCGCCCCTGGGAGCATGTCGGCATCCTGAACAATCCGGCTTTTCTGGCGCGCTATCCTTCCACAGCCACCAACCGCAATCGCGCCCGCGCCCGCTGGACCATGCTGAATTTTCTCGATATCGATATCGAAAAATCCACACAGCGGCCCACGGATCCGGCCGCTTTGGCCGACCGCAACAATCCCACCATGAACAATCCCGCCTGCTATGCCTGCCACGAACGCATGGACCCGGTGGCGGCGACTTACCAGAATTACGGCGATTCCGGCTTCTACAAGGTCAACTTCTATGACTCGCTGGATACCTTTTACAAATACCCCGAGAACCACGGCTATACCCCTTACCAGCAGGGCGATACCTGGTATCGCGACATGCGCGCTCCCGGCCTGCTGGGCCAGAGCATTTCCACCGCGACCGAACCGCTCAAGCAACTTTCTGCGCTGCTCATCAAGGATCAGGGCTTTGCCAGCGCCACAGTGAAATTCTGGTGGCCCGCAGTGATGAATTCCGACGTGCTGATTGCGCCTGCAGTTGCCACCGACAGCAACTACCCGGCCAAGCTGGCTGCCTATCAGGCACAGGCTGCCTCCATCGAACAGTTCGCCACCAATTTCCGCAAGGATTACAACCTGAAGAACCTGCTGGCCGACATGATGATGTCGCCGTGGTTTCGCGCCAAATCCACCACCAACAGCAGCCAGCGCGCCGCAATGGCCATTGCCGATGCCGGTGTGGAAAAGCTGCTGACTCCGGAAAAATTGCAACGCAAGGCACAGGCACTGACCGGCTTCAACTGGGGTGCCAGCAACAAGCCCAGCGATCTCTACACAATAGATACCGCGCTGGGCACCGGCTACAACAGCTACAACGGCATCTACGGCGGAATCGATTCGGCCGCAGTCACCGCCCGCGTTCGCGACATCACTCCGCTGATGAGCGCCGTCGCGCAAAGCTTTGCACTGCAATCCGCGTGTCCCATCATCATGAAGGAGTTCGGCTTGCCTGACAGCCTGCGCAAGCTGTTCAGCGGGCTGACCCACAACATCACGCCGCAGTGGCAGGGCAGCAGCACCGTGGAAGTGACTTCCACCTCGCCCACCGACTGGAAAGTGCTGGCGCTGACGGTTGACCTGGGGGCAGGCAACAACCAGTTGTCGCTGACGCTGGACAATTCCTATTGCGATTTTGACCAAAGCACCCAGAAGTGCCGCAGTCAGCGTGTTCTGTACCTGGACCGTTTTGAAATCAAGGCACCGGGGCAAAGCAGTTTCCAGACATACGAAATTACCCAGGCCATGGTGAACGGCTTTCCGGCCGGCTGTTTCAAGTTCAACAGCAGCGATGCCCAGACCTTTGGCCAATGCGGTATTCCGTTCGACATCAATGTGCAGTCAGCCGGCACCTACCAGATCAGGGCCATTGTGTCGGGCGTGCAGGCAGGCACCGGCAACATAATGGCTTCACTGAATGTGCGTGAAGTAGGCGACCCGCTGCAGTCAACGTCGCGGGGAGCTGCGCTGATCCGCCTCAAACTGGTGGATCTGTTCCGCATATTGCATGGCAAAAACTACGCGGTGGATGCTCCCGAGATCACCGCTGCCTACAAGCTGTTTGTGGATACCTGGCAGGAAAAAACGGCGCTGAAAGCCGACACGACCCTGAATACTTCTACAAGAGCCTGCAACTGGTATTCCGACATGAATTTTTTTGACGGGATTGGGGGGGCAGCTACTACGCGCATCCCCAACAAGAGCGGCGGTGATTATTATGACTGGGACACCACTGCCGTAAACGGCCTGCTAAGCACACTCAATAATGATCCTTTGCATGTCAAACAAAGCTGGGTGGTGGTGATGGCCTATTTGCTGGGCCATTACAACTTCCTCTACGAGTAATCACCATGCATCACCCCACACGCCGGCAGTTCATGACACGCCTTGTGCAATCAGGGGTAGTACTGTCCGCGCCGTCGCTGACGCGCTCTGCCTTTGCCCAGACCAGCTTCAACGGCAAACTCCTGATGACCATCCAGTGCCGTGGCGCCTGGGATGTCACCAGTTTCTGTGATCCCAAGTCCAACGTCAGTGGCGAACAGGAAATCAATCACTGGGCACGCACCAAAAGCATCGGCACTGCCGGCAAGTTGCGCTATGCCCCCTTTGGCATGAACCAGAAATTTTACGACAAGCATTACGCCAAGATGCTGGTCATCAACGGCGTGGACATGCAAACCAATGCGCATTCCACCGGTGAAATAGTGACGTGGAGCGGACGCACAGCGCTGGGCTATCCGGCCCTGACGGCACTCTATGCGGCCAGCGTGGCGCCCGACCTGGCGCTGTCATGCATCAATCTGGGCGGCTGGGGCAACAGCGAAGGCCTGGTCAATCCGACCCGCATCAACCAGCCCCGACAATTGACCAGCATCATCTACTCCAACCAGAACAGCTACAGCTCCACAAGCTCCTATGTATCGTCAACTGATCTGGCCAGAATCCAGGCGCTGCAAATGCAAAGTGCCGAAAGCATGCTGACCGAACAGGCCGCCATGCCACAGGATTTACAGAACCGGCAGACGTTCATCAATGCCGTGCGCAACAGTGAGGGGCTCAAGGCCTTCGGCGCATTGATTCCAGCCGAAGCCAACTTGCAGGCCGCCCGGGCCCTGACGACTTCGAAATCACTCACCAGCACCATTCATCAGCAGGCCCAGATCGCATTACTGGCCTTCAAGTCCGGATTGTCAGTGGCAGCCGACCTCTGGGAAGGCGGATTTGACACGCATTTCGATCACGATACCGATCATGAAATCGTGCTGACCAATGTGATGGATGCCGTGGATCAGTTGTGGGATTTTGCCGAGCAGCTCGGCATTGCCAATCGCCTGGTGGTGATCATGGGTTCAGATTTTGGCCGCACGCCTTATTACAACGCCGGCAACGGCAAGGACCACTGGCCCATCGGCAGCTATGTCATCATGGAGAAGAATACCGCCTACACCAATCGTATGCTGGGAGAAACTGATGGCGGCCACAATGCATACAAGATCAATCCGCAAACGCTGAAACGTGACGACAGCAATGGCGTGCAGATCTATACCAAGCATGTGCACAAGGCGCTGCGCAAATACCTGGGTTTGGAAAACCAGGCAGCCGCGAACTTGTTTCCGTTCACCGGCACGGAAGATTTCCGTTTCTTCAGCTGACCGCTGCGCCGCCGCAACTTTGGTGCGCGCACTTTGCCCTGCACCCGGGCTGTATTTGTGCAACAATCCGGCCAGATATTCCGGAAAAAATTCACACAAATAAGCAGAGGCAACATGGCAACAATTCACCTGATCGGCGGCGAAAAAGGCTGTGTAGGCAAATCCGTGGTGGCCCGCTTGCTGCCCCAGTACCTGATTGACAATGAAAAGCCCTTCACCGGCTTTGATACTGCCCCCTCCCATGGCGAGCTCGACGTCCCCCGTAATGTAGTGGTCAACTAATTCCGGACAGTGATTTAGATAGATTTTTTCAGCTTTTGCAGGTGTCACCCCATCGTTAAATGCGTGCGGTGTGCGCCAGTTGTAATAATCCATCAGATAAAAACTGATGTCTTTTGCTGCCTCTGCTGTCGTCATGTAACCAAGTCCCGGGATCCATTCCGTTTTCAAGCTCCTGAACAGTCTTTCCATCGGGGCGTTGTCCCAGCAGTTACCGCGTCGACTCATGGATTGCGTCATGCGATAGCGCCACAATCGTTGCCTGAACAGTCGGTTCCCATACTGACTGCCCTGATCAGAATGGAACATGACACCTTCTGGCTTGCCGCGCTTTTCATAAGCCATATCCAGCGCCTTCATTGCCAGTTCTGCATCGGGGCGGGTTGAAAGTGCCCAGCCAACAACGCGCCGCCTGAATAAATCAATAACCACTGCCACATAATGCCAGCGGTTATCTGCCCAGATATAACTGATATCGCCACACCACACCGTGTCGGGTGCCTTTACATCAAATTCCCGATCCAGATGATTGGGAATATCAACACGCTCAACGTCTGCGTTTTTGTATTTGTGAGAGCCCGGCTGTTTGGATACCAGGCTGGCCTCTGCCATCAATCGCCCTGTCTTAAAGCGACCAATGGGATGGCCCAGATGACGCATCATCCCCATCAATATACGGGCTCCTGCCGAACAAGGGGGCTAGATTACCAGCCAAGTTGGTGTCCGGTTATATTGAACCATTACAGTATAGCTAAAGTTAATAATATGGTATTGATAAAAATATTGTGTTAAGAGTACTTTTAAGGGGTTAACGCTAGTTGCATGGCGCCCCCAAAAAAACTAATAAATTATCTGTGACAAAATTCGGGAGTAATTTATCAAATCATTCAAAAAGCTTGAAAACTTTTCTCGTGTTTTTTTGGCAGCAGCAATATCTAGTGTCATTTCTCAATCAGCGCTCAGTCAGTCGGCTGATAAAGAACGAATAGAATCAATAGTAGTCACGGGTTCTCGCATAGTGCGGGATGGTATGACAGCGTCTACCCCTGTTAGTGTCATTGGGGCTGATCGTCTTGATCAACGTGCAGCAACCAGTATCGGGGATGCCCTTAACGAGCTGCCAGCCTTCCGAGCCACTCAAACCCCTGCGACAGGTGCCAGTAATGGATATGTGGGGGGGCGTATATTGGATTTGCGAGGGTTAGGTGCCGTCAGAACGCTTGTCTTAGTTGACTCTAAGCGTTTTGTGCCTTCTACCACTGTAGGAACAGTAGATACTAATTTAGTCCCAAGTAATTTATTAGAACGTGCAGAGGTAGTAACTGGAGGTGCATCAGCAGCCTATGGTTCTGATGCGGTGGCAGGCGTTGTTAACTTCATACTTAATGAAAAATTAATGGGTTTCAGAAGTTCAGTAGAGTATGGACAAACTGAATATAGTGACAACAAAAGCTATACCGCTAAATTCGCTGGTGGACTAAGTATTCTAGATGGTCGGGGTCATTTTATCGGCGGAGCCGAGTATGAAAATAATAAAGGTATAGGCTTTTGTACGGCGCGTGACTGGTGTGCTGAGGAATGGCTAAACTTCGGGCGCCCTAATTTAGCTTCAGGACTGCCTGCTAATAATATTTTACCTAACATCCGTCCATCAACAATCTCAGATAATGCGGTCATAAATGCACCAACTGCGTTAAAAGGAATTTCATTCAATGCAGATGGAAGTCCTCGTTTATTTGAGTACGGCTCTTATGTAAATACACTTTTCATGGTTGGTGGGGAAAATAAAAATAACAAGGGCTATTTTCCTTTGCCTATTCGATCACCTTCAGATCGTTACTCTTTATATACGCGAACAAAGTATGATTTTTCAGAAAATTTAATAGGAAGACTTGATGTATCTTTTGGTAGTGTAAGCGGAGAGTCGGCGGGAAGGGAGTTATTAAATACCTCTTATACAATAAAAAGTGGAAATCCTTTTATACCCACATCTGCTAACAAATCTCTTGATATAAACAGCATAATGTCAGCAAATAAACTGACAAGTTTCACGCTGGGAAAAAACTTCGATGAGTATGGGCCCGCTCCTGTCATTTCAAAAAATGATGCCCTTCGGATCGTTACAAGTTTAAATGGAGCTTTGTCGGGTAGCTGGAAATGGGATGCCTACTATCAGTATGGTCACAATAATTTTATTTCTACCACTAGTAATCTTGGAATTACAGCACGAGTTACCCGAGCTCTTGATGCGGTAAAAAATTCTACAGGCCAGATTGTTTGTGGTGTAAATAGTGATGCCATAACAACTAATGATGATCCTGCTTGTGTGGCACTAAATCCGTTTGGCAGACAAGCTTCAGCAGCAGCTGGTGCTTATGTGCTAGGCAGTTCTGTTCAAACGAACATCACAAAAGAACACGTATTTTCTGGCAATTTATCAGGAGAACTATTGTCTGGTTGGGCGGGACCTGTTTCCTTGGCTGCTGGTATTGAATACCGTACTGATAAGATTGGTGGAGAAGCTGATGCAATTTCCCAAAGCCTTGGATTTGTCACTAATAATGCATCGCTTATTGATGGGAAGATTAATGTAACGGAGGGTTATCTTGAAACAGTTGTTCCATTAGCACGCGATCTTTCTTTTGCAAAAGACCTAGAGCTTAATGCTGCAGTGCGTAGCACAAGCTATGATCGATCAGGCTCAGGCCTCTCATCAACAACAAGTGTTACAACTTGGAAGGTAGGAACCGTATGGCAGCCTATTGAGGCGCTTAGATTCCGAATTACCAAATCACGCGACATCAGGGCGCCAAATATAAGTGAACTATACGGCCCTAAAACTACAGGGTTTGGCATTTTAAATGATCCTGCAAAAGGAGGCGCCCAAGGTAATCCTGTTGTAACCTCGGGATCTAATGCTTCACTTATTCCAGAAGTTGCCGATACAACAACATACGGTTTTGTGATCAAGCCGGGTGTGGATGGGGCATTTGGGCGCATGCAGTTATCCCTAGATTATTATGATATAGGGATAAAAGATGCTATTGGCGTCTTGGGAGCGCAGACAATTGCAACTCGTTGCTTTGAGGGTGCAACAGAATTTTGCTCTTCCATAGTTCGTGATAGTGCAGGGTTCATTACTCAAATTAATGACTCACGAAAAAATGTCGATAAATTAATTACAAAAGGTTATGACATAGAGTTTTCATATCGACATCCCTTAGATACCTACGGTGATCTAGATTTCCGATTGCTCGCTACCTATGTAGATAAGCTCATAACAATTGATTCCGCTGGTCCAACCGATAGAGCGGGCCAAACAGGCCTTCGTGCCGGCACCATACCAGGCATGCCGCGATATACAATTGATACCATGATGAATTGGACATTCGGCCCCCTGCAATTGTCATTACATGGCCGCTATATCCCTGCAGGCAGATATAATGTTGCGTTTATAGGGCCAGACGAGCCTGGTTATAATATTGCGCTTGGTAATAGCAGTAACTCTAATAGTGTCCCAAGCGCTTGGTATGCAGACTTAGTAGGCCAGTTCGACTTTTCTAAAACCAGTGATGGCAGTCTCATAGGCTACGCGGCTATAAACAATATTAATGACCAAGATCCCCCCCGCGTGCCAGGCTCTAATGGAAGTGGTAATAATGTGATGTTTGATCCGGTAGGAAGGATGTACAAATTTGGCGTAAGAATGACTTTCTGATTTTAATAAAAAAATAAGTACCTGTAAAAATACAAATAAATATTCTTGAAATAGTGGGCTTGCCAGATAGCAATGTCTGGCAGGCTGTACACTTCGGCAAGTGCGCGGATTGATGCGTCAGTGAACTGCCACACATGTCCAATTCGGCCCCAGTAGGCTGCTGTGGGAACCTGCGAACCTGTTAGATCGCACCCATGATATTTTCCATACAGGAGGTCTGAACGGTCTAGTAAACCAAAGGTGTTTCTACA
>CAINTJ010000063.1 GCA_903853385.1 uncultured Gammaproteobacteria bacterium
CATAATCAAAAACTCAGTTTGTCGGACAACAGTTCAGTTTCACGACGAGCACGGGTGCGGAAGTAATGTACCGGGTACAGACCCGAAATACTTACCGCCAGGCCTGTCATCGTACAAATCATCGCGTGCGATACACCGCTCGCCATGGTGCGTGCATCAGCAGAACCGCGCAGGGACATTGAATCGAACACTTCCAGCATCCCGCTAACCGTACCCACCAGCCCCAGCAGCGGCGACAGTGGCACCAGCACCTGCATCATCGGAAAACTGCCGGTCATCGCGGCATTGGCCTTGGAAACCAGCATCTGACGGATTTGGCGTGCACACCAGGAGGTATGATCCTTTCTGGCCGTCCACTGAGCGTTAAGTCGTACGGTCAGTTTGGGAAGTACGGCAAAAAAGAAAACGTACCGCTCCAGAATGATCGCCCACATCAACACACCGGAGGCAAAGATCCAGCCTACAAACGGACCTCCCTGCCCAATCAGCGCGGTGACGGCGCTATATAAGCCGAAGTGTTCAAACATTTTTGCGCTTCTCGATGTTTTCAGCCAGCATGCCAGTGCTCTGCTCATCCAGCAGCTGCACAATGGAACGTGACAGCGAGGTCAGCAAGGCGTTGCCGAACAACAGCGGCACTGCCACACCCAGACCCAGTACCGTCGCAATCATCGCCTGACCGATACCGCCAGCCATCAGCTTGGGATCGCTCGAACCGGATTCGGTGATACTTTGGAAGGTACGGATCATCCCCCAAACTGTACCTACCAGACCCAGCAACGGGCCTGCCGCTACTGCAAGCCGCAAGAACGGCTGGAAACGCTCCAGTTTGGGAACTTCGCGCATAACAGCTTCGGAAATGCGCAGTTCAGCCACTTCAGCATTTTCTTCAATCTTGCTGCTATCGCCTTTGAATGCCAACAGCACACGACCCAGTGCATTGTTGCGTTTCGGATGCTGCAGATCGCGCATCTGGGTCGATACACCCATGCGGGCCATGATCAGATACGCCAACTGGAACAGGAACGCCAGTACGCCCAACAGACCCACAGTGATGATTACATAGCCAACTTCCTCACCTTTCTGGATACGTTCGTTCATGTTCGGACGCTCTACATACATACCCATCAAAGTGCCACGGGTCGAGTCAACTACTGCCTCAACATAGCCAGTGGATGTGCTTTGCAATGCCACTGCTTCTTGCATCAGCTCACTCTCGGCCGGCTGACGACGCAGCATGCTAAGACGTGACAAGGCCGGGATATAGGTCAGAAACTTGCCATTAGCCACTGCAGTGAAAGGACCGATACGGGTAATGTCGGCAGTGATAGGGTTGCCATTGGCTTCCACCACCATACCTTTATAGGTAACAACTTCGCTGTCAGCTGTCATTTCACGCTGCATTTCCAGCGCCAGTCGCTCCAGCTGCTTGGGTGTCAGCACCCTTTCTGCAGAAGCTACCGAGGCCAGGAACTGCACGCGATCATCTGAAAATTGCGCTGAAACCAGCGAATTCTTGAGCTGGATTGCGTTATCACCGGCGATTTGACGGGCCGAGCCGAAAATTTCTGTCAGGCCAAGCTTTCTGGCTTGTTCCTGCAGCTGCTTGTTCATTTGAGTAATTGTCAGGTCATTCTCGGAATACTTGCGGGCCTTGACGTCAACCTGCGACTGCACAGCAGCACGATTGGCACTGGCCTGCTGCATGGCGCGCTGCTTCTCAGCATCGGACATCGCGTTGTATTCCTTGGCTCGCTGTGCATAAAGCGCAGCTTCTGCTGCACGCGTAGCCTTGGCTTTGTTAAGCACATCATCCAGTCCGGACTGCGCGCAAACCACTGACGACAAACCTACTGAAGCCAGCAGCACCATACCGCTGCATATATTGATCAATTGCTTGTTCATGTTGCTCGACTCCAGCCTTAATTAGCGCGTTTCGGCGCAGGAACGGGAACACGCAACAAATCAGGCGCACCTTCTTTACGGGCAACTGCCAAGGCTTTGCGAATGTTGTCTTTGTATTCAGGCGCTTTTACCCATTGCTTGGTAGAAGCATCCCAGTAGCCGGTTTCGCTGCCATCAATGGTTTGATACAACAAAGCCACCCTGCCGAGCTGGATAAACTGCACAGTAAGGGCGCTTGTACCTTCACCGAGGGTGCCCTGATAGGCTTCCAGGGTGCGGCCATAATCCAGTTCAATCTGGTAGGCCTCAAGAATACGACGGTATTTTTCGGAAATCGCCACATCGGCACGACTCATGAGCTGCACCAGGTTGTCCACACGCTTGCTGCGATCTTCCAGCATGAACGGGATATCTGCCTTCACGAACTCGGCAAGGGTTTTCACCATGCGATCCATCAATGGCAGCACTTCGCGGTTGGTGGTTTCGATTTCAGTCAACTGAGTCTGGATCGAAGCTTTTTCTTTTTCTTGAGCGTTGACTTGTTGCTGCAGCTGTTCGTTGTACTTGTTCAGCGAATCAAGTTCATTGAGAGCATTGGAATACTGGTTGTTAAGTTCCTGGGTCTGGTCAACCAGTTTATTGATATTCGCCTGGGTAGCGGCAGCAGCAGTGTTGTTTTCCTGCTGGGCTTTTACGGCGGCATCGTTGAGGGGCGCTTGCTGTGCAAACACTTGGGCTGCGGGAAGCAAGGCGAGAATGAGCGCTCTTTTCATCGCAGACTCAATAGTGGCTTTAGTCTGCAAGCCCAATTTGATAGTGGGTAATTTCGTGAACATTGGATTTACTGTCTCCCCCTAATTATGAAGAATTATCCTAAAAATATAGCAAAAATTTCACTTTAGCCGATCAGGCCAGGAAATGAGTTCCGCCGCGATGGTATTATGTTCCACTATAGTTGTCGATGCTTCGATCGAAAACTAAAGTGGTGTAATTTTTTGTAAGTAACTTCTGTTAAGAGAAGATAAAAACAACTACGTTCCCTCGAAAGATCACCCCCACCAGAGCAACGGAAAAACACACTCCAAGGCAGAGCAATACCTGACTTCTAAATATACCCTTACCGGCTTTTTGCTGCCAAGCCCCTATTTCACTAAAAGTATAAATACTGCATTGATCCCGCTCAATTGTGACCCCGTTTGTTCACAATCTTGTCCAAATACGCAAATTCAGCTACCCAACCCGCCTCAACCGGGGCGAACTGCAACCAGCATGCTGAATTGATGCATAATCGGAACTCGCGCTTTCCTCAGCCCGTTCGCGCAACAATGCCGGCGCGCTGCAACTGAAAAGTCCCCTGTCATCCAACCAGTCCAACTCAATGAAACTTCGTACACTACTTCAAATCGTACTGCTGCTTGTGCTCAGCCTGTTGATCATTTTCGTTTTTGTTCACAGGGCGGATTACATGGCTCTGATCCAGACCTATTTGCAGCAACTGGACCGCAGCACTGCCGCGCTGGCCTATATAGGCATTTGCATATTGGCAGCCCTGTTCATGTTTCCGGTTTCAGTGCTGATGCTGTTTAGCGGCGCCTATTTCGGTTTATGGTTGGGCTTCGCACTCAACCTGCTCGGATTCATCACTGGCGCTGTCACAGCTTTTCTCACGGCCCGCTATCTGGCCAAAGACCAGATGATACGAATATTGCCGGCCTCAGTACTGCGGGTGCTGGACAAGTTGGGCGATTGCGGCTGGAAAACGGTAGCGGTGTTGCGGGCCATTGGAATAATCCCCGGAGTATTGGTGAATTATTCGCTGGCGATTACCTCGTTGCCTTTGCGAACCTTTATCTGGGCCTCGCTGGTTTTCACCATCCCCACGGATTTCATTCTTACCTATGCCGGGGTGGCAGGCGCAGAGTTCATCAATAATGGCGAGCTGACAAAATTATTGGTGGCGGCGTCACTGGTTGCCGCCGCCTGTATAGCCGGCTATTGGTTGCGCAAACGCTTCCTAAAAGTGTAACCACCTTATTTCTTTTTAAATGCATCCTGCAGCAGGCTGCCAAAACTGCCCGGCCCGGCTGGCGCACTTTTTTTATCGCTGGCCGCTTTGCCCTGGCCAGAGTAACTGGCAGCTTTTCCTGTCGCGGAACGCTCGGCTTTTTCACTGCCAGCCGGCGGGATCGCATCGTCCAGCCGCATCGTCAAGGCAATGCGTTTACGTTTGGCATCCACTTCCAATACTTTTACTTTCACAACATCGCCGGTTTTTACAACAGAATGCGGATCTTTGACAAAGGTGCGGGACAGCGCCGAGATGTGCACAAGCCCATCCTGATGCACGCCAATATCTACAAAGGCTCCAAAATTGGTGACATTGGTGACCGTGCCTTCCAGCACCATGCCTGGTTGCAAATCTTTTATCTCTTCCACGCCGTCCATCAATGACGCCGACTTGAATTCAGGACGCGGATCCCGACCCGGCTTCTCCAGCTCCTTGAGGATATCCTTGATCGTAGGCAGGCCCACCTGATCGCTGACATAGCGCTCGGCTTTCAAGGCCCGCAGAAAAGCAGCATCTCCAATCAGTTGTTGGAGCGTCTTGTTGCTGTCTTTTATTATTTTCTCCACTACCGGATATGACTCCGGATGCACAGAAGACGCATCCAGCGGATTGCTGCCGTTCATGATGCGCAGAAAACCGGCGGCCTGTTCATAACATTTCGGGCCGAGCCTTGGCACCTTCTTGAGCTCATCACGGCTTTGGAAGGCGCCGTGCTGGTTACGGTAATTCACAATGCTTGCTGCGATTGACTGGGTAAGCCCGGACACCCGCCCCAGCAACGCGGATGAAGCCATATTCACGTCCACTCCCACCGCGTTCACACAGTCTTCCACTACCGCATCCAGACTGTGTCCGAGCTTCACCTGGCTCACATCATGCTGGTACTGGCCCACGCCAATGGATTTGGGATCAAGCTTCACCAGCTCTGCCAGCGGATCCTGCAGCCTGCGGGCGATAGAAATGGCACCACGGATGGTGACATCCAGATCCGGAAACTCCTCACGGGCAATGTCTGAAGCCGAATAGATGGAAGCGCCGGCTTCATTCACCACCATTTTCTTCAAATTCATTTCCGGATGGCGCTTGATCAAGTCACCCGCCAGCTTGTCGGTTTCGCGCGAAGCAGTGCCGTTGCCAATACTGATCAAATCCACTTTATGCACTTTGCACAAGTGGGCAAGCACTGCGATCGACTCATCCCACTGATTGCGCGGCGCATGCGGGTAGATGGTCATGTTCTCCAGGTATTTGCCGGTGCTGTCCACTACCGCCACTTTCACGCCGGTGCGCAAACCCGGATCCAGGCCCAGAATGCTGAGGCTGCCGGCTGGTGCCGCCAGCATGATGGCCTTGAGATTGGCGGCGAATACCTTGATAGCTTCATCATCACTTTGCTCGCGCAACTGTCCGAGCAGATCATTCTCCATGCGCAGCAACAGTTTTACTTTCCAGGTCCATCGCACGACTTCCTTCAGCCAGGCATCAGCTGCACGTTTTTTGTCCCGGATCTCCAGATGGCTGGCGATAATGGCTTCACAGGGGTCAGCCTGCCCTTCTTCCACACCCACAACGCCGATACTCACCTGCAGAAATCCTTCATTGCGACCCCTGAACACCGCCAGCGCCCGGTGCGAAGGTACTTTTTGCAACAGTTCGTTGTAGGCAAAGTAATCCCGGAATTTTTCTGCAGCTTCCGCCTTGCCCTCAAGGACCTTGCTGCGCAATTCGCCCTGATCGGCCAGGAAGGTTCGCAATTTGGCCGCCAGCGCCGCATCGTCACCGAAGCGCTCCATCAAAATGTACTTGGCGCCTTCCAGTGCAGACTTGATATCCGGCACCCCCTTCTCTGCATCCACGAACTGCGCAGCCACTGTTTCAGGAACCAGCGTTGGATCAGCCAGCAGCTGTTCAGCCAGTGGTTGCAGGCCCGCCTCAAGGGCGATCATGCCTTTGGTGCGCCGCTTTTGTTTGAACGGCAAATACAGATCTTCCAGCTCGGTTTTGGTGGTTGCGGCCAGCAACTGCTTTTCCAGTTCAGGTGTCAGTTTTTGCTGCTCGGCAATACTGGCCAGGATGCTGGCACGCCGCTCATCCATTTCACGCAAATAGCGCAGCCGCACTTCCAGGTCACGCAACTGCAGATCGTCGAGTCCGCCAGTAGCTTCTTTACGATAACGCGAAATGAAGGGAACTGTGGAACCCTCATCCAGCAGCGCAATGGCCGCTTCGACTTGTGAGGCTTTAACGGAGAGTTCTTGTGCGATGGTATTGCTGATATTCATGTGGATCCTGTAACAAAAAAGCCCGGCTATAGTAGCCGGGCTTTTGGTCTTGCAGCGGTCTTTCAACCGATATTTTTCAAACCTTTCGCTGGAGAAAGGTTTACTTGCCGGAACGCCAGCTGCTTTCAACGTACGCGGAACGCACGACTTCAGCATACGGAACCGGGCTGACGCGAGCGCGGATCTTGGTCTGGGTAGCGCCTGGCTCAACAGTGGTTTTGCCAGTGCGTGGCTCTTCACCCCACAGCAGTACCACTTCGGTACCTACTGCGATATCGGCATCAACTGTAGCCAACGACAGCATGGAGCGCTCGTTGTAGCTGTAGCCGGAGAACATGGACATACCTACCTGCTTGTCGCCACCCATTACAGTGTCAAAGCTGGAGTTGGCGTAGTTGGACAATGGCAGTTCCATGTATTTGGCGTGGTCGCCTTTTTTGAACATGGAAGCGAAGGCACCAACGACGTCGTCGCTGTTCCAGGCCAGGGTTACTTTGCGGCGATGTTTGTTGCCAGCCATTTTTTCAAGAGCAGCACGGCCGATAAAGTCGTGATCGAACTTGATGAATGGACCGTAACCGATTTCATAAGGAGTTACGTAGTAATCTTCGATGTTGTTGGAATTGAAGCTGCCACCGATGGCGCCTGTGGCTTCGTAGCTGGCTGCTGGCAGCCACTTGCGGTACGACTCCATTTCCGCACCGGTGTAAACAGCCGGCAACGGCGATGGGATCCAGCCGGATTCCAGTGTGTTGGTGGCGTAAGCGCGCGAGCCTACTGGCACCATGCCGAATTCAGCGCCGGCTTCCAGGATGGCATTCTTGATGCGATCGCCATCTTCGTACGGACCCCAGATTTCCAGACCTGGCGAACCAGCCATGCCATGACGCAGAGTGCGCACTTTGGTGCCATCGATGTTCATTTCAGACATGTGGAAAAACGCGAGCTGTTCCAGTTTGCCGCCATGCAGTTTTTCGATAACAGCCCAGGCATTCGGACCCTGGATCTGGTAACGGTAGCTGATACGTTTAACCGGTTTGCCACCTGGACGTGAAGGTGAGCGGTCGTCATGGATGATTTCAACGTTGTAACCACCAGTTTCTGCGTGGTAACGAATCCAGTTGGCGGAAGGAGCACGGCCAACGAACACGAGTTCGTTCTGGGCCAGATGGAACAGGATGCCGTCGCCGATTACATGGCCGCTATGGCTAACTGGCACATATTGTTTGGCGCGGTTAACCGGGAAATTGGCGAAAGAATTGATGGCAGTATCGGACAGCAATTTGATGGCGTCAGGGCCTTTGATGTAGATGTCCACCATGTGATGGCTTTGATCGAACAATACAGCGCTGTTGCGCCATGCATACTGTTCACTGCGCCAGTTGTGGAATTCAGGGGCTACTACCGGATATACGTAAGCGCCGATCTTGGAATTGCGCAGCAGGTTAACCGGGTTACCTGCAGCATTTAAGACGTCCTGTAAGGTTTTGCTCATGTTCTTACTGTCCTCTGGATGTGCGGAAAAATTGGAGCGCGCACTCTACACCGTCGATTAGCCCTTTGCAATAAAACGAACCAAGTGGTTCGCCCTATCGGCAGCAGCCGGGAAAACTTTAATACCCGGGTAAATCATAGGGTTGCAGCTGTGTACAGAGCGGGACATGCAAAGCTGTCCCGCCCCATGCACACCCGCAGCTTCAGCGGAAGCTCCATCATGCCGCCGGCGAGAAACCCAGCAAGGATTTGTATTCAAGAAACTCACCAAAGGCCTGATCACCAAATTCACGCCCATTGCCGGACTGCTTATAGCCGCCAAACGGCACATTCAAATCCATCCCCGCATTGTTGAGACTGATGTAGCCAGCACGAATCTGCGCCGCCACAGCACGGGCGTGATCAATATTCTTGCTGTGAACATAACCCCCCAGGCCATAGTCGGTGTCATTGGCAAGCTCGATCGCTTCCTCTTCAGTGTCATAGCCAATGATGCTGAGCACCGGCCCAAAGATTTCTTCTCTGGCAATTTCCATCGAATTTTTCACATCGCGAAACACTGTGGGTTTCACGAAATAACCTTGCTCCAGACCTTCAGGCTTGCCGAGGCCGCCAGTGACAAGTTTGGCGCCGGCGTTTACGCCGCTGGCAATCAGTGCCTGGATTTTCTGCCACTGGCTTGCCGAAATGACCGGCCCCATCCGGCTATCGGCGGCCGGATCGCCCGGCTGCCAGCTTTCAGCCACTTCCTTGGCAATCGTGCAGACTTCATCCATCAACTTGTTGGGAACCAGCATGCGGGTGGGTGCGCGACAGCTTTGCCCTGAATTCATCATGACGCCATTGATGCCGCCGGTCACTGCCGCTTTGATGTCAGCATCTTCCAGGATGATGTTGGGACTCTTGCCGCCCAGCTCCTGACACACACGCTTGACGGTACGTGCTGCCGCTTGCGCCACTTGAATGCCGGCACGTGTAGAGCCCGTAATCGACACCATGTCGACATTGGGATGCTCGGCGATGGCTTGACCAACCACAGGGCCTTCACCCTGCACCAGATTGAACACCCCGGGCGGAACGCCAGCAGCATGCAGGATTTCTGCGAATATCTGCGCAGAAAATGGCGCTATTTCCGATGGCTTCAATACCACCGTGCAACCGGTAGCGAGCGCAGGGGCAACCTTGGCGCAAATCTGGTGAATCGGCCAATTCCACGGCGTAATAAAGCCACACACCCCAATCGGTTCACGCACCACCCGGCTTGTGCCACGGTCTTCCTCGAATTCAAATTTTTCCAGAATGCTGACGGCTGTCTTAAAATGATTCACACCGATGCCGGCCTGGGTGCCATGCGCCAGCCATTTGGGCGCGCCCATCTCCTCCATGATCGCATCACCCAGCTCAGGCACGCGCCGGGTGAATTCTTCGATGATGCGATGCAACAGTGCCAGCCGCTGTTGCTTGCTGGTGCGTGACCACGATTTGAAAGCGCGGGCTGCCGCATTCACTGCTTTATCAACATCGGCAGCACTGCCTAAACTGATATGTCCGGATACCTGGGCAGTGGCGGGGTTGATCACATCAAGCGACTTGGGAGTAACCGGATCCACCCAGGCACCATCGATATAGAATTTCATGTATTGACGCATAGCAGGCTCAACTCCAGCAGGATAATTCAGGCAAACAACACCACAGAAAAACGGGCGGCAAGTATAAACGCGGAATCACAATTTTGCCGGGGAACTGCGCAGTGCCGGCCCGGCACACCCACTGCCCTCATAGTGCCGGGTGGGGGACGGAAGCGGGCACTGCAAAACCCGCAAAATGACGACCTGATTATTTTTCTTTGGGTTTGCCGCCAAGCAAGGGCACGCCGGTGCCGGCTGACGGCAGCAGCAGCCCGGACTGCACATAGCTACCCAGTTTGGCCCGGGTATCCATGATGTCCAGATTGCGCATCGTCAACTGGCCAATGCGGTCCTGCGGCGAGAAGGCAGAAGCGCCCCTTTCCATAGTCAGCCGCTCCGGATGATAGGTCAGGTTGGTACTGACCGTATCCATCAAGGAGTAATCATTGCCCCGTCGCAATTCCACCGTCACTTCGCCGGTAATGGCACTGGCTACCCAGCGTTGTGCAGTTTCGCGCAGCATCAGCGCCTGCGAGTCAAACCAGCGGCCCTGATACAACAAGCGACCAAGCCGACGCCCGTTATTGCGGTATTGTTCAATGGTGTCCTCGTTGTGAATGCCGGTGACCAGGCGTTCATAAGCGATATAGAGCAAGGCCAAACCCGGCGCTTCATAAACGCCGCGGCTCTTGGCCTCGATGATGCGGTTTTCAATCTGGTCACTCATGCCCAGGCCATGACGGCCGCCGATGGTGTTGGCGTCATACAACAGTTGCACCAGATCCGTGTATTCCTTGCCGTTCAGCGCTACCGGACGACCTTCCTCAAAGCGCACACTGACAGTTTCCGGTTTGACTTCAACATCTTCCCGCCAGAATGCCACCCCCATGATGGGCTGTACGATCTTGATGCCCTGGTTGAGGAATTCCAGCTCCTTGGCTTCATGGGTGGCGCCCAGCAGGTTGGAATCGGTGGAATAGGCCTTTTCCGAGCTCATCTTGTAGGCGAAGCCGGCATTTTGCATGTACTCCGACATTTCCTTGCGGCCGCCCAGCTCATCAATGAACTGCTGATCCAGCCAGGGCTTGTAGATTTTCAGATCGGGGTTGACCAGCAAGCCGTAGCGATAGAAACGCTCGATATCGTTGCCCTTGTAAGTGCTGCCATCGCCCCAGATATTGACATTGTCTTCACGCATAGCCGCCACCAGCATGGTGCCGGTCACCGCACGCCCCAGCGGGGTGGTGTTGAAATACGTGGCACCGGCCGTGGTGATGTGAAACGCACCGCTCTGCAGCGCAGCAATACCTTCGGCCACCAATTGCGCACGACACTCGATCAGTTTGGCGCCTTCGGCACCGTATTCCATGGCTTTGCGCGGAATTTCGTTGTAATCGGGCTCATCGGGCTGGCCCAGATTGGCGGTATAGGCATAGGGCACTGCGCCCTTTTCCCGCATCCAGTGCAAGGCCGCACTGGTATCGAGCCCCCCGGAAAACGCGATGCCGACTCTTTCGCCTACCGGCAGGCTTTGCAAAATGGTACTCATGATGACCTCCATAAATCAGGGGCGCATTCTACATGAGCCAATCAAGCGGGAAGAACGAAAACTGCGGCCTGCTTTAAACCCGGATCGAATGCAGACCCAGGTTCAGCAGCTGCAGTAGCAGCCAGGCAAAGCTGCCGGCCAGCACATCATCAATCATGATGCCCAGCCCGCCTTTTATATGGCGGTCCAGCCAGCTGATCGGGAACGGCTTCACAATATCGAACCAACGGAACAGCACAAAGCCCGCCAGCACCCAGGGCCAGCCGGCAGGCGCCGCCACCATGGTCAGCCAGTAACCGACAAACTCATCCCACACAATGCCGCCGTGATCATGCACTTTAAGGGCATTGGCAGTGTAGCCACACACATAAATTCCCAGTGCGAAGGCTGCGACCAGCGTCAGCAGGTACCAGGGCAGTGGCAATGGCGCCAATAACAGATACAAAGGAATGGCCGCGAGTGTCCCGGCCGTCCCCGGCGCCATGGGTGCCAGGCCACTGCCAAAGCCGAAGGCCAACAGATGTCGGGGGTCTTTCAAATTGGGAATTGGTGTATCTGACATGGTTTTTCTTCTTTCTTTGTGAAGCAAGTCGCAATTACGTTACAAGCAACGAGGACGGTTTGCAGTATTCAAGAGTTGGTCACATCTTTTCGAAGCCAGCACCCTGAGAATAAAATAACGGAGCTTGCGTTGGCGACGGGAAATACAGGACTTTCCCTCAATTACGTGAGAAAACCAGAAGTGTTAGAGTAAGCCCCGCCGCCGGATACAGACAATACATATGGTGAAGTACACAAACAAACCCATAGCCATTACCGGTCCGCACCCTGTGCGGGGTTTTACCATGTTGGAGATAATCGTGGTACTCGCCATAGCCGCCATTCTTGCGATGGGGACCATTCCCAGCCTCAAGGACGCCATTGAGCGCACCGGGG
>CAINTJ010000064.1 GCA_903853385.1 uncultured Gammaproteobacteria bacterium
AGCAGGTAGCATTCTAGCAATCCCATCCACCGAAATCCTTCGTAATAACCACGATGCCAAAAAATCCGAATCCGCAGGGCAAAGGTCTGGTGCCTGTGCTGCAAGTTGTGCAGCAACATGCACAACGTCTGGCGGTACCACCCAAGAGCATTGCACAGATTGAGATGGAGCTGTTCACTTCACTGTTTGTGCTGCAAAGTGAGATCCGTTTCAGCCCGGTGGTGGGGCAGCGTTACTGGTTATATGAGCGGGAAGCCGGTTACCGGCTGTCACTGGTATCCCCGTCTGAATGGCATCGGGCTTTGCCACAGCGCAATATTGGCCTGTGTGTGCTGCAAGCGGATCGCACCTGGACGCTGGAACTGGAACCGGAGCTAGCCAGCGATGACAGTTTCATGGCGCTTATTGAACAGCAGCGTGCAGCCTTGCATGTGGCGCTTGAACAAGCTCAGCGGGTTGAGGATGTGTTGCCGGTGTTTGCGTCCTCGCTGGGTTATCACGGCCGCGTTCTGGCTTTTATTCTTGGCAAGTCGCTGCGTTGTTCAATGCAGTTGGCCGGCATCGCCGCGTTGCCGTATCAGGAAGCCGCGGGGTTGCTGCGGCATGCAGACGCAGACCGAGCGCTGGCGCAACCACCATTGTAATTCTACCAAACGAGAGGCGCAGACCATGATCAGAAAGTTATTCATGAATAACCGCTTGTCCATGTTGTTGATATTCGGCATTGGCAGTGCCATGCCGTCGCTGGCGCTATGCCAGGAGGCCTCCTTGCAAGAACAAGTGGGGGCCTTGAAGCAAAAGGGGGCCGATCTGGACACACTGCCGCTCTGCCACAGCTGCCAGCAGGCAGTCTGGCGGGTCGGCGGGACGCAAATTACGGCTGCGTTTGTCGCTGGCCCGCTGGTATACTTGCGCACGTCCTGACCGGGCACTTCCTTTCATTTTCAACTCACGGATACAGCAATGTTTCAAACAATAGAACGGCGTCCACCGGACCCCATTCTGGGGCTTTCTGCGGCTTACAAAAACGACACCAATGCCAACAAGGTTGACCTTGGCGTCGGTGTTTACAAGGATGAGGCCGGCAACTGCCCGGTGATGACGGCAGTGAAAACCGCCGAGAACAAGCTGTGGCAGATCGAAGACTCCAAGTCCTACATCGCCCAGGCCGGCCCCGAGCTGTTCCTGAAACATACCCTCGGCTTGCTGCTGGGCAATGACCATGCCGCCGTAAAAGATCAGCGCGCCGCTACCGTGCTGGCCCCCGGCGGTTCCGGTGCCTTGCGCGTTGCGGCTGAATTCGTCGCCCGCAGCTATCCGGGTACCCGCATCTTTGTCAGCGATCCGACCTGGGCCAACCACATCCCGTTGCTGGGCAGTGCCGGCCTCAAGCTGGAACTGTATCCGTACTACGATTACGCCGCCCATAACATCAAGTTTGATCAGATGATGGACAAGCTCAAACAGGCTGGCAAAGGCGATCTGGTGCTGCTGCACGGCTGCTGCCACAACCCGTGTGGTGCCGACTTGAACCACGCCATGTGGCAGGCGGTGGCCGAGGCTGCGCTCAAGCAGGGTTTCACGCCCTTCATCGACCTGGCCTATCAAGGCCTTGGTGATGGCCTGGACGAAGACGTCTATGGACTGCGGCTGTTGGCCAGCAAGTTGCCGGAAGTGATCGTGGCTTCTTCGTATTCGAAGAACTTTGGTCTGTACCGCGAGCGCACCGGTGCCGTGATGGTGTTGGCGGAAACAGCTGCGGCTGCCGAAGCGTCTGCCAGCCAGGTGATTGGCACTGCACGCGAAATGTATTCAGTACCCCCGGCGCATGGCGCTGCGCTGGTCGGCATGATCCTCGATGACGCGGCACTGCGCAGCGAATGGGATGCCGAACTCACGGAAATGCGCGACCGCATCAACGGCCTGCGCGTCCAATTGGTGGCCAAACTGACAGCCAAAGGAGTGAACCGCGACTTCAGTTTCATCCAGCACGAGAAGGGCATGTTCTCCTTCCTCGGCCTCACGCCGGAGCAGGTGAAGAAACTGATCGGTGACTACAGCATTTACCTGGTGGGATCGAGCCGTATCAACGTGGCGGGCATCAATAAGGCCAACCTCGATTATCTGGTGAATGCGATAGCGGCTGTCTTGTAATTGGAATCACCGCAGACACTGACTGGATCAGTGTCTGCGGTTGCCATTCCAACCTTTCAAATTATCCTGGAGGCACTATGGTGCAAGACACGCTCTATTCACTCGGTGGCTTTCTCGATTTTCTTGTCTACTTCGGGCTCGGCATTGTGCTGATGGGCATGTTCTGGAAGGTGTACATACTTCTGACGCCGCATGACGAGATGGCACTGGTACGCGAGAACAATGTCGCAGCATCCGTGGCGCTCAGCGGTGCCTTGATAGGTTTTGCACTGCCGATGGCTAGCGCAATTACCCATTCGCAAACCTTGTTTGATTGTGTCGTGTGGGGCTTGATTGCCTTTGTAATGCAAGTACTGACTTTTGTAGTGATGCGCTTCGCGTTACCACACCTGTCGGAACGCATTGCCAAAGGTGAAGTAGCCGCAGCAGTACTGACAGCGGCCCTGAGCATCAGCGTCGGGCTTATCAATGCCTCGGCGATGACTTACTGGTAAGCCGCCACCCGCTTTGCAGGAGTAAAGGAAGACCATGACCATGCACCTACGCAAACGCAGTAATACCGTCGCGCTGGCACTGCTGATGCCGGCCACCGGCCTGCTGATGACAGCTTGTTCCCAGGATCCGCAGACCCCGGCCGTGGTCTATAGCAGTGTGCAGGAATGCCAGGACAAAAATCCGCAAGGCAAGGAACAATGTCTGACCGATTATCAGCAGGCTGCGGCCCTGCATCCGAAAGTGGCGCCCAAATACCAGACAGTGCAGGAATGTGAGGCCGATTTCGGTGCACAGCGCTGCGAAATCTCACCTGAGCGGCAGCAATATGCGTCCAATTCTTCCGGCGGCAGTTTCTTCATGCCGATGATGATGGGCTACATGGCCAGCCAAATGTTCAATCGCCCGCAAGTGATGCAGCCGGGGTCGTTCTCCTCTGCCGGCGCACAGCCGCGCGACAATGTCAGACAAGCTGACAACAACCAGAGCAGCGGTTCCACCGGGGGGGCTGCGGCCGCCACCATGCAGCCCCAGCCCTTGTACAAATCGCGTGATGATGCCGGCACCTTTCGCACTGCCGACAATTCCGCAGTCGCCAGCAAGAGCGGAGCAGTGAATGTGCCTTCGCAGGCGCTCAGCCCGCGGGTCGGTGGCCAGCGCCGCATTGGTGGCTTTGGTGCTACTGCCGCCAGTGTCGAAAGTGCCGGCGGCTAGCCCAGGTGCAACGCAAGCCCATCGAGCAGCGCAGTGGCTGGCGCGAATATGCCGAATCAGTCGGCTTCGACTATCACACCATTGACGGTGAACCTTACTGGGACGAAAGTGCCTATTACCAGTTCAGCTGGCAGCAAATTGAAGCCGAGCTCGAGCCGGCTACCGAAGAGCTGCATGAGATGGCGCTGTCGCTGGTGCCGGACATCCTCGCCAGCGAACAGCTGCTAAGTCAGCTCGGCATTGCAGCTTCGCACTGGGATTACCTTGCCGCCAGCTGGCCCGGCCAACCGCAACTCTACGGCCGCATGGATCTGTGTTACGACGGCCTCACCACGCCGAAATTGCTCGAGCTCAATTACGATACCCCCACTTCGGTATTTGAAAGCGGCTTCTTCCAATGGATATGGCTGGAAGAGCAGATTGAGAATGGCTTGTTGCCGGCAACGGCGGATCAATTCAATTCACTGCAGGAAAAGCTGATCGAGGCGTTCAAGGCACTGGCGCTACCGCAACCGTTTTATTTCAGCAGCGTTGAAGCCAGCAGCGAGGATCGCGGCAATGTGCGCTATTTGATGGACTGTGCAGTGCAGGCCGGCTTGAGTGCACAATATATCCCGCTGGAAACCCTGGGCCAGCGCGGCGGCCAGTTTGTGGATGCAGTGGGCACGGCCGTCAACGGCATGTTCAAACTCTATCCATGGGAGTTCATGCTGGCCGAGGAATATGCCTCAGTGCTGCTGACTTCCGATACGCGCTTTGTGGAACCGCCGTGGAAGGCGCTGCTATCCAACAAGGGCATCCTGCCGTTGCTGTGGCAAAAATTCCCGGATCATCCCAATTTACTGCCCAGTTTTTTTGAGGACAGTGCCAACCAGCCACTGCAGAAAGGCTGGGTACGCAAACCGCTGTATTCACGCGAAGGCGCCAATGTCGAGTTGGTGGATTTCAATGGTGAAGGGCTTGCTGCCAGTGGCCCCTATGGCAGTGAAGGTTACATTCGCCAACAGTTTTGCCCGCTGCCGAAATTCTATGATGAGTCGCGCCAGAGTGCTGTCTATACTTTGGTGGGTAGTTGGGTAGTGGGCGATCGTGCGGCCGGCATTGCTTTGCGGGAAGATGCTTCACTGATCACCCGCAATAGCTCACGCTTTTTACCGCATATCATTCTTGACTGAGACTGACGGAGGCATCAATGGGTGAAGTTGCAATCAACTGGAAAGCGGTGCTGCTGGCGACGCTGGTGAGTTTTGTGCTGGGGGCTTTGTGGTATGGGCCCGTGTTCGGCAAACCGTGGATGCGCTCGCTGGGAATTGATCCAGGCGTCGCCCGACAGGCGCCCAGGATCGGCTTGCGGCGCATGCTCAGCATCAGTTTCATCCTGGAGTGGATCATGGCGATTTGCATGGCCTATTTCATCGGTGACAAAGCCGATGCCATGCATGGTGCTCTATACGGCTTGCTTACCGGGCTGCCGTGGGTGGCATCCGCGATCGCGGTAAACTCCTTGTATGAGCAGAAGTCGGTGGCATATATTTTCATCACAGGGGGTTATTGGACTGTGGTGTTTACGTTGATGGGGTTGATACTGGGGGCTTGGCATTAGTCAACACCGCGTCGATTGCTTCAGCGCAAAGCCTTGGGCCGCCAGCTGCTTCTGAAACACGCCGTGAATACGTCCCTGTAGGCTTGCTTCGGCCATCCATGGCCTCAGACAGTTTCACAAGCAGTTGGCGGCCCAAGGCTCTCCAGTACAGCGCTTAATTCTTGCTAAATACAGCATAAACGCAAAAGGCGGCCTTGTGGGCCGCCTTTTTTTGCTGACATATTAAGTGCCTAGAAATCCCAATTCACCGTCAACCCGTAACGTCGCGGTTCACCCAACTGGGTGTAACGCTTGGACGTATAGCCGTCACGCGGATCGTTGCCGAAGTAGAAACCATGCACGAAGTAGTCCTGGTTGGTCAGGTTGCGACCCCAAACAGTGACTTGCCACTTGTTGATGGTCCAGATCAGGCTGGCATTGAGCAGATCATAGGCGTTGGAACGTACATTGTGGCTGTCGGAGAAATAATAAGCGTCGCGCCCCTGCAGGTTTACATCCAGGCTCAGATTGTGTTGCAGCTGCAGCGTGCTGCCCACGCTGTATTGGTAGCGGGGTGCCTGCGCCTGTGCGCGGCCATCCAGATTTTCACCGGCCGAGTTGATGAAGTTCTTGTACTCGCTGTCGAGCAAGCCGAGTGAGCTGTACAGACGCACGCTGCTGGAGGCTGCAAAGTCCAGGCTCAGTTCCAGGCCGCGGTTGAAGCCGGCGGCGGCATTGCCGGTGAACATAAGGAACTCGGCGCTGCCGTCGGTGCGCATGCGGGTGGTGGAACTTTGGATCTGCACGTTTTTGCGATCCATGTAAAACACCGCGGCGCGCGTGTTCAGGCGCTGGTTGAACAAGCTGCCTTTGAAGCCGGCTTCATAGTTCAGCAGAGATTCGCTGCCGTATTCGCGCAAATCTGCATCCAGCGTGCCATCGGTGTTGAAACCGCCATTCTTGTAGCCGCGCGAGAGACTGGCATACAACAGCTGGTTTTTGGCCAGTTGGTAGTTGAAGCTCACCTTGCCGCCGTACAAATTTTCACCCGGGGAAAATCCGAGCTGGTTGGAATCGGCATATGTTGCCGAGTAGCGCTCGCTACGCACCCCCACATCCAGCGACCACGGCCCAGCCAGCATGGTAGTCGTGTCGGCATAAACGGCATTGCGCTGCGTGCTGTGCTCGCTGTGGAATCGTCCTGGCAAATAGGTGTAAATGCGAGTGAGGCCGGCATCGACATGCAAGGTATAAACACCCGCTACCCAGGAAGTGCGGCCGTTAAACAGTGCACCCTGGGGTGAGGACAGCAAGCGTAACTCGGCACTCTTGCTTTCATGATCGCGCAGATAGAGATCGGTAGACGCATAGCCGTCCGGATGAAAGCCGGCATAGGTCCAGTCTTCGTCGTAACCGTAATGCACATGACTGTTGGCATAGCTGGCCAGCGCTTCCACGGTAAAATCGGTGAAGGCGGTGCTGGTGGCTTGCACGCTGGCATAGCGTGAGCGCTGCATGTCGCGACCGGGCTGGTCGCTCAGGGTGTTGCGGCTGTTGTCGAGCGCGAAGGCATCATAGCCATTGTCGACATCAATAAAGCCGGCATGTAAATCCAGTTGCAGTGTTGGATCAAGCTGCCACTGCAACGCAGCGCGCACGGTTTTTTCATCGCGCTCATTGGTGGGTTTGTGCAGGAAAGTATTCATGCCGAAACCATCACTGCGCACACTCTGCGCCGACAACCGGTAGTTAAGGCCGTCTTGCAGCGGGCCGGAGACATAGCCGGCCAGGCCGCGGCCCTGGTAGTTTTCGCCTTGCACCTGCATGCCGTATTGCTGGGTGGAGGCGGGCGCCTTGCTTTGCAGATTGATGAGGCCGGCCAAGGCGTTGGAGCCGTAGCGTGTGCCTTGCGGTCCTTGCAGGATTTCCACTTGCTGCATGTCATACAGCATGGCAGCAGCGCCGATGCCGGAAAAATCCACGCCGTCGATCAGCATGCCCACAGCTGAATTGAGCGGCTCTACAAATTCTTCGGTGTCGCCGATGCCGCGCAATTGCACATAGCGGGCGCGGGAAGCGCCGGAAGTGAAGTTGACATTGGGCGCGTCCGCCAGCACATCTTCCAGATGCAGCGCATTTTTCTGCTGCATCAGTTTGCTGTCGAGCACGCTGATGCTGGCCGGGATATTGTCGAGCGTGGTCTGGCGAAAGTCGGCAGTGACGACAATTTCTTCGATGGTATTGGCTTTGGTTTGGGCTTGTGCAGCGCTGGCAGTGATGACTGCCAGTGCGAGCAGGGTGTAGCGAGGCAAGTGACTGTGTCGGTTCATACCTTTCTCCGATAACGACTACTGTTGAAGGTTGCAACAACACAGTTAGTACGACGGAGAAAACGCGAACCGCGTGCAGTGAAGTTGTGGCACCGGACTGCAAAAAAAACAGCCCGGAACAACAGAAAACAGTGCAATCGGCAGTGCCTATTCCTACGCCAGTATTAACTGGTTCAGGTTCAAAGGGTTTGATCTCAGGACCTTTGCTTGCGCAAGGGTCCACCCCTTAGGACGGGCGGCACCTTAACAAATCCAGTCTGGACTGGCCATCATTTTTGCGTGGGTTTGATTGCTTCGAGCAATCAGTCTTCGCCATGAAGACGATGGGGGCACCCACAAGCACATCAGAATTGTGCGCGCGTTCATTACAACTAAATGAATTACGCACTGAACTCGAGAGCCTTGGGCCGCTAACTGCTGCTGAAACTGTCTGAGGCCATGGAGGGCCGAAGCAAGCCTACAGGGATGTATTCACGGCGTGTTTCAGTAGCAGTTAGCGGCCCAAGGCTGAGCACTGAGTACTGAACACTGAACAGGAAATAACGCTCAAGCCTTTTTGACAAACTCGGATTTGAGTTTCATTGGACCGATGCCGTCGATCTTGCAGTCGATATTGTGATCACCTTCCACCAGCCGGATGTTTTTGACGCGGGTGCCGACTTTGACAACGAGCGATGAGCCTTTCACCTTGAGATCCTTGATAACGCTGACGGTGTCACCATCCACCAGCACATTGCCGACACCGTCGCGCACAACTGCGGCCGCGTCGGCTGCGGGGGCGGCGTCGGTGGCCGACCACTCATGACTGCATTCGGGGCAGATCAGCAGTGCGTCATCTTCGTAGGTGAACGCGGACTTGCATTTAGGGCAGGCTGGCAAAGTGCTCATGAGTATTCCTGGTCAGAAAATTTTGTGCAACGCATCACACTGCGGTGCCGAACAGTGATCCGATGCCCATGGTGGCGGCCATCGCGACGGCGCCCCACAGCGTAACGCGCAGCGAACCTTTGAGCAGGCCGGCGCCTCCTGCCTGGGCGGCGAGAGCGCCCAACAGTGCCAGTATCAGCAGGGAGCCGCCAGCCACCAGCCAATCAAGCGCGGCAAGTGGGGTGAAGGCGGCCAGCAGCAACGGCAACATCGCGCCAATGGCAAAGGTCACGGCCGATGCCAGTGCCGCTTGCAGGGGACGTGCAGTGTGCAGTTCCGACAAGCCCAGTTCGTCGCGCGCATGCGCACCGAGTGCATCGTGATCCATCAGCTGGGTGGCAACTGCGAAGGCGAGCTTTTCATCAAGGCCGCGCTTGATGTAGATGTTGGCAAGTTCGCGGTGTTCGAATTCGCGGTTCTCTTCCAGTTCGATTTTTTCCCGGTGCAGATCGGCGGCTTCGCTATCGGCCTGGGAGCTGACTGATACATATTCGCCGGCGGCCATCGACATGGCGCCAGCCACCAGCCCGGCCACACCTGCCAGCAGGATATCGGCACGGGCGGCATGTGCGGCAGCCACGCCCAGCACCAGACTGGCGGTAGAGACGATGCCATCATTGGCGCCGAGCACCGCAGCGCGCAACCAGCCGCTGCGTTGCGAGAAATGCAGTTCGTTCTTGTGTGCTGTGCCCATGATGTCCTTTAAGTTGTTGACCTGCGGCAAGGAGGCCATTGTAAGCGTTTCCCGCGCGCGATCCATGCCTTAAATAGCCGCAAGTTTGCTTGCCTAGGGTCGGCTCCAAGGCGCAAAATTCCTGCCCCAGCTGCTGTCGTAAATGTCATGAAAATTACCCTGCTTGCCCGCAAGTATCCGCCTCTGGCCCAGGTGCTGCCGCTCTATGCTGCGCAGGTGCCGGCCGGTTTTCCCTCGCCGGCCGATGACTACATCGCCGACTGGCTGGATCTCAATGAGCATCTGATCAAACATCCGTCGGCCACGTTTTTTGCGCGCGCCGCCGGCACCTCGATGCTGGCCGCCGGCATTCTCGACAAGGCGCTCTTGATCGTGGACCGTTCGCTCAAACCCAGACAGGGCGATGTGGTGATCGCTGCGGTGAACGGCGAACTCACCTGCAAGATTCTCGACAAGCGCAAGCGACTATTGCGCGCGGCCAGTGACGGCTATCCGCCAATTTCGCTCGACGGTGAGCTGGATCTGCTGGTCCACGGGGTGGTGACGCATGTGGTGAACCAGCTATGTACGCACTCGTAGACTGCAACACCTTTTACGCTTCGTGCGAGCAGATCTTCCGGCCCGAGCTGGCCGGCCAGCCGGTGGTGGTGCTGTCCAACAATGACGGCTGCATCATTGCGCGCAACGCGGAAGCCAAGGCGCTGGCAGTGCCCGACCTGGTGCCGTACTTCCAGGTGAAAGCCTTGCTGGAGCGTCATCAGGTGCGGATTTTTTCCAGCAACTATGAGCTCTATGGCGATGTATCGGCGCGCGTGATGCAGCTGCTGGAACCGTTTGCCAGCGATATGGAAGTCTATTCCATCGACGAAGCATTTCTGCGGGTACACGCGGCTGATCATCATGCGCACGCCAAGGCCATCAAGGATGAGCTGTGGCAAAGCGCACGCATGCCGGTGTGTGTGGGTGTCGCACCCACCAAAACGCTGGCCAAGCTGGCCAATCGTGCTGCCAAGAAGATCAAAAAACTGGGCGGTGTGTGCGTGCTCGACCATGCCGAAAAATGGCGCTGGCTGCTGGCGCGCATGAGTCCCAAGGATATCTGGGGCGTCGGCAGCCAGCTGACACTGCAGCTGCAGCAGCTCGGCATCCGCACCGCGCTGCAGCTGGCCGACAGCAACCCCAAAATGCTGCGCCACCAGTTCAGTGTGGTACTGGAGCGCACCATCCGCGAGCTCAATGGCGAAGCCTGTCTCGATCTGGAACTGGAACTGGCGCCACGCAAGGATATCGTTTGCACGCGCGCGTTCAGTTATAAAGTCAGTGAACTGGCGGAGCTGCAGCAGGCCATCAGCCTCTATGCCGCCAGAGCCTGCGAGAAGTTGCGCAAACAGAACGGCGTGGTGCGCCAGCTGTGGGTATATCTCGAACGCAACGATGCGCAGCTGGGCCTGGTGCAGCGCCAGCGCTGGATACAGTTGCCGTATTGCAGTGACGACACCCGCTTGATTGCCCAGCATGCGGCCGCGGCTTTGCAGCAGTTGTTTGTGAGCGGGCTGCGCTATCGCAAATGCGGCATCGGTCTAGTGGATATCCGCACCCGCAAATTTGAGCAGCAGGATTTTTTCGCCGCACAGCAATCAGTGCAATCACAAGCGTTGATGCAGGTGCTGGATCGTATCAACCAGCGCTATGGCAAGCACACGCTCACACTGGCCAATGCCGGCATCGCGCCACAGTGGGCTATGAAACGTGATTATCTGTCGCCACGCTACACCACGCGCTGGAATGAATTGCCGGTGGTGCGGTGTTGAGCTTGCTTTCGATCAGCGTATAGCCTTGGGTCGCTAACTGCTTCGGAAACACGCCGTGAACCCATCCATGGGGGCTCGCTTCGGCCATCCATGGCCTCAGACGGTTTCCGAAGCAGTTAGCGACCCAAGGCTGTGCACAGATTCACAGCCATCTGAAATAGGCGACAAAAATATTACAAATAAGAACAGCAGTAGTCAGTCAGCTGGGTGACTTTCAGTTTGAAGCTGGCATTGGCCGGCACTGAAAAGCTCATGCCGCCGCAGAAATGCTGCCAATCGTTGTTGCCGGGCAACAATACATCGAGTTCGCCGGCGAGGATTTCCATGATCTCGGGCTGGGCAGTGCCGAATTCGAACTCGCCCGGCTGCATCAAGCCCAGCGTTTTCTTGCTGCCATCATTGAACAACACGGTGCGGCTGGCGACTTTGCCGTCGAAGTAAACGTTGGCAGCCTTGATGACGGTGACATTATCGAACTGGGTCATGGGATTCCTTCAGTGAGTGAGTTGAAACAGGCGCGCAAGATAGCGAGTAGGGCTGGCTTGGGTCAATCCGGGGAGGTGCACTGACTCAAGCGTCATTCAGCATGGCCAGCATGCTGTTGGCCACTTCCTGCTCGCCAAGGAACACGGTGCCGGTATTGGCGGAATTGAGCAACTGCATGGATTCTTCGCTGTTGGCCCGCACCAGCACCCGTACATCCGGATTGAGCATGCGCGCCACCTGCACCATGTATGGCACCTGCAGCGTTTCCGGCAAGGTGATCACCAGCGTGCTGGCGCGCGCCACGTGGGCCTGGATCAATACCGCCGGCTCGGCCGCATCGCCGGCCACGGCCTTGATGCCCTGGGCGCGCAGACCTTCCACAATCTCGCGGTTTTGCTCGGCCACCACGAAGGCCACGCCGCGGGCCAGCAGGCCCTTGCCGATGCGGCCACCAACACGGCCATAGCCCACCAGCACCACATGATTGGTGACTTCGGCGGAAGCTACCGTCATTGGCAGTTCCGCCAGCGGATCTTCCGAACGTTCCAGCAAACGTACCAGCGGAGTGCGGGTGCGAATCCAGCGCTGTAGCGGCTCCACCGCATGAAACACAAAGCTGTTGAGAGAGACGGTGATCAGGGCGCCGGCCAGCACCAGATTCACTGCTTCCGGCGGCAACAATTGCAGTTGCTTGCCGAGAGCCGCCAGGATGAAGGAAAACTCGCCGATCTGGCTGAGGCCGGCCGCCACCGTCAGTGCCGTGTTGAGCGGATAACGGTAGGCCAGCACCAGCCCGAACGCTGCCAGCGGTTTGCACAGCATGATGACCAGCACCACGATCACAACGCGCACAGGTTCGTGCAGCAGGATGGCCGGATCAAACAGCATGCCCACCGACACGAAGAACAATACCGAAAATGCGTCACGCAGCGGCAGCGATTCACTGGCGGCGCGATGACTGAGCGGCGATTCATGCATCACCATACCGGCCAGGAACGCGCCCAGCGCGATGGAAACCCCGAACAGTTGCGAGGAACCGAACGCTATGCCGACTGCCACTGCAATCACGGCCAGCGTGAACAATTCGCGCGAGCCGTTGCCGGCGACGTAGGCGAGCAGCCACGGGAACACGCGCCGGCCGACGATCTGCATCAGTGCCAGGAAGGCAGCGATCTTGACCAGTGTCAACAGCAGTGATTGCCACAGCGGCATGCCGTCGCCACTGGCCGTATGGCCGCCCAGCCAGCTGCTCAGAGGCGGCAACAACACCAGCACCACCACCATTGCCATGTCTTCCACGATGAGCCAGCTCATCGCTATATGGCCATTGACCGATTTCAGCAAACCTTGCTGGTCAAGTGAGCGCATCAATACCACGGTGCTGGCTACCGACAGGCACAGACCAAAGACCAGAGCGGTGCCCGCTGGCCAATGCCATAGCCAGGCCAGCGCAGTGCCGATCAGCGTGGCCACGCTGATGCCGGCCAGCGCCCCTGGCACCGCCAGCTTTCGCAACTGCAACAGATCGCGCAAGGAAAAATGCAGGCCGACGCCAAACATCAACAACATGATGCCGATATCTGCCATCTGCTGTGACAACTCGATATCTATTACCAGACCAGGCGTGGCCGGCCCCACCAGAATGCCAGCCAGCAGATAACCCACCAGCGTCGGCAGGCGCAGCCGGTTGGCCAGCAACCCCAGCAACAAGGCCAAAGCAAAGCTGGCGGCGATGGTTGCAATCAATGACAGGCCAGGTTGCATCCGTGAATCTCCTTGCGTGCACTTTAGCAAGCAATAATGTACCAATGAATCTCTCAAACGTAGCAAATACCATGAGCCTTGGTGTCAGTCCTCAGATTTGTTACAGCGCGATGCTGACGGCCAATATTCTTGTAAGTTGCGCGGATCTCATCTGCGTGATCCATGAGCGTAAGCGTTAACAATTGGAAAGTTATGTGCTTTTAGTCTAATGTTTCCAGTATAGAACAAATATTTTTGCTCTTGTGTTCGACTGTAGAAAGTAGCATAGCAATCAGTATTCTTTGTCTGGAGTCAATTTGACCGAAATCGCACACGCTGCGGAGTTGGATGCCAACGGTGATCACTCGGCAGCCATAGCCATGCTGGTAAAGTCGGTAAACAAAGGCAGCGTTGCTGCGACTTTGCATTTGGCAGCGCGCTATTTGTTTGCAGACCGCGCTCCGTACAGCCCGGTTGATGCACTGCAACTGTTTGAGCGGGCTTGTGCGCTTGGCAGCCCAGAGGCTCCTGCACTTCAAAGCATTCTGCTGGCGCTGGGTTACCAGTGTCCACAGGACTGGCGACGTGCCCTCGATAAAATGATGCTGGCAGCCCAGCGTGGTTTTCTGCTGGCCCAAGAACAGTTATTGCTGCTGAGCGGAAATCGCAAAATAGTGTCCCGGCGCAGTGACAGTGCCGGCTATTGGAGTGAGGTGGCCAACAGCATCAATTTGCAGGCTTGGCTGGCAGCTCCCCCTTATCGTGACTTGTCTGTTGACCCGGTGGTCCGCTTGTTTCCGGGATTTGCCAGCAAGGAAGTGTGCCAGTGGCTGATAAAGCGGTCGCGTCCACGCCTGCAGCGGGCGCAAGTCTATGATGCCGTGCATCAGCAAATCACCACTAATAGAACCCGCACCAACAGTTCTGTCAGTTTTGCTTTGTTCGATACCGACCTGGTCAACATTCTTGTGCAGTGGCGCATGGCCAATTGTCTGCACATGCCTGTGGGTAATTTTGAAACAGCAACAGTGCTTCATTACGCGCCCGGCGAGGAAATAACTGAGCATTTCGATTTCATAGACCCCAATGCGCCGAATTACCGGGAGCAAATCGCCACAAGGGGGCAGCGTGTCGTGACTTTTCTGGTTTACTTGAACGACAACTATGCGGGTGGCGAAACTGAGTTCCCACGGCTGGATCTTCGCCACAAGGCGGTGCGTGGTGACGGACTTTTTTTCGTTAATGTCAGTGCTGATGGCAGTCCCAATCTGCGTACGATTCACGCGGGCCGTCCGCCAGTGGATAAGGAGAAGTGGATCATGTCGCAGTTTGTCCGGCAAAATCAGGTCTTTTGAGCGCCGATCTTGCTCAAGTGTCGCTTGAGGCCGGTTAAAGCCATGCTTGCATCGGGTACAGGGTACGTTGCTGAATACGATGAAAGCGTTCATTGAGAGAGGATTATGTATGAGGAAAATTCTGAATGTTTCTTTTCCCTGGTTTGTGGTGTTCGCTCTGCCTGTGATGTCAGTGTGTGCGCAAGCCCAGTCAGCCATTCCTGTGATGAAGGACATCTCCAGCTGCATGCAGCTTGCTGCTGAAGCTGGAAAGTATGCGTGCTATCTAAAGCTGGAAGCAGAAGCGCGCAGGCCGCCGGTCAAGGCTGAAAACCAGGCACAGTCGGCACCTGTGGCCGATAACAACCAAGCTGGCTCCGCAGCAGTCGGTAATCGCGAGAATGCCGGATTGGGAAGACAGGTTCCGGTGACAGAAAATACGGATATTCGTCCTGCATCCAGCCCGACAATCGAGGTGCATGACTTGATCGCCGAGGTAAAGGAGCGAGAGCCCAAACGCTGGCTGATCACTCTCGCCAACGGACAAGTCTGGTATCAGAGCAACAGCCAGGACATTCATCTGCGCAAAGGCATGGCTGTGCACATCTATCCCTCACCCTTGCACGGTTCCTACCGACTGGCACGTGATGATGGTACGCAAGCCGGTTTCATACAGGTAGAACGAGTCAAATAGCCAAAAAAAACGGGGGCATCCTGCCCCCGTTTCTGACTTGCTTATGTTTACATCCGACTATCAGAAGCTGGCTGTCATCCCCAGATAGAAGCGACGACCAAGTGGATCGTAGAAGCCAGGCAAAGTGGTGCCTGCGCCCGAGGTCGGACGGTTACCACCAAAATTGCTCTGCCCGCCGGTAATCACGGCCTCTTTGTCGAACAGGTTGTCGATACCCAAACGGAAGTTGTAGGTATTTTTCAGCGCATAGCCGATCGAGAGATCAAAGATGTCATAGGACTTCTCGGCTCCCAGGAAAGGACTGCCAGCGGCGCCGGCGACAACAGCCTGTGCGGCTTTGGCTGTAGGTAAATGACGCCATCCCAGTGTGTATTTCCAGGCATCCATTACGTAGCTCAAGTTGCTGGTGTAACGCCACTTGAACGCACCCTGGTTCAGCGAGGTTTCCGGACCAGGTCCCAATGAACCGCTCCAGTCATAGACAGGAGAGGTCGGAGTGGCTTGGGTCTGGACGGTTGGCGAATAGTTGAAGTTCATACTGAGGTTCAATGCACCCGGCAGTTTGAATCCAAGGTCTGACAATTCGCCTTTCCAGTTCAAGCCCCAGTCAACGCCGTTGATCTTGGTGAAACCGGTATTGGTATAGGACACGTCAGCTGCCTGCATGCCGCCAGTGGTCGGATCGCGGGTGATCCTGGTACAGGCAGCAGTTGTGGCGACACCAGAGGGATTGGCGACTTTGTCCAAGCATGCCATGTACACGCTGATGCCACCCTCAACTGCGATCATGTCTTTGATCTTGATCGAGTACCAATCCAAAGTTGAGGATAAGCCTCCCAGCCATTTGTTGTCGCTGTGTGGCTGGTAAACGAGACCTGCAGTCAGGGTTGTGGCAGTTTCCGGCTTCACATTCGGGTTGCCCACGGCGTTGACAAACCAGGTAGCGCTTGAGCCACTGGGCTGTATGTTGGCCGGATCGTAGAAGGCTTGTGAACCTGCTGTGCCCATCAACGCGGTGCAGATGGACCTGGTGCGTGCTGCATCCGGGTTGGAGGCAGGGTTGGCGCCAATCTTCAAGATGGATTTGAGACCGCAAGGATCGCCAACGTTGACGCCCCAGGTCTGGCTGCGAGCCTGGTACAACTCGGCAATGTTTGGCGCGCGTGTGGCTAACTGATAGCCGCCGCGGAAACGCACTTCTTTGTTGATACCCCAATCGAACAGGGCTTTATAGGTAGCTATGCCGCCTTGCAGCTCGTAGTCGGAATAGCGATAGCCCAATTCCAGGTTCAGATGCTCAATGCCTGCAATGCCGCTCAACAATGGCAATGACATCTCGCCGTAGACTTCCTTGACGGAAGTTCTGCCTTCGGTGTTGTCTGCCGGGAAAGTGCCAAGACTGAGATCAAGGAATGAGTTTTGCGTCGTCAATGTGTCAAATTTGTAGAAATACTTGTTGCGACGCCAGTCAGCACCTACAGCAAAGCGTGCTTCGCCGGCAGGCAGGTTGATCAGATGACCCTGGATGTTGGATTCGACGTAGTCCTGTCGCATTTCAGAGTTATTCTGGAGATCAACCATGAAGGCTTTGAGGCAGTCATCAGTAACCTGATCGTGTGGACGGAAAATCGGCAGACCGCTGGTACAACTAGCTATACCACCGGCAAAGCCGCCGCCAGCGACGTTGCCATGCGCGAAGAAGCCTTTGCCGTAGTTAGGCGATTGGACAACAGCGCGATACCGTTCAAGTCCGGCATATCCCTCCAGATTCAACACGTTTATCGAACGGCCGGAAGAGCCAACGAAGTCCCAGGTACCGTCGATAGTGGGCAACTTGCCTTCGACACCCATTTGCAGCTGCCAGGTATTCTGGGTGGTATTGATTTGGCGAGGATCCCCTTTGCCAAACAATGCATAGTCAAAGTAGTGGTTAAGGCTCCAGGGTTTATTGGGATTTGGGCGGGAGTCCAGCAGTGCATTCATTTCGGGCGGTGTGGGGTATGCTTGTGAGTTGGTACACCCTCCGTCCGGTCCGCACGTCAAGCCGTGGGAACCACCGGCCATGTAAGCCGGGTTGGTCTTGCCATTGGCCAGCAATGAGTCAGGGTAGATGGCACTGCCATGGGGAATCATCGAATTCCAACCGCCAACGGCAGGGGACCATTGCCACATCTGACGGACTTGTGATTCGACTGCATTGGTTTGCACGAATACATCAAGCTTGTCATTGAGTTCAAAATGCGCGCGACCAAACATCGAGGTGCGTTCCAGCGGCACTGTGGCGCTGTGGCCAATGATGTTTTCTTCAAGCTGACCTTGGCCGCCAATCTTGCGATAAGGAAAGCCATTGACATCCAAGGGGCCTGCATAACGATACATGCCGTTGAGGGAGCCAGGGCCTTGAGGATTTGGATTGCCAAAGCCGGATGCGCCTGTGAATAAGGTGTTCAAGCCGGCATCTTCGTTCCAAGAAGCCTTTCCGATCACTGCCCCAGAGATATTACGCAATACAGTGCCTGGGGTGGCTTTGTTGAATATCGAGTCGATCACTGAGCCATTTGGAGGGTTCGCACCATCGATGTTGAAAAAGTCAGCTGAAGTAAAGCTTTGCGTTCCAGGCACAGTAGGATCACGCAAGCCCTTCAGGTAGAAATCAACGTTCTGGCGATCAACCGCTTTGCGGTCGGCATACTCGAAGCCCATCATGACGTTGCCGCGGCCATCAGCAAAGTTGGCGCCAAAAAGGCCGGACAAACTTGCTTCGCCAGCGCCGCCATTCTGCATGGCGCCATACTGCATATTGAATGTGGCACCTTCGAAGTTCTTCTTCAGGATGAAGTTGACCACGCCGGCTACGGCGTCAGCGCCGTACACTGAAGATGCGCCACCGGTGATCACTTCAACCCGCTGAATGGCTGCAGCAGGAATAGAGTTGATATCCACAGCCATGGTCGCGTTGACCGGCATGGCTCTACGGCCATCTATCAAGACCAGGTTGCGGTTGGGAGCCAGGCCGCGCAAGCTCAGGGTTGCGGCGCCAGCGGTCAACGTTGCGCCGGTATTAATCAGTTCTCCGTCTGCAATGTTGGTGTACTGGGTTGCCGCAGGCACGAACTGTGGCAGCTTGTTCAGCGTATTCTCAACTGCGATGGCGCTATTGTCCTTGAACGCTTCCGAGTCAACGGTTTGAATTGGACTGTTGGCTTCAAAATCGCGGCGGACAATGCGCGAACCGGTAACGGTTATTTCTTCCAATTTTGGCTTTGTATCCTGGGCATTAGTTTGGCCGGTCAGGCCAACGGCCAAGGCTGCGGCAACTGACGTGGCCAGCAGACTGTGACGTCTCCTTTGATTTGTAAACATTAAATTCCCCTGAAATGTAAGGTTTTATAATTTTGAGATGACTTCAAATAATTCAAGTCTTGGGGAAGGTATCACGTTGCTAGCAGTGAGGGATAGGACAGTTCGCGTAGCTTTGCCTAGTGCTTGGCGATCAATTTGTGCAGAAATTAAGAGGAGAAGTAATCTCCCTTTGTGAGCTTTGGCCGTGGACTTGGTTTGCCAGGTCACGACGGAATTAACCTTGCTGCGATGGATGGAGCAGTGCCTGGCCGTTTGGAATTGTCAGGTTTTCAGGAAAAAGCCCTGGAAAATTTAGTGTCGCGATGCGTTTCCTTGGGGTGTTCGCCAAAATGTTCCTGATACTCCCGGATCAAGCGGCTTGTATTGCTAAAGCTATGCCTGGTAACCAGCTCTGTGAAATTGGGCTTGGTGATGGCTTCGACAAGTTCGTTTCGTAGTAGATTGATCCGGAAAACTTTTGCGTAGCGCATCGGTGTTATGCCAAGAATGGAAGTGAAGGCACATTGAATGGCGCGTTTGCTGGCATGTATTTCTTTCGATATTTTCTCAAGTGAGAAATTACCAGCGCTATTCGATTCCATAAGCCGGATGGTTCGCTCCAGGATTTTTTCGTGACTGCTTCGCCTAGCTTTCAGGGGTTTGGTGTGGCTGATCAAGAAGTCAAACAAAAGGCCAATTATGCTGTGACATATGCCAAGCATGCTTTCTTGTGTCAGGGGAGTTGCTGAGCCAAGTATGAATTCAAAGATATCAAGCAGTTTCTTGGTAAGTATGCGCTTGCGATTCTCGTCAACTTTTGTGTGTGCAATTGCCCTGATCTGGGTTTGGAAGATATGCGCTTCGGCGGGATCGAGATATTGTGAAAGCGATTTTTCGGGTATTGATATTATAAGCTGGTCGCAGCGCTCAGGGATGATGGCATAACTTTCAGCGCAAGGAGTCGTCACAATTTGTCGGTGGCCGTTCATTAAGGAGCCATTGTAGAAGATGCCGTCATTTTTTAGTGGAAACACAAAGTTGATTTTGCCATCAAAACAGCCGGTCATTAAATACTTGGCAATCGAAGTGCGACGTATTAATGCAAAGTCTTGCAGCTTGATGATGCCGGTGAGGCCCTTGAAACTACCTTTGGACAGTTGCACGATGTGCAAACCAAAGCCTTTCAGGCAGTCGGCATACTGCTCAATGTTCTGCTCGGTATAACTGGTGATATAGTCCTGCTTAGATTGCTGTATCTCCATCGATGCATCCTCAATAAAGTCATGATACTTCTTGAATCAGGTAGTGCTGAGTTAGTGTTCTATTCCTTTAAAGGTTTGGCCAATAACAATGTCAATTTGCAAGTTTTGCTCAGGACTTATTACACAGCATGTTAGCGAAGGTAAACTGCTGATATCGCTTATCTCAACTTATGATCGTTTCTCCACCTAGTTTGCATGGTGTTTGCTATTTCTGGCTGCAATCCCGCCATGGATGTCAGTCTGGCACTTCTGGATGCATAGTTGTCGACGACTATCATTAGCAGCGAATGGCAGAGTGTTTGCCTTACACACAGTACTTGGCCAGACCCCACAAGGCTGCTAATTGCACACCCGAGTGACTTGAGGCCTGTTGCGGCCAAATTATGGAAAACTGATGCGTTATGGTTTCCAATAATCTCTGCGGAGACTTGGGTTATTTAAAGCCCTGTCTCTATAATCAGTGCTGACTTTCCCCATGGCGAATTGACGATATGAAGTACCTGCTGGCGTTGGTGGGCGGATTGCTGGTGACCGCAGCAGGCCTGGTGCTTGTGACTGGTTGGCTGCTGTTGAGTCCGGCTCCCACTGTTGGTGATACAGCGCCGTTGACCCCGGCTGATCTGGCCGCTGTCAGATCCTTGCTGCAACAGGCGCTGTTGCGCGAGCAGGACAGTGGCAACCTCAAACAATTGACACTGCGTGCGCGTGAAATCGAACAGGTCCTGAATTTTCTGCTGGATGCCAGGCTCAACGGTAATGCCCGCGTCACTATTGATAGTGGCGAGGTGAAAATTGCGGTCAGCGTGCCGGTGCCCGCCATCCCGTTCAGCCTCTGGGTGAATGCGGAAGCAACTTTGGCAAAGGCCGACGATCTGCGCTTGCATCTGCAGCAGTTGCATGTAGGTTCGCTCAGTGTGCCCGCTGCGATAGCCGACCGAGTGCTGATGCAGTTGCATGCGCAGTTGCTGGTGCAGGAAGCAGAATATGCGAGGCTGGTAACAGCCATCACCGGCTTTGCCATCGAAACGGATCAAGTGACGGTGTCATATCGCTGGCAGCGTGAGCTGCGCGATCAACTCGCAGCCAGTGGCCGCAGCTTGATGCTTGATCCGGAACATAAGGCGCGTCTGACTGCCTATGCCAGAGAACTGGCACAACTGACAGCAGCGGCGGCCTTGCCGGATAAAATTTCAGTGACCAGCTTGCTGACACCGATGTTTGCCATGGCCCAGGCGCGTGGCGGCAGTGCGGTGGCAGAAAATCGGGCCGCACTGCAAGTGCTTGCCATGTATGCACTCGATGTCGATCCCACGCTGTTGCTGGGTGAAAGCCCGGGCCTGGGCCTGCCGCAACATCATGATTTGCGCCTGTCGGCTCGCCATGATTTTGCTCTGCATTTGCTGATCTCGGCCGGCGTTGAAGTCAGCAGTGATGGCAATATGGCTGCCCAGATCGGCCAGCTCAAGGAGCAACTGGATACCAGGGATGGCGGCACCGGTTTCAGTTTCACGGACCTGGCCATCGATCGTACCGGTGCCCGTCTGGGTGCACTGGCCATTGCCAACGAGGCCTCAGCCCGGCGTGTTCAGCACAGGTTGTCTGCAGCGAATTTGCAAGAGGCACAGTTCACGCCCTCAGTGCAGGACTTGCCGGAGTTTCTGCAACAAATTGATTTCATCAAGCGCTTTGTTACGATTGGTTCGCCTGCGTACAATGACGTGCTTATAGACATCGAAGCCCGTATCGACCGGCTGTCGCTGTTTGCACAAGAGCTTTGATAGCACCTCTGTAGTTTTAATCCCGAATTGACCGAAGTCGATTTGCAGACTTTCGGGCGTTTGCCTGTTTCAGCTGAAGCCTGGCAAGGCCTATGCAAGTTGATCGATCTGAGAGAAACCTTGCGCGTGATCGCCGCCGTCCAACTGGACTTGCAGTAGTGCTATTGGCAATCCAGCCAGCCGCAATATTCCATCAGCACCCCGATCAGCGGAAATTCCACCAGCACGTGGAATTGGTAGTTGCCATCAGCATTGACACTTTCGCGCACCAGCACATCCGGGCCAAAACTGTCCGGCATCGGAATGCCGGCGAAATTCCAGCCCACCAGCTGCCAATGGATGCCGCCCTCACGCACACTGAGGCTGTAATGGAAGCGCAGCATGCCGAAGTCTTCGCTCAATACATTCTGCCGGTTGATGCGGGTCAGCGTGGAGGAGAACTGGGTGCCGCCGAAATTGCGCAGCCAGCGTTCCTGTACTTCGCTGCGAATCACTTTCACGGTGAGGGCGGTTTCTGCGGCAGGAGCGGGGAAGCCGGCCAGTTTGCGCAGCATGCGCGCCAATAGGCCATTGGCACCTTTCACCTCGGCCTTGCCGGTGAACTGACCTATACGCACTTCATGAAAGTGCTGCACGGCTGGCTGCAGGTTGCGATAGGGTTCGCGCAGAATGAGCTGGAAAAGATTGTTCATGCATCGGCATCCATGTGCTGGTTAGGTAGGCATTATCAGGGTAAATGTCGCAGAGCAGAAATTCCTTCCAGCCACGCCACACTCGCTGCCAGCCGCTCAGGCTGCGTTCCGCTCACAGTCAGGCTTGTACAGCCTAGGTCATGCAAAGTGTCACGGTAACGTGCGGCCAGCACATGACGATCATGCGGATTTTCGCGCAATGGATCGTATTGCCAGGGAATGTTGTGGTCGCACAGCAAATAGTGGCGTTGTGTGCTCTGCAAGCTGGCTTTGAAGGTTGCAATGATCCACGGATCCACGTGTCCGTATTTCACCTGGCTCCAGATGATGATCACCAGCAAATCCGTATCGCACACCAGCAGCGCCGGGTTGGCCGCAAGCATTTGCTGTTCGGCGGCATGTTGCTGTTGGGCAATTTGCAACAAGTCAGCAGGCTGATACTGGTAATCCGGCTGTTTTTGATAACGGGCGTTGAGGTAATCTCGTGACATTTCGCTCACGAGCGGCGCATGCAGTGCAGAGCTCAGAGCACTGGCGAGTGTGGTCTTGCCAGAGGATTCCGGGCCGGTAGTGATGAAAATTGTGGGCGAGGTCATGTTTGCCTGCTCAATGGCGGGAACTAAGGTGCCTTGGTGCCAGCTTCCACACCAGTGCTGCTGTTGAGTCCCCAATCTTCATTGGCCCGTGCAATCAGATAATGATGAATTGCTTCTGCCTCGTCTTTTTTCAGCACATCCGCAAAACTGGCCATGCCTTTTTGTGTGCGGGTACCCCCCAGCACAATGTTGAGATAGTCCGCGTGCACTTCAGTAGTCATGAAGCGCAAGTCCTTCAGACCGCCCACTGCACTGACGCCGTGGCACTGCTGGCAGGTCTGGCTGTACAGTTCGCCGCCTCTGGTCACTACGTCTTCAGCGGCAGTCAGCCCCGGTGGTTGCGCTGGTAATGTAGTGACTTGCGCCAGGGGCGGCAGCTGAGCCTTGCCGCCCAGTTTGAATACCAGCATGCGTGCCGGTGAGACCTGTGGGTTGAAGCCGTTGCCGCGGCCGATGATGGCGCGGCCGCCGCCCCAGCCGGCGTTGACAGCGATATATTGCTCACCATCCACCATGTAGGAGATGGGGCCTGCCAACGCAATATTCTGCACTGGCAGACTCCACAGCTTCTTGCCCTTGTCGGCGCTGTAGGCGACGAACTCACGTTCGACACTGCCTTGCATTACCAGATTGCCCGCTGTGGCCAGGGTACCGCCGCTGCCGATGTTGCTTTGTTCAACTCGCCATACTTCTTGTTGTTTCACAGGATCCCACGCAGTCAGCCAGGCATGGCGCCGATCATTCATCGCCTTGGTGTTGGCGGCACGTTTTTTCGCATCAGACTCAAAGCCCCAGCCAGCATTGGAACGGAACGGCTTCGGTTGCCACTCGGGGCCGGCGACAGAATAAGTAAGCCAGTCTTCCTGCACCGGGAAGTAGACCAGGCCGGTGAGCGGGCTGTATGACATTGGCTCCCAGTTGTGGCCGCCGCCGGCCGCCGGCGATACCAGTACGGTGTCCTTGCCGAAGTCGGCTTGCGGATTCATTACCGGGCGACCCGTGTGCAGGTCAATGTGACTGGCCCAGAAATTCGGCACGAATTCACGCGCTGACAGCAGTTCGCCCGTGGCACGATCCAGCACATAGAAGAAACCGTTCTTGGGTGCTTGCATGATGACCTTGCGCAGTTTGCCGTCGAGCTTGAGATCAGCCAGCATCATGGGCTGCACGGCAGTGAAGTCCCACTTCTCGCCGGGTACTTCCTGGTAGTGCCACACGTATTTGCCGGTATCGGCATTTACCGCCACGATCGAGGCGAGAAACAGATTGTCGCCTTTACCGTCGCTGCGATGCAGATGCGAAAGCGGCGAGCCGTTGCCGACTCCGAGATAGACCAGATTCAACTCAGGATCGTACACAATCGAATCCCATACCGTGCCGCCGCCACCGAGCTTCCACCATTCGCCGAACCAGGTAGTGGCCGCCATTTTCATCGCGTCATTTTCAAAACCCAGCGCCGGATTGCCGGGCACGGTCCAGAAGCGCCATAACTCTTTGCCGGTATTTGCGTCAAAGGCGGCGGCAAAGCCGCGCACGCCAAGGTCGGCACCGCCATTGCCGATCAGCACCTTGCCGTTGAACACCCGCGGTGCGCCGGTAATGGTATAGGGATAATTCTTGTCGAAGGTCTGCACCGTCCATATTGGTGTGCCGGTGCGGGCATCCAGTGCGATCAGACGGCCATCGAGCGTGCCGATGAAAACCTTGCCTTCCCATACCGCCAATCCGCGACTGACTACGTCACAACAGGCATAACGACCCCAGGCCCGCGGCACTTCCGGATCGTATTGCCACAGTTGCTTGCCGGTCTTGGCATCAAGTGCGTAGGTAAGATTCCATGCGCTCGAGGTATACATGACGCCATCGACCACCACCGGCGTGCCTTCCACGCCGCGAAAGGTATCCAGATCGTAGAACCAGGCGAGGCCGAGCTGATTGATGTTCTTGTCATTGATCTGGGTGAGCGGACTGAAGCGCTGCTCGGAGTAGGTGCGTCCCCAGCTCATCCAGTTGCCGGCATCCTGGTCGGCTTTCAGCATGCGGGCCTGGTTGACGTTGGCAGTTTGCGCCTGTGCAGTAGCGCTGAGGGCGCTGAACAGGCCGACGGCAAGCAGGGAAATGAGCGTTATCCGTTTCATGGTTATTGTTCAGTAAGCAGAGGTTGGAGAATTGCATGGCGGCTGAACCGGCGCAATTGAAGGTCAGCTGAATCAATTGAAGTATACCCATGCCGCCTGTGCAGGAATACTTCCTGTAATGGTTTGAATCGTGCATTTTCTGCCAACAGCATGCTTTGCGGCGGCAGCTTCAGAGTAGAATTCGTGCCGATGAATAACTATTCCCTATTTCCTGGCAACTCTGCATGGAGCCGCCATTGGCCGGGCCTTGCGGTATTGACGACGCTGCTGCTCATGTCGGTTTCCTGGCGAACAGTGGCTGCTCCGCTTACGGTTGCGTTGTGTCCTGAAAATGCTGACTTAACCACTGCGTTGTTCAGTCAGCTTTTCTATGCTGCAGACGGCCAGCCCCGGCAGTTGCTGGTACTGGGTGGCCAGCCTGCACTGCCAGATTGCGAGATAAAAGTGGTGGAGGCCGGCGCTGCCAGCGTGAGCTGGGCCGCCATGTTGCCGGCCGATCTGGGTGCGAGTCATTTGCGCTATCTGGCGCTGCAGGGAAAATTTTCACCGGCTCCAGTCACTATCAACGAAATCATCGGCAGCAATGACAGTGAACAAGTTGCTGCACCCAACCCCTCCGGGTTGAATCTGCCCACCAAGCCGGTCGCCCTGGCACCTGGGCGGCCACTTGGCTTTGCCAGTAACAATCCTGACCGCACGGCCTGGCTGTGGTCGCCCGCGCTTTGGCAAGACACACCCGAACTGATCTGGCAATTGCAAACGCATCAGCATCTGGCCGCAATTTATGTGACCGTACCGGTGAGCGGTGAGGGTGAGGTGGAAAATCCGGAAGCACTGGCCATGTTCATCAGCGCAGCCAGTCAAAGAAATCTGAAAGTCTGGGCCGTTATTGGTGATCACCGCGATGTACTGGCTGAAAGCCGGGCAGCACTGCAGACCCGGCTGGAGGCCTACCTGCTCTATAACCAGAGTGCGGCGCCACAGGAGCGACTGCAAGGGGTGCAACTCGATATAGAACCGTACTTGCTGCCAGGCTTCGGTCTGGCCCAGCAGCATTGGCGCGACCGCTATCTTGCCGTGGTTGCATTCACACAACAGCTGCTGGGCAAGGCACTGGCACTTGATCTGGTGATGCCGCTATGGTGGAGCACACATCCCGACTGGAGTGCACAACTGTTCGACCAACTGGCCTTGCCCGGTTTGAGCATTACCGTGATGAATTATCAAACTGATCCTGCACTTTTACTGCATGCGGCCGAACCCTTTCTGGCCTTTGGCCAGCGAGCCGGCATTCCGGTGCGCATGGCGCTGGAAAGCGGGCGGCTGCCTGACGAAACCAGGCGTTACTATGCAGGCAATGTAAAAACCGGTGAATTATGGTTGCTGGATGTGCAGCACAACCCCGTGCTGCTGTTGTTGGCAGCACCGGTGGCCGGCTTGCCCGGACAACTGTTCAGCTTTACCGAGCAAAAACCAGTGTCCGCCAGCACTACCACTTTTGCCGGTGATCTGCTGCGGCTGGGTGCAGTGGCAGATGAAGTGGCGTCACAGTGGTCTGGCTGGTCATCATTTGCCGGCATCGCGTTGCACGGCCTGGAAGAAACCCTCACGGCGGAGCCGCAGTAATGGGCCAAACCCGCATCCGTGGCATTATTGTTGGAGCGCTGGTTGCGCTGGCAGCGTATGGAGTTTATGTCGCGTTGCCGGTGCGACCTGAGTTTCCAGAGCTTGCGGGCCCGCTGCCAATCACGCCGCAACCAATGCCACCTGCGGCCACTGATCCGGCGCAGTACAGCGCCGGCAACAACAACGCCATCGCCATTGTATTGAAGGAGCGGGATAGTTCGTGGCTGGGACTGGTACATGGTTTCAAAAGCATCGGCATTCCTTTTCAGATAGTCAGCACCGTTGCTGAAGCTGTGCAGCATAAAGTGGTGCTGGTCTATCCGACTTTGACCGGCGGCAATACTGCCGCCGAAGATTTGCAGAAACTGGCAGCGCATGTGCACAGTGGTGGCACACTGATCGGATTTTCCGTGATCGGGGGTGGCATGCCGGAAGTGTTCGGCTTTGGCAGTTCGGAAGAAGTTCTGCTGCGCAAAAATGTGCAGTTGCAGTCGTCGCCCCTGACGGCTGGCCTGATTGATGAAGAAGTGGCTGCAACCATAAAACTGGGTGCGGCCGAAGACAAGCAGGATGGCATGCCGGTGACCACTTACCAGCTGCCGAAATGGCCGGCGTTGGCGCTGTTTGATGATGGCAGTGCTGCCATTACCGGCAATAGTTACCAGTCAGGGAAAGTGACCGGCCATGCTTATGCTTTCGGTCTCGATCTTGGTCACTTTATTCTGCGCGCGGAAAACGGACGTTTTACTGGTGTGGCAGCCACTTATGTCAATGAGTACCAGCCGCAGGTTGATACCTTCCTGCGCCTGCTGGTGGCAATCTACCGCCAGGGCGAACCCGATGCCATCGTGTTGTCACCGACCCCGCACAACCGCGAGTTTAGCGGACTCATAACACATGACATCGACTTTACCCGGTCCATGACCAATATCCCTGCCTACATGGAAATGGAAACTGCCAACCATGTGAAAGCAACCTATTTTGTGCAGACCAAGTATGTGAAGGACTACAGTGATGATGTGTTTCTGACCCGCGCCAATGTTTCCATCCTCAAGGCCATGCAAGCGCAGCAAATGGAAATTGCCAGCCATACCGTGGCGCATGCAAAAATGTTCAGCACGATGCCGCCAGGCAGCGGTGAGGAGCAGTATCCAGCTTACCAGCCGTTTGTGAAAAATTACGACACTGTGAAAGACGGCTCCATCATGGGCGAATTGCGGGTCAGCAAGTTTTTGCTGGAGTCCTTGACGCCCACTCAAATTGTGTCGTTCCGTCCTGGTCACTTGTCATTGCCGAAGTCGCTGCCGCAAATGCTGGTAGCCAATGGTTATCACTACAGTTCCAGCATTACTGCCAACCAGGCACTCACGCATTTGCCGTATCGGTTGATGGACGATCGTGCCTATGGCAGCGAGGTGAATGCATGGGAATTTCCAGTCACCATCGAGGATGAAGCCGGCAGGCTGGGGGATCGTTTTGCGGCGGCGGTTGCCGTGACTGAACACATTGCCCGTTATCGGGGACTGGTAAACATACTGATTCATACTGATATGCTCGATCACAAGCTCGAGTTCGAACGCCGCTATCTGGAACTGTTCAGCAAACGCGCGTGGTTTGATACGGTGCAAGGTTACGGCCAATGGTGGGAAGCGCGCGATTCAGTGCAAACCGCCGTCAATGCGGTTGCGGCCGGCAGTCGTCGGGTTACGCTGACACTGAAGGGTACGATTGACGGACTCACCTTGCAGATTCCGGCGGGCTGGCATTATCAGTCAGGTCTGGATGGCACTACGCAACAGGATGCGAGTGTCATCCTGGGAATATTTACTGACAAGGCAGAGTTGATGTTTACCCTCGATGCTCCCTGAACATGCAGGCAGCTTCTGGTTCTTGATCAGAAATTCAAACTGCCTGCCACCTTCATGGCGTGCGCACTCAGGGCGTTTTGGCTGGCGCCGGTTTGGATGTTGGCGTCAGTGATTCCAGCAACGCCACCGTGGCAGCACGATCGGCCGCTCCGCCCAATACCGTTGGGCCTCGGCCGCTGGCTGGCGCCGTTGCCGAGGCAGGTCCGCCCGGGGGAGTGCGAGCGTAGTCGAGCGCGGTAAGGCCGGCTGCGTCCTTGATGGTTGGATCGGCGCCACGTTCAATCATGTGCTTGACGACTTTGTCCCAGCCCGCTTCAGCTGCCGAAAAAAGTGCAGTCTTGCCTTCATTGTCACGCCCGGCCACATAGGCCACCAGTTTGGCGGTATGCGTGCGGCTGTTGGTAATACGGGCATTGATGTTGGCGCCGGCATCCAGTAACAAATCCAGGGTTTTCATCACGCGCACCTGTGGATCGCCGCCACCGGGAACCGCACCATTGCCGCGACCAGTGCCACTCATGTTGGCGACAGCCATCAACGGTGTAATCTCGAACACGTTGGGCAGATCCACTTCGGCACCGCTTTTCAACAACACCTTGATGGCTTCATCGTCATAACTCATTGCCGCCACCATGAGCGGGCCAGTGCCGCCGCGCAAGTTGTAGTCGGCAAAGCGGCCGCGGCCGGGGCCATTGGGACGCATGCGGGTGAGTTCATGATTGATATCAACGCCCATGCTGATCAGGCGGTTGACGACATCCATCGCTTTGACAGTGCTTTGGCCGCGAGTGGCCGCTTGGGTACCCAAGGCACTGCCGCCGACGCTGCTGAAGCTGACGCCGGCACCACCGCCGCCGCCAAAGCCGCCAGCGGCACGGAACGAGTTCATGTCGACGGCTATATAAAGCGGTGTGCGACCATTCATGTCCCAGGTATCGACTTTGGCACCTTTGTCGATCAGGAACATGGCAATGTCGAAGGCGCGGTTATCGAGCGCATTGATCAGTGGTGTGATGCCATCGGGGTTGGGCTGGTTGATGTCAGCACCGGCGTTGACGATGGCAACGGCGCAGCGGTAACAGCTGGCGCGGGTCGCGTAGAGCAGCGCAGTGAGGCCGCCGGTATTGCGGAACTGGGCGCGTGGTTCTGAAGTCATCTGGCGCTCCCAGTCATCACTCTTGGCACGCGGCTTCACCTCGGCGCCATGGGCAATCAACAGGTCCACCACCTCAGCATGATTGTTGGCCGCTGCCCACATCAGCGCGGTCTGGCCACGGAAAGTTTCCACGGTATTGACGTTGGCTTCGCGGCTGATCAGCAGCTTGGCAATTTCCAGTGAGCCCAGCGAGGAGGCCAGCATCAGCGGGGTTTGATTGTCCTGGTTGGGCGTGTTGGGATTGGCGCCGGCGTCGAGCAGCGGACGCACGAGCTCGATATCGTCGAGTTTTACTGCCTCGCTGAGCGGGCTTGAACCGTAGTGGTTTATCACATTGGCTTTGGCTCCGGCCTTCAGCAGCGCGCGCACCAGGTCATGATCGACTGCGTAGGTTGCCCACAGCAGTGCAGTGGAACCGTCGCTTGCCTCGGCATTGACGTTGACCTCAGGTGAGGTAATCGCCGCCAGCACAGCCTCGCGATTGCCGGCCCGCACCAGATCGACCAGCGACTCCGGTTTGGACGCTGCATTGGCGTAAGCAATCGCGCCGAGCGACAGCAAGATGATTGCAGCAAGTGTGTTTCTGTTGGCGTTAAACAATGTTGCCTCCGAAATTCGTGTAGTGGGCCCAATGGCCTTTGCAGACGTCATAGAGGAAACGATAAGGATCATCGAATTTTCGCTTCACCTCGTTGAGCACGCCAGCGTCGAGTATGTCTTTCGCGCTGCGACCTTTGTCGGTCAGGTCGGTGGTGCGGTCATAGAGCAGCGCCATCATGTCGCGCTCTTCTTTCAATTGCGCTCGTGTCATCACCGGGCCGTAAGCAGGCACGATCTGCGTCTTGTCATTGGCGAGTGCCAGCAGTTCATCCATTGCATCAACCCGGCCGCCGAGCCAACCGCCGGCAAACCAGTCGTGCACCGGGTCGCGCAGCGGCGAGGCTACATCGCCAACAGCCAATACGTTGGCGTCGCGGAAGAATACGTAAATGTCGCCGCGGGTGTGGGCTTCGAGCAGATAACCATATTCAATGCGTTCGGTGCCTGCCTTCATCTCGCCTTTGTCACGAAAACTGACTGTGGGGCGGGCAGCTTTGGGAAGTGCCTGCACCCAGCGGTCTTCAGCCGGCAGGAAATAGTCCGCTGACAACCATTGTTTGGTGATCACATGCGCGTGAATGGTGGCCCCGTCGTTGGCAAACAGTTCATTGCCGCCGCTTTGATCAGTGTGATAGTGCGTGTTGAACAGTATTTTTACCTTGGCGCTGCCGAGACTGGCTTTGACAGCGGCGGCCATGGCTGAGGAACCACTGTCCACCAGCACAATGCCGGAACTGTCGGTCAGTGCTACCACGTTGCCGGGCGCGCCCGTAATAAGGCTGGCTTTGCCCGCCAGCTTTTGCGCTGACACCTTGGCTGCTTCAGCGCCAAACAACGGTGCGGCTATCAGGCCTGCCATGGTGCCCAGGCCAGCCTTGAGAATACTTCTGCGATCAATCATTTTCATGTTTCCTCAAACTTCAGCCAGCACGCCGGTGCTGTTGCCGAAGCTCTTCTGCTCAATGCCGAGCTTGTCGAGTATCGTCAAATGCAGATTGGCCAGCGGGGTACGTTCGGCGAGCGTGAGGTTCTTGCCGCCGACATGCTTGCCGTTGGCGCCGCCGACCAATACCGCCGGCAGCGGATAGTTGTCGTGTGCGTTGCTGTTGCCCATGTTGGAGCCATAGAGGAACAGCGAATGGTCGAGCACGCTGCCGTCACCATCCGGCGTATTGGCCAACTTCTTCGCGAAATCGGCAAAGCGTTCCATATGATATTTCTGAATGAGGGACAGCTTGCGAATACGGTCGCGGTCATTGCTGTGGTGGCTGACCGGATGGAAAGAATCCGGCACACCAATATGGTTATAGGTACGATTGGTACCTTCGGCGACCATCACATAGGAAGCGACCCGGGTCAGATCGGCCTGGTAGGCCAAAGCCAACAGATCGAACATCAGGCGCACCTGTTTGTCGAAGTCTTCCAGTTCACCAACCGGAGCATCGGGCACGGTGATGCCTTTGAGATCACGTGAGCCCGCCATTGCCACGCGGCGTTCGATCTCGCGCACAGAGTCGAGATAGTCCGACAGTGCGGCCTGGTCGCCTGCACCGAGAGTTTTGCGCAGCGTGTTGGTGCGCTCGGCAATCATGTCAAGGATGCTGGCATTCTTGCGAATCAACGCATCCCGTTCGGCCGCGGTGTCGCCTTCACCCATCAGCTGGATGAACACTTTGCGCGGGTTGTATTCCATCGGCAGCGGCGAGTTGGGGCTCGAATAGGAAGTCGTCACTGCGTAGAAACCACCGTTGCCGGCTGCCACCTGGATGGTGGTCTCGGAGGCCAGCTCCAGTGAAGGCAGTGCGGTTTTCTGGCCCAGTTTCTGCGCAATCACCTGGTCCAGCGTAATCGACATGCTGGCACCTTTGGCAGCGGTATCAGGACGCACGCACGACAACCACGTGGCCGGGTTGAGCGTGTGCACGGAACCACCGGCGGCAGTGTTCTCGAGATTTTCAAAGGTGGTGACGTATTTCTTCAGCGGGTCGAGTGAGGCCAGGGTCTGGCCGAGCTTGAAGCTGTCGCCCTTGCCGCTGGAGGTCCAGACATCCACTTCCTTGCCGAACGGCGTGTTGTTCGCGATCGCGCCATGCGGAATATAGAAGAAGCCTGCGCGGGTTTTCGGTGCCGCTGCCGTCTGCGCCAAGGCGGTATGCGCAGGCACCATCGCGTCGAGGAACGGCAGCGCCAATGCCACGCCGCTGCCGCGTATGAAGGTGCGGCGGGACAGGTACTTCTTGGTCAGGAAATTTGCCATCGTCTATCTCCCTATCAAGGTGTTGCTGCAGTGGCGGCGTTGCTTGCGCTGGACGCTACCTTGGTGTTTTTGGGTGCTTCAGGTCCCTGGCGGCGGAACGCATCGCTGTTGATGACGCCAGTAAGGATAGAGGCAAAGGTATAGTTGTTGGCTTTGGCTTTGCGCACGATCTCGCGGACCTGCGGCATGTCAAAATATTCCACTTCACGATTGAGCGCATACATCATCAAACGCTTGGTTACCGTAGTCGGGAACTGGTCCTGACGACTCATCAGGAAACGGCGCAGATCAGCCGGGCTGTGCAGCTCAAGGCCGCTGGTCATGACCGTCGTGGGATCAATCTTCGCTTTGGCGGCGACATCAACATCGCGCCAGCGCCCGGTGACGTCGAAATTCTCCAGCACCAGTCCGGGCGGGTCGATCAGGCCATGGCAGCCTTTGCAAGTGGGATTGGCGCGATGTTTTTCCAGTCGTGCCCGCACCGTGGTGGGCGCTTCGCCTTCGCGCACTGAAATATCGGTATTCACATTGGGCGGCGGTGGGGTGGGCGGTGTGCCCATGATGCGGTCGAGCACCCAGGCGCCGCGCAGCACCGGCGAGGTGCGGTCGGCGTAGGAAGTGCGCAGCAACACGGCGCCTTTGCCCAGCAAACCCCAGCGATTTTCATCCTTGAGTTTTACCTGGCGGAATTGCGGGCCATAGACGCCGGGAATGTCGTACTGGTTGGCGAGGGCTTCGTTGACGAAGGTCCAGTCAGCGCTGAGCAGATCGAGCACGCTGCGCTTTTGCAGCAGGATGCTCGACAGGAACAGCCGGATCTCGGTCTCGAAATTGCCGCGCATGCCTGCGTTAAAGCCCCGTTCGGTGGGTTCAATCTGGTAGAGCTCATCCAGGTTCAGCCACGCCAGCGCGAAATTCTCGACCAGCGATTGCGCACGTGGATCCTTGAGCATGCGTTCCACCTGCTTTTGCAAAACTTTGGCATCAGACAGCTGGCCTTTGGCCGCCAGGTTGAGCAACTCATCATCAGGAACCTGGCTCCACATGAAGAAGGACAGGCGCGAGGCCAGTTCCAGATCGTTCAGTTTGCGCGATTCATTGGGTGCCGCAGATGTGGATATGGAACGATAGAGAAAGTCGGGACTCGACAATACTGCTGTGACCAGCTCGGTCACGCCATTGTCAAACCCACCGGCTTCGGCACGGCCAATCTGATAGAACTTCATCAGCCGGCTCACGTCGGCATCGCTAACGGGTCGGCGGAAGGCCTTGGTAGCCAGATTCCTGGCGATACGCTCGGCGCAGGGCTTTTCTTCAGCATCTTTTTGCGGCTGGCAAAGAAAAATTTTGGCGCGACTTTCGCTCAGTGACAGCCCGTGCGGCGCGAACGGCCCGACCACCTGCATGCCGCCCTTGACCACGGGCATGTCGCCGATCCTGCCGCCGCCGGCAGTATCGTTGCTCATGGCCCAGGAGCGTTCGATGTAGGTCGCAGTGACCTGATGCTTGCCAGCCGGAACCTGCACAGCGAAGGTCATTTTCTTGACGATGGTTTCGCGGCCTTTTTGTGCTTCGCGGTCGGTAAGGGCGAGATCGTCGGGACCGCCGACATTTCTGCGTGCCACTTCGACCCCGTCAACCAGGATGACCATCGTGGCTGCGGTCAGCATACCAAACGGATAGAGGCCGGCATTGAGGTTGTCGGCATCCAGGAAATCAAGACGGTACTCGCCATCGGCTGGAAATACGTGGGTAAAGCTCATGCCACCACGGGTTCCCAGCGGGAAGCCGTCGCGATGATTGACCTGGTTGGTATTAAAGCCAGCCCCGCCGCCACCGCCACCATTGGCCGCATAGAAAGTGCTGGCCATTTTGGGTACCGGTTCGCCGACCGCTTTCTGGGCGGCACGTCGCGCAGCTGACAGATATTGCTCCATGAAAGAAGGTGAAATGCCGAGAGCGCCGGCGACATTGTTGAAACCTTCCACTTCAATATCGTTGGGCAGGGCCTGTTTGGGATCAAGTTCCACGCCGATCAGTGCTTTCACTGAAACTGCAAACTCGGTGCGGTTCAGACGCTGGATAGGGACATGACCGACATGGGTTTCCTTGGCGGCTGCATCAACCGAAGTCTCCAGATAGCCTACCAGGGCGTCAACCTTGTCCTGGCCAGGCTGGGTTTGGCCGGCGGGGGGCATGAGGCGGCCGCGCAACTTGCCAATGGCTTTCTCCCAGACTTCCGGATGCTGGCCGGGGTGGCTCAGATCCATGGAATCAAAGTCGAGGCTGCCCGCCCAATCCTCGGAATTATGGCATTTCACACAGTAGGTATTGACCACGTCGGCAAGCGCTGCGCTGGTGGCACCAGTGCTTTTCGACCCCTGACCATAGACGACCTGGGTTGAGAGGGCCAGCCACGCCAAAGGTGCGCAGGCTGCAACCAAAGCGCTACGCCGCGTCCACACCGGCAAACGGCCGACCACCGCTGGCTTCAGTGCATATTGTGAAAATATTCCGCTGTTGCGCATGACCTTCCCGTATTTTTGCTGGAACGTAAAAAAATTCTGCAACTCTGCGCGAGTGCAATACCAACGCCAAGAATAAGCGATCGGTCCAGACGCGTCCACGCTGCAAATGAACCTCTCCCGCCTGGGTTACACTTTTTTTCCCCACTTCCAGGGGTGCGGTTACACCGAGGCCTACTTGTTCTTGAAACACCATTCGGTCGCAATTGCTGCACCTTCTGCCAAGGCTTTTAATTTCAGCCATACCACTTCCGGATCAATCGCCGCCTGGCCCACATGGATGCTGAAGCCACAGTCTGTCGCTGCCATCACATTTTCACGACCTACCAGATCTGCATAGCGCTTGATGCGCTGCGCAATCAGCTGTGGATGTTCGACATAGTTGCTCTGGCACTCGATCACGCCGGGGCAAAGGATTTTGCCTTCCGGCAGCTTGTAGGTTTCAAACAGTGACCATTCATGCGCATGGCGTGGATTGGCCGCTTCAAACAACAGCGTTGCTGGCTTGGCCTTCATCACGATGTCGATAATGTCGGCAAAATTCATGTCGTGGTGATGCGGGCCGCCGTAATTGCCCCAGCACAGATGCATGCGTAATTGTTCGGCCGGGATGTTGGCCACTGCGTGATTGAGAGCTTCCACATGCAGCTGGGCGCGTTTACGGAAGTCTTCAAGGGTGACGCCTTTGCTGTTCATGTGGCGGCCCATGGCGAGGTCAGGGCAGTCGATTTGCAAGGTGGCCCCGCTTGCGGCGATGGCTTCGTATTCGTATTTCATCGCGTCGGCTATCGCGAACACATAGGCTTCGTGGGTCGGATAGTACTCATTCTTGAAGAAAATGGAGGTAACGCCCGGCGATGCAGAGCTGAAGAATACGTTCTTCATGCCGTCCTTGCCCACGGCATCCTGCATGTTGCGAATGTCGATGTGTACACTTTCCATGTTCTGCACGCTGATGGGGCCTTTGCAGCCGGGGGCATGACGGTGCTGGCGGGAGGGGTCTTCACCAACCCGTTTGGCCAGATTGGGGAATTCCACCAGATCATCGAACACGTACGAGTTTTCGCTGCCGCCAAAACCGCTGAGGCGATCCTTGATGTAGGTCGCATAGCTGGGCTTGGAGACTTCGCCATCGTTGACGATATCGATGCCGAGCGATTTCTGTTTTTTGGCGATGTCGGCTACTGCCTGGTGTACACAATCGGCCATGGCTTTGGGGTCCACTGGCACGCCATCTTCCTTGGCCCACATCATTTGCATCAGGTCTTTGTTGCGTGGCAGGCTGCCAACGTGGGAAGTAAGGAAGTGATCAGTGCTGCGTTGCATGGTGGCTCCTGTAGTTAATGGTTGCGCTTAAGGGTTCACTGTTATTTCAGAGGATTGCCTTCAGTGTCGAGCTCGACAATTTTGTAGCCCAGTTTCACCAGTGAATCGTTGATCGCTTTCTTGTCGCCCACGACCAGCAACTGCATGTTCTCGAAGGGCAGGTGAGTGCGTGCAAGTTCATTGACATGTTGCTGCGTCAGGCCGGTGATCATTAGCTGCTGGCGTTTCACAAAATCACTCTTGAGATTGAAAGTGGCAATTTGCTGCAACAGCCCGGCTTTTTGTGCCGGTGTTTCATAATTGAGGGCCTCGCTCTGGCCGATGGAGCTTTTCGTAAACGCCAATTCGTCCGTTGTTATGCCTTTGTCACGATAAGCTTTGATTTCGTTGACGAACTGTATGACAGAATCAGCAGTGGTATCGGTGCGCACACTGGCGGCAGCAGTGAAGGGGCCTGGCAATCTGCTGCCTGCAAACCTGCTGCTGGCGCCATAGGTGTAGCCTTTGTCTTCACGCAAATTGAGATTGATGCGACTGTTGAAGGCGCCACCGAGCACGTAGTTCATCAGATAGCGTTCGTAATAGAGTCCAGTGGGGTCATAGGCAAGATTCGTGAGATAGCCGATGCGGATTTCTGACTGGGCTGCACCGGGCTTGTCGATGAGATAAAGGGTATTGCCGGTATATTTCGGTGCAGCTGGCTGCGGGCGGATGGCATTGCCTGCAACCGGCAGTTTTTGCAGAAAGCCGAGTTTGCCGAGGATGACTGCTTTGTCTATCTCGCCCACAATGATGACTTCAAGGTTCTGGCCAGTGAGGTTGGCCGGTACATATGCCTTGATGTCGTCCAGTTTGAATTTTTCCAAGGTGGCAATTTCGCCGGCAGCTGGCGCAGCCAACGCATGGCCCGTGCCATACAACAGTTTCTGCCAGGCATTGCCGGCGATGGAGCTGGGTTCTTTCTGCTCGGCCTGGATTGATTCAATTGTCTGCTTGCGTAAACGATCGAGGTCTTCCTGGGTAAATTTCGAATGCAGCAGCCGTTCTTCCAGCAGCGCCAGCGTGGGATCAAGTTTGTCGGTCAGTGTCTGCACGTTGATGGAAGTGGCTTCATTGCCGGCACTGACGCTGATCGAGCTGCCCAGTTTTTGCAATTCCTTCTCAAACTGTTCAGCGCTGTAATGCTCGGTGCCTTCATCCATCATCTGGGTAGCAAGTGAAGCCAGCCCGAACTGGTTCGGTGTTTCGGCCAGACGACCACCGGCAAATACCAGTCGCAAGGTAATCAATGGAACTTCTGCCGCATTAGTGCCGATCACTTTGGCGCCATTGGCGAGTTTGTCTTCCCAATATGCCGGCATCGTCACCAGCTGGCTGGCAGCCGGTACCGGTTTCTTGCTGCGGTCAAAATCGGACTTCACTTCGCGCAATTTGGGATCAGCTTCTTTGGCAGCCTGGCGGGTGAGACGTGCCGGGATGGGATAGTTGTCAGGCTTGGCCTGGCTGGTGGGAGCGGAGCCTGGCACGATGCTCTGGATAATGGCTGGCTTGTTTTTGATGTAGGTATTGAACACGCGGATAATATCGGTCTTGGTCAGCTTGCGCAGATCCTGCAGGTCTTTCTGGATCTGGTTGGGATTGCCGAGAAAGGTCTGGTTGAAGGCCAGCTTGCTTACCTTGCCGCTGACACTGGTGAGACTGCGCACCAATTGTGCTTCCTGGCCGGCTTTGAAAATTTGCAGGTCTTCATCACTGATGGAATCCGGACCAAAGCCGGTGATCACCGCCCGCAACTCACTTTCAAACTGGGTCAGTGAAATGCCGGGGAACGGCAGCACGAATAAAGTGAGCGTGCCGCCCAGTTCCTGGTTCGGGCTGAAACCGCTCGCTTGTATCGCCTTGCGCGGCAACACGAACTGTTTGTAAAGAAACGACTTGCGTCCCACGCCAATGATTTCGGTAAGCGCATCCAGGGCCACCCGGTCTGGATGGCTCAGCGGTACAGTCGGCCAGGTGAACAGCAAGGCCGGGAACCGGATATTTTCGTCTACATACGACACATAACGATCGGCAGTGAGTGCCGGCGCCGGGAAGGTGACAGCATTCACGGCCGGGCCAGCCGGAATTGCGCCGAAATATTTTGCTGCCAGCGCTGCCACGTCGTCGCTTTTAACATCGCCACCCACTGTCAGCGTGGCATTGTTGGGGCCGTACCAGCGCAGGAAGAAACGCTTGAGATCGTTGACATTGGCGGCATCCAGATCAACCGGATAGCCGATCACTGGCCACGAATACGGATGTAAGGGCGGGTAAAGCGCCGAATTGTTCACTTCGGTGTAACGGCCATAGGGGCGATTCTCGACATTCTGGCCGCGTTCATTTTTCACGGTGGCCCGCTGGATTTCGAATTTTTCCTGAGTAACCGACTGCAACAGGAAGCCCATGCGGTCGCTTTCCAGCCACAGCATGCGCTCAAGCATGTTGCCGGGGACGGTTTCGAAATAATTGGTACGGTCTTCCGTGGTGCTGCCATTGAGCGTGCCACCGGACTCGGTGACAGTCTTGAAATGTTCCTTGTCGCCCACGTGCTGGGAACCTTCAAACATCATGTGCTCGAAGAAATGGGCAAAGCCCGAGCGCTGGGGTTCTTCTCTTGCGGAGCCCACATGGTAAGTCACATCGACATGCACAATGGGGTCGCTGTGATCTTCATGCACAATCACGGTCAGACCGTTGTCCAGCTTGTATTTGGTGTAGGGGATTACCAGTTGGGTCGCGCTGGCTGGCACTGTTTCCAGCAAGCTGTAGCCGGTTTTGTCAGCCGCCTGGGAGGCGCAGGTGCAAACCGCCAGCGCCAGAGCAGCGAACAAAGCCAGTGCGAATCTGGTGAATGACGCATAGGTCCGTTGTATAGGCATGGTGATGTCCTTTACTCAATGGGAGTCTTCGAATTAAAGCACAAGGGCCCAAGTGCTGCCATGCAGGCGGTCCGGTGGGTTAATATGAGATTTGCGAGGTAACTAATGTTTGCAACACTCAACGAATCTGCAGCAACCCTGTGGCTGAACTCCCTGATCTGGGGGTTTCCGGCTGCGGAAGTCCTGCACATATTCATGACTGCCGGTTTTTTTGGTGGTATTGCCATGCTGGACCTGCGTTTATTGGGCATTCATCGGCGGGTGGCAGTCAGCATATTGATGCAGCATGTGATTCCGACGCTGTGGTGGCTGTTTGCCGGGGTGGTGGTCAGTGGCGGCCTGCTGTTCCTGTTCATGCCGCTGGAGTATTCCGTTAATCCGGCCTTTCTGAGCAAGATGGTGTTGATTCCGCTCGGCGGACTCAATGTGCTGTGGATGCACATCGTACTGCGGCGAGACCAGCACCGCTGGGACAGCCATGCCGATGTGCCGGGGCTGGTCAAACTGTCGGCCTGGTTGTCGCTGCTGATCTGGATGTCGACACTGGCAGCCGGCCGCCTGATTGCCTATTTCTACGGGAGCCATGGCTGATGGCACTGCGCCTGATGAGTTTATGGAATGTCCCGGATGATGAGCTGGAAGACATTCATGGCTTGCTGGATGCCAACGCCATTGAGTATTACGAAACCGGTGGCAGCCTGTTTGCAATTTCGCCGCCGGCGCTGTGGTTGTGCGATCACAGCCAGTTGGCGCTGGCCAGAGAGTTGCTGGGACACTATGCAGAGCAACGCTCGATTGAGTCACGTCAGCGCTGGCAGGATGCACATGCCGCCGGGACCAGGCGCACGGCGTTCGACATGTTGCGGGAAAAACCGTTGATGTTTTTGTTATGCACACTATTGATTGCCGGCCTGCTCTATGTCTCGCTGGTGTCGGTGTGGCATATCTATGGAGGTAAACCTTTGTGATTTTTGATATCAAACCGTTGGGTTTCCAATGGCAGACCTATGATCCATTCCTGTTCTGCGCTTATCACCACGATCAGTTTCCGCGTGGCAATGGCAGCTTCGGGCCGGCCACCTCGCTGGTCGGCCGCAATCTCGGCATGGACTTCGAAATCCGCGACGGCTTCCGCATGTATCATGGCAAGGCAGTGCCGGGGTTTCCGGCGCATCCGCATCGCGGTTTCGAAACCATTACCATTGTGCAGCAAGGCCTGGTGGATCATGCGGATTCGCTCGGCGCTGCCGGCCGCTACGGTGACGGGGATGTGCAGTGGCTGACCGCCGGCAAGGGTATCCAGCACAGTGAAATGTTTCCGCTGGTGGATGAGCACAATGCGAACCCGCTGTTGCTGTTCCAGCTGTGGTTGAATCTGCCTGCCAAAAGCAAGATGGCACCGCCACATTTTCTGATGTACTGGAATGCTGACTTGCCGCGGGTACATGAACAGGACCAGCATGGCCGCAAGATCCAGATTGAAATCACTGCCGGCAACTACTGCGGTACCAACGCGTTGCCACCGCCTCCACATTCCTGGGCCAGTGATGCCAGCAATGAAGTGGCGGCATGGGTTATAGATATTGATCCTGACGCGCAGTGGCAGTTGCCGGCTGCCAGCAGCGGTCTTAACCGGACGCTGTATTTTTTCGAAGGCAGTGACGCCGGTTTCGATGGCAAGACGGTAAAAGTCATGCACAGTCTGCGTTTGCAATCTGACCGAGCACTGTTGATTCACAATGGCGAAAAACACGCAAGATTACTGATGTTGCAGGGGCGGCCCATCAATGAGCCGGTCGCCCAGCATGGGCCGTTTGTAATGAATACCCATGAAGAGCTGGTGCAGACCTTCAATGATTACCAGCGTGATCAATTCGGTGGCTGGCCATGGCCGCGAGCTGATCAGGTACACGGGCATCGCCAGCGCTTTGCCCGCTACAGTGATGGTTCGGAAACCGAACCTCCGCAAGTCTGATCCAAACCCGTCTTGACAAGTTAAAGGTTGCCCAATGGAACAACAGCTCGCGGAATTCCAGAGTATTTACCACCAGATTGAAAAGTTTCTGGTGGATTACAGCTTCGATCTTTTGGGGGCGGTCATCATCCTGCTGCTGGGCATGGTGCTGTCCCGCAAGCTGGGCAATATGGCCGAAGAGTTCATGGTCAAGCACAACATCGATGTCACGCTGAGCCGCTTCACTGCCAGTGCGGCCAAGGTGCTGGTGATGACGATGGTGGCAGTGATTGCGCTGGGCAAACTCGGTGTCAGCGTAGCGCCGTTTGTTGCGGCCATTGGTGCGGTTTCACTGGGCGCAGGTTTGGCGATGCAGCGCATGCTGTCGAACTATGCAGCGGGTGTGACGATAGTGGTAACCCGACCCTTTGTAGTGGGGGATACTATCACCGTTAAAGGAGTGAGCGGAGTCGTCAGGCAAGTGCGGCTTGGCAATACCATTCTGGCTAATGAAGATGACGTACATATCACGATTCCCAATCATCATATTGTGGGCGAAATAATCCATAATTCTGCCAGCGAAAGCATTGTGGAAATGACTTTTGACATCGCCTATGACAGCGATCCGCTCAAGGCGGTGGACCTGATCCGAGCGGCGATTGCGGCACAGGCGGGAGTCAGCAAGACCCGTGCTCCCCAGGTTGGCATCCAGGATTTTGGCGCCAATGGTTACACTTTGGGGCTGCGCTACTGGACTGCAACTGAACACTTGTTTCACACACGTTTCCAGACTAATGCTGCCATCCATGCCACGCTGCAACAAAACTCCATTGTGATCCCGGTACCTCAGCGCGATGTGCGCCTGATGCATGCGAGGGAGCAGTAAATGCACAGGGCTGCGGTACTGGCCGGCGGCAAATCCAGCCGTATGGGGCAGGACAAAGCGCTATTGCAGGTAGAAGGCGCGAGCTTGCTGCAGCGGGCGGTGACACTGTTGCAGGCAACGGGTGCCGAGCAGGTATTTGTGAGTGGTCGCCCGCAGCATCCTCTGGGGGTGGCAGATCGGTTGCCCTACTGTGGGCCGCCGGGAGCAGTGCTGTCACTGCTGGGCTGGTTAGATGAGCATGCGCAGCTTGACGGGATGCCATTATTGCTGATCCCGGTCGATATGCCGCTATTGACGCTGATGACCTTGCGGCAACTGTTGGCGCATGCTGTGCCGGGGCGGGGCGCCCGCTTCCGGAACCAGATTTTTCCCTGCATACTGCCTGCCAGCGAGAGTCTTTACCTGCATCTGCAGCAGCTTTTCAGGGATGAGCGACATCTGGGCGGCCAGCGCTCACTACGGGCTTTGCTGGAATTTGCACAGGCTGAGCTGGTCGATGATGCAGCGATCTCCTTGCAGGAATTTCGTAATTTCAATACCCCAGCACAATGGGAAGAGCTTGATGGGGCCAGGTCCTGAATTTGCTGCAGCAGTCAGGTTCAGACAATGGTTGTGCCAGGAAAATAACAAACCTGCGCAGGTAAGCATTAGCAGGAGGATTTCGGAAAATTTTGTAGAAAGGACGTTGCAAGATGGTGAATCGGAATTTTGAATTGAGCCAGGAACCGTTGTGGGCTATACCCCATGCGGTACAGGAGCGGATGGAAGTCGGTGTTGATGCCAGCGACTACCGCAATTTCCTGTTGAGTGGCCTCTACTCTGCTTTGGCAATTTTCATGCTGCTGTTGTTTGGTTTCTACTCAATCACCGTGGGTGAAGATGTCAATGCTGCCATGTTGTTCTCCATTGCCGGCCTTACCATATTTGGCTACGCCATAAGCTGGGCTGGCAGCTGGTTCTGGCTGGCGAAATACGTCATTTCTGTGTTGATGGGTATCTTGGCGCTGTTTTTGTTCTATACCGGTGGTCTGCAAAATACCGGGCCACTGTTCTATTTCATCTTTCCTTCAGTTGCACTGGTTTTGCATGGCCGACTGCGTGGAATTATCTGGATCATCGTTTTACTGATATTTACCATATTCATCTGGCATGGCGTGTTTGCATTCGATGTGAACCGGTACAGCAATGTGTTTGTTAGCCGTGTGATAGGTATTACGCTGGTCATATCCTTGATGGCCTGTATTCCGGAATATTTTCGGATCAAGGCCGAACGCAATCTTTTATTGAGTATCAGTGATCTTGAAGCCCTGGCCTATGGCGACGTGAAAACCAGGCTGGCAAACCGGG
>CAINTJ010000065.1 GCA_903853385.1 uncultured Gammaproteobacteria bacterium
AACCGGCGGATAGCCCGCCGCGATATAGGTCGTTGCGTTCGCGGCTTTCTGTACCGCGGCATCGCTGCCGGCGGGCAGCATGCTGGCAGGCACATTCGTCGCGGGATAGTACGCAAGGCACGCTGCCACTTTGGTGCTGACGCCAGCGTTGCCGCCGCTGCCTTCCAACTCCGGACGATCACCGGTGCCTGCGGCAAACAGCGCATGATAACCGCCGGCGGAGTAGCCAACGACAGCGATGCGGGCTGGATCGATACCCAGCTTCGTCGCGTTTGCCCGCACCCAGCGGATGGCGGCTTTGGCATCGTGAACCAGGGCCGGATAGCCCGCTTGCCCGGCAAGACGGTATTGCGCCGCTATCGCGACGTAGCCGAGCGCCGCAAAAGGCTTGACGCGTTCCGCCAGCGATTCCTTGTTGCCGGATGTAAATCCGCCACCGTGAAAATGAATGGTCGCCATTCGCTTTGGAGTCACACCCGCTGGAGGTCGATAGATATCGAGCTTCAGATCCATGTCACCGCCTTTACCAAACACGACGTCGCTCTCGACCTTCACATTCGTCTGGGGCGTGCCTGCTGTTTGCGCCACTGCAACCGAACTCAGCGCAGGTACTGCTGCTGCAGCAGCAAGCGCCGAACCCATGAAACCTCGTCGTGTCATTTCACTCATTGATTGGAGTCCCGGCTTTTGAAAGTGCGAAAACTATAGTCGGGAGCAGCGGACACGTCAAAACAAAAAGAATAAAACGTAATCGCTAGGGCAACGGCCTGCGCCTGTGCAACTCCACCAGATAATCCGCCAGCGCCGGTTTAATCACGGACCCGGCCAGATACTGCTCAGCCAGCTCTTTGCGTCCGCGCGAGCGCAAACCGGCATAAACATGCAGTTCCAACTGAATGCGCAGTTCAGCACTGATCGCCGACAGGCCCAGCGCATCCAGCACGAATATCAACGCCTCCACTGTCGAAAAACGGCCGCCATCCTGCTGGGTGCGCAGCCAGAAGCGGCTTTCACCATGCATTGGCAAACTCACCAGGCGGCCCCACTGTGCAATCCCGCCGGCCATCGCCGAGGCTTCACTCCAGCTGCCATCGAGCAGCAACACTTGCGTGGACGCAAGCTCGCAGGTGGCCGGCACTGGCTCGCCATGCGGATGCAGGATCCACAGTTGTTTGCCGGGTGTAACTACCGCATTGGCTGCCACCGGCTCATCGGCGCGCCAGCCATGCTGGCGGGTGGCAGGCAACAAGCGTTTGATGAGATTGCCGGTACTGCTCGGGCGCGTGAGTTCGCGTTGATGCGTCAGCATGTCAATCTGCAGTTCACATGCAATGTCGCGCTGCGCCGCACAGATGCACCAGCGTGGTGGCAGCAGACACAGCGGACAGCGAGGCGTCGAGCGGCGGACTACACTGCGCATCAGGTGGTGAGCACAGGGATCGGTGAAGAGCAGAACAGCAACAAGTCTGGCTTATTCGGATTCAAGATCGAGAATCTTTTTGGCGATGGCTTTGGCGGCGTCAGCTTTGATGGCCTCATGCGCCGACATCGGCGTTTCACCCCACACGCCGCTGCTGCCTTTGATGATGCGGTCGGCCAGCAAGCTAACGTTGGCATTGGTCATCGGATATTTTTTGGCAATGTCCCGGAAGGAAGGGCCCACCAGTTTTTCTTCGACGCGATGACAGGTATTGCAGTCCAGGTCGGGGAACATGTTAATAGCGGCAGTCGCCGGTTGCGCCACTTCCACGCCGCCAGCAACGCCGGCGTCCAGCGGTTCCGAGCCGGCCGGCTCCAGCCGCAGCAGTGCGCCGTCCTTGCTGTCGGTCAGCAAGTAAAGCAGTCCGTCCGGCCCCTGGCTCACATAACGGATGCGCTGGTGCAGGCTGTTGAGCAACTCCTCACGGCGTACTTCACCGTTTTCATTGAACGCCACTCGCTCCAGATGGCCGGTGCCGGGCACGCGGCCTTTGATCATCGAGGTCACGAACAGATTGTCTTTCCATTTGGGAAACTTGTCGCCGGTGTAAAACGTCAGGCCGGCCACGGTGATCGAAGGCACCCAATACAGCTCGGGCAAGGCCGTGCCTTCTACCCACGGCTGCGGGCTGAAGCGTTTGCCATCGTAATCGCGGCCATAGGTGGCAATCGGCCAGCCGTAGTTGTTGCCGGGTTTGAGGATATTCACTTCATCGCCGCCTTGCGGGCCGTTTTCCAGTTCCCACACTTCGCCGGTGTTGGGGTTGGTGGTGAAGTCCATCACCGAGCGATTGCCCCAGGTGTAAAGTTCCGGCAACGCGCCTTCGACACCGATGAACGGATTGTCTTTGGGAATGCTGCCATCGTCTTTCAGGCGCAGAATCTTGCCGAGGTCAGAATTAAGCTGCTGCGGTGCCAGCGTGTCGATGCGATGCGACACGCCGAACAGCAAGGTGCCGTCTTTCAGAAAGTGCAGGCGTGAGGATGCGCCGCCGATATTGCCGCTCCAGGCCTTGGACGCTACATAGATGTCTTTCAGGTCTTCAATCTTGTTGCCGGTGAAATGGCCGCGTGCCAGCGCAGTAGTCACCCAGTAGCCTTTGCCGCCCTCCGGCTTGGGGCCGGTCTTGATATAGGTGAAATAGAGCAGGCCATTGGTGGCGAACTGCGGATGCAGCTTGATGTCGAACAGTTGCTCCATCGAGAACACTTTGGCCATGTCCACTACCACCGCTTTCTGCAATTTTCCCTTGCTGAACAGGCGGACTTTGCCGGTACGTTCGGTCAGCAGCACATCGCCTATCGGATTGGCCGAGGTAGCAGTGCCCGGCAAATACACCAGGCCGAACGGGTGATCCATGCCGCGCGCCACTACCGACACCTTGATGTTGCCTTGTTCAAACGTAGGCAGCACCCACGGACCGGCGCCCAGCGGCGGGCCCTCAGGCTGGGCCTGGACAAAAGTGGCACACATGATTAGCAACAAGGAGCAGCGGCGCAAGCGGGATTGGATCATGACAGGTCAGCTTCGGTGTATGTGTTACTCGTGGCACCTGAGAATACACGGTGCATGACGGGAATTGGAAGAATTAACAGCGGTTATTGTCCAGCGCAGCAGCTGTCACCTGTTGCGCCAGAACGGCAACCACTTTACTTGCCCAGTCCCAACAGCGCCCGCAGCGTCGGATAAAACTGCGCAAAGGTGCCATTGAACTTGCCATGCTCCATATGGCACACCACGCACACATTGCCGGGCGGCAGCGCAGAGGCCATTTGCTGGTCGGGAGTCGGAAACATGAAGAAGGCATGGCCCTCCTGGCCAAAGCGGCTCTTGTCGAGCACATGGATCTCCTGCGACAACAGCGCACCCTGCACAAAGCCCGGCAACTGCGGATCCGACTTGCTTTCGGCCTGGTAGAAACTCAGCAGGAACATGGTGCCTTCCGCATAGCGCTTGTGCTCCCTGAAATAACGGTAAGCCGTCGGTTCCATCTGCACCACACCGACGGTGCCGGGATGCTGCGGATCAAACGGCTTGTCATTGTATTCACCGCCAATCGACGCACCGGTCTGAATCCACGTATCCAGATTGGGGGGATACCACAGCTCATTGGACTTGCTGTATTGCGCGACGTTGAGATTGGCTTGCGCCAGCGCCGCAGAAACCGGCAGCGCCAAACAAAAAGCCAGCATGGAGAAACGCAGAATCGACATAAAACCTCCGGGTCGGTCAGTGTGGTGATGCTAGTACTAGTACTGCAGTCATGCACTATCAATTCTGCCAGGCGCGGGTAGTTGCCGATCAACAACCGGAAAACAAGGCAAGACGGAGATTGTTTCAGGCTCGAACCCGCTAGTGTGTTGCCATTACCGCGCCCGATAAGGTACAAGACCGTATAAAAAGATAAGGCGCTACACGCCAACGTCAGGCGCCGAGTTTTTTCCGTAACAAAATCCGGATCAGAATCACATTGGCCAACAATGCGACTCTGACCCTAAGTACATAGACTCCAATTCCACAATTTTACCTTTCAGGAGGAAGCCGATGTTCACCAAGCAACTGCTTGCCGCGCTGTTACTGGCTGCGCTGCCCCCCACCACCTTGCTGGCCGCCGATACTCCGCCGCCGCAGCGTGCCGACGGTCTGCATATCAATCCGGTGGGCTCTGGCCCGTTTTATTACGACACCGCCGAGGGCATGGATATCCGCGTCAGAGTACTGGCGCGCGGGCTCAACCATCCGTGGAGCATCGCCTGGCTGCCGGACGGCACCGCGCTGGTAACGGAAAAAAACACCAGTACGATCCGCCGCATCAAGAATGATGTGTTGCAGAAAGAGCCGGTACTGGGCACACCACCGGGCGCCATCCCCAACAAATATACCGGCCTGCTCGATATCGCACTGCACCCGGATTTCGCCAAACAGCCTTATATCTACATGAGCTACAACAAAGGCCTGCCCAACAACAAACAGGCCATTGCCATTGCGCGCGGGCGCTGGGATGGCAACAACATCCAGAACACCCAGGATATTTTTGTCGGCAGTGAAGGCACTACTAACGGCGTGCGTCTGTTGTTCGGTGCCGACGGCATGCTCTATGTGGGTGTCTATGTGACCAGCGACAAGCCGGAACCCAACTTTCACACCGACGAGCAGAAAGGCAAGATCCTGCGCCTGACGCCGGACGGCAAGATTCCGCAAGATAACCCCTTTGTCGGCAAGCCAGGCTTCCTGCCGGAAATCTTCAGCTACGGCCACCGCACCCCCACCGGCCTCACCCTCAACAAAAAGACCGGTGAGATCTGGGAAACCGAAATGGGCCCCGACGGCGGCGACGAGGTCAATCGCATCCGCCGTGGCGGCAATTATGGCTGGCCCTTGGTGAGCTTGGGCATGGCTTACAGTGGCGGCGTGCAAAGCGAACGCTGGCAGATGGAAGGCACCATCAATCCGACCGCGTTCTGGATGCCGGGCATTTCACCGTCCAGTCTGGCCTTCTATGATGGCAGCGAGTTTCCGCGCTGGCAGGGCGATCTCTTCATCAGCGCGATGCAGCAGGGCCAGATTCCCGGCACCGGCCAGCTGCAGCGCATCCATTTCAATGACAAAGGCGAAGAGATCCGCCGCGAGTCGCTGCTCGGCAACCTGCGCCAGCGCATTCGTGATGTGAAAATGGGGCCTGATGGCAGGCTATACTTGCTGACTGACGAAGATGACGGGCTGGTGATGAGAATCGAGTCCGTAAAATAACAACAACAGCACCCAATGGAGAAATGCATGTCTGTTTCATTTAGCGAAGTCATGGGACGCGCTCCGTTGCGCTTGTTCCAGATATTTACCTTCATCGTCTGCTTGATTGTGCTGGTGGCCGATGGCGTTGATGCGCAATTGCTCGGAGTGGTGACGCCCTTGATCCTCAAGGATTATGGCGTTGACCGTGGCAGTTTTGGCCTGGCCTTGGGCGCGGCGCTGTTCGGATTCGGGGTGGGTTCCTGGAGTGGCGGCATCCTCGGTGACCGCGTCGGCCGACGCTGGTCGCTGGTGCTGGCCGCTGTGGTGTTCTCGCTCGGCACAGTGGCAGCCGGCACGGCCAACAATGTGACGGAAATGGCGATCTGGCGTTTTCTCGGCGGCCTCGGTTTCGGTGCCGCCTATGCCATTGCCATCGCGCTGACTGGCGAGTGGTTGCCGGATCGCTGGCGTTCGGTGGCAGTGACGACCATTTCGGTTGGCACGCCTCTGGGTGGTTCGATCGTGGGTGCGCTGGCACCGACGGTGGTGGGTCTGTGGGGCTGGCGTGGCGCCTTTACCTGTTTTGGCGCCGCCACTTTCATCGTATGCGTCGTGCTGATCATCGCGGTGCTGCGTGACAGTCCGGCCTTCCTGTTGGCGCGTGGCAGGACGGCGGAAGCGAAAAAAGCTGCCCGCCGCGTGGTGGATGAAGACCTGGATCTGGTGGCCGAGCGCCATATGACCGACACCTCAAGTGGCTCGATTGGTGTGCTGGATCGCAGCAATTTGCGCCTCAACATCGGCGTCGGCCTTGCGTTCACCTCGGCAACGCTGGTGGCGTACGGCATCCTCAACTGGGCCACGACCTTGCTGACTTCGCATGGCTTTGCGTTTGACCAAGCCTCTTATACGGTCTTTGTCGCTGGCATCACCTCCATCGCCGGCTCCATTTCCGCGGGCTTGCTGATACAGCGCTTTGGCTCAAAACAGGTGATGACGGGGATCGGCGCCGCGTTGTTGGTCAATCTGGTAGTGGTTGCTGCGCTGATTGAATCGACCGCAGGTGCACCAGATGCCAATCAACGGGTGCTGATCATGGCGCTGGTAGGATTACTGGCAGCGATCTTCAGCAGTGGCGTGGGCGGCATGTACGCGATGTTGACGCATGGCTACCCGCCTTCGTGCCGTTCCGCCGGCATCGGCTTCGGCATCTTCATGGGGCGCATCGGGGCTTATCTCTCCAGCACCTTTGGTGGCTGGCTGCTCGATATTGGCAATGGCAGTGTCATTCCCTATTTTGCTGCGCTGTGCATAGGCGCCGTGCTGTTGATGCTGGCGGTCATGATCAATGATCGTCACGTGCCGCCAGCCCGCCAGCCCCAAGCAGTCTGAATGATTTGATCAAATAGAAAGTTGGGTCAGAGTCACGTTGGCAGTATGTGACTCTGACCCCTGTGTCATCGCCTGCTAATGCTTCCGATGCATATAGATGGCGCGCTCATGCGAGAACGCCTTAAAACCAAAGAAACCGTGATAACTGCCCATACCACTCTGGTTGACGCCGCCGAACGGCAGCCGGTTTTCCAGGTAATGCGAGAAAATGCCATTGATGGTAACGCCGCCCGATGAGGTGCGCTGCAGGATCTTGTCGATGTTGGCTTGATCATCGCTGTAAATGTAGAGCGCCAGCGGCTTGCCGCGCGCGTTGATGTGGGCCACCACCTCATCGAGGTTGTCGTAGGTCATGACCGGAATGAGCGGCCCGAAAATTTCCTCCTGCATGATCAGCATGTCGGGCGTGACCTCGGTGAGCAGGGTCGGATGGATGGTGCGGTCGGCTGCTTCCAGCACGCCGCCCACCGCCACGCGCGCGCCCTTGGCAATGGCATCATCAAACAGCCGCTGTATGCGCGTGAAATTCTGCGGATTGACGATCTGGGCAATGCTTTCCTTCTTGATGCTGCCGTCTTCGTTATACACGCTCTGTTTGACCTTGGCGTCAAAGGCGGCGATCAAGCGGTCTTGCTGCTGCTTCTTGATAAACACATGGTCCGGACAGATGCAGGCCTGCCCGCCGTTGAATTGTTTGGCACCGGCCAGATCGCCACCTATCTTCTGCACATCGGCGCCGTCATCAATGATGACCGGCGACTTGCCGCCCAGTTCCAGTGTGACGGAAGCCAGGTGCTTGGCCGCTGCCGCCATCACCAGCTTGCCGACCCGCGGGCTGCCCGTAAAGAAAATGTGATTGAACGGCAGTTCGAGCAAGGCGGTTGCCACCTCGACCTCGCCTTCAAACACGGCCACTTCGTTTTCGGCGAAGGCGGCACGGATGATGCTGGCGGCCACACTGGCCGTGGCCGGGCACAAGTCCGACAGCTTGACGATGCAGCAGTTGCCGGCCGCCACAGCCGCCGCCAGCGGACCCAGTACCAGCCCCAGCGGAAAATTCCACGGGCCCAGGATCAGGCAGACACCGCGCGCTTCCATTACGATCTGTGCTTTGTCCTCCTGGTTCAGCGAGGGCACCACGTCTACCGGCGTCATCCAGGTGTCGAGGTTGGTGATGTTGCGCTCGATATTGGCGGTGACGTTGGCAATTTCGGTTATGCGTATTTCGTGTTCAGGCTTGCGGGTGTCCTGTTTGACTGCGGCCACGATGGCAGCGCTGTGAGCTTCTACCGCGGCCAGCAGTTTCTGTAGTTTGGCTTTACGCTGGGCGGCCGAAGACGCTTTCACTTCCCATTGTTGTTGCTGCTGGAGTGCAAAGATCCGGGCTATAGCTGCAGATTGGTCCTGGGTGTTGTGTGGGGCAGGGTTGAACATCAGTTCTCCTCAAATTCAATAAGTAGCATGCGCGACCATGCCGAAATGGATTTTTCATAAGCCAGGGGGTGATCGGTAGTCCGGGGCTGAGCCGCGGGAGACGCAGCGGTGTTACTGCCGGCTAGCCAATTTTAAGCACGGCTTTCACTTTCGCCAACAGCGCTTCGGGGTCAAATGGCTTGGTGATGTAATCGTTGGCACCGAGTTCATAGCCACGCGCCACATCATTCTCGCTGCGGAGCCCGGTCAGCATGATCACCGGCAGTTGGTCCTTGTCATTCTTTACTCGGATGCGGCTCAGTGCTTCGAAGCCGTCCATGATCGGCATTTGCACATCGAGAATCAGCAATGAAAATTTATGTCGCTGGATTGCTCCCACAGCAGCCGCACCATTGTTCACATATTCCACGCGCAGCCCGTCACTGAGCAATTGCTGACGAATCAGGCTGACCATGAGATCGTCATCTTCCGCCACCAGGATCGGCAGCAGGCTTTTTTTGGCCACGGCCGGCGTCGCGGCTTTGGCACTGCCGCCGACTTGCGTGCTTTCAATCGATACCAGCACCCGCGTCAGGTTGGCCAATAATTTCAGAAAGTCCTCGGTCGTGGCATATTCCACTTCTTTGGCAGCACTGCTGATTTCCGGGTAGCCGAAGGTGGCGCCGGAGCCGTGCAGAGTGTGGGCAATTTGACGCAACTGTGCTTCGGCATCCGGCTTGGCAGCGCGGATATCCTGCAACAAAATCTTGATGGCACTGATTTTGTCCGGCAACGACTGCCGGTATTGCTCTTTCAGTTCTTCAAACATGCACAAAAACCATGGAGTGGTCGGCTGACAACAATAGACGGCAGTAGGGTGCCATCTTTTGTTGCGAAAGTGAATCCGCTCGTTTTGCGGCAACCGCCACGTAGCCCTGTAAAAGCTCAGGTAATGGCAATGTGCAACCAGCGCCTGTGCGATTATGTGGGTGTGATGGTTGGCACGCGCATTTCATTAATGATCAATGCTTCTACCTTGAACGTGTAAGTATTCAGGAAAATTGCACCCGGTTTGGTATGCAACCATGCCAGCCCAGCACAATTAACTGCGACCGTAATCCAGAAGGCTAGTTGAAAGCCGGTCTTGGCGGTTTTGTGCCGGATGGCTAGTTGCGCGATCCTTGCACCAGGCCAGCCGCCCAGCAGTGACAAGGTGTGGAGTGTGGTTTCGGAAACCCTCCATGACCCATTTTCGGCCGCAGACTTATCCTTTGCATAAATCCCATAGGTAACCAGACTAACGATAACGTAAATAACCGGGATGAATAGTGGTGTGTAGCCCAAAAAGCAGGACGCACATAACGCAGTGGCGAATAGAAAAAGGTGTGTTGTCGACATAAAAGCCCCCGTTATAAGGAACATATTAGTGATGAGATCTGTTTCTACTTGCCTTTGACCTTGCCATATTTTTGGCTCTGATGTTGCGGTGTTCTCCATGCAATGACGCCTGGCGTCGCGCGCAGCTGCCTGCAGCATTCAGCGCATTATGCAGATTTACGCGCTCGCAATCTAATTCGTGGCAGGGGATACACCTGGAAACAGCGCCCCGACGGTTCTGGGCTCATCCTCGGCGAGAGAGTCGCAAGTTACTGGACGATCAGGAGGCGATCGCTGGCTGCAGATCACCCATATTTGTTGCTTCTGCTTTTTTTTCACGCATTTCGCGCTTAAGATCCATTGCGCTTGGCAATAGGGAAGCTAAGCCATTCTTTAATCTGCTCGACTACGGGAGTCAAAAATCGTGAAAATAAATTCTCGCGTGTCCGTTTACGCATGTGCTCTACCGCTGTGTTTGCTGCTCGCCGCCGCCGGCGCCCAGGCCGCGCCAACGCGCTGGTCCGAAGCCGCCACCTGGCCCAACAAGAAGGTGCCAGCCGCCGGCGACAAGGTAGAAATTGCGAGTGGCAAGGACGTGATTCTTGACGTCAGTCCGCCAGCGCTGGGCGGTATGACGATCAATGGCAAGCTGAGCTTTGACGACAAGGCCGATCTGGAGCTGAGCACCGAGTGGATCATGGTGCACGGCGAGCTGGCGATTGGCACCGAAGCCAAGCCGCATACGCACAAGGCCACCATCACCCTCACCAACAACGTCAAAGATGAACAGATGATGGGCATGGGTGACCGCGGCATCATGCTGTCGGGCGGCACGCTGAACCTGCACGGCAGCCGCACCAACACCTGGACCAAGCTGGCCAAAACTGCCGAGGCCGGCAGCACTTCCATCGAAGTGCTGAACGCGGCCCAATGGCAGGTAGGCGACGAGATCGTGCTGGCGTCGACCGACTTTGATCCGCGCCAGGCCGAGCGTCGCAGCATTGCGGCCATCAGCGGCAACACCATCACGCTGGACAAGAAATTGGATTACATGCACTTCGGCAAGATCACCTTCGACGTGGATGAACGCGGCGAAGTGGGCCTGTTGACACGCAACATCAAGGTGCAGGCCTCGGCTGATGCGGAGCAGACCTTCTTCGGTGGCCACATCATGGCAATGGTGACGAGCAAGTTGTTCGTCGAGGGCGTCGAGCTCAATCGCATGGGTCAGAACCTGGAGCTGGCGCGCTAT
>CAINTJ010000066.1 GCA_903853385.1 uncultured Gammaproteobacteria bacterium
ATGCAGAACAACGCGCTGGGCCGTATGCTGCTGGCTGTGACTGGTAAAGATGGTCACGCCGCCGACAATGAATTGCCTGAAGTGGTGGAATTGCGTATCTCGGAAGCTGTACTGAAGGAAATTCCCAAACTGGAACGATTCCAGTCCTTTCTCCGACTGGCAGTGGCAGCAGGTCCCTTGTTAGGCCTGATTGGTACCGTTATCGGTATGATCATCACTTTCCAGAGTATTACTGCCGCGGGCACCAGTGATCCCAAACTAATGGCTGATGGTATCGGTCAGGCAATGATCGCTACTGTAATGGGCCTGGGCATAGCCATACCGTTGCTGTTCATCAATGCGGGTCTGGTTGCCTTGTCGAAAACTGTCGTACATGTCTTGGAAGAAGAAAGTTCGGGTCTGCTTGGCAAGAAATTGAACCAGAACTAACGGTGCTGTTTCCAAAAAAACCGGCCATGCCAATGCATCGCCGGTTTTTTTATGTCCCGGGAATTAATCCAGTGAATTCCTGAACTTCAATGTTGCTATGTCCAGGCCAATGGCAGTAAAGCCCTGCATGACGGCAGTACTGCTGGGATGTGCAGGCTGGCATCATGCACTCTGCCATAGAGGCCCAGTGACTGTGTTCAGAGTCCTTGAGTGCATGTCAGGGGGGTAAAGACTGGCTCGTGTGGAATCCATCGTACGGTACTGAGCAAAATTTCACCCGTTGCTTCCACGTGCCGCGTCAGTTGCGTTTCACTGCAGCCTGCGCAGAAGTGCCATACCCTTAAAGACAAACCCCGGCCAGGGCCGGGGTTTGTCTTGGTGCTTTAGTGCTGGCAGCGGTTATTTCTTGGGTTTCATCAAATCAGCCCGCAAAGACAACAGCCAGTTTTTGAGTGCATTGACTTCGTCATCAGTCACCCATTCACCGAGGTTGGGCATGCCGAGGCCGGTATAAGCGCCATGGCGCACGATGTTCAGAATATTGTCATAGGTCGCCGGAGCTGCATAACGCAAGTCAACCAGTGCGCCGCCGGAAACTGCACCGGCACCGTGGCATAGCATGCAATGCTTGGTGTAGACATTTTCGCCCTGCGCCAGCACTTTCTTGTTGCTGTCGAAGGCAATGGTGGTTAGTTCAGGCAAGGGCTGGCCTTTGACAGGCACGATGTTCTTGTCGCCACCAATCACAAAGGTCCACAGGCGTCCTATGGGTTTGTATTGGCCGGTGTTGCTGGGGCCTATCAAACCGGATGATCCACCCCAGCCAGCCAGCACTGACAAATATTGCTTGCCGTCCAGTTCAAAGGTGATCGGCGGCGCCATAATGCCAACCCCGAGATCCACTTCCCATACCAGCTCGCCTTTGTCGGCCGTGAAGCCGCGCAGCTTGCCATCGGCACCACCCTGGAACACCAAATTACCGGCAGTGCTAAGCGTGCCGCCATCAATGGCGAACGGATAATCCACTACCCAGCGCGGCTCACGTTTGATCGGATCCCATGCCACCAAGGCGCCAGGCGTACGGGTCTTGGGTCCGGTGCCGGGTTTGTATTCGCTCTGCGGTTTCAAGGGGATGCCAACCATGGCGTCGTGGTTGATGCCGAGATTCCAGGTGCCGGGTTTGTGCGTGAAGCCTTTTTCCTGCGAGTAGGGGAAGGAGGTGCCCTGCATGGTTGGCAAATACACCAGACCCGTGGCCGGGTTGTACGACATTGGATGCCAGTTATGCGCGCCGGTGGGGCCTGGCATCACCATCGAGATGGCGGTGGTATAGCGGCCATTGCCGGTTTCAATCGGTCGACCGCTTTCCAGATCAACGCCGGAAGCCCAGCTCACTTCCGCATAAGGATCGGCTGACAACAGTTTGCCGGTTTCGCGATCCAGTACATAGAAGAAACCGTTTTTCGGTGCCTGCATGATCACTTTGCGGGGCAGGCCGTTCATGGTGAGATCGGCCAGCATCAGTGGCTGGGTTGCGGTGTAATCCCAGTTGTCAGCCGGCGTGGTCTGGTAGTGCCACTTGATGCGGCCATCATCAACATTGAGGGCGACGATCGAAGACAAGTACAGGTTGTCACCCTTGCCCTCGCTGCGCAGCTGATGGCTCCATGGGGAGCCGTTGCCAGTGCCCACGTAAACAGTGCGAAGTGTGGGGTCATAGACGATAGTGTCCCAGGGATCCCCGCCTCCTCCCACTTCCCACCATTTGCCGCTCCAGGTGGCTGCGGCTTTTTCCATGTCCGGGTTTTCAAAACCATCGGCCGGATTGCCTGGCACTACCCAGAAACGCCACACTTGTGCGCCAGTATTGGCATCATAAGCCGTGAGATAGCCACGGCTGCCCAATTCAGCGCCGCCCTGGCCGATCAGAACTTTGCCATCGACCACACGCGGGGCGCCGGTGATGGTGTAGGGACGCATTGGATCAGTAGTCTGTACTTGCCACAGCTGCTTGCCGGTCTTTGCATCAAGGGCAATCAGGCGGCCATCAATCGCGCCCACATAAACTTTGCCTTCAAATAAAGCCACGCCGCGATTGACTACGTCGCAGCAGGCTTTCCAGCCGATGCTCTTGTCTACCTGCGGATCGAAATCCCACAGTTTCTTGCCGTTGCGGGCATCCAGGGCAAATACACTGCTCCAGGGTCTGGTCGCGTAGATGATGCCGTCGTGGATCAGCGGCGTGCCTTCGAGGCCACGAAAGGAATCAGTATCAAACGTCCACGCCACGCCCAGCTCTTTGACATTGTCGGCGGTGATTTGGGTGAGCGGGCTGAAGCGGGTTTCTGCGTAGTCGTGGCCATAGGTCAGCCATTCTTTGCCATCATCGGCTGCAGCCTTGAGAGTGGCAGCGTCTGGCATGGCGGCGGCAGTCACCGCGGTGCTGGCGGCAGTGGCTGCCGGTTTATCTTGCGAGCAAGCACCAAGTTGCATCAGTCCGCTGATCATTGCGAGCAGCAGTACTGATTTTGTTGTTGTTGTCATTGATGAAGTCCCCCTGTTTTTTGGATTTGACAGCCAATATTACCCCAAGCACCGTCATGCCATGTAGTGGCATGCCGGTGCAGGAGAAAAGAGAGGGTGAAGAATGAAACTCAGGGTTTCTTTTGCTGGAACTCTGGTGTCATTTCCTTGCAGGTCTGCGCCTCGAACGGCACATCTGACAGATACATAACATCATAGCTGGCATAGGGCGCAGTCAGATAAACCGGATCAGTGGCTGAATATTCACGCTTGAGTGCCATCTTCTGGGTATCAAGGCTGAAGCGTTCCACCAGATGCAGTTCTTCACTGCTGCGGGTGGGGGGGGATAGCACGCCGGCCGCAAACCCGACCGTATCCACTACCAGCGTGTCACCTTCCCATTTTCCGATCGAGTGACCGGCATAGCTTGGAGTCAGCTTGGCTGGATGCTTGTCCATGCCGACGTGGATCTGGCGCTTGAAGTTATAAAGGCCGTAGGTGATGTCGATGACCTTTTCACCCTGGGCGGTGGTGCTCTGTTTGAACTGATTGATCGGCCAGTCAGAGGTCCAGTCGCGGATCAGACTGGTTGGTTTGCAGGCAAACCAGGGGTTGTCTTCGGGCGAGCGGTTGTTGAAGGCCTTGGCTGCCGCCTGGCCTTTTTCAGTATAGGCGACAGTCGGGCGTGGTGGCTGCATGGCTTGCAGTTGCGCCGGAGTCAGCTTGCCACTGGCAAAGTCAGCACGCAGGCTCTTGGGGATCATGGAGCCGTTGCCGCCACTAGGCGGCACAGTCAGTACCAATTGTTCTACTGCCCAGTCGCCACTGATATTGAGCTGGCCATCGGCCAGATGCAGCGGCCGTTTCGAGGTGTCAACCGGTGTGTTGGTGGAAAACTGGTCGTTACGGTTGATTTCTTTCGAGCCGTTTAGGGCGAAGCTTTCGATGTAGCAGGCACCGGGATCATCACGGTGCGGGTGGCCTTTGATTTCCACATGAGCCCCGATTTTGAACATGTCGGTGGACCAGCCGGAACGCTTGATCAGGGTGGCAGCACGCATTTCACAGTTCATGTGCAATACCTTGCCATCCGCTCCCGTCACGTCGAGCTCCATGTAGGAGTGCGGGTTGATCAGATTCATCTTGGTGAGGGTGCCTGACCACTCCTTGTTGATTTCCAGCTGGAACAGGCCAAAGCCGTGATGAGCCAGTGCTGGAGTGCTGCAGCCGACAGCCAGCGCACAAGCCAGCGCCGACATTTTCAAACTATGAGACATGTGCATTTAGGTTCCCCTGTGGTGTTCATTGTAACTGCTCAAGTATAGAGACCCTGCCCCGATATCGCAGCAGGCCAGCTGCCGCCCTGCAGCAAGTTCATGGTTTTTTCTCATTCAGTGCCCGCTAGTGTTTGGCCTTGGCATTGGGGTAACCTCGCCTTTCCATTTGTGCGGGGGGAGTTCTTATGAAAATAAAAATATCACGACGATCCAGATTCAATACTCCATTCAAACCAGCTTGGTTACCAGTTGGCTTGCTGGTGCTGCTGGCAGCCTGTGGCCAACAACCGGCCAAGCAAGCTGCCGTGGTGACTCCGGCCGAACTATGCCAAAAACTCGCTGGTTTCAGCGTTGCTGCCACAGCCATCGGTGAACCCAGTTCCGGCGCTTCCATCACTTCGGTCGAACTTGTCGCTGCCGATGCCGACAAAAACAACAATGGTGAATATTGCAAAGTGCTCGGCGCCATCCATCCGGCTGACAGCACTGCCCCCGACATCAACTTTGAAGTGAACCTGCCCACTGAGTGGAATCACAAAACCCTGCA
>CAINTJ010000067.1 GCA_903853385.1 uncultured Gammaproteobacteria bacterium
AGCATTAAAATAAAATGAACCTTGCCAATAACCCTAAGGGAAACAACATGAAGATTTTTACCACGCGGTCTTTTGTCAGTCTCTGCCGGCTTGTTGTGTTGCCAGTTTGTGCTGCCAGTATCATCTCGCTGGCCCATGCGCAGCCACAACGGGTACCACCAGCACCTGTGCCAGCGGCGGTGGCAATGCCCCGGCCTTCCGATGCCGAAGTCGAGAAAGCACGACAGAGTTTTGCCGCGTATCTGAAAGGACTCGATGCTGATAGCCGCAAGATGTTCACGACCTATCCCTATCTGCTGGAAGTAAGACCCTTGGGCAGCAACTCTGCCATTATTGCCAACCTCGCTCCCTTATTTGTTAAAAAACACGAAAACAACGTGGAAGTCGCCAAGGCTGGCAACATTGATCTGCTGTTCATGGGCGACTCCATCACCGATTTCTGGCGTAATGAAACCGGCAACTATGCCGGCAAAGCCGTCTTCGACAAGTATTGGGGCAACATCAAGACCGCCAATTTCGGCATTGCCGGTGATACCACCCAGGGAGTGCTGTTCCGCTTGCAGAATGGCGAGGGTCAGGGCTTTAGCCCTAAAGTAGTAATGATGATGATCGGCACCAACAACACCCTCACCAATCGCCCGCTGGAAATTGCCGAAGGTGTGGGTGCTGACCTGCTGGAACTGCAGAAAGACTTTCCGAACGCGAAAATCTTGCTACTAGGCATTTTTCCGCGCGGCCCGGCGACTGATCCACACCGTGCAGAAATTGCCGCAATCAACACGGTAATTTCGCGGCTGCATGACGGCAAAAAAGTGTTTTACATGGACATCGGCAAGGTATTTCTCGATGCAGCTGGCAACATTGGCACCGATATCATGAGTGACGGTTTGCACCCTACTGCCAAAGGCTATGAACTGTGGGCCAATGCAGTAAACGCCAAACTCAGTGAACTGCTCAAATAATTTACTAACAACACCATCCAGACAAGGAGAATTCTCATGAACGCAACTATCCGCTTGCTGGCCGGCATTGCAGCCTGCTGCTTGCTCCCGCAACTTTCATGGGCACAAGTAAGCCTGAACTCCACTCGCGTTGCCGCTGTCGATCCAGTGGCTGTGGCGCAGTTTTACAACAAGGCATTCGGCTTGCGTGAAGTCAATCGCATCAGCATGCAGGGCGGCAATGTCGAAATATTCCTGAATTTCGGCGCTACCGACGCAGCTGCCAAAGCCAATACAGCTGCCCAGATTGTGATCATGCACCGCGATGCCGATACGCTGGTTGATCCAGTCCCACACGTTATTTTCACTGTCACTGACGTTAAAGCCACTGCTGCTGCGGTAAAAGCTGCCGGTGGCAGCATGGCCACAGAGCCTTTTGAATACGGCAAAACCGGCATCATGATCGGCATGGCCAAGGACCCCGCTGGCAACCTGATCGAGCTGCTGCAACAACCGAAAAAATGATGTCTGTTTCCAGCATAAAACAGCAATCGATGCTGGCGGGGCTGCACGCAGGTTTTAACACCTCCTGCAGCCCCGGCTTCAGCCCCCTCCCCCGCAAACAATAGCGGCACCAGCCAAGCCACCTTCTCCAGCAAAATCAACAAAATACTAGACAATCCTTATAATCTGGGTAAGATCGTGGCTAACGCGCTAGTACCGCGGCTTTCAAAACAATATCAACTGCTTGGCAGGGCCCCCGACATGAAGCACCTTATGTCTATTGCGATTTCTACGCTGGTGGGTATGACCCTGTGCGCCCCGCTCCAGGCACAAAGCCTGCTCGGCTCCCGCGCGTCCATGGAGCGCCAGCATCAGGAGGCAGTGAGTTACGGCTACAGCTTCCTGGGCACACCGCAAGCAGTCAGCAACTACGTCAGCGAAGGCCATCTGGTCAAAGTTGCTGACAGCCAATACATCGAACTGCATGACGTGTCCTACCCCTACTCCCGCCCCGAAGTAAAAATGTTCATCGAGCGACTCAGCAATCAGTTTTACGCAACCTGCGGAGAAAAGCTGGTAGTGACCAGCCTGACCCGCCCCATTGATGAACAACCAGACAACGCCGCCACTGATTCAGTACACCCCACCGGCATGGCAGTCGATATGCATGTGCCTTCCAGTGCTCGCTGCCGCAGCTGGCTCGAACATACATTACTGTCGATGGAAGCGAATGAACTGCTGGACGTAACCCGCGAGCGTCACCCCGCCCACTATCATGTAGCCGTGTTCACCCATTCCTACGAAAGCTTTGTCTCTAGCCACTCCTCCACCGCAAACACAGGTTCGCTTGTTGCTGCTGCTGATTCAGTAAATTCAGGTGAAACCGGGCCAAGCAACTTCGCTAGCCCCTATACAGTGCGCAAAGGCGACACGCTTGCCATCATTGCTGATCGCGCTGGCACCACCTCTGCAGTTTTGAAGGCACTCAACGCAATGCGGGGGACCAAGGTAAAGGCGGGGCAGAAACTGCAGTTACCGGCAGGCATTGCAGCTCCAGCTGTCGCAGTTACCAGTGAAGCTGCCACTGCTGACAGTTCAACCAAAACCGTCACGGCCAAGGCTGCCATGTCGAGAGTGGCCGGCTCCAGCAAAAAACATGCACCGTACTTGCTTGCCACAGCACAGGCACGTGGCACGGAGACCGCTTCCGGCAAAGACCAGCTAACGCATCGAGTCAAACGCGGCGAAACCCTGTGGAGAATAGCCAACCGCTACGGCACCACTGCCGAGCACATCAAACGCCAAAATGGTCTCAAGGATGATGTGGTGAATCCTGGACAAGTGCTGCACATCAAAAGCCCAGCACGCAACAGCCTGGCCAGCAATCCCTGATCCCTCTATATGAAACCGGAATTGCTCAAGCCGGGATTCCTGCCTATTTCAAATCACCTTCCAGCAGTGTGACCAGGGTCTGGGCATGCTCTGCCGTTTGCTGTCCGAGCGGGGTCAGATAGCCACCATCGGGCTGGGTGATCATGCCCTTGCCATGCAGTCTGATACCTGCTGCAATTTTGGCGGGGTCGGCGTTGTGATGATGGATCTTGATGCCTTGTTGGGTAGTGTTCAGGTTGAACATGTTCAAAAGTTCAAGTTCTTCCAGTAGTGCGGGAGTCAGTGTCATAGGTAGTCTCGTTGGAAGCCTCATTGAAGATCCGGATGGATGCAACCTTGTATGGATGAAAACCGGCCTAGCTGTGATCCTTGATGTAATTGCGCTCATACTCCCGCTGGGCATGGTCCTGCTCTTTTTTGACAGAGCTGGCCGCCTTGCGGGCAATACCATGGGTGTAATTGCGTGATTTCTGAGTACTGATTCCGGGGGCCGACACCACCCGCTCCAGCTCAGCCCTTTGACAAGCGGGACACACGGGCGTTTCATCATGCCGCACCAGCTTCTCGAACTGGTGGCTGCAATGGCGGCATTGGTAATCATAGATAGGCATTGTTTGGCTCTTGGACTTTCTGTACGTCAGGATGGATTTCTACCACATTAAAGCCCATATCGCGACAACTGGCTTAGCTGTGCAAGCACCGGGCAGCAATTTCAGCATGCATGTCATGAGCTATAATCCCGCAATAACCGTACGAGACAAACAACGATGCAAGACGACTTGCAACAAAAATACCTGGCTTCGCTTGCAGATAAACTGGCCGAGTTGAAGGTGCTGGTCAGGGGTTTCCAGCAGGGTGACATGCTGACCGAACCCAAACTGCGCACCATTGCCCACTCCCTGCACGGCTCTGGCGCCACTTTCGGTTTCCAGCAAATTTCCGAAATTGCCAGTGCGGCCGAGCATGCAGGCAAGGACGAGCTTACGGTTAAAACCAATGATTTGATCAAGCTGCTCAGCGAAGTCATCACGGTATTTTCACCTCCTCCCGCCAATGTACAGGATATTCTGATCATTGATGACGATGCCGATTTTGCCGGCAGCATCATTGCCGGGTTCTCGCAGTTGGGTGGCCGCTATCGTATCTTCCACGCAGGCACTGCTGCCAAGGCCCAGGAATATCTGGTCAAGCAACTGTTCGCGCTAATCTTGCTGGATCTGGTGATGCCGGATCGTGATGGTCGTGATCTGCTGCGTGAAATCAAGAACGATTTCAACCTGCCTACCCCGGTCTATGTAATGTCAGGCATTGAGAAGGACCTGATTCGGGTGGAGTGCATGGCCCTGGGTGCAGACAAGTTCATCAACAAGCCTGTTGATGTCGACGCGCTGATCGGCACTGTCGACAAAATGCTGCAGAAAGCAGTGAAACGCGAACTAAGCCTTGTGCCGATGGGCAGCGAGCACAAGACAGACGCTACCGGTGACAAGAAGCCCGACCTGCTTGCCAAAGTATCGGTATCGGGCATGACCATCATGATTGCTGAAGACGATGCGATGCAGGCCAGCGCGATACGCCAACGACTGCAGAAAGAAGGCATGACCGTTGACCACGCCTCCAACGGCCAGGAAGTGCTGGGCACTATGCACAGCAAACCCTACTCGCTCTTCATCCTTGATGTGAACATGCCGAAAGTAGACGGCTTTGAAGTATTGCAGAAGATCCGCAACGATCCGGTCACCATGTACATTCCGGTGATCATGCTGACCGCTATGGGCAGCGAAAACGACATTATCAAAGCCTACGATCTGGGCGCCAACGACTACATCCTCAAACCATTTTCGGCAATCCAACTGGTGGCACGCGTGAAAAGCCTGCTGAAAAAAAGCAAATGAATTGTATCGGCCCCCTGATGTCTGCAAACCGGAAACTGATGCAATTGGGGCTGCCTTGGCTGTGCCTGCTGTTGATAACTTTGGTACAGGCAGCCGAACCCGTTATCAGCAGTACAGCTGCCAATATGTTGCCTGCCCAAACACGCACAGTCAGTTTTAACGACCACAGTCTTGAAGTTGCCGTCGAAAATACCGGCAACCCGCTGGTGCTGATGCAAACTGGTTTGGGCGATATTGTGCTGGAGTTGTTCGCGCAGGAAGCGCCGGAGGCGGTCGCCAATTTTCTCGGGCTTGCCAACGGCACCAAAGCGTTCACAGACCCGGTCACCAGTTTGGAAACCATGCGCCCCTATTATGACGACCAGGTGTTTCACCGCGTGATCAATGACTTCATGATCCAGGGTGGCAGTCCAACCGGGGCTGGCGATGGCAGTCCCGGCTACAAGTTCAGTGATGAAGTCAGCGCGGCGAGTCTGGGCCTCGACAAAATGCCGGTACTCGACAGCA
>CAINTJ010000068.1 GCA_903853385.1 uncultured Gammaproteobacteria bacterium
AGGCGCTGGTAGTTGAGTCTGCAAAGGCAGCAGGCTTTACCGAAGACGATTTGAAGAGCGTTTACGACCACCGGCTGGTTCTTTTGTTGCGTAAGGCAGCACTGTTTGACCAGATGGTAAGTAAACGCCAAGGCATTAAGCCTGTGGTGAACAATGGCCCACGAACAGCCAAGCCTGGTGCAGCTGGTCGGGTTTCGACAACAACTGAGAGTGTGCGAGCAAAGCAGCGTCTTTCAAAAACTGGTCGCATCGATGATGCGGCTTCTGCAATTGAACTTTTATTAAAGTGAGAAAATTATGACTATTGTTAGTAACACGTTCTTGACCTATTCGGCCAAGGGCATCCGCGAAGACCTGAGCAATGTGATCACAAACATTGCACCAGAAGAAACACCTTACATGAGCAACATTGGCCGTGAAAACGTGTCAAACAGCTTATTTGAGTTCCAGACTGATACTCTTGCCGCAGCTGCTGCTAATGCACAGCTTGAAGGTGACGATGTTGGTACTTTTGACGCTGTCGTGGCTACTGTGCGTATGCAAAACTATGCGCAAATTTCACGCAAGACAATCATCTTGTCAGCTACTGAAGAAGTGGTGAACAAGGCAGGGCGTCGCAGTGAGCTGGCCTACCAAATCGCGAAGCGTGGCGCGGAAATTAAGCGCGATCAAGAATTCTCCATGCTCAATGGCGCTATCGCTGTTGCTGGTGATTCTACAACTGCCCGTACAACTGCTTCTTTGGGTGCGTTTGTTAAGACAAACACAGACAAGCAGACCAATGGTGCTGATCCATCCTACACAACATTGCCAAACAATGCCCGTAGTGATGGCAACGTGCGCACATTCACTGAAACCATTCTTAAAAATGTGATTCAAAAAGTGTGGTCATCTGGTGGTACACCTAAGATTTTGATGTGCGGTCCTGTTAATAAACAGCGCGTATCAGGATTTGCTGGTATTGCCTCTAGCCGCTTCAACATTGATGGCGGTGCAAAGCCTGCAACTCTCGTGGGCGCTGTAGATATTTATGTTAGCGATTTCGGTTCGGTGCAAGTTATTGCGAACCGTTTCCAACGTGAACGCGATGCATGGGTGATTGATCCTGACTACGCCAAGATGACTGTGCTGCGTCCTTACCAGCAAATCGAATTGGCTAAAACTGGCGATGCTGAAAAGCGCATGCTGATCGTGGAATGGGGCCATAAAGTGACGGCTGAAAATGCCCACGGCTTGGCTGCTGACTTGATCACTTCTTAATCAGAAAGCAAAGGAAAGGGCCAGAGAAATCTGGCTCTTTTTTTAAATGATTCACAAAAGACTATTTAGCAAAAACAAAGAACAAGGCATCACACGCTATTGGCATGAGAATGCCGAAACTGGCGATGTGACTATTGAGACTGAGCAAGACATCACAGCGGTGATTGAGGCCAACAAGGCCATCTATAACGCAACTGATGAAAAAGCCAACTGGACTGGTGAGTGGCACTTGGTGGCATCCATCCCCGAATCCCTTTATTACAAGATGAAGGCCGAGGGCAAGATCGATGATCAGGAGTACATGAAAAAATGGCTCAACGACTCCGACAACCAATTTTTTAGAACGAGACCTGGAAAAGTATGAATTACATTGCAGTCTGCACACCGGCTCGTGATCAGGTCCATACCAATTACACCTATTGCATGGTGAATATGGTGGCTTATCACACGCTCAATACTGAAGACGCTATCAGTCTGAAATTGATGCAAGGCACAATCATCCAAAATCAAAGGGCTGACCTTTGCTTGGATGCCATGAAAGAAGGCTGCACCCACATTCTCTTCATTGACTCAGACATGACGTTTCCACAGGACATGGTCCAGCGGCTGCTAAAGCACGACACGCCCATTGTGGCTGCCAACTGTGCCAGGCGCAGAATGCCAACCGGCCCAACTGCCCAAAACTATGACGCTGATGGCAAACGAATTCCTGTCTACACCATGCCAGAATCCACTGGATTGGAAGAGGTGGGGAGCATTGGAACGGGCATAATGCTGATCAAGCGCGAGGTGTTTGAGGGCATGAGTGAGCCATGGTTTGATATGCCGTGGCAGACCACTAGGGGCTATATGGGTGAGGATGTG
>CAINTJ010000069.1 GCA_903853385.1 uncultured Gammaproteobacteria bacterium
CACCACAATGATTTCGGCAATCACCACAGCAAACAAGGGCAGCAAGGGCAGCGTATAGCGCACCACCACCCAGGAAGTCAGCGATACCATCAGCATGTACGGTAGTAGTCCACCCAGCAACAGCCAGTCGCTCTGCTGCCGCCGACGCAACAACAACACCAGGCCACCGATAGCAAAAAAGTACAGCGGATAACCCAGGGCCTGATGCAACATGCCCCACCAATACTGGAATGCAATGGGCCCGCGCCCTATGGCGTCCGGATACGGACTGGACTGAAAGTCCCACTGCACCTTCATGCCCGCCTTGAATACATCGAAATAGCTGAAAGTCTGGGGGGAACCAATGGCGTAGCCCAGCACGATCAGCACGAGACACCACGGCACGATTGTAGGAACGATGCGACGCACTGCCTGTTGCCAGAAGCCGGTTTTGACTCGCAACAACCACGCCAGCATTGGCATGCCGGTAAACAGCAGCAGTGGAAACCGGAATGCCAGCATGAGGCCGCCGGTGATCGCCGCCAGCCACAACAAGGTGCGGGCTGAACGCTCATTGCCAAGCTTGAAAATTTTGGCCGCCAAAAAATACTGCAAGGCCACCAGCAAGGCTCCAATCTCGTCCGGACGCATCTGCTGGGCAATAATCACATGCGCCGGCATGATTGCCAGCATGAAGGTGGCGAGCAGTGCGAGGGTTTCATTACGCAGGATGCGAGTGCCTTCATATACCAGCAGCAAGGTCAACAGCGACACCACCACCATGAAGTAGCGGGCAGCCAGCAAGGCATCGGCAGCAAAATTGTACTGATGCAGCATCGGTGAGAACTCGTCACCCAACTGCAGGAAAGCGCGTACGGTTCTGAAATACAAGGTGCCGCCATAGACAAACTGCTGGGGCAGATAGAGTCCTTCTCCGAACCATTCTGCCTGCAGCATCGTGGGTAATTCATCCGGGTGATAACTGGCAATCGGGTGCGAGGCATCGGGCAGGCCCCATTCAATGCCGTAGAAGCGCAGCGAGGTAGCCAGCAGCAGACACAACACCAGCAAAGCCATGGATAGAGCCACTTTTTTGGTTGTCGGCATAACTTCTTATTACCTGGAAAAACGGAAAGCGTGAACGTGTATTGCCTGGCTTAGTGGCCAGCGCTGGCCAGCCCGGCATCAAGGGCCTTGCGAGTGAGCCCTGGCACCAGCCGCTGGATGAAATCCGCCATGAATTTACGCAGGAAAACCTGGCGCCGTAATCCTACATAAGTTGTATTGGCCGGGAATAGATGGCTGGCATCCCGCATTGCGAGACCCTCATCACGTTTCGCATCATAAGCCATCGCTGCCACCAGCCCGACACCCAAACCCAGCTTCACATAGGTCTTGATGACATCAGCGTCGATCGCAGTCAGCACGATGTTCGGCCTTAGCCCCGTCTGTTCAAACTGACGCAAAACCTGCCCACCGCCCGCAAACGCGAAATCGTAGGTGATCAATGGGTACTGTGCCAGCTTCTCCAGCGTCAGTGCCCGCTCTTTCAGCAAGGGATGCCGCTTCGGCATCACCACGCAACGATTCCACTGGTAACACGGCAAACTCAACAAGCCGGGCATCTTGCTGATCGCTTCGGTGGCGATGCCCAGATCAGCGCTGCCATTGGCCACCTGCTCTGCCACCTGGGTAGGATTGCCCTGATGGATGGTCAACTGCACATCCGGCCATTCGCTGCTGAAGGCCTTCACTATGGCCGGCAGGAAATAGCGGGCCTGGGTATGGGTGGTGGCGATACTGAGCTGGCCACGCTGCTGGTGGCGGGATTCCTCCCCAGCCAGTTTCAGGTTGTCGACATCCCGCAACACCTTGGCTGCCAGCAACACGATCTGCTGCCCCGGCATCGTCAAGCCGGTCAGACGCTTGCCGTTACGTTCGAAAATCTGCAGGCCCAACTCCTGTTCCAGCAAGGCTACCTGCCGGCTGATCCCGGATTGCGAGGTATGCAGCGCGGTAGCCGCCTGCGAAATACTCAGCCCTTGCCGCACGATTTCGCCGAGATATTGCAATTGCTGCAATTTCATCACGATTTCCTATATCTTTATTTAACATATTGATATGTAAATATATCACTAATTTGTGAAATAGCTTGCTGCTATAGTGCGCGTCCCTGCAGGAGGACCTTATGGGACTGACGTATTCGATTTCCGGCTTTGTGGTCGGCATGCTGGTGGGTGTAACGGGTGTTGGCGGCGGCTCGCTGATGACGCCACTACTGGTGTTCCTGTTCGGTTTCAATCCCTCGGTGGCTGTGGGAACCGACCTGCTCTATGCCGCCATCACCAAGACCGGCGGTGTGGCCGTGCATCATGGCAAGCATCAGTCGGTGGACTGGCGTGTAGTGGGTTTGCTGGCCATAGGTAGTTTGCCGCTGGCAATTGCCACCTTGCTAACGATCCGTTATCTGACCTCGATCGGCACCGAAATCACCGGCACCATTTCATTTTCACTCGGGCTGGCGCTGATACTGACGGCAAGCGCACTGCTGGTGCGGGCCGCATTGTTGCATGGCAGTGTCCGGGTGGCCGACCATGATGCCAGCATGAAAAGTGCGGCACGCTTCAGCCATGGCTGGGAAATACCAGCTACGATTTTGACCGGCACCGTGCTGGGAATTCTGGTGACGCTGTCATCAGTAGGCGCCGGTGCACTCGGCACCGTAGCCTTGCTGTTTCTCTACCCACGCTCAAGCACGCTTAAAATTGTCGGTACCGATCTGGCGCACGCCATCCCCCTCACTGCGGTGGCCGGCCTGGGCCATTGGTGGCTGGGCAATGTGAATTTTCTGTTGCTGGGCAGCCTGCTGATCGGCTCACTGCCTGGCATCTGGGCCGGCAGCCTGCTCAGTGCCAAAATTCCTGAGCAGTGGCTGCGTCCTGTGCTGGCGGTAGTGCTGATGGTGATCGGCGTGAAGTTTGTATTTAGCTAGGGGCGCGTTACTTGGCCTGCTGCTGTTGCATCACTGCCAGCAGCTCACCTTTGGCCGCCGCGTCCCAATGTTCGATCAAGCGTCCATCAGCAAGGCGGAACAAATCAAACCAGGCGACCTTGTATTCGGCGCCAGGGTGATTGAGGTCAGGTCGCACTTCTTCCAGTACCTGCATCACCACATTGCCCCCGGCCACATAGGGCATCAAACCATAGTGAATACTTCCGGCAAAACTAAAGGAAAAAAAGCCTTGTCGCTCGGGCCGCACTTGACTGCAATTGCTACATGTTGAATCCTGTTGCCAATGGTAGTATGCATGCCGTGCATATCCCAATGGCCATCCCACCCGAGAGCATGCAGATCATCGTAATCCAGGCTGCCGCCTATAAGGAAACCACAGCAAAGGAATTGATCCGCAAGTCCGCGGGCCCGATGCTGGCCACAGTGCTGCTGGCGATGGCCAGCCCGATGGCAGCTTGCGCTGATGGCCGGCAGCACAGTTGAGGCTGTGCACAACGACAATGTTACGCATTCACCACTGCCCGAAGATGTGCTGAGTGACAACAGTGTGGAAGTTGCGTTGTGGCGCAGCCTGCATGTGCAGCTCGCCGATTACACTTCATTGCAGCTGCAAGGGACCTTGACGCGTCACCAGTTCCAGCATTTTGCCGGCCTCTCCAGCACCAGCCTGTCCGGCAGTGCCGAGTTCAGTCACAAGTTCGGCGTGGGAGCCGAAATCCCAGTACTGTCCTTTACCACGCTCATTGAGCGCAGCCTGTTCAATGACTCCAATCGAAACCGCTCACTTTACAGTGGCGGACTGGCCTTGCGTCAGCGCATCCAGGATGAATGGCAATGGTCAGTTACCGCTGTCTATGAACGCCAGGCTGGAGACTACGGCCCCGCCGCTGCGGTTTACACCCCGGCTGGACCCAAGCCAGGCAATGTGTGGGATCTGGCATCCTGGCAACTGGCGCTCAAAGCTGAGTGGGATCTGAGTGCCTCCAGCTGGCTGGCTGCCACCGTGTCCTACCGGGATGGTGACATTGTGGCTACCACCCACCCTTATCTCGAAGTATTGGAAGTATCCAGCGATGTTGCCATGGATGCGACTTTTGGTAACGGCATGATTGCCTACCGGCTCAAGGCCACCAGCTACAGTTTTGCACTCGACTGGAATCACGCCCTCGGAGCAAGCTCTACCCTGTATCTGGGCGCCGAGCGGCAATGGAGCCGCGGCGCCAATGACCTCGTGTATCAGACAGGTATAATCCGGGGCGGATTTCTGCACAATTTCTGACACGCCAACCTCATGCCTGTTCCGGAAGCTGCCATGCCACATTCAGTCAATGCCAGAGTACCTGCTTTCATCTTTTCCTTTCTGGTAATGCAGTTATGGTGCGGCTCAGCCGTCCTCGCCGCCTCACTGACACTGACACTGACTGACCAGAACAATGCGGCCCTTGATGATGCAATAATCTATATCAGCAACATCAATGGCAAACATGCTGCGACTACGCCACAAAATGTCATTGTCGATCAGCTCAATGAAATGTTCGTCCCCCATGTGCGAGCAATTCCGGTCGGTTCACGCGTCAGCTTCCCGAATTCTGACCATATCCGTCATCATGTCTATTCATTCTCGGAAACCAAGACTTTTGAATTGCCACTCTATACCGGCGTGCCGACTACACCTGTACAGTTTGACAAGGCCGGACTGGTGACACTGGGCTGCAACATCCATGATCACATGCTGGGCTACATCCTGGTCGTGGATACGCCGTGGTACGCTGAAGTGCATGATGGCAAAGCCACTATCTCCAATCTGCCAGCCGGCCAGTTGGCGGTGGTGGTTTGGCATCCCCGCATGGCGCAGGAACAAGTGCTGCAATTGAACCTTACCGTAACTGCTGATCAAAACGCCTCGCTCGCCCAGCAACTCGAACTGCGTCCTGAACGCATGGTCCGTCGCGCCCCCCGGCGTGGTGGCAACCGTTACTGAACGCCCTGTGATCAGCCTGCAATTCCAGCATTTTCAAACCCGGCTGCTGGCCTATCTGTTGTTGCCGATGCTGCTGGTGCTGGGCGCCATCTACCTGGCCATCGACCATGCCAACACCAACAATGCCGCCGCCATCATCAAGCGTGACCTTGAAATCGGTGTAAACAACTTCAACGCTGCGATCAATGATCGCAATGACAATCTGGCCATCGCCAGTGATGCTCTCACCGGTGACTACGCATTCCGGCAGGCCTATAACACTGACCATCTGACCTTGCTGTCAGCAATGAAAAATTTGCTGGGCAGACTGGCCACCGCCGACTTCATTGCAATGGTGGATGCCAACACCCATCAACTGCGTGTTGATACCCGTCGCCCGGATTTACAGGGCGTGGTGCCGGAATGGTTGCCACTGATTACCGCAGCAGAAGCACTCGACAACCGCGGTCAATATCCGGAAGCCAGCAGTGTCAGCCTGCTGGATGGTCACCCCTATCATATTACCGTGCTGCCGTTCCTGAACCCGGATCTCACCGGCTGGATCGCCATTGGTTTTGATATTGGCGGCAGCTTTACCGAAGACTTCAAAAAAACAGTTTCAGCAGATGTCAGTGTATTGTTCAACGACAATAGCAGCTGGCAAATCAGCGGCTCAACGCTACCGGAACTGTTGCAGCCACAATTGACCTCTGCGTTCCAGCACGGCAGCGGGCCCTACTCGCTGCTCAGACTGGGTGATGAAGACTATGTCAGCCTCGCCAATCCCTTGAACGAAGCAGGCTCCGTGCAGGTGCTGCTGCAGCGTTCACTCGCAGCGCAACTGCAACCGTTCAACGAACTGCAACAGCGCCTGTTCACGATCTTTGCCATCGGGGTATTCGTACTGCTGATCGCGTTGACGCTGATGTCGCGCAATGTGACAAGACCTCTGGAATTGCTGACACATGGTGCCCGTCGCATCGCCTCCGGCGATTACCAGCAGCAAGTTAATATTCCTGACCAGGATGAAATCGGCGAGCTCGCTGCGGCTTTCAACGGGATGGCCACCGGCTTGGCGGAAAAGGAGAAAGTGCGCGCACTGCTTGGCAAGGTGGTATCGCCAGAGATTGCCAATGAACTGCTTAACAACCAGATGGAACTGGGCGGTGAGGAACGCGAAATAACGATCATGTTCACGGATATCCGCGGCTTCACCCCTTTTTGCGAAGGCAAGTCTCCCAGGCAGATCCTGGCGTTGTTGAATGATTATTTTACGATGCTGGCCAGTGTAATCGAAGCCCATAACGGCGTGGTGGACAAATACATTGGCGATGCCGTAATGGCGCTTTTCGGTGCGCCCGTCCCCGATGCGGCTGCGCCGACCCAGGCAGTAAGAGCAGCTCTTGCCGTCAAAAACGCACTGGCAGAACTCAACAAGACCTTCATTGCACGGGGCTTGCAACCGCTGGTCATGGGCATCGGCATCAACACCGATCGCGTGGTGGTCGGCAATATGGGTTCGCAATCACGACTGAACTACACAGCCATCGGTGATGGCGTCAATCTGGCGTCACGACTGGAGGGCCTGCAAAAACGCTATGGCAGCGCTGTCATCGTCAGTGCCAGCACTGCCGTGGCTGCGCCACAATTTCTCTATCTGCCGCTGGATCAGGTGCGCGTCAAGGGCAAGCACTTGTCTGTGGAAATTTTCGAACCCCTGTGCGAACTCGGGCATGCATCAGCCGCCCTGATGGAATCAGCGACACTGTTCAAGGGTTTCCTGCAGCAATGGCGACAAGGCGCCTGGCAAGCGGCAGCACAAACACTTGAACTCTATGCCAGTACTGCTGCCACAGTGCCCGAACTCAACAACAACCTGATCATGCTGTATCGCCAGCGCCTGCATCAATGCATCCAGTCGCCACCGGCAGACTGGGATGGCGTTTGTGCTTTTGATGAAAAATAGGTGCTGCGATGACTGCGGCATCCCCAAGTAAATTCATCCACTGTGATTGTGATTGTTTCTATGCTGCCATTGAGATGCGGGACGATCCGGCCCTGCGCGGCTTGCCCGTTGCAGTAGGCGGGGATGAAAGCCGGCGTGGCGTGATCGCTACCTGCAATTATGAAGCCCGCAAATTTGGCGTGCATTCGGCGATGGCCTCCGCCACGGCACGACGTTTGTGCAGTGACCTCATTATCATTCCTCCCAACATGGACAAGTACAAACTGGCTTCGCGGCAAATCCAGCTCATCTACCAGGATTACACTGACCTGGTTGAACCGTTGTCACTGGATGAAGCCTTCCTTGATGTTACCCACAGCACGATGCTGCAAGGCAGTGGCCAGCTGATTGCCCAGGACATCCGGCGACGGGTGCGGGAAACCATTGGCATCACGCTGTCAGCAGGCATAGCGCCCAACAAATTACTTGCCAAAATCGCCAGCGAATGGAACAAGCCGGACGGCCAGTTTGTGATAACTCCGGCCCAGGTACTGGCGTTCATGCATAAACTGCCAGTGAATAAAATTCATGGGGTTGGCAAAGTGACGGCCCGCAAGATGCAGCTGATGAGCATCGATACTTGCGCCGACTTGCAACGCTACAGCAAAATCCAGCTGCTTGAACACTTCGGCAGTTTCGGCGAACGCCTTCATGCGCTGTGTCGAGGCGAAGACGACCGCAAAATAGCACACGACCACCAACCCAGGTCGATCAGTGTCGAAACCACCTTTGAGGTCGACCTGCTTACGCTGGAACAATGCCTGAACATGCTGCCGGACTTGCTGGGCCAGCTGCAACGTCGACTCGGCAGCCGCAACGTAAAACACGCCATCAACAAACAGTTCATCAAACTCAAATTCAACAACTTCATATCTACTACTGTGGAGCAGCTTGCACCGGCTCCTGAACTGGATGGCTATATCGCCCTGTGTCGCACTGGTTACCAACGCGGCGACTTGCCTGTACGCTTGCTGGGACTGGGCGTGCGTTTCCGCCAGCAAGGCAGTTTCACACAACTAGAATTGCCTTTACTGTCGTAATGTCGACAATGGGCGCCTGGCCACTCTCATTACTCAAGTCCACCGTCCATGTCCCGCTATCGCCCACCCTCCCCGCCCATGGCTCCCTACATCACAGTTGAAGGGGAACAAGCCCTGCGTGATGAACTTGAACAATTGTGGCGGTTTGAACGTCCGCAAGTGACACAGTCTGTCACCGAGGCGGCGGCCCAGGGCGATCGTTCCGAAAACGCCGAATACATCTATGGCAAAAAACGCCTGCGGGAAATCGACAGCCGGGTGCGTTTTCTGCGCAAGCGGCTCGAAGTGTTGAAAGTGGTACGTGAGCTCCCTACCGACATCAACAAAGTCTATTTCGGAGCCTGGGTGGAACTGGAGGACGAGAGCGGCGCTGGCTGCCGTTACCGCATGGTCGGCCCTGACGAACTCAATCCGGTGCTGGGCTATATCAGTATCGATTCAGTACTGGGGCGCGCCTTGCTCGGCAAACCGCTTGCTACTGAAATCAACATCGAAACACCCAAGGGCAAGCGCTGCTATGTCATTACCGCAATTTCCTACCAAAACCCTGACACCCAGAGTTGACTGAATGCAGCATGTAACCATCATCGGTTTTCGCAAAGTGCTGGGCACCAGTGTAACAATACCAATGGAAATGCTGAATGCGGCGGATCTTATCAAGCGCATCAAGGGTGGCCATAGTCAGCGCTTGCAACTGCAGCTGGTGCATCCGGCCGGCGGCAACATCCAGCTTACAGCCGGACTGGAGCTGGTCTGCCACCACACCCTCGAGGATGTCGGCCAGACCGACCTTATTATCGTGCCGGCTCTGTGGGGAAATCCCCAAGGTGTGGCGCGCCAATATCCGCAGTTGCTGAAATGGCTGCAGCAACACGCCGACACCCCGATCTGTGCGGTGGGTACTGGCAGTTTCTTTCTGGCGGAAGCCGGGCTGCTCAACCACAAGGTAGCCACCACCCACTGGTATTACTTCGACCAGTTTGCCGCCAATTACCCTGAGGTGATATTGCAGCGCGACCGCTTCATCACCCGCGCCGGCAATCTCTACTGTGCCGGCAGCGTCAACTCGGTGCGCGACGTGATACTGCATTTCATTGAAGTGCACTACGGCCAGGACATTGCCAATGAAGTATCACGTCATTTCACGCACGAGTTGAAACGCAGTTACACCGGCAGCTTCCTCAACCAGACTCAACAGCATTACCATCAGGATGAAACCATTGTGGAAATCCAGGATTGGCTGCACAACGCCTATCATGAACCCTTGACCTTGCGCACTATCGCCGGCAAATACCGCCTCAGCATCCGCACCCTCAATCGCCGCTTCAAACTCGCCACCGACAAAAGCCCGATGCAGTATCTGCAACAGATCCGGCTCGACAATGCCAAGGAACTGCTGCGCAGCAGCAATCTGCCCATTGCTGAAATTGCGTTCAGTACCGGCTATGGCGACAGCAGCCAGTTTGCGGCGCAATTTCGCAAGCACATGTCAGTTTCGCCCAGCGCCTATCGCGATCTGGTAAGAAAGAAATTGTTTCAGGTGAACAAATAACAGATGCGGGTGCGCGCAGACTTTAATAAGTTGTCGCGGGCATCAGAGTAACCAGCCCTCACCAGCACCGGTGAGGTTGCTGGCGGGCGGTTAATCTGACACCTCTGGCAGTTTGAATGGTTGATAGAAATGTTGACTGGTTTGTTGTTCAGGAAGTTGTTGGAGAAGCTGATGGCAGCTCAGTAACTGCCGGTCACACTTGTTCCTGTACTTCACCGATGGTGAGCGGCTCACCACCACGCTTGCCACGCTGCGGGCGATCTTTGCCGGTTACTGTTTTCAAACGCCGCTCCACGGCATTGAAGGCATCACGGATCGCCACATAGATGTCTTCATGGGCATGATTGTCGTGGTGGTCATGGGCAACAACGATATCGTGATTGGGCATCAATGCTTCCACTCCTACGTGGTAAACCCGGCCCTTGTGATGGTTGTTATGGGGAGCTTCAAGTATGACTTTGAGACTCTGGATTTTGTCGCTGTACCTTTCCAGTTTTTCCAGGCGTTTCTGGACTGCTTCTTCAACAGCACCACTATATTCAATACCGCGGAACAGCACTTGTGCATTACTAATCATCGGAGCGCCTCCTGTACGCTGTGGATTGATTAAGGGAAGTCATTTCGTTGCGGAAACATCCTTGCCCTCGCATTCGATACTACGCCCGGCACTTCGACTGTCAAACGCTTTTGCCGGCAAAAATGACCCGCAACAAATTTTGTTATATGCCGGCAGTTTTCCCTTGTCAGGCTTCACAGGCAGTGCTTAGATATTGCATCTTTTTTTAGGTCTGCCGGTATATTTCCGGTTCCCCATTGTTTACAGACACTGCTTGCCGCGAATTTATCCCCACTCCGGAAAATTCCTTCCCTCCCAACTCTTCACACCCCGATGTAGTACCAGTGCCAGGGTTCATACAGTACCCCAAAGGGATTGTGGCGCGGGAATGACAGCCTGAACCCGAATTCACCGGCATGTTGCTGCAGCCATGCAAAGGCCGGGCTTGATTCAAAACTCTCTTCCAGATGCTGGAAATCGGGGCAGCCGAGATCAAGCGCGCGACCGCTGTGATGCTCACTGAAGCCGGGGGCAACGTTCACCTGCAGGATGGAGCTGATGTCGAGCCCGCGATCCAGTTTGCGCTGGATCAGCTGCCGCTGGTAATCAACACTGCGGTAAGCCGATACCAGCTGCAGCTTAATCCCTTCTATCGCTGCGGCCATTTGCATGCGGTTCCACGCCAGCGCGGCTTGTGCTTCCAGCCTGGCTGGCCGGCCCAGTATGTCGTTGCCTACTGGTACCAGCGAGTTACATTCCTGATGCTCGGGCATGCCGCAGGTTTGCCGGTAGTCGGCTGGAATACCGAGTTGTTGATGAATATCGTGCAACAAATTACACCCTCCCAGGCTTTGCGCCATGATGCCACGCCGGCAGCCGGCTGACTGCCCCGTTTCGCTGGCTTCCAGCAGCCAATAATGGCTACTATTCTATATATTTTGGCCATTATATAATTATTCACTCAGCAAGCCCTGTCTATGATGAGCCGACTCTCAAGGAATCCCGCTTCATGTCCCGACTTCCCGTCATAGTAGGTTTTGGTGGCATCAGCCCGGCTGGCCGCAGTGCCATGCATTACGGCTATCGGCGCCTGATATTCGACCAACTGAGCCGTGCCGAACAACTGCAAACCCTGCAAAACCTGGCCGTACTGACCGGCCTGCTGCGGCACGAGGGCCACCACTGGGTGCATGGCGACGGCCATGTTGTGGAAGTGTCCACCTTTCTGGCCGGGCACCAGCAACAACTACTCAACCACACCCTCATCCGCAAACTGGAAAACAATTTGTTCGACCCGGCCCGCTTGCCGATGCATGCGCCACTGACACTGGAATCCATGCCTGGCGATACCCCGCTGCGCTTCGCGCTTTCTGCCCGCAAATTACCGGCTGTATTGCCGGCCGGTTGGCAGGTATTGCACAACGATGGCAAGGTTTGTCATGTGCAGGTGAATGGCACGCTCGATGTCATGGTAAAAGATTCATTCGCCAGCCCCGTCAATACCGCCGGACAATTACCCAGTGGCTTTGCGCCGGAATCCTTGTATCCGGCCCGCAGTCATCCACGCGGCTTGCAGATGACCCTTTATGCTGCTTCCGATGCCTTGTTTTCATTAGGCCTTGACTGGGAGTTGATTCAGTCGAAAGTCGCCCCCGACCAGATCAGTGTCTACGCCGGCAGCAGCCTCAACCAGCTCGATTACGATGGCTACGGTGGCCTGCTGAAAGCACGTCTGCTCGGCAAGAAGATCACCTCTAAACAATTGCCACTCGGCTTCGGTGAAATGCCGGCTGATTTCATCAATGCCTACATGCTTGGCAGCGTGGGCAATACCGGCACCAATCTGGGCGCCTGCGCCTCCTTTCACTACAACCTCAACCAGGCCATCAATGACATCCGTCGCGGCACCCATCGGGTGGCTATTGTCGGCGCCAGTGAAGCCCCGATTACACCCGACATCATCGAGGCTTTTGCCAACATGGGGGCACTGGCTGATGACCATGGCTTGCTGCAACTGGATGCACACCTCGGCCGCACCAGTGCCGACCATCAGCGTGCCTGCCGGCCGTTCGGCAACAATATCGGCTTCACTCTGGCAGAATCAGCCCAATTCTTCGTGCTGTTTGACGATGAGCTGGCAATGGAGCTGGGGGCCACCCTTCACGGTGCCGTCAATGACGTGTTCATCAACGCTGACGGCTACAAGAAATCCATCGCCGGTCCTGGCATTGGCAACTATCTGACCATGGCCAAGGCTGCTGCCGCTACGCAAGCCGTGCTGGGCGCACAAAGCCTGCAGCAACGCACGTTTGTACAGGCACACGGTACTGGCACACCGCAGAACCGTACTACTGAATCCGCTATTTTTTCTGATGTTGCACGCCACTTCGGCATCAGCAATTGGCCGGTTACAGCGATGAAATCCTACCTGGGTCACTCCATCGCTTGCGCTGGCGGTGATCAGCTGGCGATGACGCTGGGGGTATGGAAACATGGCGTGATCCCCGGCATTCTCACCACCCAGCAATTGGCAGATGATGTGCGTAAAGACCATCTGGATTTTCTGCTGCAGCATCGGGAAGTTGACCCATTGTTGCTTGATGCTGCGCTGCTGAACTCGAAAGGCTTTGGTGGCAACAATGCAACAGCTTCGATCTTGTCGCCCACGGTTACGACGCGCATGCTGGCGAAAAAACACGGCGCGGCAGCCATCAAGCAATGGCAGCAGCGCAATGAGGCAGTACAAGCCAAAACCGCCGCTTACGAACAACGCACCTTGCGTGAACAGATCGCGCCGCTCTATCGCTATGATCATGATGTGAAGGACGGCAGCAAGGATCTGCGCTTCAGCGATGGCAAGTTGCATCTGCGGGGCTATGCACAGGCGGTCGATTTGGATCTGCAGAATCCTTACAAGGATATGGTGTAGCTATTTGTGCGGAATGCAAAATTGAATTAACAGCCCTGTGGCTGCAGTAGCTGCACGCTATTTTACTGACGCAAGACTGAGCCGCGCCATGCAGGTACACGGCGACGGCAGGCTATTTGACGGTCAGTGCATGCGCTTCAATGCGTTGCTTCCACTCGATCGGCCCGGTGTTGTGCACGGAAGTCCCGTTTACATCAACCGCTACCGACACCGGCATGTCCGCCACCACGAATTCGTGGATTGCTTCCATGCCGAGATCTTCGAACGCGACAATGCGGGCTTGCTTGATGGCTTTCGAGACCAGATAGGCCGCACCACCGACCGCCATCAGGTACACCGCCTTGTGCTGCTTGATGGCTGCAATCCCGGCCGGCCCACGCTCGGCCTTGCCGATCATGCCGTACAGACCCGAGTAGGCCAGCAAATCTTCGGTGAACTTGTCCATGCGGGTCGCAGTGGTAGGACCGGCCGGGCCCACTACTTCATCCCGCACCGGATCCACCGGCCCCACGTAATAGATGAACTTGCCTTTGAGGTCGACGCCGGCAGGCAGGCCTTGGCCGCTCTTGTAGAGTTCAATCATGCGCTTGTGGGCCGCATCCCGTCCGGTCAGCATGGTGCCCGACAACAACAAGGTTTCGCCGGGCTTCCACCCGGCTATTTCTTCCCGCGTGACAGTGTCGAGGTTGACGCGACGGGCCGTGGGGCCGACGTCCCACTTTATGTCCGGATAGGCATCCAGGCTGGGCGCATGCTGTTCGGCCGGACCGGAACCGTCCAGCACGAAATGGGCGTGACGAGTGGCGGCACAGTTGGGAATCATCGCCACCGGCAATGACGCCGCGTGAGTCGGATATTCCTTGATCATCACATCCACCACCGTAGTGAGACCACCCAGCCCTTGCGCACCGATGCCGAGCGCATTCACCTTGTCCATCAGCTCGAGGCGCAGCTCTTCAATACGGCTGTTGGGGCCGCGCATACGCAGCTCATCGATATCGATGGTGCCCATCAACGCTTCTTTCGCCAGCAGCATGGCCTTTTCGGCGGTGCCACCGATGCCGATGCCGAGGATGCCGGGCGGGCACCAGCCGGCACCCATGGTCGGCACGGTCTTGAGCACCCAGTCAACGATGCTGTCGCTGGGATTGAGCATCACCAGTTTGCTCTTGTTTTCGGAGCCGCCACCTTTGGCGGCGAGGCGTACCTCCACTTTGTCGCCGGGCACCAGCCGGGTGTGGATTACCGCCGGGGTATTGTCTTTGGTATTTTTGCGGGCACCGGCCGGGTCACCGACAATTGAGGCACGCAGCACGTTGTCGGGATGCATATAAGCCTTGCGTACCCCCTCGTTGATCATGTCTTCGAGGCTCATGCTGGCCTGCCACTGCACATTCATGCCGACGTCCACAAAAACACACACAATGCCGGTGTCCTGGCAGATGGGCCGTTTACCCTCGGCACACATGCGTGAGTTCAGCAGGATCTGCGCCATCGCATCCTTGGCTGCCGGACTTTCCTCGCGCAGCCAGGCGCGGTGCACGGCCTGGATGAAATCAACGGGGTGGTAATAGGAGATAAACTGCAGGGCATCGGCGACACTTTGAATTACATCGTCCTGGCGAATGATAGTCATGAAACAAGGGTCTCTGGCTGGTATAGAATCAGGCGGAATGTTAGCAGGGTTTGCCGGGTTCGATCATCGTCGTGAGTCCGGCTAATTCATCGCGGTCTGGCCAGACACCCACGCGGTGACAGGTAGCAAGAGGAAAGGTTAAATGTTGCGCAGTTTGTTAATAGTGCTGTTGCTGCTGACTGCAGGCACAACCACAGCAGCCGAAAAGCAATTCACCATCCTGTTTCTGGGGGATTCCCTTACGGAAGGCCTGGGATTGGACAGCGGACAAGCGTTTCCAGAGCTGATTGGCAAACGGCTGCAAGCAGCAGGTCGCAGCGACATCAAGGTGATCAACGGTGGCGTCAGCGGCTCCACTTCGGCCAGTGCGTTGAGCCGGCTGCAGTGGTATGTGCGTGCCAAGCCCGACCTGGTGGTGCTGTCGCTCGGTGCCAATGACGGATTGCGTGGTCTGCCGGTGGCGGAGCTGCGCACCCACTTGACCGAGACCATTGAATTTGCCCGTAAAAGCGGGCTCAAACTGGCGCTGGCCGGCATGATGATCCCGCCCAATTATGGCACTGACTACACGGCCAACTTTGCCAAAGTGTTCCCGGAGCTGGCGCAACTTTACCAGTTGCCGTTTTTGCCGTTCCTGCTCGAAGGGGTGGCGGCGAATCCGGCGTTGAACCAGGGCGATGGCATTCATCCGAATGCCGAAGGCGCCAAAATAGTTGCTGACCACGTCTACACTTTTCTGGCTCCCCTGCTGCCGGTTAAGTAGACTGCACGGCAGTTCCCCTTGCCGAGTTCCGGATGACTACACCAGAAACAGCCACAGCACCCAAATTGGCGTTCAATGCCTCGCTCAGGCTGAAGTTTGTGCTGTTCATCACCTTTCCGGTGGCCCTGGTGTTCATTGCCCTGCAGAACTACCTGACCAGCACCGAGCTGGAGGAAACCGGCAGCAAAATTGAAGCCGACATGTTGCAGAGCACCGAGAACATGGCGCTGCAACTCGAACTGCGACTCAACCAGCTGGAAATGCTGGCCCGTTCCAACAGCCGCTATCTCGCCGGCAAACAGACCATCACACCGCCGGAACTGGAAACTCTCACGCGTGACACCGTGGCCGCCAACCGCGAAGTATTCGGCGCGGCCATTGCATTTGCGCCCCACAGCCTGTTACCCGAGCGTGAACTGTTTGCGCCCTACTCGTTCCGCCGGCAAGGCATCATCACCACTGTTGATATCGGTGATCCCGCGCCAGGTGTCGGCTATGACTACCGCCTGCATGATTGGTGGCAGCTGCCGCTGCAGCGTAATCAGGGGCTGTGGTCGCTGCCGTATTTCGATACCAGTGCCGGCAACATCCTGATGACCACCTATGGCGTGCCGTTTGTCTCTGCCAACAAGAATGTGAATGGCATTGCCACGGTCGATCTGGCCTTGCAGAACATGTTCCAGACGCTGGGCCTGCCCGAGAAACTTGGCAGCATCATCATCAATGACAAAGGCCGCTATCTGTACCACAAGGAAGCCGAGCTGGTGCTCAATGCCTCACTGCTGTCGAGCGGCCAGTATGCGTACAGCGATCTGCAAAACCTGCTGGCCCTCATCAAATCCGGCGGCACCGGCCTGGTGCGGCTGCCGCGTCAGGACATCAAGGATTTCACCTGGTTTGCCTATGCCCCGATCAAATCGGCCGGCTGGTATTACCTGGAGACCCGCTCCGAACAAACTGCACTGGAACCGGTCGCGCAAAAACTCAAGCTGAGCAACCTGATCGAAACCACCGGCACTACCGCGATCATTCTGCTGATCTGGTTCCTGTCCGGTCTGCTCACCGCGCCGATCCGCCAGTTGTCGCTGGCGGCCGAAAAAATGGCCGGTGGCGATCTGAGCGCACGGGTCAAACAAACCAGCGGCGATGAAATGGGCAGCTTGATTGCTACTTTCAACACCATGGCTGAAGTCGTGAGCCGTCGCGAAGACGACCTCGCCAAAATGGTGGACCGACGCACGCGTGAACTGCGCGAAGCGCTCGACCGCGCCGAACAGGCCACCCGCTCCAAAGGCGAAGTGCTGGCAGTGGCCAGTCACGATCTCAAGAATCCGCTGGCCGCCATCAGCGGCCTGGCGGATGTGCTCGCCATGATGAAACGCGGCGATGTCGACACCGATCAGGCCCAGGAACTGGAAATGATCACCCACATCCACACCACCGCCCAGCACATGCTGGAAGTGGTAAGTGGCATCCTGCAGGGTGAGCGACTGGAACAGAAAGGTCTGGAATTTTCCGACTTTCCGGTTGACCTGTCTGAGCTGGCCCTGAGCGTGATCCGCTTGTGCGAGCCCACTGCCGCCAGGAAAGGCATCCAGTTGCAATGCAATATCCGCAGTGGTGTCGATGTGTTCGGCGATCCCACCCAGCTACGCGAAGCACTCGATAATTACGTCAGCAACGGCGTCAAGTATTCCCCGCCCGGCGGCATTCTCAGAATTTCGTTGGAGCCTGATGAAAATGACCAGGTCGCCACCTTCAGCGTGCAAGACCAGGGCGAAGGCATCAGCGCCGACGACCAGGCCATGCTGTTCCAGAAATTCAAGAAACTCTCTGCACGCCCCACCGCCGGCGAATCTTCCACCGGGCTGGGACTGTCCATTGTGAAGACCATTGTGGAGCTGCATAACGGGCAGGTCGGTTGTGACAGCGAGCTTGGCAAGGGTGCGTGCTTCTGGCTGATGTTGCCGATTCAGCGTGGCTGAAATAGTGTGCACAAGTGTGCGCGGTCGGGCTTCACCATGAAGATCAAGCTGCTAATTCCACATGGAAAGAGAATCCGGGAATTCAGGTCTTGCACCTTGTTGAGGGGCACTTTATCTTGCCATGGATTACCGCAGTTCAGCCTTGGAAGTCGCGCCTCATGATTCTCGAAATCAACAACCTGTGTAAGACTTTTCCCGGCGCCGGCCATATCGAACCGGTGGAAGTGTTGAAGCATCTCAATCTGCAGATGGAGGTGGGCGATACGCTGGCGATTCTCGGCCAGAGTGGCAGCGGCAAATCCACGTTGCTGACCTTGCTGGCCGGGCTCGACAGTCCCACGTCCGGCAGCATCATTCTCAACGGCCAGGACATGCAGAAGCTCAGTGAAGAGCAGTTGTCAAAATTCCGCGCGCAGAACATCGGCATCATCTTCCAGCAATTCCATTTGATGTCGCATCTGACCGCGCTGGAAAACGTGTCACTGCCGCTGGATCTGTTCAAGGACAATAATTCACTCAACAAAGCCCGCGAAGCCCTGGCGCAAGTCGGGCTCGACAAGCGCAAGGATCATTTCCCGCATCAGCTCAGCGGCGGCGAATGCCAGCGTGTCGCCATTGCGCGCGCGATGGTGGTACGCCCGGCCATCCTGCTGGCAGATGAACCCACCGGCAACCTCGACAACACCACCGGCGCCTATGTGACCGACATGATTTTCAATCTGGTGAAGGAACACAAGATGACGCTGCTGTTTGTCACCCACAATGAACAACTGGCGCTGCGCTGTGGCCGCCAGCAAAGGTTGCTCAATGGCAGGTTTGTCTGATGCTGTGGCTGCGACTCGCCTGGAAGGAAATCAGCAACAACTATAAATTCAGCCTGTTTTTCGTGCTGAATCTGGGCATTGGCCTGATCGGGTTTATTGCGCTCGATTCGTTCAAGCACTCCATCGACCAGCACCTGGCCAACAACTCCAAAGCCATCCTCACCGCCGATGTTGAAATCAGTTCCCGGTTTCCGCTGACTGCCAAGGAAACCGGTTTTGCCGAAGCGTTTCTCGATACCCGCTTCGAAGCTACCAACCAGATTTCGTTTTTATCGATGGTGGCGGCCAACAACAATTCCCGCATGAGCCAGCTGGTCGCGATCGAGGCCGGGTTCCCGCAATATGGCGATCTGGTGCTGCAGCAGCGTGGCTCGGTGCAGAAGACTTCAGCCCGCGCCGAACTGCTCAGTGGTGACAACATCTGGGTGGCGCGAGACCTGATGGTGCTGCTGGGCCTGCAGATCGGCGACCAGGTCAAAATCGGCGCACGCGAATTCAGGATCCTTGATGTCGTGCTCGACGACCCCACCACCAGCATCTCGGCGATGAACAACTTCCCTGGCATCTATATGGGCATTGCCCAGATCGAGAGTACCGGCCTGATCCAGCTTGGCAGCCGCATCAGCTACGCCCGTTTCTACAAGCTGCCACCGGCGTTTGAACTGAAAGGACTGCGGGAAAAATTCACCAAGGCTGCGCAAATCGAGTTCAAGGAACCCCGCCGCGTTACCCTTACCACCCACCTCGACCAAAGTGCCGACCTTGGTCGCATCCTCACCTACATGAACGACTATCTGGGCCTGATTGCACTGATTGCGCTGTTTCTGGCCGGCGTGGGCGCGGCCTACCTGTTCCGCAGCTTCTTCACCAGCCGCTTCAAGGACATGGCAATTTTGATGTGCTTGGGCGGCACTCCCCAACAAGCCTATTACATGACGCTGATGCAGATCGTGTTGCTCGGCACCATCAGTGCCGCCGCCGCCAGTCTGGCCGCGTATTTCGCACTGCCGGTGCTGCCGTCGCTGTTCACCAGCTTTCTGCCGCACGGCTTCACCAACAGCATGGATGTCAATTCACTGATATTGGCACTGTTTATGGGCACCCTGGGCAGCGTCATCTGCTGCCTGCCGATCTTGTCGAAAATCTATTCACTGAATCCGGTCGGCCTGTTTCATGAAAAAGTGGAACCCAGTGCAATCGGCCCGCACTGGCTGCGCAATACCGCGAGCTATGCGCCGATCCTGCTGGTGTTCTGGGGTCTCGCCATCTGGCAGGCGCATTCGACCCGTATTGGTACCGTCTTCATTGCGGGCTTTCTGATAGCGATAGGCTTGCTCGCGGCCATCGGCTGGGCCATTTTGCGCGTGTGCGGGCTGCTGTCAGGCTCGGTGACGGTCATCCGCAAACTGGCACTACGTAATCTAGACCGCAACCGCATGGGCGCCTTGTCGTGTTTTCTGGCGATCGGGCTGGGCTCCTTGCTGATCAACCTGATCCCGCAGATCCAGAAAGGCCTGCAGCAGGAAATTGCCTCACCCGCGCGCTTCACGATGCCCGACTTCTTCATGTACGACATCCAGCCCGAACAGATTGACCCCTTGCAGCAGCTGCTCAAGCAACAAGGCTATGCGCTGGCGTTCCAGTCACCGCAGGTCAGTGCCCGCCTGGATGTCATCAACGACAAACCGTTCGGGGCAGCACTGGAAACCGCCGACGAACAACGCATGCAGCGCCGCATGTACAACCTCACCTACCAGGACCAGCTGAAAGCCTCGGAAGCCGTGCAGGAAGGCAAGGCCTGGGACGGCGCCTGGCTGCCCGACTCTACAGAACTGCCCGGCATTTCGGTGGAACAGAATTTTGCCAAGCGCATGGGCCTGAAAATCGGCGACACCCTCACCTTTGATGTACAAGGCGTGCCGGTGCAAGGCCGCATCGTCAACACCCGCAAGGTCACCTGGAACAGCTTCCAGCCCAATTTCATGGTGTCGTTCCAGCCCGGCCCGCTCGACCCCGCCCCGAAAACCTTTGTGGCAGCCATAAGCAAAGTGGCAGCCAATGAACGCCTGCATGTGCAGAACAGCATCGTCAACGCCTTCCCCAACATCTCCATCATCAATGTGCAACAGATCGTCGGCCGCGTGCTCGACATCACCGACCAGATCAGCTGGGCCATCAAGGTGATGGCCTGGCTCGCCATCCTGGCCGGGCTGGTGGTGCTGTTCTCGATTGCGCGCTATGAAGTGAAATCGCGTTTCTGGGAAATCAACCTGCTCAAGATCCTTGGCGCCAGCTTTACCGACATCAAGGCCATCGTGCAGATCGAGTTCGGCATTCTCGGCTTCTGCGCCGCCTTTACCGGCACCGCGCTCAGCCTGGCGATGAGCTACAGCCTGGCGTGGTTCGTGTTTGATCGCCTGTGGCGCTTCGACGCGCTGCTGACCGCCGGCAGCCTGGTGGCCATCACCGCGCTGAGCATGCTGACCGCGCTGATCGCCACGCTGTCGGTGCTGCGGCAAAAACCGCTGGAATTGCTGCGAGCGACTTGATTTGAATCGCAGTTAAGGCTGGTTCCGCGGCAGATTACTTGGTTATAATCGCCGCCCTTACTGGGGTGTCGCCAAGCGGTAAGGCAACGGATTCTGATTCCGTCATGCGTTGGTTCAAATCCAGCCACCCCAGCCAGTTTCCCTGCAAAATCAAGCCGCTATAAAAACGCGTGACGGACTCATAGTTTTCGGAATCCGTTATGCGTTTCAGCGCCCCTCGCCAAACTGTCGGCATCCACATTCACTGCCAGCGCCCCCGGCAGTTGGACAGCAAATCCTTGTGCTACTCAATTACGGGGGGACGTCGTCAGCCCCGCCTTTTGCTTGTTATAAATTTTGGGGAAAGGTCAAGACGAAAAAACTCATGGCGAGCGTCATTCAGAAGAAGAACGACGGTTTGAATCGGAGCGTGGACAAGAAGCTTGCTGCTGTATTCGAAATGATCAATGCAACACACAATCCAGAAAGATGACTTTTGCTGCAGGTGTCGGATCGAGCACAAGCCTGTGCCAGACAAACCGGGTTTCCGAGCTGGCCAGCAACGTGTCATGTTCCGATTTGGTCTCCCAATAAAATGGGCCTGCATAGGACAAGGCGTCCATGCCGGCTTTCTCTTGCGCATAACTTATTTCGTATTTTCCTGAGCCATCCTCTTGCAACTTTTGTGGCGCCATCCGGAATTGCACGGTGTCAGACACTTTGTTGCAAGCGCCTTCCGCATCACAGACTTGCCTGACCTGGCAATCCAGCGTGCGCACGGCGCCTTCTGCCAATGCAAGAGAAGGCAACACGGCCAACAGCAAGAACCCAAGAGCGCGCATTGGCAGCTTTTCCATCAGCGTATCCACTTGTCGTTCAGCGCCCTTTCGGTGACCTCGTCGTAGGCTTTGCCCGGATTGAGCGTGGCGTCCCACCACACGCTGAAGCCTTTGCGCTCGAAGCCTTCGGCGAACAGGCGGGCAGTGGCCTGGTCAGTGCGGCTATAGGAAAGAAAGATGTCGGGCACGCATGGACTCTTGTTGTTATGTGTGGGGCAAGTGCAAGGATTGAGCCGGGTATTGCAAGCATACTACACAGACCCTGACCCGTTGGCTGCCAAGCGCCAACTGCCCGTATTCAATTTTGCTTACCTGACTTTTACCCCGCAATTGGTCCCTTCCCTAGCAGGGGTTTTATCGCCCCACCTCAACCTGTTCGGCTAAAGGTCGGTGTTCGGTGGAGAAAACTCGTTACGACTCTTCGGCTTACCAGTTCGGTCAGCAACCGGGTCAGAGGACAGGTTCGGAATAGGCTCGTTTTCGGTGAGTTCGGCGCACTGGCCGCAGGGAAACTTGTTACTCTTCTCGAACTTACTGCTGGGCACGGCTCAACTTCTGTTTGATTCTGATTCCGTCATGCGTTGGTTCAAATCCAGCCACCCCAGCCAGTTTCCCTGCCAAGCTCACGCACTTATATAAACGCAGCGAGCACTCATAAATTCAGCAGTCTTTAGCGCGTAAATTTCCCAAGCACTCCCTGAACCACCACACAAATTGTGTGTCCGGTTTTATTGCATGAAGCAAACCTAGTGTTTACCAAGCGGCTTGGTCTCTCCTTCTGCAAGACCCAAAGCCCAACGGATGGCATCCAGGAACATCTGCTGCACCAGCGGATTGTCCCAGGACTGGTCACTGTGCCCCAAGGTGGAATAGAACACCCGGCCTTTGCCGTACTGATGAGCCCAGGCGATGGGCACGTCACGATCTTCGGCCGGGTTGCGACCCAGCGCCGGATCGACCTGACTCAGGTCGAGTCGCGCCAGCACGCGCACGTTGTCGCGCGCATAGGGCGCCTGATGCACGGCGGCTTCATCAAACACGGTGAAGGTGGCGGGCAGCGACTTCATCGCAGGAAACGACGGATCCTCAACAATCACTGGCAGCGTGATTTCAAGATTTTCGGCCTTGCTCCACGGATGGTTCCACAAGCCACCAATCATTTCGCGGTATTGCGGAAACTGCTGGAAGGCATTGTCGCCGGTGTGCGCCGCCACAAATCCCTTGCCATCTTCACGCACAAATTTGAGCAGGTCTTCCATCTGTTCTGGCCGCAGCGTGCCGGGACCGGCACCGAAGAAAAATATCGCGTCAAAGAAATCCAGGTTTTTGGCGTTGAGTACCGGCGCAGTGCCGTTCATCACCAGCCCCTTGGTTATCAACTGGGTATCGGTACGAATGATGGTGATGAACTGCCCGCTCTCGCGCCCAAGCCGTTCAATGGTGGCCAGGGCATGCGACACGGAATCGTGCTGGAAGGTGGTGGAACTTTCGCCTATTGCCAGTACTTTCTTGTGGCCAGGCCAGGGATCAGGCCGAGGGGCAGCCGGGGTTGGCTGGGCCAGTAACCAGCAGGGGGTCAGCAACACAAACGCCAGCACGGTGAGGATGCTTCTGCTTGTTCGGGGCATGGGTGAACTCCGTGAAGGGGTGTGACCCATACTAGGGGAATTCGGCGCGCCAAGGCTGCTTCCTTTTTATTTCCTCAAATAAAGTGACAAATTCAGTTGGGCGTTCTGTTACCTTCATTAATCCTTAATTAATACTTAATTAAACCTAAATTAGTAAGTGCAAATTTTTTAGCGATTGATTCTTGAGAGGGGGAACGTTATGAAAACCACTACCAAAACAAACTTCAAATTTCGCAAATCAGTCCTTGCCGCATCAGTTGCTGCACTATCGTGTTCATTGAGCTGGCAGGCTTGGGCAGCTGACGCCACTGCCGTTGAAGAAGTCATCGTATCCGGTTCACGGCTGGCATCTACCAGTGGTTTTGAAACGCCAACACCCGTGACGACGATGAATGCAGATGAAATTGATCGCCTCGCCATTACCAACGTTGGCGCGGGCATCAGCCAGCTGCCCGCTTTTCGCCCCAGCAACACTCCCACTACCAACGGTTTTGGCAGTTTCAACGTGGGTGCGCAAATCGTGAATTTGCGCGGCCTCGGTGTTAACCGCAATCTGGTGCTGGTGGATAACCGCCGCTTTGCACCAGTAACCCGAGAAGGCACCGTCGATCTCAACCTTATTCCCAGCGGACTGGTTGAACGTATCGATGTGGTAACCGGCGGCGCTTCGGCTGCCTATGGTTCCGACGCGATCGCAGGCGCAGTCAACGTCATCCTCAACAAGAAGCTCACCGGTTTCAAAGGTCAGGCTGATGTCAGCCAGACGCAGGAAGGTGATGGAAACAATACCCATCTTTCGCTGGCCACCGGTGCCGACTTCATGAATGGCCAGGGTCATTTCGTAGTGGGTGGCGAATACGACAAGCAGGACGGTATTGGCAGCTGTTTTGAACGCGATTGGTGCAAAGGCGGTGTAGTCATCACTAATGCGGGAGTAGGAGCCGTGGCAGGACAGCCTGCAAATATTCGTTATCCGACTGGCGGCGGTTTCTTTGCCAATCAGGGTGGCGTCATCTCGCTGCTGAATAATGCAACCGCTGCCACCTTGCCGATCCGCAGCCTGCTCAACACCGGCGGTGTGTCATTCAACAAAAACGGTGATCCGATCCCATACACACTGGGTTCGCCTGCCTCGGGCAATACTGCCGCCAATGGCGATGTGTATTCTGCATTCAATACCACGCAGTTGATGGTGCCGGTTGATCGTTACACCGGCTTCGGACACGCGGACTATGATTTCAACAGCAATTTGCGTGGTTTTGTCGAAGGTTCTTTTGGCCATGTTGCCGGTGAGACGCTGCAGTCCCGCTACTTCGGCGCGCCTATCGCGATTTATAACGACAACCCTTTCGTCCCTGCGCCAATCCGCGCATTGTTGCCCGCTGCCACCGTAACCCCCAGCGGAACCCGCCCGGTTGCAACCGCTTTCAACCTTGCCGTGCTCGGCCAGCGCCAGGGGCATTCAGCCTCCGACGTGGATACCTACCGCATTACCTTCGGTCTTGATGGCAAGTTAAACGCAAACTGGTCGTGGGATACCTATTACCAGTATGCGAATACTGACCGTTTCCAGAGTGTAGAAAACGATCTTGTCACTGGCGCATCACGGGTTATCGGCCGTCCGGGCAGTGGTGGTTTGAACAATGGCGATACCTATGCGTACTGGCCGTGGGCAACCGACGCTGTTTACGACCCTGCTGATGCCGCATTGCCCGCGGCCCAAAGAAAGATTGTGTGCCGTGCCACCATCAGCAGTGATGCTGCGCTGCGCTCTGCTGCCGCAGGCTGCGTACCGTTCAATCCCTTCGGCGAAGGCCGGGCTTCGCAGACCGCGATGGACTATGTGTATCGCACACTGACCGAAGACATCAATATCGACCAGCATGTTGGCGCCGTTAACCTGCAAGGCAAACTGGCCAAACTGTGGGCAGGCGATCTGACGGTTGCAACAGGGCTGGAGTACCGCCGCGATTCTACTGCGCTGGTACATGACAAGTTTTCCAATGTCTTTGCCTACTTCCAGAATTTTGGTGCGGACTACACTGCAGAACAAACCGTTAAAGAAGGTTATGCCGAGGCTGAGTTACCGCTGCTGGTGGGAAAACCACTGGCCGATAGTGTGGTGCTCAATGCCGCTGCTCGCCGTACCAAGTACGAAATTTCGGGTATCGGTGGTTTCAACCAAAGCGCCAGCATCAATAACATCGCTGCCACCAGCTGGAAGATTGGCATGCTGTGGGATCCGGTTGATTACCTGCGTGTTCGCGTGACGCGCTCACGCGATATTCGCGCACCCAACTTCAATGAACTGTTCCAGGCCAGTGCCAGCAGCTTCACGGCTGTGGTCAACCGGTTCGTGCCGGGCAATCCGTCGCAATTCCCCTCAGGTCTTGCCGGCGGCAACCCCCAGCTCGATGCTGAAAAATCCATTACCTCAACCGTGGGCATGATCCTGCAGCCAAGAAGCGGCTGGTTGTCTGGTCTGAAATTGTCGGCCGATTATTACGACATTCGTGTCGATGGCTATATTGGCACTCCCGGCGGCGCGCAAAACATCGTGGACCGCTGTGCCAACTTCAACGATCCACTGACCTGTCCGTTGATCGTGTTCGGGGCTGATAAATCACTGGTTGAAATCCGCAACGTGAACGTCAACCTGCAATCCCTGGTCTCGCATGGTGTTGACTATGAACTGTCGTACAACCTGGATGCCAGCAAACTGATCAGCAGTCTTTCCGGGGTATTCTCGCTCAGAATGCTTTCAAGCCACGTGTTGTCAAATGAAACCAATTTGTTCGGTGTGCTTACTGAACGTGCCGGTGAGACTGGCACCTCCGGTCTGCCCTCGTGGCTGACCAACGTCTACCTGACTTACAGCAATGACGCCTACAGCGCGACGCTGTCCGGACGCTACATCAGCAGCGGCAAATTCAATGCGCTGTGGACTGGCCCGGATGACCCGAGCTATTTGGCAAGCAATCCACTGACAGTCAATGACAACAGGGTTGACAGTGCGTTCTACCTTAATCTGAGTGGCAGCTACAATCTGAAGATCGCCGGCGCCAAGAGCATGCAGCTGTTTGGCGCAATCAGCAATCTTACCAACCACGAACCGCCGTCTGCACCAAGCCTGACCTATCCAACCAACCCGGTTTACTTTGACCAGATTGGTCGCACTTATCGTGTTGGAGTACGCTTTAGCTACTAGTTGTTGGTAATTGCTAATCAGGAGGGAGAGCCCATGTGGAAAAAAATTGTTGGTAGTCTGAACAAGCGAATGGTCATGCTGGGTCTGGTGACTTTCGCTGCGTCTTCGCAGGCGCATCATTCCACTGCCATCTATGACTCCGAACATCCGCTGGAGCTAGCTGGCAAAGTGGTGGAATGGAAGTTCACCAATCCGCACTGCATCATTATGCTTGATGTGGTGGGCGCCGATGGCAAGGTTGAACGCTGGGGCGTAGAGGGGGGTAATACCAGTGGATTGTTCCGCACTGGCTGGACACCGGCAACCCTCAAACCAGGTGATGAAATCATGCTCACGGTAAGGCCATTGCGCAGCGGCGCTCCAGGGGGCAATTACAGCAATCCCCGTTGGAAAAATGGCGACGCTATAACCCCCAAAACTGCTGGCCGTTGAGGTATTTCTGCATGGGCCCAAGTTGCAAGCCTTCGTCATTGTCGCTGGTGATCGTGGTGTCTATTTTGGCGGCATTGACGACGGCATGTACCAGCAACCTCGCGGCTCTAGCCAATGCTAATTCGTATCCCCACTACCCTGACTGGAGCGGCCAGTGGGAGCGTATTGGCAGTCTCAATTGGCCGCCGGAAGGCTATCAGGTGGCCGGCCCGGCCCCGCTGACACCGGAATACCAGGCCATTTACGAAAACAATCTCGCACTCAGGAAAAGCGGCGTGCTGGCGGGTGATCCACCGGCCACTTGCCTGCCACCGGGCATGCCACGCGTGATGAAAATGAGTTTCCCGATGGAGATCATCATCACGCCCAAACTGACTTACATCTATGCCGATTGGGAAAGTCAGGTGCGGCGCGTCTATACCGATGGCCGCTCATGGCCTGAATATATCCTGCCGGAGTTCAACGGTTATTCCCTTGGCACCTGGCACGATGAAAACAACGATGGCATCAACGACATGCTCGCAATCGAGACCCGCGGCATCAAAGGCCCGCGATCAATTGATTCCAGCGGTGTTGTGCTGCATGAAAACAATGAAACCGTGGTATTCGAGGAAATTCGTCAGCTGGATACCAAAACACTGGAGGACAAAATCACCACCATTGATGCTGCCTTCACACACCCTTGGACCATCAAGCAACACTACAACCATGTTACTGAAAACATAATCTGGGTTGAGTATGTTTGTGCCGAAGGCAATCGCCATATAAAACTGGGCGACGAATGGTATTTTCTAAACGATGAAAAGGGGATTCTGGAACCTACTCGTGAGGGACAACCGGCACTGGCTCCACAACAGCAGTGAATCGCCGCCAATCGGCCAGACAGCTGGTAGCGTCATGATCTAGACCAGCTTCAGGAAGTCGTTAACGTCGGCCTTAAACATTTCTCGTTGAGAATCACCCTACGCCCCGGCATTGGCAATTTTATATCCCCGCTCTCGAAATAGTTTCAAACAGGCATCTACTACCGCTTCGTCATAAAGTACACCACGGCCGCGCACAATTTCAGCCAATGCACGATCAATGCCCAAGGCAGGTCGATAAGGGCGATGTGATGATATCGCTTCCACCACATCAGCTACTGACAGAATGCGACCTTCAATACTGATTTGATCGCCCTTTAAATGGTTTGGGTAGCCACTCCCATCCAAGCGTTCATGATGCTCCCAGACGGGGCGTGCAATAGGCCAAGGAAATACAACTTCCTCAAGTAGTTTATAGCCTGCTTGGACATGATTTTTAACCAAGCTGTATTCTTCTGGTGAGATCGGCCCGGGCTTGGACAAAATCTCTATGGGAACAATGATCTTTCCAATGTCATGCAAATAGCCCGCAATCATCAGCCCTTGTTGGCGGTGCATATCAAAGCCCAATTGCTCTGCAATTGCTCTGGCTAAATCGCCCACATGCTGTTCGTGTCCTGCGGTATAGGGGTCTCGTAATTCAACCAATTGCCTTGCTAATTCAATTGTCTGCATTAGGGATTCTTGCAGCTTTACATTAAGGATGACTAGCTGAACAGCACGCTTAGCTTTCTCTTCATTCTGGAAGGCCAGTTCTTGGTTGGCGATGACTAGCTCAGCAGCACGCTTTGCTTTCTCTTCATTCTGGAAGGCCAGTTCTTGGTTGGCGATGACTAATGCCTGTTGTGTTGTTATTTGACTCGTAATATCCCAAGCAATATTGGATACCCCAATCACTTTGCCATTTGGATCAAAGATGGGAGAGGCTGTAGTCGACACAGAAATGTGACGACCATCCTTACGGACCCGAATGGTCTCGAGATATCTGACGCGCTCGCCATTAAGGATCTTGTTTAAAATAAAAGACCCTTCCTGCAAACGCTCAGGGGGAAGCAGGAGTTCACTGGACTTACCAATTACCTCCTGGGCGGTATAACCGAAGATTATTTCAGCGCCCGGATTCCAAGCGGTAATTACACCCTGTATTTCTTCAAAAATAATGGCAAAGTCAGAGCTAGCAACTACAGCGGCCAGCCTTGCAATTGCCTCTTGCCCTACAGCAGATGCAGTAGGGCCAACTGGTAAAGAAGAGGAAGATGGGGGCTTCATATGGCTTAGCTTAACCATTTAAAAACGCAAAGGGAATTACGGATTCATTTGCGCAGTGCATCAGTTATATCTGGCCAGACCCGCTGGCCTTATGTGGCAATTGTCATTGCTTTGTTAAGGTGTCGTGTCGCTGTTTGGGCGCTCCCGGCCGCTCGTGATGCAGAGCTGGCGATGAAAAGCTCTGGCCATTTCTGATCAGACAGCCTCTTCATCAACCACCCGTTCAAAGGCTTCGGCTACCGGCACACCGGCTTTGATGAGCGCCAGAATTTCTGCCCGGTACAAGGCTATTTGTGACGGCAGCGAGGCTTTGTTGGCCATGTAATAGTCCGACAATGCCTGCCTGGCATCCTGCTCCAGGCGCTTTTTGGCGGTAGTGGTTTTGGGTTTGGGTTTGGCGTCAGTGCCGGCGAGCTTCTTGGGCTTTGCCGCTGCGGTGATGTTCAGCACCGAATAGGTGTCAATAAGTTTGCTTAACTGCGCCGGGGATTCACGCAAGACAGTCCTGCCCAGCTCTTTCTTCACCCAATTATCACCCGCAGCATTCACCTTGGCCCGCCCAAGATTAATGGAACATTCCGAGTAGATTCTGAACAGGCGGTCATTCTGCTCTATCGCCAGAAACACCTCATCAATAACATCGGCCGAGTGCGGTTTGGGCAGGGTTGCCAGGACTTCGGAGATGATTTTTTTCAGGTCGACAATTTTCATTAACATCCAGTTTTGAGTGCAGCGTTAGAAGAGATTCATTACAGCCGGAGAACTGCAATGCGTGCCTGAAGTGGCAGCAAATTCAGAGGGGTACCAATTGTAGTCGTTTCTTGCCCGGTTTTTACAGAAAGGATTTGCGGTTTGTGCACGCTTGACGAGGGGGGGATTCGCCTCTTTAATCTTGACATGCTAGGAATAGGGTCTACCGCCCATAGTCAGACACCTTTGCTGACATTTCAATTCGACCAGCAAGCCGAAACTCTTAAACAGCGTCATTGATAAATTGGGAATGAAAATATGTCTATGCAGCAATCGCACCTCAGTAACGCCGGCCTTAAAGGCGTCCTGCGCACAGGATTAAGCTTGCTGGTTATTATCGCAGCTTCCGCTTGCTTTGAAGTGCATGCACAAGCACCGGTCACATCATGTGATGCCACTGGCATAGGCGCTGCCAGGTTGCAAGCCGATGGGCCGGGGGTCACCATCACTGAGGTTGCCACCGGCACTGCCGGCAGTGTGCGGTACTGCCTCGTCAAAGTATTGGTACCACAGGCGATCAACATCTGGGTGGGGCTGCCCATGGACGGCGCGTGGAACGGTCGCTGGCAATCCACCGGTGGTGGTGGCTTTGCCGGCAGTGTGGCAGCGCCCACCCCTGCCCTTGCTGCCGGTTATGCAGCGGCGGCCACTGACACCGGCCACACCGTGCAGGTGGGCGGCAGCTTCGGCATGCTCGAAGCAGGCAAGCCCGACATTGCACTGCAAACCGACTTCGCCAGCCGCTCCGAGCATTTGATGGCGGTGCTTGGCAAACAGCTGGTCGCAGCCTTCTATGGCCAAGCTCCCAAATATTCCTACTGGAACGGCTGCTCAACCGGTGGCCGTCAGGGCCTGCGCATGGCGCAGGATTATCCAGATGACTATGACGGCATACTCGCTGGTGCGCCGGCGATACATTGGGATCGTTTTCAGGCCGGGCAGTTGTGGTATCAGGTCGTGCAACTACGCGACAACGGCGGCCCCATCGGCGGCGGTAACCGCACGGTGCTGACTGCGAAAGAACAACTGGCTACCAGCCAAGCCATCGCCGCTTGCGATGCGCTTGATGGCGTAAGCGATGGCATCCTGGCCGATCCGCGCATATGCAAATACAGCGCAGCCGCTGACAAAACCATCACCACCACCCAATGCAAGGCTACCGATGCGGCTTGCCTTACCCCCACCGAAGCCGCGGCCATCGACAAGATGTGGCAAGGGCCGATTGCCTGCACCAGTGATGACGCCAGTTGCAGTGTTGCCGAGGTGGCCACGCGTGATCTCGACAGCAAGAACAACAAGCGCTTGTGGTATGCCAACACACGCGGCACCAATCTCACCGCGCTTGGCGGCGCTGCGCCAATCGGCATTGCAGTGGATCAGGGCAAATACTGGGTGTATTTTGATGCAGCCTGGAATTGGCAAGTGCTCGACTACAAAAACTATTTGGACTTCTTCAAAGACACTGTTGCCAAAGTCGGGCCCATGATGGCTTCCGACAATCCTGATCTTTCAGCGTTTCGCAATCACGGTGGCAAGCTGGTGCTCTACCACGGCTGGTCCGACATGCTGATCGTGCCCGAAGGCACCATCGACTATTACAACGACGTCACGCAAAAACTCGGCGGCGGCAATTATGAGAACACGCAGAAGTTTGCGCGTCTGTTCATGGCGCCTGGCGTTGGGCACTGTGCCGGCGGTGACGGTCCGCAGCCGCAGGCAATGTTTGAATCAGTGGTCGCATGGGTCGAAAAAGGCAAAGCACCCGAGACTGTGCTCGCCACCAAGAAAACTCCGACCGGCACGCAGTCGCGGCCGCTGTGCCCTTATCCCGCACAGGCGCGCTGGAATGGCAAAGGATCGAGTGATGATGCAGCAAACTTCGTTTGCGCTGCCGGCAACTAGCGCCTGGCAGCGTAAACGAATTGCTGGAAGTGCATATCCAGCGCAGTAGCCAATCCTACTTGGCAGCGGCAGTGCGGGCAGCTATCGCCTTGTCAGTAAGGTAGGCCCGAATCACGTTGGTATCGTCTTCGCTAAATAAATTGGCAAACGACACCATGCCGCGTTCAGTACGAACGCCCTGTAATACTACCGAATTGAAAGCCGCCGCACTTTGCAGCAGCGCTGAACGGCGCAGATCCGGGAACATGCTGCGGTTGGCGGCACCACCGCCACCGCCACCGACGGTGCCGTCGCCACTCTCGCCATGACAAGTGCCGCACACAGAGCCATACAACTTGCCGCCCTTGGCAATATCAGCCGCACTGGCAAACTGTTCCGGCGGATTGAACGCTGGCTGCGCGTAGGGCGCATTCGGCGGCAGTTGCGCGCCGCCGCCCAGCTTGAACACCAGCAGGCGTGCGTTGGTGGGTGCGTAGTAACCCTGCGGCGAATTGCCGCCCACTACCTGTGCCAGATATTGCTGACCGTCCAGTTCATAGGCAATGGAACCGGCTGACACACTGGCTTGAATCGGATAGGACCACACCTGCTCGCCGTTATCGGCGCGCAGTGCCAGCAACTCCTGCGTTGCCGGATTGCCGGTGAACACCAGATTGCCGGCCGTGGCCAGCATGCCCACTGAACCACCGGTTGGACGGCTGGCGCTCCACACTTCCTTGGCATTGACCGGATCCCAGGCAATGACCTTGGTCTGGCTGTTGCGCGACACCGTGTTGCCGGGTGCATCGTAAAGCGCTGCTGCACCGGGACCCCCCAGGTCAACTGCGCGGTTGTAGTCGCCTACCACTGCACCCGGATTGGAGGTGTAAGCCACGCTGCTTTCGCGCGCAGGAATGTACAGCAAACCGGTAAGCGGGCTAAACGCCATCGGATGCCAGGCATGCGCACCGGCTGGTCCCGGCTGCGCCAGGCGCGGGCCTTCCGCCTTGGAATATTGCGCGGCCGCGTTGATGACGGGACGGCCGGTTTTCATGTCGTAACCGGTGGTCCAGTTAACAGGTACAAAGTTTTCTGCCACCAGTAACTCGCCAGTGGCAGCATCCAGCATGTAGTAATAACCGCCCTTGCTGGCCTGCATCGCCACATGTCGCTTGACGCCGTTGACGTCGAGGTCAGCCAGCATGATCTGTTGCACGGAATCAAGGTCCCACTCTTCTGCCGGAATTTCCTGGTAGTGCCATTTGTATTCGCCGGTATCGGCATTGAGTGCCACCACAGAGACGGTAAACAGGTTGTCGCCGCCCTGAGGGCTGCGCACTTTGGCGTTCCACGGTGCCCCGTTGCCTACGCCGAACAGCACAAGGTTGGTTTCCTTGTCGTAGGTGATGGCATCCCAGGTGGCACCGCCACCGCCCTGCTCCCACCATTTACCGGTCCAGGTGGCAGCCGCCATGCGCATGGCATCGTTTTCAAAACCGTCGGCCGGATTGCCAGGCACGGTGTAAAAGCGCCACACCTGCTTGCCGGTTTCCGCATCGTAGGCAGAGATGTAGCCGCGATAATTGAACTCGCCACCGGAGTTGCCGATGATCACCTTGCCGTTGACTACTCGCGGCGCACCGGTGATCGTGTAGAACTTGCTCTGGTCAGCGGTCACAGTCGTCCACACTTCCTTGCCGGTGGCTGCATCCAGCGCAATCAAACGGCCGTCGTAAGCACCCAGATAGATCTTGCCATTCCACGCAGCGACACCACGGTTGACCACATCGCAGCAACCGCGGGCGCCGAAACTGCCTGACACTTTCGGATCGTAATGCCACAGCAGTGCGCCGCTGCGTGCATCAAAAGCGCTGACCTTGCTCCAGGATTCGGTGACGTACAGCACACCGTCGATCATCAGCGGCGTCGATTCCTGGCCGCGATTGGTTTCGAAATCGGCGAACCACTGCAGCCCGAGCTTGCTGACATTGTCAGGCGTTATCTGTGCCAGCTGGCTGTAGCGCTGTTCCTGGTAGGTGCCGCCATAGGTCATCCACTGGCCAGGTTCGCTGGCAGCATTTTTAAGCCTGTCCCCGGTAACCGCAGCTACACTGGCAGCTGGAGTTGGGTGGGTATCGCCACCACAAGCTGTCAGCAGCACTGACAGCACAGACACAAACAGCAGGTGGAGCTTTAACATAATGCTAACCTTGATAATTATTGAGGTGGGGAACCAGGGCACGAAATTCGCGCCGGGACTATAAAGCACTTGTTCATCAGTAAACAACTCGGCATAACAACGAGCAGAAGTTGGTGGTCGTGCCAAGATCTGGCGGGGGGAGCCGAACCGAACCGAGCGGTCATGCTTGCGGCTGCCAGCATGCATTTGATCCGAATTTTCCCGGGTCGGAACCAATTTCCGTAATGAAAATAAAAATTTGGCTTGTAATAGCAAGGCCACTACTTTAAATAAATAAACGCCAGGGACAAACCACATGCTTACACCAAGCCAATATACAGCAACACTCAGTACGCTGCTGATGCTTGCTGGCCTGGCCGTCAGTGGCGACATGCAAGCACAGACGCCTGCTATGCCGGATTGGTCCGTGCTCGACAAGTATTGTGTGGGGTGTCACAACGAAGAGGATTGGGCGGGGCAAATCGCCTTTGACAGTACCGACCGCAACAACATGCACAAGGATGCGGACCTCTGGGAACGTACTTTACGCAAACTGCGCAGTGGCATGATGCCCCCGGCCGGCGAGTCGCGGCCAGCACGCGCCATCCTGGATAATTTCAGCAATACACTGGCATTGGCGCTTGATGCCAATGCAGCAACACACCCCGGCCACAAGTCCTTGTCCCGTCTGAACAAGAAAGAATACATCAATGCCGTGCGTGATCTGCTGGCCTTTGACTTGGGCCAACTTGCCGCCTCGTTGCCGGATGACACCCGGCTCGATGGCTTCGACAACATGGCAGAGACGCTCACGATGTCGCCAACCCTGCTTGATGCCTATCTATCGATTGCGATGGAAGTGAGCCGGCAGGCTGTCGGCAACCCCGATATCGGCGCCACCGATGTGCACTTCTACCGCAACGGCAAGGGCCCGCAACTGGCCCACGTTGACGGGCAGGCATTGGGAACTCGAGGAGGCATGCAGATAACACATCAGTTTCCGCTCGATGCCGAGTATGTGATCCGCGTGAAAGCCGACATGCTGGAAGCAGGTTGGGTGAATCCCACTCATCACATGTTCTGGTGCAATGGGCCGGCAGTAACAGTTTCCTTCAACGGTGTGCGCATCCCTGTGGAGGAATGGCAGCAGTTCCGCGTCAGTGTTCCTGCTGGCAAACAGCAGTTGTCAGTCGCTCTGCTCGACGACAAGCGCTGTGCCGGCGTGGGTGAAACCTACCTGGGCCAGGCGCTCGAATCACCCAACGGCGCGATCGAGGAGATCGAGATCCAGGGCCCTTACAATGGCAAGCGCGATACCGGCAGTGCGAGCTACGCCGCCATTTTCGGTTGTCAGCCGCAAAAGGCCAGCGAGGAAGAACACTGTGCGCGTGACATTCTGAGCTACCTCGCCACGCGTGGTTGGCGTCGACTGGTCACCCCCGATGACAGCGCGCTCGACCCCTTGCTGGCTCAATACCGCTATGCGCGCGACACGGAACACGGTGATTTCCATCTCGGCATCCAGTATGCGCTGGCACGCCTGTTGGTCGACCCCCGCTTCCTCTATCGCTTCGAACAGGAGCCGGCAGGACTCAACGCAGGTGCAACTTATGCCATTGGCGACTTCGAATTGGCGTCGCGCCTGTCATTCTTCCTGTGGAGCAGCATTCCCGACGAAGCGCTGCTGCAAGCTGCCGCTGAAGGCAGGCTTTCCAAAGCAGACACCTTGCAAGTCGAAGTGACGCGCATGCTGGCTGATCCAAAGGCAAGAACATTGGTCGACAATTTCGCGGGTCAGTGGCTGAAGTTGCGTGCGCTCGCCGACGCCGCGCCGATTGACAAAGAGTTCGACGAGGATCTGCGCCGCGCCATGATTGATGAAACCACGCTGTTCTTTGCCAGCATCGTGCAAGGCGGTGGCAGCATGCTGACCCTGCTTGATGCTGATTACACTTTTCTCAACGAACGGCTGGCCCGCCATTACGGCATTGCCGGCATCAAGGGCAGTTTCATGCGCCGCGTGCAGTTGCCGCCGGACAGCCCGCGTCGCGGCTTGCTCGGACAGGCAAGCCTGCTCACTGCCAACTCGATTCCCAATCGCACCTCGCCGGTGGTGCGCGGCGTATGGATCGTGGAAAACCTGCTCGGGGCACCGATTCCCAATCCGCCACCCGGCGTTGAAGTCAATCTCGACAAACCCTCGGCGAGTTCAGGGCGCGTCGTCGACACCTTGCGCGCACGACTGCAGCAGCATCGCGCCGATCCCGTGTGCGGCAGTTGCCACGGCATCATGGACCCCATCGGACTCGCGCTTGAAAACTTCGATCTCACCGGACGCTGGCGCGACACCGACAACGGCAAACCGGTCGATCCGCATGCGGTGATGGCCGACGGCACCGCGCTTGACGGTGCCGTCGCCTTGCGTGGCGCCCTGCTCGCGCGCAGCGAAGCTTTCATCAACACCTTGAGCGGCAAGCTGCTCAGTTACGCGCTCGGTCGCGAACTGTCACTCGATGATGGTCCCAGCGTGCGCCGCATTGTGCGCACGGCAGAACAGAACAACTACAGTTTTGCGGCATTGATCAGCGGCATCGTCAGTAGTGAGCCGTTCCGTTTGCGGGTGGCCGATGGTCACGTGAATGCCACACCTGGCAACCAGACCGCTTCGGCGCGGCCATGATGAGGACTCCTCCATGTTTTTTATGACACGCAAAGCTCTTTCACGTCGCACACTGTTGCGAGGTGCCGGCAGCGCGCTTGCCTTGCCGCTGCTCGACGCCATGATTCCCGCAGGCGTGCATGCTGCACCCTTGCCGAAGCCGCGTGTGGCCTGCATGTACATGGCGCATGGCGCCATCATGAATCAGTGGACGCCGGCCGGTGAGGAGCGTGACTTCACCTTGTCGCCCACGCTGGCTTCCCTCGCCCGGCACCGCGACTATCTAACAGTGGTCAGCGATCTGGATTTGTCGGCCGCACGGGTCGGCCCGAATTCTGCTGGCGACAACCACAACCGTTCCTCTGCCTGCTGGCTCACTGCCTCACCGGTGCGCAAGGGACCAACGCCGTGTTCGTTCGACCAGCTGGTGGCGCAGCGCATCGGGCAACAGAATGCCTTGCCTTCACTCGAACTCGCACTCGACGGCGGTGTATCGATTTCATTCCTGACACCGACGACAGCATTGCCGATGGAGCTGAATCCGCGGGTCGTGTTCGAGCGACTGTTTGGCACCGCCAGCAATGCCCAGGAACGTGCCATGCGAATGCGTCAATCTACCAGTCTGCTCGACTCGCTTGGCGGTCAGATTGCCGGATTGCAGAACCAGCTGCCCGCCTCCGATCGCGAACGGCTCGACCGTTATCTGCACGACCTGCGCGAGATTGAGCGTCGTCTCGAACTGGGCAGCACCAAGTTGACCGATGGCATCGACATGCCGACCAAACCGGTCGGAATTCCCGACGATTTCGAGGCACATGCGCACCTGATGATCGATTTGATTGCGTTGGCATGGCAAGCAGACCTCACGCGCGTTTCAACGTTGTTGCTGACGCGGGAACTGGGCAATACCGTGTTTCCCAAAAGCGGCATCAATGAACCCCACCATGCCTGTTCGCATCATTCCGAATCACCTGACAAGATCGCACTTTATGCGCGCATGAATGCCTATCACACACAGGCGCTGCTCGCTTACACCTTGGAACGCCTGCGCTCGTCACCGGATGGCGACGGCAACCTGCTCGACCATTCGCTGGTGCTCTATGGCAGTGGCATGAGCAATTCCAACAACCACGATCATGATCCCTTGCCGCTGGTACTGGCAGGCAAGGCCTCGGGTCGTGTGAAAGGCGGGCGCCACATTCGGGCCGGCCGCGGCACGCCGATGGCCAACCTGCTGTTGGGCATGCTCGATGCACTCGACATACCGGCTGACTCTTTCGGTGAAAGCAGCGGGAGGATCATCCTGTGAAGCGAAACTTTTGCCACGGTCCTTGCTATTGCCTACTGCTGTGTATGCTTGCCCAGGCGCAGGCAGCCGAAGTCACGACCATCCTCCGCGTGCCTGCCGCCGGCGCAGTGAAAGTGTCAGCGCTGGCCACTGCCACCATGCAGCGCGATGGCGCACGAGTAATGGCCTTGCTCAATGCTGAAGGCGCACTCGACGTCAATGCGCCCGGCCCCGAAGGCAGCAGCGCGTTGCATTGGGCAGTGCGCTACGGTGATCTTGGCACTGCCCGCCGCCTGGCCACAGCCGGAGCCAATCTCAATCTGGCCAATCCCTATGGCGCACGGCCACTGCAACTGGCAATCGAAAACGGCCATGCGGAACTGGTTGGCTGGCTGCTGGATGCCGGTGCTGATCCCGCTGCACGCGATCTGGCCGGCGAGCCGGTGTTGTTCCTCGCGGCCGGTCTGGGCGATACCACAACCATCAAGGCCTTGCTGGCCCACGGAGCAACTGTAGATCAGGAAGACCTCGTCTATGGTGAAACGGCATTGATGGTGGCGGTGCGCAGCGGACAGTACGCTGCTGCCGGGGTGTTGCTTGCCGCCGGTGCCAACGTCAATCGGCAGACGCGTAACACCGATGTCATGCCCGGGCGCGACAGAAAATTCGTAGACCCTAGCGAGATCCCCGGCTCACTGACTACTGGCGTGGGCCTGATCCGTGGCGGCTGGCCGGAGCGTGGCGTGCGCCAGCCCTTGGCGGGAGCAAAAACTCCGCTGCACTACGCGACGCGCATGGGCGACCTGGCGCTGACCCAATTGCTGGTGAAGGCCGGCGCTGATCTCAACGCCCGCGATGCTAACGGCATGAGTCCACTGGTCAATGCCATCATCAATACCAACATCGTGGCGCTGCATCCTGAAGTGCAGGGTCACCTGGGCGTGGCATCGTGGCTGGTGGAGGCCGGTGCCGATGTCAATGCCGAGGACTGGTATGGCGAGACACCACTGTGGGCGGCCATCGACATGCGTAACCTCATCTATCGCAACGTCAGCACCACTGACAATAATGTGAATCGCAACACGGCCTTGGCACTGATCAAGCAGTTACTTGAACGTGGCGCCAACCCCAACATGCGTGTGCGCGAATACCCGCCTTCCCGCCAATTCATTCTCGGCGTCGGCTCGGTGGAGTGGGTGGACATCAGCGGACAAACCGCCTTCATGCGCGCCGCCCGTGCCGGTGATCTCACAGTGCTGCACTTGTTGCTGGACAAGGGCGCTGACCCCAACCTCAGCACCTTCAACGGCACCAATGCCCTCATGCTGGCGGCCGGTGTCAACTTCGCTGCCGGTGAAACCTATACCGAAGGTGAAGCGGCATTATTGGAAACGGTGAAGCTGACACATGCACTTGGCAACGACATCAACGCAGTTAACACGCTGGGCTTGCAGGCCATGCATGGCGCTGCCAACCGGGGCGCCAATGACATCGTCCGCTACCTTGCCGAACACGGGGCCGAGCTGGATCGCGCGGACCAGCAGGGTCGCACACCGATCATCTGGTCGCAGGGCCAGTATCTGCCCTCGCGCCCGCTGATCCCCAAGCCTGAGACCACCGCACTGATCAGTTCCTACATGGCCAACAAAACAGTGCAGGTCCATCCTTGAAGCAATGCCTGATACATGCAACGGCAACTAGAACATGACAAAGTTGATTTGCAAGCAGGCTTTCGGCTCGGCCTTGGGCAAATACAGCCCACATTCTTTCCATTTTTCAAAAATCGATTTGTGCTGTAATCATTGTTTGGACAACAGTGACTATGCATATGCCGGTATTTTCCTCCCACACTTGCCAGTGCTTGCTGGCTTTGACTTTGCCGCTTTTTTGCATCGCCGAACCTGTGCTGGCGGAAGATAAACCAGCTCCACTCGACAAAATGCTGTGGTCGCGCAGCATGGGGCAATCAGGATTGCGTCGTTTCTATTCGACGGACGCCGACCTTGGCGAAGTGCTAAACCGGCAGTCAAGCTACCTGCTCGCCAACCGGCTGGAGACCAGCACCAAGGCCAGTACAAAAAGCAACTTTGTCGATCCGCAAGTTCTGGCTTCGTCGGTGGAAAGCTATGTGGGCCAATTCGATTCATTGCTACCGGTTGCCGGTAACCAGGAACATCTGTGGCTCCTGCGAACACTTGTCCGCACAGCGCAACGACTTGAAATAGACAAAGTGCAAAGCCGCAATAACCGTTACGATCTGGGCATGCTGTATGTCCCTGACCAGAACTCCTATTTTGGTCTTGGCCTTGCAATGGAGAACACTTCTGCAACTCTCAGATACACCACTGGCCAAACCGATGTGCAGGCTGTCGGACCACGTCTGGATGCGGGATTCAGAATCACACCGCTGCTGGCACTGGGATTGCGAATCGAGCAACTGCGTTTCACCGGTGACAACGCTGTTGCCGCGCGTGGCACGAGCGTCACCAGGCCGCTGGACTATCAGCGCAACTATATTCAGGTGGAGAGCATTTTGAGATTGTCCCCGCAGCAGTTGCACTGGTTGCCCGCAGGTTCCCAGTTGGGGGCATCGGCAGCCGTGTACCTGCTGGACTCGCGCTACCAACCAGAACTCAACAGTTTGGGGCAGGCAGTCACAGAGCCGTTCGGCAATCACGAACACCTGAAAATAATGCGGACGGGCATCTTCTACTCCACAACTTTGGCCGGCAATACAAAATGGAACCCTTATACCGAGCTGCTGCTGGATCGTGAATTTGACACCAACATGAGCCATCCACTCGACGATCGAACCGGTCTTATCTGGAAAGCAGGATTGGCGTGGCTGCCGGCACCTGGCAAGCGCATCTCGCTGGAATACCAGCGCTCACAAAGCCGCCATGATTTGCGTGAACGCGACAACTTCCTGGTTGTGGCAATTTTCGACTTCTGAAGACATCTATGAAAACAATATTGGTGGTGATGGCATTCTATTCGGGTTTGGTGCTGGCGCAGACCGGAGATTCCGAGCGTGGCGCGCTGGTGTTCCAGGCATATTGCACCCGCTGCCATATCCCGATAGAAATTGAAAACCGGCTACGCAATGACTGGTTGGGCCACACTGGTGCACAATTGCTGCAACGTATCAGTGCCACCATGCCAGGGGAAAACGCCGGCTCACTGACTGCGCAGCAATACCTGGATGTCACGGCTTTTGTGCTTGCCATTGGCAAGGTTGAACTGCCGGCGACTGCACTCACGCCCAAGGCGCTGGCTGACTTGACGCTGGCACGCACGGTTGCTGCTACTGCCACTGCGGCGGTGCCCTCCACACCCTGGCTGACACTCAACGGCGATCTTGCTTCTACCCGCTATACCGCACTTGCTCAAATCAATGCATCCAACGTAAAGGATGTGAAGGTCACCTGGCGCCTCAATCTGGACAGGTTTGGCCCCACCACTGAAGGCTCGAACGTCACCACACCCTTGATGGTCAATGGCACCTTGTATGCCACAGCCGGTGTCACGCGCGACGTCATAGCGCTTGATCCTGCTACCGGTCAGTTGCTGTGGTTGTGGCGCGCGCAGGAAGGTGAGCGCTTCACCAACGCGCCGCGCAAAGGTTCCGGCAAGGGCCTGGCGTTCTGGACTGATGGCGTGCAGGACATCGTGCTGACAGTAACGCCTGGTTATTACCTGGTTGCCCTGAATGGCAAAACCGGATTGCCGGTGAAAAACTTTGGTGCGGGTGGCTGGGTTGATCTGCAGGCAGGCTTGCGACTCGGCCCCGGCCGCCAGGACCTCGATATCGGCCTGTCGTTTCCGCCACTGGTAGTTGACGATGTCGTGGTGGTCGGTGCGTCAATGGCACTGTCAACACGCCCGCTTTCTGCCGCCAACGTCAAGGGCGACATACGCGGCTATGACATCCACAGCGGCAAACTGCTGTGGACCTATCACACCATTCCCGAGCGCAACGAATTCGGTTCGGAAACCTGGCAAGGCAATTCTGCTTCCTACACTGGCAATGCCGGCGTGTGGGCGCCCATGTCGGCCGATCCAAAACTCGGGTTGGTCTATCTGCCGGTGGAAACACCGACTGGCGACTATTACGGCGGTGATCGTCACGGCAACAATTTGTTTGGCAACTCGCTGGTGGCACTCGACTACCACACCGGCAAAATGAAATGGTATTTCCAGCTGACTCATCACGACATCTGGGACTGGGATCTGCCGGCAGCCCCCATCCTGGCTGATTTGCCCAACGGCCGAAAAGTGGTGGTGCAGCTCACCAAGCAGGCCATGGCTTATGTGTTTGACCGTGCCACCGGCGAGCCCGTATGGGATATTGTCGAAACAAAAGTTCCCCAATCCGACATTCCCGGCGAACAAACATCACCAACCCAACCCATCCCCAGCAAACCGGCGCCGTTTGATCGTCAGGGATTAACGGAAAATGACCTGATCAATTACACGCCGGAGCTGTTTGCCAAAGCGAAGCAGGCGGTAAAACCCTATCGCATGAGTCAACTGTTTTCGCCGCCGTCGCTGGCCGATGCACCCGATGGCACGCATGGCACGCTGCATTTGCCGAATGCCACCGGTGGCGCCAACTGGCAAGGTGGTGCCTATGATCCCGATACCGGCATCCTGTATGTGCCGTCACGCACTGCGCTTACCCTGCTGGGACTGGTACCCGGTGGCACGGCCTCGTCTGTCCGCTATATCCAGGGATTGCGCACCAGCCTCGATGTAGAGGGCCTGCCGATCATGCGACCACCTTATGGCCGCATCACTGCCATCGATTTGCAAAGTGGCAATCATTTGTGGTGGATTCCCAATGGCGATACGCCCGCCAATATTCGTAATCATCCTGCGTTGGCGGGTGTGGAGTTGCCGCGTACCGGAGTCCCTAATCAGTCGGGGATCATGCTGACCAAGACCCTGCTGTTTTCAGGCGAAGGTCCTGGCGGCAAGCCGGTGTTGCGGGCGCACGACAAAAGTTCCGGCGACATCATCGCCGAGCTTGCGTTGCCGGGTGCGCAGACTGGCACGCCTTCAAGTTTCATGCATGAAGGTTCGCAGTACATCGTGCTGACGGTAAGCACCAAGGGCAGTAGTGAGCTGGTGGCATTGAAACTGGCAGGTTCTGCTGCCAAAACTCAAACACCTGCTGCCGCAGCGGAATAAAAGGGCTGGGGCGGTCTGGCAGTAAAACAGGAAATCGATGCAGTGATATTGGGCCAGGGCTTTGGCACCCAGATGCAGATGATGTTTGAGAAGGATTTGCTGGTATCCAATTCAGTTGACCTTGCACAGTGACGCAAACATCCGCTGAACAAACGCGTCAAGGAATTTTTCGCGCTGCTGTGTGCGCGATTTCTATGAGTCAAGCCAGGCCAGCAATGCCGCCGCAACCGCTGCCGGCCTTTCCATGGTGCTCATGTGGCCGCACTCAGGAACCGCCACCAGCTGACTGCCTGCTATCAGTCTTGCCATGTCGTCATGACGTGCCAGCGGGCTCCAGCTGTCGTTGCTTCCGCATAACAACAAGGTGGGCAGATGCAGGTTTGCCAGCAAGTCGGTGCGGTCGGGCCGCTCCAGCAGCGCGCGGATTTGCGCTGCAAATTGCTCCACGCTTGCACGTGCAATCATCGCGTTGATCGCGTGCATCAGCGGCACGTCGGCCAGCCGTGGCGGCCACACCATGCCGTGCGACCACTCTTGTGCCATGGCCAGCATGCCGTGCTGCTTAGCGATCTCCAGCAGGCGATAACGACCTGTCTGCTCACGCTCGCCGGCCTCCCCTGGCGCCAGTGCCTGATAGCCGGTATCCAGCAGTGCCAGTTTCGTCACGCGTTGCGGTGCACGCGCCATCACTTCCAGCGCAACGCGCCCGCCCATGGAATGGCCGGCCAACGCGAAGCGGGCGGGCGCACGTGCGAGAATGCGTTCTGCCATCGCGCCCAGCGAATCGCACAATTCATGCTTGGCTACCTGGATCTCGCTCACCGCACTCAAGGTAGCAAGCTGGTGTTGCCAGACTGCGTCGTCACACAACAATCCTGGCACTAGCACGAGGGCTTGGGTTGGTTTCATGGCCTCAACAACTATGCAATGGTGGGAAAAATTCGCCAACGTGATGTTAGCTGATTGGCGGCCATGACAGCGAGGCCGGGAACGCTATAGTATGGCTACACACATCCCGGAGCTTCCAGGCCATGCGTACCCGTCTCTATTCGCTGGATGAACTCAACGATATCCCTGGTACCACGGTGTTCACGGCCCTGCGCAGTCGCCAGGCCTACCACCTGCACAAGTTCTGCATGTCGCTGATGGAACCCGGCAATCGCGATCAATTCCGGCTGGGCGAGCGCGCCTATCTTGATAAATTCCGCATGAGCGACGCGCAAAAACAGGCGGTAGTGGACCGCGATTTCAACCAGCTGATTGAACTGGGTGGCAACATCTATTTTCTGGTGAAGCTGTCCAACACCGATGGCTGGAGTACGCAAAAGGCAGTCGGCTCCATGACGGATATGACGCCGGATGAATATGCCGCGATGATGCGGGCCGGCGGGCGGCCGATCAAAGGCAATCGCTCGATTCGAGGCAAGAACTGATGGCGCGCATCACTGCAGGCATAGGTTCCAGCCACGTGCCGGCGATCGGCGCGGCCTTCGATCACGGCAAAACCCAGGACCCTTACTGGAAGCCGGTGTTCGATGGATATGAATGGGTCAAGCAGTTCCAGCAGCGGGAAGATCCGGATGTGGTAATCCTCTGTTACAACGACCACGCCAGCGCGATGATGCTGGATGTGGTGCCAACCTTCGCACTGGGCTGCGCCGAAGAGTTTGCGCCAGCCGACGAAGGCTGGGGCGCGCGGCCGGTGCCGATGGTGATGGGTGATCCGGTGCTGGCCGGCCATCTGGCCGAGCAACTGGTGATCGACAATTTCGACCTCACACTGATGAATCATCTGAATGTCGATCACGGCCTCACGGTGCCGCTGTCGCTGATGTTCGGCAAGGTCGAGCAATGGCCGGTGCGGGTGATTCCACTGGCCGTCAACGTGACACAGTTCCCCACCCCGTCGGCCGAGCGCTGCTGGCAGTTGGGCGCTGCCATTGCCGATGCGGTGCAGTCCTATCCAGCCGGCCTCAACGTGCAGATCTGGGGCACCGGCGGCATGAGCCATCAGCTGCAGGGGCCGCGCGCCGGCCTGATCAACCCGGAATTCGACAATATGTTTCTCGACAAGCTTGCGAACCAGACCGACGACTTGCGCAAGCTTTCAAGGCTTGAATTCCTGCGCGAAAGCGGTTCGGAAGGCATCGAACTGATCATGTGGCTGATCATGCGGGCCGCACTGGGCGACAAGGTGGAAGAGCTGCACCGGTTCTACCATGTGCCGGCATCCAATACCGCGGTCGGTCACATTGTGTTGCGCCCGCTGCGTTGAGTTCACCACGTTCCCAAAACCACCAGGAGAATGTTATGAGACTGTTTCGATTTTTGACCCGCTCATGGTGCAGCGCTACTGCGGCAGTGCTGGTTGTTTCCCTTGCCTGACTGCAAACGCCCAGCAGTTGCCAGCCGATATCAATGCCAATTCGCTGGCGCGTTTGCCCTACGTGCAGCGCAAAGACGCCGACGCTGGCGCCAAACGCTTGTTCGAAACTTTTGTGCGTGACAGCAATGCGCCCACTGACGTGATCAAGGGGCCGCTCGCGTTTGCAGCCTATAACAGCGCGGTGGCGACCGCGCTGCTCGATTTGCATGACGGCGCGGTGGTCAAGGGCAGCTTGAGCGCGCATGTGCGCGAGCTGGCCATTCTGGTGGCCTGTCGCGAGACCAATTTCGACCTTGAGTGGAACGGTCATGAACCCGCGGCGGTAAAAGCCGGTGTCGATCCCAAGGTCATCGAGCTAGTGCGCAACAAGGGATCGCTGACCGATGTCAATGACAACGATGCCGCCGTGATCCGTTTCGGTCGTGAAATGTTGAGCGATCGCAAGATGAGTGCCGCCACGTTTGCCAAAGCCAGGACTTTATTCGGTGATCGCGCTGCGATGGATCTGGTTGCTGTCATGAGCACCTATGCAGTGAGCGGGTTCTACGCGATTGCTGTCGATGAACAGGTGCCCGCTGGCAAGCCACGGCTGCCCCGCTAACACCGCGTGCCGGTGCCAGCCGGCCACGCACCGGCATACCCTGCTGCCAGGCGTCAAACCGGCGACCTGACTATCCTGATACCCCGCCCGGCTGAGACTCTGCTAGACAGCTTCCCTTACCACGACTATCCTCCCTCACAAGCAACAGTCAGAGTTGCATTAGTTCAAGCATTTTTGGGGAAATTTCCAGTCTGTATATCCGCCTCTGCGGATAATTGAAATTACCAACTTCAGTAAGTCGCACTACCCGTAGCAAGCATCGTTATGCATTGCTGCAGTACCCAGGCATCCAGCATGCCAATAAAAACAAAGGGGGGAGTTCGTATGAGAGTTTCAGGTAGCAGAGTTTTACCAGCGACGTTCGCCATGACAGTGGCGATAGTGGCCACCATATTTTTTGCACCATTGGCCCATGCTGCTGGCTCCATCGCCGCGGCGGCCCGTGCGGATGATTTGGCACAAGCACGCCAATTGATCAGTACCGGCGCCAACGTCAATGTGCCCGAGCCGGATGGCACCAGTGGACTGCTGTGGGCCGTCTACAACGGTTCACCGCCACTCGTGCAGCTGCTGCTTGATGCCGGTGCCGATCCCAACCTGCCTAATTCCCTCGCCATCACACCCTTGCTGCAGGCCAGCCGTAATGGCAACGCCAGCATGATCAGCGCGTTGCTGACCCATGGCGCCAAACTTGAAGACGGGCAACTTCGCACCGAACCAGCGCTGATGGCAGCCGCGCGAGCGGGCAACGTTGACGCAGTAACAGTGCTGCTCAAAGCCGGTGCCAACCCCAATGCCACCGAGCCGCTCGACCAGCAAACGGCGTTGATGTGGGCGGTGGCCGAAGGCCATCTGGCAGTTGCCACTGCGCTGCTCAACGCCGGCGCCAACCCCAACCTGCAGGCGCGCGTGTCCGAACTGACCAAACGCAAAAATGCCGACTTTCCGTCGGGTGGTTTTGCGGCGTTGCACTGGGCTGCACGCAACGGCGATGAGGCCATGATCAAGTTGTTGGTGCAGCACAAGGTCAACCTCAATGCCCGGAACGGCGATGGCTCTACCCCGATGATGCTGGCGATAGTCAATGACCGCTTCGACACCGCCAAGCTGCTGCTTGATCTCAAAGCCGATCCTGATGACGGCTCGCTTTATTTCATCACTGAAATGCGTGATGCCACCACCGATTGGCGCGCGCGCGATGGAACCGTCTATCGGGCTGTCCACCCCAACCAACTGCGCGCACTGGATCTCACCCGCATCCTGCTCGAAGCCGGCGCCTCTCCCAACACGCCTTTCATCGGGCAAATGCATAACGCATCCATGTGTTGCGACACCAACGTCTTTGCGACGGCGTTCTATCGGGCTGCCATCGCCGCCGATGCAGATGGGTTGAAGTTGATGTTGGCGCACGGAGCCGATACCACCTGGAAACCCTCCAAAGTAGCCAAGGCCGACGACCCGGTGGCAGGGGCGGCAACCACCATGAAACCCGAAGTCACCAAGACTGCACTGATGATGGCCATCACCGGCGGCAAAGGAGTTGGCGTTGCCGGCGGGCCCAACGATCTGCGCGAAGGTTTGCCCAAATTCCGCGAAAGCGGTGACCGCGAACCCCTGGATGCAGTCAACCTGTTGCTGCAAGCCGGTGCCGATGTAAACGCACGCGGCCCCGATGATGAAACGGCACTGCATGTGGCGGCAAAAGCGCTGCATCCCGGCATTGTGAAAGCGCTGGTCGCGCGCGGCGCCGCACTGGATGCCAAAGACAAAAACGGTCTGACTGCGCAGCAAGCAGTCGAGAAAATGGAAGCACCCAAGCCGAAAGAGGGTTTTTACTTCCAGGCGCCACCGGCGCAACCCGCTGAAATAGCCGCACTGCTGAAGTCATTGTCCGGGGAGCACGCACAATGACTGTGCCGAAACATTGGGCGCTGGTCACTGGCATAGCCTTGACCGTACTGGAACTGACTGCCAGCGCGGCCGACCAGCAAGCTCTACTGCGCAAGGAATTGGCAGATCAGTGGCCCATGCTCGACAAATATTGCATGAAGTGCCACAACTACGATGACTTCAGTGGCGAACTCGCACTCGAAGGCATGAATCCCGACGATGTGTTCAAGAAACCGGCGGTGTTTGAACGCGTGCTGCGCAAACTCAAAATAAGTGCGATGCCGCCGCGCAAGCAACCACAACCAAGTGTTGATGAACGCAAGCACTTTGTCTCTGCACTTGAGCACAACCTGGATGCCGCTGCGATGGCGCATCCTTATGCCGGCACCACGACGATCCATCGGTTGAACCGGGCTGAATATGCCAATTCGATACGTGATTTGCTGGGAGTTGATGTTGACCTCACCGAAATGTTGCCCAGCGATGGCGGCGATTATGGCTTCGACAACATCGCCGAGTTGTTACGCTCGTCACCGCTCTTGCTCGACCGCTACATGACCGTGGGTTTACGGGTGGCCGATCTGGCTTTGGGTAATCCGGAGGCGTCGGTGAGCGTCACCAACTACCGCATTCCGTTTGACACCACCCAGAACAAGCACCTCGCCGGTTTTCCACTCGGCACCCGCGGCGGCGTACGCGCTACCCACAATTTTCCGGCTGATGGCGAATACGTCTTTTCCGCTCGCCCCTTGCAAGGAATCGCGGAAGGCTATTTCGGCATTGAAGGCCATGATCGCCCGCATGAATTCATGGTCTATGTCGACGGCAAGATTGTCTACACCAGCGAGATCGGCGGCGCCGAGCAGCACAAGATCAGCGTCGAACAGGGTTTCTATGATGTGATGCCGGTGGTGGACCAGCAACTGACCTCACCCAGAATTCCAGTGACTGCCGGGCCGCACGAAGTGGTTTTCTCCTGGCGCGAACGAGTGAGTGCAGAGCAAAATTCATGGCAACCAACCCTGCGGGACTCGCTGGAAATACATAACCCCTCCGGCATGCCACGCCTGGAAAAAGCCATGATTGCCGGCCCTTATGCCGCCACTGGCGTGAGTAACATGGCGCCGCGTGAACGCATCATGGTGTGTGAGCCGCAAGCAGCTGCCGAAGAAGAGTCGTGCGCGAAAGCAGTGCTGACCAATCTGGCACGGCGTGCCTTCCGTCGGCCTGCCACTGCCGACGACATCACAGCGCCGCTGGCGTTTTACAACAACGAACGTGCCAGCGGTGCCGATTTTAATCAGGGCATGCGTGTTGCCGTCGCCCGAATGGTGGTGAGTCCGTTCTTCCTGTTTCGGGTAGAGACGGATGCCAAAGACGGGGCCCCCGGCGCCGATCATGCGGTCGACGGAGTGGCGCTGGCATCGAGGCTGTCATTCTTCCTGTGGTCTTCTGCCCCTGACGACGAACTGATGGCGCTGGCTCAAGCTGGCAAGCTGGAAGACGCTACTGTGCGTGAATCACAGGTACGCCGCCTGCTGGCCGACTCGCGCTCCAACTCCTTTGTCGACAATTTCGTCGGTCAGTGGTTGCAATTGCGCAACCTGGATATGCGCGCCCGTCCCGATCTTTTGATGTTCCCGGATTTTGATGACAACCTGCGGCAGTCATTCCGCAAGGAAACAGAAATGTTGTTTGCGTATGTGTTGCGGGAAAACCGCCCCGTGCATGAACTGCTGACCGCCAATTACACCTTTGCCGATGAACGGCTGGCGCGCCACTATGGCATAGCCGGCGTCACCGGCGCCCGTTTCCGCAAGGTGGCTGTGACCGATCCGAACCGGTGGGGTCTGTTTGGTCATGGCAGCTTGCTGTCGCTGACTTCGGCGACCAGCCGTACCTCGCCCATCATGCGAGGCAAGTTCATCCTTAGTGAATTCTGGAACAACCCGCCGCCAGCGCCACCGCCCAATGTGCCGGCGCTGGAGGCGAGCGCGCCGCAGGACCGGCCCTCGACAGTGCGTGAACAATTTGAACGCCATCGCAAGGATCCGGCCTGCGCCAAGTGTCATGACGTGATTGATCCGGTCGGTTTTGCGCTGGAAAATTTTGATGCCGACGGCTCCTGGCGCAAACGTACCCGCGAAGGCCTTGCAATTGATGCCACCGGCGTACTGCTCGATGGCACTGTCGTTGATGGTCCACAGGCGTTGCGGACAGCGCTGCTCAAGGACCCTGAGCTGTTTGCCAGCACGGTGACCGAGAAGATGCTGGTTTACTCGCTCGGGCGCGGCCTGGATCCGCACGACATGCCAGTGGTGCGCAGCATTGTTCACAATGCGGCCCGGCACAACTACAGTTTGCTATCGATTGTGCTGGGCATTGTCGACAGCTACCCCTTCCTCATGCGCACCAACAGTTCGTCTTCCGGCATCAATGCGGTCGCCACCGCAGGAGAATGAAAATGTTCATTTCCAAAAAGCACCTGAATCGCCGCCTGCTGCTCAAAGGCGCCGGCGTTGCCATTGCCTTGCCTTTGCTGGATGCGATGGTGCCGGCGCTTACCGCGCAAGCGGCCACTGCGGCTGGCGCTGGCGCCAGACTGCGCTTTGGCACTGTCTACGTGCCCAACGGCATTTACCCGGCTGACTGGCATCCGGACAAGACCGGCAAAGATTTCGAATTCAAGCGCGTGATGAAACCGATTGAAGCCAATCGCAGCTACGTCACCACCATCAGCGGTCTGAAATCACCGGAAGGGCGGCAAGACATGGGGGGAATTCATATGGGCGCCAGTGCGGCGTTCCTGAACGGCGCCGGTCCGCTTAGCCAAAACGGCAATTTCAACCAGATCAAGTCCAAAAAGTCGGTCGATCAATACATCGCCGATGCGATTGCCGGCGACACGCCGATCCGCTCGCTGGAAGTGGGTACTGAAGACATGGGCACCGCCGCGGGTGCCTGTGATAACTATCCCTGCATTTTTTATAATGCCATGGCCTGGTACGACGACGAAAGCCCGTTGCCGATTTCCATCAGCCCGCAAGTGACCTTTGAACGCATGTTCGGCGATCCTGGCACTGCTCAACAGCGTCTGCGCCGCCTGCAAACCAAGCAGAGCATGCTGGATTCGGTGCTGGATGAATCCAAGCGACTCGATCGCATGCTGGGCGCGGGTGATCGCACGCTGCTCGACGAATACCTGACCAACATCCGCCGCACTGAAAGCCAGATCCAGCGCCTGTCCTCACGCGCGGGCGTGATTGCCAACGCCAGCGACGGGCCGGTCGGCATTCCGGCCAATTTCGATGACCACATGACCCTCACCTACGACTTGCTGCATCTGGCCTGGCAGGGCGACATGACGCGTGTGTTCAGCTTTATGGTGGGCCACGAAGCCAGCGGTCGCAGCTATGCACACATTGGCGTGAACGAACCCCACCACAACGTATCGCATCACAAGAATACGCCGGAGAGCATCGACCGCTATTCCCGCATCACCGGCTACCACATGCAGAAATTTGCCGCCTTTGTGGAAAAACTCCGCTCCACGCCGGAAGCTGACGGCAACCTGCTGGACTCCGCGTTGCTGTATTTCGGTGCCGGCATGAGCAATGGCCTGTTGCACGACCGCCATAACGTCCCCGCCTTGCTGGTGGGTCGTGCCGGTGGCCGCCTGCAAGGCAATCGCCATCTCAAAGCCAAGGAAGACGAGCCCACTTCCAACCTGCTGCTGGGCATGGCCGACCTGATGGGAGCTGAAGTCAAGACCATTGGCATAGCGACCGGTCGCATGGTCATCTAGCACCGGCAGTCATGGCAGTGGGCAGCCCGGAATAATCGCGGAGCTGTTCAATTACGGGGTTCATTGGCGTGGCGGCAGTTATAATGCCGCCCTTTTGCGCTCGCGCCTGACCGGAATCCAGCATGGACAATGACATCAACTACAAAAGCAACCCGCTGCACGGGGTAAGCCTGAAAACCATGCTGACCGAGCTGGTTGATCATTACGGTTTTGAAATCCTTTATGCTTACTTGTATATCAACTGCTTCAAGACCAATGCGAGCATCGCCTCCAGCGTCAAGTTTCTGAACAAGACTGACTGGGCGCGTGAAAACGTGGAAGCGTTTTACCTGTATCAGTTCAAGAGCTTGCCGAGAGCGTCAGCCGATCAATATTTGCTGCCGCCGCGCGACCGGGTTATTCCGGCCAGTCAGCTACCGGGCACGCCGGCAGAGCTCAGCCTCGAAGATGCTGAAAAGCTGCGCGCCAAGCGTGCGCTGAAAGCCGATGGCTTTCGTTCGGGCCCCGGCCGCAGCACTGCGGCTCAACGCGGCCGTAACGCCGCCCCTCGTGAAAACAAATACGAGCGCAAAGCAGCTGACGAAATTGTGAAAACACCAGGCTCTCCGGTCTGGGGTGATGCTGATCCCTGGGGCAATTTCAAGAAGTAACCGGTGTTTACAAGGCCTGGCAACTCCAGTGGCTGGCCGGGATGGCGGCCGGCGCCTTGCCCCCTGCTTGAGCAGCTTTGGTCAAAGCGGAATCACCAATAAAGTATCGGTCTGGCGCGAGTCAGTGATCACGGTACGTTCGGCAAAGCGAAGTGTGCCATCTTCATCCTGCACCACCACATCCAGATAGATACCGCTTGCAAACAACATGCTGGCACCGGTATGCATGATTCTCACCACCAGAAAATTGGAAATACAGCGAAAACCGCCGGCAGGCTGCGCTGAAATTTCCAGCGCACTGATCTGGTGACTATAGCGATGGGGTTCGTACACATTGATTTTGCGCAAGCCGGTAATGCGGTCCAGCATCATGCCCCGGCCCTTGCACGACATCAGTGCCAGCGGGAAGCCCCGCTCGTGATTCTCACGGGTAGTCACCTGATAATTGCCGCCGGCTGTAAACAGTTGTGGCCACTGCTCCAGCTGGTCGTCGTCGATAACCCGCACATAGCGATTGTGTAAGTGCTGGATGCGCCGATGCGTTTCTGAATCAATCACTGCGCTGCCCCATCAAGGTTCGGTAGCCCTGCCAGAAACCACGAACGGTGGTTTCATTGGCACGGCTGTCTTTGACAGTTTCGATAGCACTGCCGCCCATTTGCAACAAGGCTGAGCTGCCGGCAGATTCACCAGCCGTGCCGCGTTGCACGTATTCGCCTATTACCCCGTCCTCCATCGATACATAGCCGGCCGGGCCAATCAGGTTGGCTTGTTGCAGCCGCAATTGCCGTAGCTCGGCATCATCATCGGCATAGCCAAAAAATGTCCAATGCAATTCAGCCTGGTCGGGCCCCTGCGGCACCACCTGTCGCATTGCCAGCGTGTTGTAGATCTGCTGGTGCACACAGGTGGGGAAAATCGATTGAATCGCGATGGTGATGCCGTCGGCAAACTCCTGGCGGTGATTGAGCAGCGATGGATCCGCCAGCCCGACATCCGCCATGACCGCGCGCAATTCCTGCGGGTCATAATGGCCGTCCTGCACACTTGCGCCAATCGAATAATTCATCGTGTTCCAGCCGTCATGGTTGACCACCAGGCCACCGCCCATAGTGAGGCGGTTCAGTTTGAAGGTGGCATAGAACGCATGCAGGATGGTGGCATGGTAGGAATCGCGCGCGTTTTCCATGTACAGCTTCCAGTTGCTGTGCATGACCTGGTGGTAATAGCCCAGCACTACCACTGGCTTGTGGAAAACCCGCGTGATATGCGCGCACATGTCCGGGCCCAGATAGGTTTCCAGAGCTTCCACATCATTGCTGAGCGAACCAAATACCAGCCCCTGGTATACATCCAGACGAATGCGCGTCAAGCCATGTTCGGCTTTGACAAAACCAGCTGGCATGCCGCCCTTGCCTTCGATGCCTTTTTCAAACGGCACCATGCGCAGATCACCATTGAGGTGATAGCTCCAGCCATGATAGAGACAACGCAGGGTGCTGGCGCGCCCGCAACTCTCCACCGCCACCAATGCACCCTTGTGCTGACAGCGATTGATAAGACCATGCAGCTCACCCTTGTCATCGCGACTTACAATGATGGGAGTCTCACCAATAAACGTGGTGAGGTAGCTGCCGGGATCCGGCACTTCCACCGCAAGGGCAAGGTAGTGCCAGGTCGGGCCCTGGAAAATCAGCCGCTGTTCCTGCCGATAGATTTCATCATCATGGATGAGGCGATAAGGAATGCGGGTGTTGTCGGCGCCAGGCCAACATTGGTCCGGTTTTTCTCTACTCATTTGCTACGGCCTTGTGCGTGGCTCGAATAATAAAGCCCCATTACATAAATCATCAGCGCCGCCAGCAGCATCGGAAGCGCAGCCAACTGTAACAAGCTGGCCGTCGTCCAGCCCCAGCTCAGCAACCCGCCGGCCAGCACCGGGCCAAGGATGGAACCAAAGCGGCCAATTCCCAGGGCCCAGCCCACACCGGTGGACCGCACTTGCGTCGGGTAAAAAATGACTGCCAGCGCGTTGATACTTTTCTGGCCACCACTGACACAAAAGCCGGCTCCGAACGTTACCCATGCCAGTGCAGCGGGCCCTGCCACCCCGATGGCGGCCACCAACAAGCTGCCACCCAGATACAACAGGGCCATCACTTTATAAGCGTTGTAACGATCCATCAGCGGGCCCGACACAATGCCGGCCACAATGCCGCCAACCGAGATGAGCGTGGACATCAACACCGCGCTCTGCTGGCTGAGCCCGGTATCGGCAAACAACGTGGGCAGCCAGCTTTGCAGAAAATAGAACACCATCAGGTTCATGAAGAACACCACCCACAACATCAGGGTGCCCCTGGTTCTGCCCGCGCTGAACAGATCTGTCACAGGTACTTTTGCCACCGGTTCCAATTGCACCTGTAATTCGACGCTGCCAGCCAGTTGCGGATTTATTTTCTGCAAAATCCCCAACGCCCTGCGCACGCGCGGGGCGCGGCTGCGGGATGCCAGCAGCAGAAATTGCAGCGACTCCGGCAACTTCACTATCAAAACCGGCAACAGCAACATCGGCAAGATGGCGCCAATCAGGAATACCGCGCGCCAGCCCAGACTGTCCAGCAGCGTTGCTGCTAACACCCCGCCCACGATGGAACCCAGTGAAAATCCGCAGAACATGATGATCACCAGCGTGGCACGCAGGCGTTTGGGGCAATATTCGCCGGTGAGTGCGAGCGCATTGGGCATGGCACCGCCCAGACCAATGCCTGCCAGCAGCCGATACACCATCAGATCCGTTACGCCCTGCGCAAAAGCGGTCAGCAGCGTGAAAAATCCAAACAGCACCACCGAAACGATGATGCTCAGGCGCCGGCCGATGCGGTCCGAGATGGCACCAATCACCAACAGTCCTGCCACCAGACCTACCTGCGACGCCGAAAACACCGGACCCAACTGTGCACGCGGAATGTTCCACTCGGCGCTCAAGGCCGGCCCCAGATAGCCAATCACCTGGGTATCAAGACCATCCAGCAGCACAACCAGGCCACACAGGATAATGACAAGATATTGCAGACGGCTTAGTGGCTGCGAATCTATAAAAGTTGCGACATCTGTGTACGGGGCGAGGCTCATGGCCGCCAGTGTACGCACAGGGTGCTGCGCAAGTACATTGTGTTGTTGAAGTTCTCAGTCGTGGAATATCACAAAATAATGCATAATTTGACGACAATCCCTTGGTCACCACTTTTCCCAATCTCCGCATTTATGCAGACTGCCCCTTGATTACTGACAACTAAGGGGGGGTGTTGCCCTACCATTCCAGAGAGCGCCGACCATGATGTTTGCCCGCAAGTTGCTCGTTACCTCCATCCTGTGTGCCGTTTCGATTAATGCCTACGCCACCAATGGCTATTTCACCCATGGCCTCGGTGTCATCAACAAGGGCATGGCCGGTGCCGGTACTGCCACTCCCGAGGAAGCAATGGCGATTGCCAGCAATCCGGCTTCAGCAGTATTGCTGGGAGATTCATTCGAGGTGGGCATGTCCATCTTTTCGCCGCGCCGCGACTATAGCGCCTCCAACAGTCTTGCCAATGGCAACGGTGGCGCCTTTACCATCGCACCCGGCACTGTCACCAGCGGCAGCAACTATTTCCCAATTCCTTATATCGCCAAGACCTGGGCACTGGCGGATGAACGCGCGATTGGTTTGAGCTTGTATGGCCGCGGTGGCATGAACACCAATTACAGCGGCGGTGCCGCGCTGTTTGATCCCGATGGCCCCGGCCCGGCACCGGTGATGCGACTGGCCGGCCCCTATGGTGCCGGTCCGGCCGGCGTCGACCTGACACAGCTGTTTGCCGAAGTGGCCTATGCCGGCAAATTCAATGACAAACTGGCGTGGGGCGTCAGCGGCATCTTTGCCGCCCAAGCGTTCGCAGCCAAAGGCGTCAGCAGTTTCGCCCCCTATAGCATCACCTTTGCTGCCAGTGGCGGCCATACCATGCCGACCCACATGAGCAACAATGGCCACGACCTGTCGAGCGGCTACGGCGCCAAAGTTGGTGTGCAGTGGCAACCACTCGATCACGTGCGTCTGGGGCTGAGCTACCAGAGCCGCATCTTCATGTCGAAATTTGACGACTACAGTGACCTGTTTGCGACACAAGGCGGCTTCAACATTCCGGAAAACATCCGCTTCGGCCTCAGCTGGGATTACAACACGCGCGTGACCCTGCATTACGACATGGATCACACCAACTACAGCAACGTTGAATCGGTCGGCAACCCGATCAGCAACATCTTCGGCTGCCCCACCGCCGGTGCCGGCGGCACCAACCTTGGCAACTGCCTGGGCGCCAACAATGGTGCCGGCTTCGGCTGGAACGATGTGACTGTGCACAAAATCGGCGTGTCCTGGCAGCCAGAGAGTTTGCCGCAGTGGACCCTGCGCGCCGGCTTCAGTCACGGCCAGCAGCCGATTGCTCCCTCGGAAGTGCTGTTCAATATGCTGGCACCCGGCACAATCGAACGTCACTTCACGGTGGGCGGCACCTATAAAATGAACAGTGGTAAAAAATTCAGCATGATGCTGATGGTGGCGCCTGAAGGCAAAGTCAGTGGTGCCAACACCTTCGATCCCACCCAGCGCATTGAACTGAAAATGCATCAGTTCGAACTGGAATTTGCGCTGTCCTGGTAATGGCACTCATGCTGCCACGGATGGCGCCACTGCAAGCGCTCAGTGCCTAGCGCACCGTCACTTGCGCCGGCCCGGCCTGCAGCGAGCCGATCACGGCAGCCTGGTGGAAACCATCCGCCGTGAACGCCGCCAGTACTGCCTCTACACTGGCCGGCGCACAGCTCACCAGCAAGCCACCGCTGGTTTGCGGATCGCATAACAGCTGGCGCTGCCACAGGGCGATACCGGCATCCAGCATGATCACCTCGGCAAAGCTGGACCAATTGCGCTCTGCGGCCCCGGTCGCATAGCCGGCTTGTGCCAATTGCCACGCGCTGTCGATGAACGGTATCCGGTTGAACGCGAGCTGGGCCTGCAAGTGTGAGCCCCGACAGATTTCCAGCAAGTGACCGAGCAATGCAAAACCAGTGACGTCAGTCATGGCGTGGACGCCGGCGAGGCCGGCCAGCGCGGTGCCGGTGCGGTTGAGTTGCGTGGTGATATCGATCATCTGCCGGTAGCCGGCCTCTCCCAGTGCGCCTTGCTTGAGCGCCGCACTCATGACACCGATGCCTAGCGGTTTACTCAAGACCAGAACATCGCCCGCCTGCGCCTGATTGTTGCGTTTCACCTGATCAGGATGCACAAGGCCGAGCGCCACCAGGCCGTAAATGGGTTCCGGTGAGTCAATGGAATGGCCGCCGGCAATCGGTATGCCCACGGCTGTACACACGGCCGCACCACCTGCCAGTATTTGCTGGATGGTGGTGACCGGCAGCTTGTTGATCGGCATGCCGACCACAGCCAGTGCCAGGATAGGCTGCCCGCCCATCGCGTAAATATCGGAGAGGGCATTGGTGGCAGCAATGCGGCCAAAGTCATAAGCGTCATCAACGATCGGCATAAAAAAATCGGTGGTCGCGATAATGGCCTGGCTGTCATTCAAGCGGTACACCGCGGCATCGTCACTGGATTCCACCCCCACCAGCAAATTTGGAAACAGGCCGGCCTGCGGCAGCTCCGCCAAAATCTGTGACAGCAGCTTGGGTGAGATTTTGCAGCCGCAGCCGCCGCCATGGGCGTACTGGGTAAGACGAATTTCACTCATGGTTTTACCTTTCGTTACCAATCAGGTTGGCCGCAGCTTGCTGCAGCGTGTCTGCATCCAGTGCAGGCAACTGCAGCACCTGCGCCTGCGGCAGCTGCGCAAAGCCGGCATCCGCCGAACGCTGGTAGGCTGGATCATAATGCTGGGTTAACAGCGCTGCTACCAAGGGCTCCCACTCGCGCTGACTGGCCATCTCACACCAGCGCTCGATGACCACACGCCCGTGCAACGCGGTCAGCAGTGATAGCCGCTCACTCAACAGCTGCGGATTTTGCAGAAAATGCGCATAGTCATGCATCAGCAGGGCGACTCGCGCCTGCTGGGGCGCTTCAAGGCGTACACAAGCCGACGCACGCATGCGCTCATGCAAAGCGGCTGGCACATCCACAGCACCGATTTTGCGACTTTCCGCTTCAATATAAACCGGGCGCTGTGGTGTAAAGCTGCTCAGTGCCTTCCACAGCCGCGTTTCAAAAGTCTTTTGTGAGGGTTGTGGCTGGCCTGGCAATTTGCCCAGCAGTGAGCCGCGATGCTGCGCCAGCTGTTCCAGATCCAGCACCTGCGCGCCTTGCACAGCCAGTGCTGCCAATAGACTGGTTTTGCCTGAACCGGTCGCCCCATTGAGTACGCAAAACTCGAACTGAGCAGGCAAGATCGCCAGCGCAGCCAGCACCGAGCGGCGATAGCTTTGGTAACCGCCGTCCAGTTGGCTGGTTTTCCAGCCGATTTGCGCCAGAATGTGCGCCATGGCACCACTGCGCATGCCACCGCGCCAGCAATAGACCAACGGCCGCCAGCTTTTGGGCCGGTCACTGAACACGGTTTCCACATGGTGGGCAATATTGCGCGCAATCAAGGCCGCGCCCTGTTTCTTGGCCGCAAATGGTGAGACTTGCTTGAACAAAGTGCCGACCCGCGCACGCTCGTCATCGTTCAGCACCGGCACACTGATCGCAGCGGGCAGATGGTCATCGGCATATTCAGCTGGTGAGCGGACATCCAGGAGCTCGTCAAACGCGTTAAACGCTTGTGAAATTGCTATGGTGCTATAGGCAGGCATCAGTATTGCAACGAAATCAGTTTGCACATGTTGTTAATCCGGACCTGGCAGTATGCTGGCGATCTGCGCCATGCTACCACCGCGCAGCCGGGAGTGATCCACACCGGTTGCGCTGCCAGTCCAGCTATGCTCCCATCCTGCCTGCTGTTTGCACTGAACCCTGCGGGGTTCGCCACAATGGATGCCGTAACTTTCCATGATTGACAATGCCCTGCTCCGCCGCCTTCCTGCCACTGCCGATTGTTCAGGAGCAGAACTGCTTGACCGTTTTCTCGACTATGTCGCCGAACGCAAGCTTGCGCTGTATGCGGCACAGGAAGAGGCCATTCTGGAGCTGTTTGATGACAGAAACCTGATCCTCAATACGCCCACCGGCTCCGGCAAATCGCTGGTCGCCACCGCGCTGCATTTCAAATCGATGGCCCGCGGCCACCGCAGCGTTTATACCTGCCCGATCAAGGCACTGGTCAATGAAAAGTTTCTCGCGCTGTGCCGCGATTTCGGCCCCCACAATGTCGGCATCGCCACCGGTGATGCTACCGTCAACCGCGATGCGCCGATCCTGTGCTGCACCGCCGAGATCCTCGCCAACGTGGCATTGGCACAGGGCGCCGACGCGCCGTTTCATGACGTCATCATGGATGAATTTCACTACTACTCCGACCATTCACGCGGTGTGGCCTGGCAGGTGCCGCTGCTGACAATGAGCAAAGCGCGCTTCCTGCTGATGTCCGCCACGCTGGGCTCGACTGCGCTGTTCGAACGCGAACTGACCCGGGTGACTGGCGCGGTGACGACGGTGGTAGCCTCCAGCACACGGCCAGTGCCCTTGCAGTTTCGCTACGAGGAAAAAGTCCCGCTGGAAACCACGGTCATGGAGCTGGTGGAAGCCAGACAAAGTCCCGTCTACGTCGTGCACTTTACGCAAAATGATGCGGCGGAAACCACCCAGAACCTGATGAGCCAAAACTATTGCAATGCCGAAGAGAAAGCTGCGCTGGCCGAGGCATTGATCGGCGTGAAATTCAGCAGCCCCTATGGCAAGGATTTCAAACGCTTCCTGCGTCATGGCATTGGCCTGCATCATGCCGGCCTGTTGCCGAAATACCGGGTGCTGGTCGAACAACTGGCACAAAAAGGCTTGCTCAAAATCATCTGCGGCACCGACACACTCGGGGTCGGCGTCAACGTGCCCATTCGCACGGTGCTGCTGACCCGTTTGAGCAAATACAGCGGCGCCAAGGTGGCCACACTCACTGCCCGCGATTTCCATCAGATCAGCGGCCGCGCCGGCCGCAAGGGTTTTGACGACATCGGCTATGTCGTGTGCATGGCACCTGAGCATGTTATCGAAAATGCCAGGCTGGAAGCCAAGGCCGCCGGCGATCCCAAAAAAATGAAGAAGCTCGTCAAGCGCAAGCCACCCGACAAATTTGTCAGTTGGTCGGCAGAGACCTTTACCAGATTGCAAACGGCACCGCCGGAGCCGCTGGTGTCACGCTTCGAAGTCAGCCATAGCATGCTGCTGCAGGTGCTGAGCCGCAAGGGCGACGGCTGCCGCGCGATGCAGCAGCTGGTCCGCGACAGCCATGAAACACCAACCCGCAAGAAAGCGCATGGCAAACGCGCCTGGCAACTGTTTCGCTCGCTGCTGGAACGCAGGATCATCGAAATAATTCCAAAAGCTGAGCGTATGCACGGCGGCAAGCTGCGCCTGAACATTGATCTGCAGCAGGACTTCTCGCTTAACCACGCCCTGTCGCTCTACCTGATTGATACGCTGGCGCTGCTGGAGGCCGACAGCCCCACCTATCCACTGGATGTGCTCACGCTGATCGAGGCCATCCTGGAAAATCCCGACATTATTCTGCGCCGGCAACTGGACGCGCTCAAAACCGAGAAGATGGCCGAGATGAAACAGCAAGGCCTCGAGTATGAAGAGCGCATCGCCAAGCTGGACGAGCTGGAATATCCCAAGCCGCAGAAAGAATTCATCTACAACACCTTCAATGCCTTCTCGCTACTGCACCCGTGGGTGGGCCAGGAGAACATCCGCCCCAAGAGCATCGTGCGCGAGATGGTAGAGAACTATGTGGACTTCGCCGGCTACATCAAACTCTATGAGCTGGAGCGCAGTGAAGGCGTGCTGCTTCGCCACATCGCCAGCGTGCATAAAGTGCTGGCGCAAACGGTGCCGCCCGCCTGCAAGAACGAAGACCTGCAGGAAATTGAAGACTGGCTGGCCGGCCTGTTGCGCGGCACTGACAGCAGTTTGCTGGATGAATGGGAGCGCATGAAGAATCCCGACTGGCAGCCGGCACAGGACGACCTTGCGGCCGACCAGGCGCTGGCAGAAATCGACATCACCAAAAACAAACGCGAGTTTACCGCGCTCATCCGTACCGAAATTTTCCACTTGCTGCGCTCACTGGCGGCTGGCAGATACGAGGCGGCGGCCGCGCTGGTGCCGCCGTGGACTGAAACCGAGCTTTTGCATTTGACTGAAGCGTATTACCAGGCACACGCGCGCATCTTGCTGGATCCGGAAGCGCGCAATCACAAGCACACCTACATCACCCCCGACGATGACACCGGCGTGTGGACCATTGCGCAAGTGCTGGTGGATCCGGAAGGTCTCAACGACTGGCAAGCAAGCTTCACGGTGGATAAAACGCTGGCCCGCCAAGAGGGCAAGCCAACCCTGCAGCTGATCAGTCTGGCGCCGATTGTTTGACCCCCGCGGGTTGCCTCTTGGTATTGCGGTCCGCTTGCTTACAGTTGTGACTGGCCAGTGATGGCGCCAGCTATGTCACCGGAGAAACCTTGCTGGTGGACGGCGGTCTGACACAGGCGTAACGTCTGGCATGCTGCTGCCTGGCGCTAGTGCAGCTGGCATCAGCGCGCCCTCCAGGGATTTGTCGTAGTATCCACCAACCATATATGCACTCACTTTTACCACTGAGGGAGAAGTATCAATGACGGCTGACCACAACTTTAAAGCTGCGCTGGATCGACGCGCCTTGATTCGAACTGCCGCCAGCGGCAGTGCTCTGCTGTGGTTAAGCAGCCTGTCGAGCGGACTATTGGCCCAGGATCTGCACCTGACCCAGCCTGGCAAGACCGTGAAAACAAAGTACGGCGGAGTGCGAGGCGTGCTGCGGGATGGTGTACAGCAGTTCTGGAACCTGCAATATGGCGCACCTACCTCTGGCATTCGCCGTTTCCAGCCACCACAAGCACCCACTGCCTGGACTGGCGTACAGGATCATTTCCAGGTTGGCACCCGCTGTTTCCAGCAGCCGGGCGCAGGTGAACCTGCGCCGGTAGTGTTGGCGATGAATCGGCTGGAGCCGGAAAGTGAAGATTGCTTGCGGCTTAACGTCTTCACGCCCGGCACCGACAACAAAGCGCGACCGGTGATGGTGTGGATGCATGGCGGCGGCTTCACGTCCGGCTCCGGCAACTACCTGATTTACGATGGCACTTACCTGGCCAAAAAAGAAGACGTGGTGGTGGTGTCGGTGACCCATCGCCTCAACATCTTCGGTTTTCTGCATCTGGCTGACCTGGGTGGCGAGCAATGGGCGGGAGCCACCAACGCTGGCATGCAGGATCTGGTGGCGGCCTTGCAGTGGGTTAAAGACAACATCGCCCAGTTCGGTGGCGACCCCGATCGCGTTACCATTTTTGGCCAATCGGGTGGCGGCAGCAAAACCACTACCTTGATGGCAATGCCTGCAGCCAAAGGCTTGTTTCATCGTGCCATCGCCCAAAGTGGCGCAGCGCTCAGAGGCATTACCGCATCGGATGCCAGCGCCGCTACCGAACGCTGGCTGGCCAGACTCAATATCAACAGCAAGCAACTGGAGCGCTTGCAGAGCCTGACACCGCAACAGATCCAGGAAGCACTCTATGCCCAGCCGGCTATTCCGGGCCTGGGTAGTGGGCCGGTGATTGATGGCAAGGTCATTCCCCGCCATCAGTGGGATCCGGCCGCGCCGGACTTCTCGGCCTCGGTGCCGCTGCTGGCCGGCTCGGTTGCTACCGAAAACGGCTGGCTGGGCCCGCCGCCGTTTGAACTGACGGACACCGAGTTGCTGTCGCTGTTCACGTCCGGCCTCGCCAACAAGGATACGAGCCAGGGCCAGCGCTTGCTCGATCTTTATCGCAGCCACTATCCCCAATTGCGCAATCGTATGCTTTGGCTGACCGCTGAAGCGGACAATAGCCGGCGCCGCAACGCGCAACAGCTGAACACGCTGAAACATGCACAAGGCAAGGCCCCCTCGTGGCTTTATTACTTCAACTGGTTTTCCCCGGTGCACGACAACCGCATGGGTTCCTACCACACGCTTGATATCCCGTTCGTGTTCAACAACGTGGATGTCGGCGCTTCGATGACCGGTGCCGGTAAGGAGCGGTACCAGCTGGCCCATGTAATGAGTGCCGCCTGGGCCGCCTTCGCCCGCACCGGCAATCCTGATCATGCCGACATGCCGCACTGGCCAGCCTTCAACCCGACCGACTATCCGACCATGGTGTTTGGCAATGAAGTGGCCTTGCGCCTGGATCCTAACCGGGACGAACGGCTGGCGCTGGCAGCTTTGCCCAAAGCATAACAGCAGGGCAGGAAGCAATGGCCAAGCCCTGTTGTGGGGTGTTATAAGTGGAACGTCAAGGTCAACATACCGGGAACCTGGATGAAAATAACAATTAAAAACTTCAAGTTCGCGCGTCTGGCCATGGCGACGGCATGCTTGCTAAGTGCGTCCGTGCTTGCGCAAAAAAATCCGCAGATTGATTTTGTCAGCGTGGGCCGGGGTGCACCGATGGCCGCCGACATCAACCAGTATGCATTTACCGGCGCCACCCTGCGCCGCAGCGATGGCTATTTCGCCCCCACCGGTGAAGCGGGCATCTTCACCGGTGGCGCTGAACCGGGTAAGACGCCTGCAGGTGTCACTCCTTTACCGGTTGATATCTTCACATCCAAGGATTTCTACAAGGATCGTGCGCTGTGGACAGATCCGCGCTATTACCGCTGCAACAGCTCTGCTGCCCTTGAGGACATCTGGGGTGGCGCCCGCGTTGCCCTGATCGGCAACAAACCGCCAGCCTCGGCTGCCTGGGGCAATTGCAAGACCGACTATCCGCGTGCCGCCATCGTCAGCCCCTACAAGTTCAAGACCGCACAGGCACATTACGAAGCGTTGCTGGCAGAAACCAAACAGCGTGGCGGCCCCACTCAACATACCTACGCAACGGTGCCAGGCGAATGGACCGGGCGTTACATGCATCCCGGCCGCACTCCCGACAACGGGTACTGGTACCGCATGCGTCACAACCAAGTGCCCACCATCCTGTCGCTGCTGACGCCGGAATACCAAACCCGCATGGTGCAAGAGGCCTATCACCACGCCAACACCAATGCGGCGCAGTGGCCCTCCTCCTACTGCTGGCCGGAAGGTTTCATGCGGCGCTGGCACGAAGCTGCGGTGTGGGAACAACACATCATGGTGACACCGAAACTGGTGCAGATCCTCACTGGCGTGGCGCGCAACTTCATCACCAATATCCATGTCGGCCGCGACTTCAATATGAGCGGGGCCGTGCCGCGGCTGGGCGCAGACGTGCCGCGCTGGTACGGCGAAACCATCGGCTTCTGGGACAAGGACACCCTTATCACCTGGACCTCCGATATCCAAGGCTGGAAAGTGCACTCGGCGTTTGAGTATTCCAACAAGCTGCAGACCATTGAAATCTATTCACCCAACCATGACGCCAGCGGCAAGTTCATCGGCCTCAACCATGAAGCCATTTTCTATGATCCGGAAGCCCTGGTGGAACCGGTGCGCATTGTGCGCAGCTATCTGAAAACCAGTGATTTTGATCAAGGCGATCCCTATGTATTCGTCGAATGCACACAGTCGATCTTCCCGATTGACGGCAAAGCCACGCCAGTGGCGCCGGGGCAGGTGATTGAATATCAGATGCCTGACATGTACGGTCGTCCCTGGGCCCGGATCTGGGAGAGCAATTTCGAGAAGGGCATGGAAAAACCAAAGGCCAAGGATATTTTCAGCTTCCCGTAGGGGTAATCAATGAACAAGCACACAGGTAATTTGCTAAAAGCGACGGTTTGCGCTGCACTGCTGGCAGGTTTCACATCGACTCCTGCATTCGCGCACCATTCATTTGCGATGTACGACACCACCCTGGTAAAAGTATTCACGGGCGTGGTTGTACGCATTGACCCGGCCCCGAACCATCTGCAAATCTTCTTTGCACCAATGCTGGAAGACCGCAAAAACGTCATGCGCGACGCCAACAATGAACCTGTAAGCTATGCAGTGGAAATGGGGGGTTCGGCCCAGATGGCGGCTCAAGGATTGTCGGTGAGTTCGTTCCCACCCGGCACGGTGATCAGCATGGGCATGCATCCTCTGCGCAACGGTAATCCGTCCGGTGCGCTGGTGGGTGGTTTGTTCCGGTGTCCGGATCGCACGCCGCCGGCAGCCGGCCAGCATTGTGATGCCGTGGCTGGCAGCATCCAGATCGGCAAAGAGCCACTGGCCAAGGCCGGCGCAGTGGAAGCAGAGAAAAAATAATTGCACCCGCGTTGGTGTTTGACCTTATTTGGGGGAAGGCAGGATCAAGCCGCCTGATTACCAAAACTGGCACACCTACAAAGTGGAAGAGTAAGTTCACGTCAGCCATCAACCAATTTATATCAGGGCGCTTTGCAAGCGCCTTTTTTCAGAGAGGCAAACACCATGACATCGAAACAACGCCGCACCGTGCCACCTGCCGCCATCGAACTCTACAACGACTACATCCACGGCGAGATCAGCCGCCGCACCTTCCTGGACCGGGCCAGACAATTTGCCGTGGCCGGCCTCAGTGCCAGCGCGCTGGTGGAAGCGCTGATGCCGGATTACGCACTGGGGCAGCAAATTGCCCACAATGATGAACGCATCAAGGCCAGTTATGTAACGCTGCCTTCACCCAAAGGCCACGGCTTCATCCGCGGTTATCTGGTGCGACCGTTCAGCGCCGACAGCCGCGCCGCCGAATCCACTAAATTGCCGGGCATCATCGTGGTACACGAAAACCGCGGCCTTAACCCGCACACCGAAGACGTGGCGCGCCGACTGGCACTGGCCAACTTCATGGTATTTGCGCCTGACGTACTCACTTCGGTCGGCGGCTATCCCGGTGATGACTACCAGGGTGGGCAATTGTTCAACGGCCTCAACGCCGACAAACGCTTTGAAGACATCGTGGCCAGCGCACTGTGGCTGAAAGCGCGCAGCGACTGCAGCGGCAAGATCGGGGCAACCGGCTTCTGTTACGGCGGCGGTGTGGCAAATCAACTGGCCGTGCGACTCGGCGCCGAGCTGGCAGCGGCGGTACCATTCTACGGCAGCACGCCGCCAGTGGCAGACGTGGCCAAAATCAAGGCAGCGATTCTGGTGCAGCACGGCGCACTGGATACCCGCACCATTGAAACCTGGCCCGCATTCGACGCGGCGCTGACCGCCGCTGGCGTCAAGCATGAAGGTCACCTCTATGCCAATCCCGTGCACGGCTTCTTCAACGACGCCACACCGGAACGCTACAACGAAGCAGCCGCCAAGGAGGCGTGGACGCGGATGGTGGATTGGTTCAATACTTACTTAAGGGCATGAGCACTTGCCATCAGGTCGCTGAGCAGACACCCACAACTGCTAATTGATCACGGAAACGAGTACGGATCTCGTTTCATGAATACCCTGGCCTTGCACCCGCAGCTGCAAATCCTGCCAGCGTGACAAATGATCGACATCGGAATTGCGCTGGGAACCGGCTTCAAAGCCAGGCCATATTGCCTGGCTGTTGAAACTGAAAATTGGCAGCAAATCCCGACGTAATGAGGCGGGTTTTATCTCGCTATCAAGATTGTCCAGCAACAGGGGTTCGGCGGAGGGAAGCGGGAAATAGGCTAGCACCATATGCGCCTGTGGGGATTTTCCGGAGGCACTGTTGGTACTGGCTTTTACATATACCAGTCGCAATTTTTCCGTCGGAGTACCGGCCACTATTAATGAATAATATTTGGCTATTGCAAAGTCTTCACAATCACCACGGCCTTGCCCTATCAACTCCAGCGGCGTAGCCCAATAATCGTTTTGCTGCCACACACTCATATCGTCGGCAGCAAGGATATTGCTGTTGAAAAAATCATTGATGATTTCAAGTCTGATCGGTTCAGGCTGCCGGGCGGCATCTATCAGGGTTTGTTGCCACCTTTCAAGCAGGGCCAAACGCTGCGGGGCAAAGGCCTTAAGAAAAGAAGACTGCAATTGCACAATATCGAAACCAAAAACAGCGCCGGCAGGTAGGGTCGGCTCTGCTGGATTGATATTGCTGCTGGATAAAAAACAATTGCTTTGTGAATAAGAGGCGGTAACTGGAGCAGGCTCGGCGAATGCCGGAGGGTCCAAAGCCGTCATTGCGGGCAAGCAGGCCTGGGTGTACTCAAGAGAAACTTGTTGGCTGATGCATGAATCAGCAATAAAGATAAATGCAAGAATGAAATATTTATTTATTTTGATTATATTTTTGAAATGGCCAGTATTTAGCGGCGCAAGATAATTATGCACGCTAGCCATGAAAAACAGGCAAACGGATAATGTGCGAGAGATATTTGCCATATTTTCATATTACTAATTGAATAACAGAAAATATGCCCTATATTTTTTGCTACTTGGGATTAACCGCCAACTTATTAATCTGCTATTTTATTTTTATATTTTGCAGGATAAATAATATCAGCCGCCAACCTAAG
>CAINTJ010000070.1 GCA_903853385.1 uncultured Gammaproteobacteria bacterium
CCCAGGCCTGGCACCACAATACGATTGCCATAGCTGCGGTTGAGTGTGGTAGTCATTGCGACGGCATTGCCGGCTTTGTCCACTACGGAAAAATGGGTGGTTTGCGGGCTTTCTTCCGGCCATTTGCCAGCACCGATGGCGGCGCTGTCAGTGGCTTTTTGCGCATCGAAATCGCTAAAGCGCAGGCGCGCATATTCCTTGGACACCATCTTCGCGGCCGGCACTTTTACAAAATCCGGATCGCCCAGATACTCGGCACGATCTGCATAGGCGCGGCGCTGGGCTTCAATCATCAGGTGTGCAGTAGCTGCACTGCCATAACCGAGTTTGCCAATGTTGTAGGGTTCCAGCATGTTGAGGATTTGCACCAGCAAGATGCCGCCGGAAGAGGGCGGTGGCATCGACCATATGTCATTGCCGTGATAAGTGCCATGCACAGGCTCACGCCACACCGGCTGGTACTGTTCCAGGTCTGCCATGGTGATGAGTCCATTATTGCGTTGCATTTCCTTGACGATTTGCGTTGCCACGCTGCCTTTGTAAAAACCGTCACGGCCTTGGTCGGCAATCAATTGCAAGGTCGCTGCCAGATCCTTCTGCACCCACATTTCGCCGGCTTTGTAAGGAACCCCGTCATGGGTGAATTTGGCCAATGAGGCCGGATAAGGCCGGAAGCCTTCCAGATTTTCTGCAAACTGGCCGACGAGATCTTCATTCAACTGGAAGCCTTTGCTAGCCAGTTCAATGGCAGGCGCCAGCACTTGCTGTCTGGTCATGGTGCCGTAGCGGGTGAGGGCATCCAGCAAGCCAGCCACTGTGCCAGGCACACCGGAAGCCTGCAGACTGTTGACAGTCAGATTGCGATCTACATTACCATTCTGGTCGAGAAACATATCGCGTCGGGCTGCGGCAGGGGCTTTCTCACGGTTGTCCTGCGCAACGACACGGCCGTCATTCATGGCGATCATGATGAAGCCGCCACCCCCCAAGTTACCGGCTGAAGGATAGACGACTGACAGTGCAAAGGCGGTGGCCACTGCGGCATCCACTGCATTGCCGCCTTGCTGCAATATCTTGCTACCCACCTGGGCTGCCAAAGCTGAGCGTGAAGCTACCATGCCATTTTTGCCGGACATGGTTTCTGCCTGGCTGCTAAATGCAGACAACAGCGCAAAGCACAAACAAAGGTATTTGATCGGATTCATTACAGGCCCATAGCAATACAACAACAAGAGATGACCAGCACAGTACAGTCAAGCTGCATCATGCCATCGTGTGGATAAATCGGAAAGTCAGATTAATAGTCACTATGCCAGGTTGCCTGGGAATCCGCTCAGACAATGACGCCGGGGCCGCGGCTGATCACCGGCAAGGAGCCCAAGGGAACGAGCCGGGGAGCCGTCAGTTGCAAGACGAGGTATCGAGTAGTGTGCCTTGCTGCGAGAGTTAGCCCAGCAGCTCAATGAGAGCGGCTTTTTTCTCTTTGGGCAGATTTTCCAGTACACGCACTAAATCGGCTTCAGGCTGTCTGAGCCCCACCTGGAAGTTGCCGTCTTCGTTGGCATCGGTCATCTGCTGTACCAATTGCTGCTTGATATAGCCTTCCAGCACCATGATGATTTCAGAATTCATGCTGCGGCGGTTATGCTCAGAAAGTTGTTTGATCTGGTCACGCAGGCCCATGGGCAGGCGAATGACAAATTTTTCGACTAAAGTCGGGCCACGGCTATGCTCATTCTGATCCAGGGCAAGAGTTTCTGCTGCAGCGCTGTTCACGTTGACTGCCTGGTCCTGAGTTGCGGTGCCACCAATGTCATTGGTCATGTTGGTCATGAATGTCTGCTCCTGTCGGATAATACTGAATATGAGGTTTTGCTGTTCAATCCTGTTTGTAACAGTTTGTATCATAATCCGTGATATGAATACGCCACCAGACCCTTTTATGAGAAAAATGTCGATTTATGCACGATTTTGATTTGTTTGTGATTGGCGCCGGTTCCGCCGGCGTAAGAGCTGCCCGCACAGCTGCAGCACTCGGGGCCAAGGTGGCGATTGCTGAAGACAAACAACTGGGCGGCACCTGCGTCAATGTAGGGTGTGTGCCCAAAAAGCTCTACAGTTATGCCAGCCAGTACAGTGCTGATTTTGCCGATGCCCGGGGTTTTGGCTGGCAACTGGGGCAGGTAAGCTTTGATTGGGCGACGCTACGCGACAACAAAATCCGGGAAATCAGTCGACTCAACGGTATCTATGAAAACCTGCTGCTTACAGCCGGTGTAAGCGTGCTGACCGGCAGGGCCACGTTGACTTCCGCCACAACGGTAAAAGTCCATGACCAGCAGTACCGGGCACGCTATATCCTGATTTGTAGTGGTGGCAGGCCGGAACGGCCCTCGTTTCCGGGCCAGCATTTGACCCTGAGTTCGGATCAGATTTTCGATTTACCAGAGTTGCCCAAGCGAATGCTGGTGCTGGGAGCCGGCTATATTGGCGTTGAATTTGCCGGCATCTTTGCCGGGCTTGGGGTACAAACCTGGCTTAGCTGGCGTAGTGAGTTACCGCTGCGTGGTTTTGATGAAGATGTTCGCAAACATTTCATGGCACAAGCCGGCAAGCATTGCCAGATGAAGCCGTCGAGCCAGGTCAGAGCGCTGGTGAACAGCAGTCAAGGCGGACTGGTGGCCAGTTTTGTTGATAATTCGACCCTGGAAGTTGATCTGGTGCTGGCTGCTCTGGGCCGGGCAGCCAATGTGGAGGGCCTGGGCCTTGCAAACACCACGGTTGAGCTGACTGCAAGTGGGCATATCGCGGTAGATGCCAGTTTTTGCACGGCTGAGACTACAATTTATGCGATTGGCGATGTGGTAGGTCACAAAGCACTGACCCCGGTAGCGTTGGCCGAAGCCATGCTGGTGGTTAGGCAGCTGTTCGGCACTGCCCCGGTGACCCCACTGGATTACCAGGGCATTGCCACCGCAGTCTTTGCCCACCCTAATATAGCCACCGTTGGGCTGACTGAATCCCAGGCGCGGGAACAGGTGCGGGATGTCGCCATCTACGAGACCGATTTCAGGCCATTACGCCATACACTGTCCGGACGGAATGAGCGCGCTTATATGAAAGTAGTGGTCGATAGCCAAACCGACCAGGTGCTGGGCATTCACATGGTCGGTGAACATGTGGCTGAAATCATGCAAGGCTTTGCGGTTGCCATGACATGTGGGCTTCGCAAAGCCCAGCTGGATGCCACGCTTGGCATTCATCCGACCATGGCGGAAGAGTTGGTTACCTTGAGAACTCGCAGCCGATGAAGGGAAGTGTAATTTGCTGTTGACCTTGGCGAGCTTACTCTCTACTATTTCCGGTAATCTTTATTACCGGAAATATAGACATTGGCTAGAAACCACATTAAGTACTCCTATATATCCCTTATATTTCAATTAACTAAAGGTATTAGTTAATGTTATTTAAAAGCTTGCCAATCCCGTTCTTTGATACCCTGGAGTCCATGCCGAACCCATTTCGGCATCGCATTACAGATGTTGACCATTTGCAGTTGGCCTTGGTGCCCGCTCATGCCGTCACTGATTATCAATGTGCCAGTGAGTTTCTATATAGCTACCGTGGCAGCCCGGATACCTTTTCAACCTACCGGCGTGAAATCGAACATTTCCTGCACTGGTGCTGGCTGGTTAGCGTCAAATCCCTGCAGGACGTGCGCCGTGAAGATATTGAGGAGTACGTCGATTTCGCCAAGAAACCGCCCAAAGCCTGGATCGGCACCAAAAATGTGTCGCGCTTTATCGAGAACCAGGGCCAGCGTGTGCCCAATCCGGACTGGCGCCCATATGTGGTTGCCACCGAAAATCGCCAGAATACGCCCTACAACTTGTCGCAAAGCGGCATCCAGTCTTTACTTGCTGTCTTAGGAAGCTTCTTTAACTTCCTGATTCAAGAGGAATATCTAGATGCAAATCCGGTTGCGCAAATCCGCCAAAAGAACAAGCTGGTACGCAAAAGTCAGCATGCCCGTCCTGTGCGTCGACTGTCAGAATTGCAATGGAATGTGGTGATGGAAACAGCCAAGGAGCTGGCCAGCGCCGATCCAACCACCCATGAACGAACTTTATTCATCATGCAGGCGCTATTCGGCATGTACTTGCGTATATCAGAGCTGGTGGACACGCCACGCTGGACCCCGCGCATGGGCGACTTTGAACGTGATCTTGAGGGCAACTGGTGGTTCCGCACGGTCGGCAAGGGTAACAAGGAGCGGGTGGTATCAGTAAGCGACAGCATGCTAACAGTGCTGAAGCGTTACCGGCAGTCGCGCAGTCTGCCAGGTTTGCCCGCCCCCGGTGAAAGCGCCCCGCTCGTCCACAAGACCCGCGGTACTGGTGGCATATCAAGTACGCGTCAGATTCGCTCAATCGTGCAACTTTGTTTCGATAAAGCGGTCTTTAAGCTTGAGCAGGAAGGACTTCAAGAAGAAGCCAGCCAATTGGGGGCGGCCACCGTGCACTGGTTACGGCATACCGGAATTTCTGAAGATGTGAAGTTCAGGCCCCGTGAACATGTGCGTGATGACGCCGGTCATGGTTCCAGCGCGATAACCGACCGTTATATAGATGTGGAAATGAAGGAGCGGCATGCATCGGCACGCAAGAAAATCATTGATAGAAGCAGTTGAAAAAGGCAATGCAAGTACACGGTAAATAAGCTAGTTTATCCAGCTGTGTCAGGCATCACGTATGACCGGCAACAAGACTAAAAAGCAGTATCTGAACTGAAACATGTTCGCAACAAAGCACGAGATTTGAGGAAGCAGACAATGTTCATGATTGGCAGAACCCCACGCAAGCCTGGCCAGAGGTTTTACGCATTATTGGTAGGTGCAGGGCTGTTGTTGCCACAGTTCTTGTGGGCGGCTCAACCGGTTTCCATCTTGCCGGCAGAAATCCCGCTCGACGTAAATGCCATCTACCATGCGATGCAGCCAGCTGCCGAGTACGGCAAAACCACCCAGGCCATCATGGAACAGATGGTGCGCAACCATTATTCCCATATCCAGTTCAACGACAGCTTTTCCGGCAAGATGCTGGATGGTTATCTCAAGTCGCTGGATGGCAGCCGCGTGTATTTCACCCAGGCTGACATCAATGAATTCGAGCAATTCCGCACCAAACTGGATGACCAGCTGAAAAGCGGCGATGTCAAAACCGGCTATTTGATGTTCAATCGTTTCAACCAACGCATCATTGAACGCCTGGTTTATTCGATCAAGCGGGTTGAGGTAGACCCTGCTGATTTCGATTTCACTGTAGATGAATCCATAGAAATTGATCGCTCCAAAGCCAGTTGGGCGGCCGACCACGCTGCACTGGAAGACATCTGGCACCGCCAGGTAAAAAGCGCGGTTCTCAGTCTCAAGCTCACCGACAAACCGATTGCCGAAGTGCGTGAACTGTTGGCAAAACGTTTCCGCTTTCAATTAAGCCAGGTGCTGCGTACCAATACGCTGGATGTCTACCAGCGCTATATGGATGCCATGACAATGGCCTTCGATCCGCATACTCAGTATTTCGCGCCGCGGGCTGCCGAAAATTTCAATATGCAAATGCGCTTGTCGCTGGACGGTATTGGCGCAGTACTTACCACCGAAGATGAATACACCAAGGTCGACAGTATTGTTACCGGAGGACCCGCGGACAAACAAAGTGAACTGCACTCGGAAGACCGCATTGTCGGTGTTGCGCAGGGCGACAAGCCGTTTGTCGATATCGTTGGCTGGCGCGTTGACGATGTCGTGGATCTGGTGCGCGGTGAAAAAGGCTCGGTGGTCCGTCTGAATGTGCTGCCCAAGGGCAGCAAGCTCGATACCAAGGTGATCAGCATTACCCGTGACAAGGTCAAACTTGAAGATCAATCCGCCAAGAGCGAAATTGTGGAAGTCGAATACGGTGGTGCCAAACACAAGATCGGTGTAATTGATTTGCCGACGTTCTATGCCGATTTTGAAGCCATCCAGCGCCGCGACCCCGATTACAAAAGCAGCGCCCACGATGTACAGCGTTTGCTGGAAAAACTGAAAGCCGACAATGTTGAAGGTGTGGTGATGGATCTGCGCAACAACGGTGGCGGCGCACTCACTGAAGCCAGCGACCTGGTAGGTTTGTTTGTCAAACGCGGCCCGACCGTGCAAGTGAAAGATGCGGAAGGCGAAATCACCGTACTGGGCAACCCCGATTCCGACACCAGTTGGGATGGCCCGCTAGCAGTGTTGGTCAACCGCATGAGCGCTTCTGCTTCTGAAATATTTGCCGGTGCCATCCAGGACTATCAGCGCGGCCTGGTGCTGGGCAGCCAGTCTTTTGGCAAAGGTACTGTGCAGGAATTGATTCCGCTGGGCGAAGGCCAGATCAAGATTACCCGCTCGAAGTTCTATCGCATCTCTGGCGAAAGTACCCAGCACAAAGGCGTGACACCAAATATCGCAATGCCGGACTTGTTCGAAGTATCGGATGAGATCGGTGAGAACGCCCTGCCGACTGCGCTGCCCTGGGACACCATTGAAGCGAATTTCTTCAGGCCTTATGCCGATTTCCGGGTGCTGGTACCCACACTCAACGGCAAGCATGAAACGCGTATGCGCGATGATCCGGAATTTGTCTACATCCGCGCCCAAATTGCCGAAGCCAAAAAGGAACAGGCCTCCAACAGTCTGTCGCTCAACGAAACCAAGCTGCTGGAAGAACGCAAACTGCGTGACCAGAAACGGCTGCAGATGGAGAACCAGCGCCGCAAAGCCAAAGGTCTGGCTCCATTTGCTGACATCAAGGCGATGGATAATGATGGCATCACTGCAAGCGATGACGCCCAAAAGGCATCAGCTGGCGAGACGGCAGTAGCTGCGAATGATGCCAAGTCCAAAGCCAGCAAAAACAAGAAGAGTGCGGATGGCAAAACCAAGCCGAAAGAGCCGGATCCTTATGTGATTGAGAGTGGCCGTATCCTGATCGATTTGGCTGAGTTGCAAGGCGGCAAGAAGATTTCAGTGACTGCGCAGAAATAGTGGCGGAGGAGGTGAGATTCGAACTCACGGTAGGCTATTAACCTACGTCGGTTTTCAAGACCGGTGCATTAAACCACTCTGCCACCCCTCCGAGGGCGCGAATTCTTACTGCAACCGGCATCACAGTCAAATAAAATTTCGTATATCCCCGAAATAGGAAGGAGTAATGCATGAACCAATATGATTCCCTGCAAAGCCACAGTACCGGAGCCGCACTTTCTACCAGCAAAATGGTGCGCAACACCTATCTGTTGCTGTCCGTCACGTTCTTGTTCAGTGCCCTGGCCGCCACCTGGTCTGTGTGGTTTGAACTGGGCAGGACTGCCGCCATGCTGCTGAGCTTTGCCAGCTTCGGCATATTGTTCTGGGTGCAGAAGACCGCTGATTCGGCCCAGGGCCTGATCGCAATTTTTGCGTTTACCGGCTGCCTGGGCGCGGCTCTGGGCCCCATGCTGTCTTTCTACCTGAAGTTGCCTTCCGGTCCGACGCTAGTCATGGAAGCGCTGGCGCTTACTGCGCTGGTGTTTCTGGCGTTGTCGGCCTATGCCATGACCAGCAAGCGGGATTTTTCGTTCATGGGTGGCTTTCTGGTGACCGGCATGCTGGTGGTATTTGTTGCGATGTTGGCCAATATCTTTCTGCAGATTGCTGTGCTGTCCATGGTACTGCCTGCGGCAATTGTACTGATAATGTCCGGTCTGATCCTGTTCGAGACCAGCCGCATTGTGCACGGGGGCGAAACCAATTACATACGCGCCACCTTGAGCCTCTATCTGAGCTTCTACAACTTGTTCACCGCCATCTTGCAATTGCTGGGTGGCTTTCAACGACGTTGATCTGAAGCGGTAGTGCTGGCATGAGCAGCTTCGCCTTGATGATCCAGGGTGCGCCCTACTCTTCTGGGGCCGCGCTGAGTGCGTTCCGTTTTTGTGAGGCGGCACTGGCTGGCGGCCATGAGATCTACCGTTTGTTCTTTTATCAGGATGGTGTACACAACGCCTCTGCCCTGTGCGTGCCGCCCCAGGATGAATTCCATCTGCCGCAAGCCTGGCAGCAGTTGATCCGGCAACACAAACTTGATGCAGTGGTGTGCGTGGCTTCAGCACTGAAGCGCGGCATCACTGACTCTGGCGAAGCCGCACGTTACCAATTACCAGCTGCCAATTTAATGGCAGAGTTCACTATTGGTGGCCTGGGTGTGTGGATGGACGCAATGGCGAAAGCCGATCGCGTCCTGAATTTCGCACCATGACAGCTGTTGCTGGTTCCCCTTTGCTTATCTGTCGCCATAGTGCCTGGACCAGCGCGGCTGCCGCCTGCCTGGAAACGTTGTTGACTGCGGGTGTATTCGAACAGAGACCGGTGTTGGTATTGCTGGATGCGGCCGTCACGCTGTTGATTGCCGACCAGCACGGTGAAGTCATCCACAGCAAAACCCTGGCCCGTCAAATGCCTGCGCTGGAACTCTATGGCATTGAAACCGTGTATGCTGATCCCGCGGCGCTACTTGCCTATGGTGTGAACACCACCGAGCTCGTTTTGCCAATTCAGCTGTTGGCTGCCAATCAACTGGCTGGCCTGGTTGCCGCAGCATCAACGGCGCTGGTGTTCTGATGACCTTGCATGTAATCAACAAAACTGACGCAGCACTCTGGCAACTGTTACTCAACGCAGTTATGCCAGCCGATGCCGTGCTGCTGATTGAAGACGCTGTCTACGCCGCATTGCCGGGTTATCCACTGGTAACTGCTTTATTGGCTACCTACCCTGCGCTGCAATTTCATGTGCTTGCTGATGATTTGGCAGCCCGCGGCATTTCTGCGAAAATTCGTTCCGGATTCGCTTGTGTCACTTGCAGCGAGTTCGTGGCGCTGACTATCGATCATGCGCGGGTTGTGAACTGGCATTAACCGCAAATGTACCAATGCCGCATTCTTTGAGAGTCTCCATGTCTGCAGTACTCAAGCTTGGTAATCGCAGCGTCGCGCTCGACAACGAGGGCAATCTGGTAGATTTGCAGGACTGGTCGGAAGCGGTTGCAGTATTGCTGGCGCGGGAATGCGGGATCGAGTTGACGCAGGCGCATTGGGATATCCTGCGGCTGCTGCGCAATTTTCATCAGCAACGCGGGCTGTCGCCTGTAATGCGTATTCTGGTCAAACTGGTTGAGCGCGAGTACGGCCCCGGCAAAGGCAACAGTCTTTACCTATTGTCACTGTTCCCGGGCAGTCCAGCCAGACTGGCCGCAAAGATTGCCGGGTTGCCACGCCCTGTTCATTGCATTTAGTTTCCATCCATTTTTTTATTGCTTGGGATCCTGTCATGTCGTTTGCTTTAGCAGCGCATCCTGTCGTTGTATCTTTGCCGTATGCAGTTACCGCCGGCGAATGGTTTGCCTGTGTGCGCCATTTGCCGCAACCGATGTTGCTGGGCAGTGGTACCTCACCCCACCCGGCCGCCCGTTTCGATATTCTGGTTGCTGATCCGCGCTTCCTGCTGCGCACACAAGCCGGTGCCACCACCATAAGTGGACTGGGTGGTGCAGTGGTTGAAAGCAGCACTGACAATCCCTTTGCAATACTGGCCCGTTATTGCCCTTTGCAACCTGAATGCATGCTGGAGGATTTGCCGTTCACCGGCGGTGCCGTGGCATGGTTTGGTTATGAATTGCTGCATCATAACTATCGCTTGCCCACACATGCAGCGGCAACCCTGACGCTGCCGGACATGCTGGCCGGCATCTATGACTGGGCCGTGATAATTGATCACCAGAAACATTGCAGCACGTTGGTACTCAGCTGTGTGGATGTTAAGCGTGCGGATAGTGTGCGGAAGCTGTTGCTGGAAAACCGGCCAGCACCGCTACCTGCACAGCCTTTCAATTTGCTGGCGCCGTTTGCGTCCAACTTCAGCCGTGAAGAATACCTCGAGCGTTTCCAGCGCATTATTGACTACATTCATGCCGGCGATTGCTACCAGGTCAATCTCGCCCAGTGTTTCACGGCACCCTGTGAAGGCGACAGCTTCACTGCCTTTGAGCAACTGCAGATTCGCGCCAATGCGCCGTTTGCAGCATATCTGCAGGATGGGGAACATACTGTGTTGAGTTTCTCACCCGAGCGTTTCGTGAAAGTGGACCAGGGCGTCGTAACTACCCAGCCCATCAAAGGCACCAAGCCGCGCAGTGATGACCCTGTGCAGGATCTGCGCAATCGCCGAGACCTGGAAAACAGCAACAAGGATAAAGCCGAAAACCTGATGATAGTGGATCTCTTGCGCAACGACCTCGGTCGTGTGTGCAGCTTCGGCTCGGTGACAGTCGAGGCCTTGTTTGAATTGCAGAGCTTTACCAATGTGCATCATCTGGTCAGTACCATCAAAGGTCGTTTGCAAAAGCCGGAAGATGTATTCCGCTTGCTGGCGGCTTGTTTCCCGGGCGGTTCCATCACTGGCACGCCCAAGTTGCGCGCGATGCAGATCATCAATGAAGTGGAAACCATGCCGCGCTCGGTCTATTGCGGGGTGATTGCCTGGATCGACCACAGCGGCAACATGGACAGCAATATAGCGATTCGCACCTTGGTACGCGACCGCAATCATATTCACTGCTGGGGCGGCGGTGGCATCGTAGCGGATTCGGTCGGCAGCGAGGAATACCAGGAAACGCTCGACAAGATTTCGATGCTCATCAACAATCTGTAATAGCGAATGTGAGTGGCGAGCAATCAGAAATGGTGTCCAAAGTACTTCTGCACAAGGCAGCACTGCG
>CAINTJ010000071.1 GCA_903853385.1 uncultured Gammaproteobacteria bacterium
CTGCACGGTGTACAACACCGCCGTGACATGCAGCGGATGCAAGGCCCATAGTGCTGTGCACAGGCCGGCAACCAGCAGCGTGTCTTTGTGAGGCAATCTTTGCGTGCGACAACACAACACGCACAGCGCATAAACCAGCACGGAGTTAACGGCATGGATCAGCAGATTCACCAGCTTGAATGCGAAAGGATCGTCCGGCCACGCCGGAGCCTGCATCGCAAAACTCAACAGCGACAGTGGTCGTCCCAGAGGCCCGGCAGAACCACCCAGGACAAAATCCCACAGACTGCGATCGAAAATACTGCTGCCAACATGGCCGAGCGCATCCAGATTTACAGCATCGTCAAACAGGAATGCACTGGACAGACCCCGCCAGTAGACGCCAGCCACCAGCAACAGCAGCAGCGAGAGCAGCAACCCGTGCGAAGCAAGAACCTTGTTGTTTGCGGTAGTACTCATGTAATGGCGGATCACTCACCCAATGTACCAGGCGAAGCATCACATAGCAGGTCGGTACAAACAACCTGCCTGTCCGAATCAAAACGTGATGAATGAATCAGGTTGCTGCAATGTTGAAACAAATGTCCATTTTGGCGCGACGCATGGATGCATGCGCAGGTAAAATAACCGCATCATTTTAAACGTTACAGGTCAGCCCCATGCGCATTGAAGCCATCCCGATCGGCAAGAACCCCCCTTTTGATGTCAACGTACTGGTGGAGTGTCCCATTGGTGGCCAGCCCATCAAGTATGAACTGGACAAAAAGTCCGGCACCCTGGTGGTCGACCGCTTCCTCTACACCCCAATGGCCTACCCCGGCAACTACGGCTTTATTCCCCACACCCTGTCAGATGATGGCGACCCCATTGATGTGCTGATCTGCAATACCAGGCCACTGATGCCTGGCTGCCTGATCAATGTGCGCCCCATCGGGGTATTGATCATGGAAGACAATGCCGGCGGTGATGAGAAAGTCATCGCAGTACCCTCGTCCCATCTCACCCAGCGCTACGACGGCATTCACAACTTTTCCGACCTGCCGGAAATCACACTGAAACAAGTCGCGCATTTTTTTGAGCACTACAAGGATCTGGAACCAGGCAAGTGGGTGAAAATCGGCGAATGGGGCAGTGCCGATGTGGCGCGCCAGTACATCGTGGATGCAATCGCGCGTGCCAAAGCAGCCGGACAGGATTAGCAAGTCTGGCTGATCCCCGCTGCACGGGCAAAGGCGATCACACAGATATCCTTGCGTGCAGACCGCTTTACAGCCGCGCCAATGCCGCCAGCACCGTGCTTTCCGAGAGAAGCTGGGGCAGCACTTCCACCGGTTTGGACTGGTCGGCAGGGAACATCAGGTACAAGGGCACTCCACTGGTTTCGTACTGCTTCAGCACAGCAGTTATCGCGGGGTCATTGTTGGTCCAGTCGCCTTTGAGATAAGTAACTCCCTTCTCTTTCAACGCTGCTGTGAAAGCTTGCGATCCCAGTGCCACCCGCTCATTGACCAGACAGGTAATGCACCAGGCGGCCGTCATGTTGACGAAGACCGGCTTGGCCTGGGCGCGTAACGCCGCCAGTCGTGCTGCCGTATAAGGCTCATAATTTTCACCAGCCTCTGTTGCTGCTTCAGCATGCGCGCGCGCCTGCAAAAACGGCGTAAACAGCGTGCTGCCGGCAGCGCCCGTACACAACACAATCAGTAATGCACTGGCATGTCGCCACCAGCCGCGACTGTTATGCCGGTATTGATAGAGCCAGCACGCAAAGGCCAGCAACAAACAAGCGCCGATCACCAGGGCCATCGCATTGCTGTCAGTCTGTTGACCCAACACCCACAACAACCACACCACGGTTGCGTAGAGTGGAAACGCCAGCACCTGGCGGAAAGTCAGCATCCAGGGACCTGGTCGCGGCATCAACTTTGCCAGCGCGGGCAGAAATGACAACAGTACAAACGGCAGTGCCATGCCGAAACCCAGCGCCAGGAAAACTGTCAGCGCCACCAGCGTTGATTGGGTAAAGGCAAAACCGAGCGCCGCCCCCATGAACGGCGCAGTGCACGGGCTTGCCACTACGCTTGCCAGCACACCCGTGAAAAATGAGCCGGTATAACCCTCTTTCTCCTGCAGATCGGAGCCAACACCCATCACAGAAGTGCCGAACTCCACCACCCCCGACATCGACAGACCCATGACGAAGAAAAGGAATACCAGCGCGGCGACAAACCATGGTTGCTGCAAATGAAAACCCCAGCCAGCAGCAGTACCGCTAGCCTTCAGCCCGAGCAAAACCGCTGCCAGTACCAGGAACGACACCATTACACCCGCCATGTAAGAGAGGCCATGCAAGCGCTGCTCATTTTTGGTGATATGGGTAGTGGACGCCAGATGCAGCACCTTCAGTGACAGCACCGGGAACACACAGGGCATCAGATTGAGAATAAGACCACCCAGAAACGCAAACAGAAAAGCGCTGGCAATGGAGACTGTACTGGCAGGTGTGGTCGCCGGCACTGCCGAGCCTGCTGCAGCAGTTACTGCGCCAACTGCCGGTTCAGCTTCCACCTGATACGCGATTTGTTTGCCGTCGGCATCGGCCACCAGCAACAAGCCCCCCACGCGTTTTGGCGCTTCCCGCTCCACTCTGCGGTGCTGCTTCTGCTTTAGCTGCAAGGAGTTTTGCTGGCGGGCAATATCCTGGGGAGCAATGTAGTCGACGACACGATGCTGGTCAGGAATGAATTCAATCTTGCTGGCGCCCTCAAAAATGGCTGCGGTCGCCTGCACCAGCAGGTTGAGCTCGCCGTTGTTGAAGAAGAATGAGGAAGTAAGTTTTACATCAGTCCGTGGCTGCGAATCACGGGTACGTGCGAAACCATAAGCCCACGCACTATTGGCTGCCGCACTCTGACCCGCCGGCATTACCGGTACTTCCAGCGTCAGCGCTGCGCTGGCAGGGATGCAGCTGTCCTCACATTCAAGCCAGTTGACCCTGGCAGCGATTGACAACTTGTTGGCGGAAAAATCCGCCGGAATCTGCAGCGGCACCAACTCGAACACTTCGCCGACATAGCCGAAATCCACCAGATCTCCCGGCAGATTGAAGCGGGTAGGCGTGGGCCAGGCAATCTGGCCGGCACTGACGCCTGCCGGCAATTCCCAACTGATTTCAGTGACCTTACCGGCATCACCAGGATTGATCCAGTACGTGTGCCAGTGTTCGGCATGTTCAAGTCGCAGTGCTACCCACAACGTCGAACCGGCAACTGCTGACGTGGTTTCCGGTATCAGACGCGCCTTCACGTGCTCGCTGCTTTGTTGCGCACCTGCAATACCATTGCTCTGGGCACAGGTTCCCTGCATGTACAAGCCAAGCAACAATAAACCCAGCGCTTTAAACACTTTCATTGATCAACTCCAACAAGACTGCACTCACGACTTCGGATTGTTCCATTGTGCGCTTATGCCCTGCACCTTTGATGAAACTTGATTTGAGCTGCGGGCAACTGCCAGCGCAATCCAAGGGTTGGCGGCTTCGCCATCGTGTACCGGATGCACACCCTTGTCCATGACCGCACAGTGCTCGATAATCTTTCCGTTCATTCCTGATTCATGCTGCACCACCGCTGGACTACGGTTGTGCTCAAGGCGAGGCCAGCACTTCCGGCTTGGTGGCTTGCAGGATGTCGCGGATTGCCTGCCGCTCGTCGGCAGGCAAGGTTTTGCCATCCAGCAAGGTTGAATCACCGGCCAGCACCACAGTGATGTCACTGAACAACAACTGTTTGACGGGGGCGGCCAGCGCCGCCACGGCATCGGAATAAATCAGGTAGCTGAGCCGGTAACGGAAAGTACGCGTTTGCAAGTCGAACTGCCGCAGGGACTTGCCGTCTTTGGCAGCCGGGCCACGCTTTTCAAACCACTGCTGATATCCGGAACTGCCCTGCACTGCATCCACCAGTTGCGGCTCATCCGCCATGAACATCACTTGCAACAGCGGCTTGATCAAAGCCTGCAACTCGGCGGCGGCGATCTTGCTGTTGGCCGCCAGCAATTTGCGACTTTCATAATTGAGACGCACCAGCCGGTTCTGCACTTCCACTTGATGCTGCAGCACCAGCAGGGCCACGATGTCGCTGGTCTTGCGCGGATAGGCGGCAAGATCCACAAACTGGTCGAGATTGCCGAGATTGATCACGCCCACCCAGGGCCGTTTCGACAACACCGACACATCCTCGACGATGAAGTTGCCCCGATGGGTCTGCTTGCCACTCATGCCGGTTACATACCAGCCGGCCCAGCGTTCTTCGACGGGTGTGGACTGCTCGGTGATTTCAGACAGTTCATGCGACACAATGTTGCCGTCTGCAGCGGTAATCACCGAACTGAGCATGAAGCGCGGGACGCCGCCCCCGGTCATCGAATAGGTATCGTGACAACGCAGGCAGCGATCAGTTTCCTGCTTGTAAGGCTTCTCAGCTTTTACATCCTGGCTGACATCGAAAAAGACCGGCCCCTGCATGGGGTCCATCGCGGTTACCTCCAGCGAACGGCTGCCAGGCACATACGTCACATAGACTTCATCCGTAAAAAACATCGAGCGCGGCGTTTGCGGCGAGATGAAGCGTTGCTTCAGGCTGCTTTTGGAAAACACCAGCATTTGCGAGGAAGCATCAATCCCGAGTGCCTGCAACAAACCATCCAGATAGCCATGGCCTTCTGCCACAAACGGCAGTTTTTCACCTTTGGCGGCCAGCGTCTTCATCAGAAGAGTGTAGGGGTCGGCGGGCGGATTCTTGCCATAGCCAATTTGTGGGTATTCGGCATCATAGACAAGCTGGGCCTGCACCGACCCCACGCTGGCCAGCAAGCTCAGCAGCACCCACAGCAGCCTGCCACAGGCATGCCGGTTTACGCTCATAAAGCAAGACAATAACAACATGTAAACCCCCGGAAATATGCGCAAATCAGTCGGGATTATAGCCGAACCACTCGGTTTTCCTTGCTATTAAATGGTGCTAGACTGCGCCGCCTTTTACAGGAACCCCTCCGGACTTCCGTCCCAAGTTACGCCCTGCAGCCGGCCTCCAAATCAGAATTAACGAGGAAATTTGCCATGACGCATTTGTCAGATATTGAAATTGCCCAGGCCGCCACGGCTCAGCCCATTGCTGAAATCGGCGCCAAGCTTGGAATCCCACTCAGTGCGCTCCACCCCTACGGCCACACCAAGGCCAAGGTAGATTACTCCTTTATTCAGGCTCAGCAGAAAAACAAGAACGGCAAACTGATCCTCGTTACTGCAATTTCTCCAACTCCGGCTGGTGAAGGCAAAACCACCACCACAGTAGGTCTGGGTGACGGCCTCTCTCGCATCGGCAAGAAAACTGCAATCTGTCTGCGCGAACCGAGCCTGGGACCCTGTTTCGGGGTAAAAGGCGGAGCTGCCGGCGGCGGTTACGCCCAGGTAATTCCGATGGAAGACATCAACCTGCATTTCACCGGCGATTTCCACGCCATCGGCTCAGCCCACAACCTGCTGTCCGCTATGATCGACAACCACATTTACTGGTCCAACGAACTCGACATCGACGGCCGCCGCGTCAGCTGGCGTCGTGTGGTTGACATGAATGACCGCGCGCTGCGTGACATGGTAGTGGCCCTCGGCGGCCCCGGTAACGGCTTTCCACGCCAGAGCGGCTTCGACATCACGGTAGCCTCCGAAGTCATGGCGATCTTCTGTCTGGCCACCGACATCAAGGATCTGCAACGTCGCTTGGCCAATATCGTCATCGGCCAGACCCGTGACCGCACACCGATTACCGCCAAACAGATCAAAGCCGACGGCGCCATGACTGCGCTGCTGAAAGATGCACTGATGCCAAACCTGGTGCAGACACTGGAAGGCACTCCGGCCTTTATCCACGGCGGCCCGTTTGCCAACATCGCGCACGGCTGTAACTCGGTCATGGCGACCACCACCGCACTGAAACTGGCTGACTACGTGGTCACCGAAGCCGGCTTTGGTGCCGACCTCGGCGCCGAAAAGTTCATGGACATCAAATGCCGCAAAACCGGCCTGCATCCTTCCGCCATTGCCATCGTTGCCACCATCCGCGCCTTGAAAATGCACGGCGGCGTCGCCAAAGACCAGCTGAAAGGTGAAAACCTCGACGCGCTGCGCAAGGGCTTTGCCAACCTGGAACGTCACTTGCAGAACCTGGCCAAGTTTGGCGTACCGGCTGTTGTGGCTATCAACAAGTTCATCCACGACTCTGCTGCTGAGCACGATCTGTTGAAAGAACTTTGTGCCGGCATTGGTGCCAAAGTAATCCTGTGCAGCCACTGGGCTGAGGGCGGCGCTGGCATCGAAGAACTGGCACGTGAAATCGTTGATATCTGCGAAAACCGTCCTGGTACCTTCAAGTATCTGTACGAAGACAACGCCACGCTGTGGGAAAAAGTGAACACGATTGCGAAAGAAATCTATCGCGCTTCCGATGTCACCTGTGATGCGGCTGTGAAGAAACAGTTCGAGGACTACCAGAAACTGTATCCGCACTTCCCGATCTGCATGGCGAAAACCCAGTCCAGCTTCACCACCGATGCCACCAAGATGGGCGCGCCGGTCAACCATACGGTTCACATTCGCGAACTGCGTTTGTCCGCTGGTGCCGAGTTCATAGTAGCGGTGTGCGGTGAGATCATGATCATGCCGGGCCTGCCGAAAATCCCGTCGGCCGAGAAGATCTTTGTCAACGACAATGGCCAGATCGAAGGCTTGTTCTAGACGCGCAACAAAGTAGCCGACTGGAATATCCAGTTAACGAAAAAGGCCAGGTTTTCCTGGCCTTTTTTATGCCCCGGCCATTGAGTCGGCTGGCAACAAGTGGCGCAGTTCATGCGTGCCGGTTTCCATCGCCGTCAGCACACTCGGTTATTTCAGCGAAGTGTTATCCGCAGCATTGGTGGGCGCAATAGCATGCTGGTGCTCCGGCACTTTGCCAGACTTGGCCTGCTGCAACAGGGCTTCCAGTCTTTCCACCTGGTAGGTATCAATGCCCCGATGCTGGCGATTGATATCGCGAATCATGTCGAGAGTGTCCTGGGCATCGCCCAATTGCCGGTAATTGATTTGGCTTTCCGCCAGCTCTACCAGAATCACAATATCGCGACTGGCTTCATAACCGAGGTGCATGAATACCACGCCTGGCGCATAGTCGCCGGCGAGCAAGGCCTGAAAACCCTTCAAGCGAAACAGGTAACCCTTGATCAGTTGATTGTTGTTGTTGCCAACCTGCGATTGCGCGGCATCCACCAGCCGCGCCATATCCGCCTGTGAAACCAGTTTGCATTCATCGCTGTTGATGCGGCTATAGAGTTGTTCAAATGCATTCAGGGCATAGACAGTGGCCGGATAAGCGGCCAGCACCTGTGCCGTCTTTTCCACCAGCGGAGGTGAACTCACGCCTTGTGCGCACAAGATCGTCAACTCGTGCAGTAGCGGGCCCGCATCCTGCGGATCAATGCGCACGGCCGCTTCCAGTTGTGCCTGGGCCTCGGCAAATTTGCGCTGGATTGTCAGCAGATTGGCCATGGTAGTGCGGGCACGTACGGAATCCGGATGATCGGCAACTGCCCGCCCATCCATCAGCTCCTCGTTGCTCCATTCCTGCACGCGCGCAAAGGTCTGTACCAGAAATACCAGCGCAAACAGCCCCAGCACTGCCAGCGCGAGTTTCTGTTCCTTGTAAGTACTCACCAGATAAATCACCGGCAACAGAATGCCGGCCAATGCCAGATAGTTGCGATGTTCAAACACCAGCTCAAGCGGAATAATGGTGGATTCGAGCATATGCGAAACCACAAACCACGCCAGGCCGAATGCCAGTACCGGCAATTTCCTGCGCAACAGCCAGATCGCAGCCACCATGCCGACCAGCAACACCAACAACAACACGGTGAGTGGGTCCAGTGTTGTGGTGAGCGGAAAATCATCGTGAAACAAACTCATGTCCCTGATACGGGGGAGCAACATCAGCTTCAGATAGAACGGTATGACGTGCAGCTGACTCAACAGCCGCTCTGCCAGGGTGAAATTTCGCGTGCTGTAATCGATCATCGAAGAAAAGTGGGATAACAAGTACAGACCGCCTGCGAACAGCGGCAAGAACACTGCTCCCAGCAGAAACAGCTGGTGCCGATGCGGGATCAGGCGCGGCGCACGCAAACTGCGGAATACCAGCGCTTCATAAACCAGGATGAACAGCGGCAGCAAGGCGCCATTCTCTTTGGAAAACACTGCCAGCAACTGCAACAACGGATAACACACGAACGCCAGCAACCAGTAGCGGGGCGAACCCTCCGGCTGCTTGCGGGCGGCGAGGTAGCACAACAGGGCGGCGAGCATGAACAGCGTCGACAATATCGTCATGCGCTGCACTACATACAGCACTGTGCTCACCTGCAGCGGATGCAACAGCCAGAAGGCAGTGACCAATAGCGCACACAGCAATTGCTGGTTACGCCTGTCCGTGGGCACAAGTTGCTGCAGAGTCAGATAGAGCAGCCGCAGCAGCAATAATCCATTACAAAGATGCAGCAGCAGGTTCTCGAATTTGTAACCCCAGGGATCCAGTCCGAATTGCACACCACTTAAGGCAAAACTGCAGATGGATACGATACGCCCCAACATGCCACTGGTGTTATGCGTGATGGTATAGACAAACGCATTCCAATCCATGTGGTCGAGATGGACGCCGACGATGTTCTGCATGTCATCAAGCACGAACGGCCCGCTTAACCCGGGCCAGTAGATCAGGAGTGCCAACAACAACATGGCAAGCACTGCCAGTACTGTTCTTGTGGTTTGTGCACGGGGCCCGACTATAGTTTGCATGGAGTATTCGACGGTGTGGGGCGTATGCCAGTTAATAAAAAAGCCAGTCTCTCACGAGACTGGCTTTTGGTAGTCAGACTGAATGATCAGACTAAAACACGATCAGTTCTGGCAGCTGCCTGGCAGGTATTTGGAACCCAGCACTGCCCGGCAATGCCAGTCAACACCACCGGAGCTGTTCTTGCTTGGCTTCAGCGACAAGGTTACATCAGCACCCAGCGTGGTTTTCTTGCCCAGGACGCGGATGGAGGTACCGGTCCACGACAGGGAGCGGGTCATGCCGGAAGTCACATTCTGGATGGTGATCTGGGTACCGGTAGGCAAAGTA
>CAINTJ010000072.1 GCA_903853385.1 uncultured Gammaproteobacteria bacterium
CGGGGGGAAGAAGAGGAAAGGACGATAATGAGACTTCTCTCCGCGCTGTGCGCCAGCGCATCCTGCCTGTCCCTGGTCATCCTGGGGGTACTGGTGACGAACCTGGGCACGAACACTCCCGCGCAGCACAGCACCGCGATCACGGGGTGCTGGATCTTCGGGATCATCGCCGTAACGCTCTTTCAACTGATTTAATTTGGGCTGAATGCGCCGCATGCCCGCACTGGAGGCAAAACCTTTTCTGGAAAGAGGATAAAGCACGGATCTGATAATCACCGTCAGCAAAATAATGGAAACTCCAAAATTACCGACAAAAGAATAGATCGCTGTCAGTAAACGGAATATCGGATAGCCCACAAACCACAGCATGCCATAGTCAATCGTAAGCCCGAGATTCTTGGCAATCTCTGCCAGGCGATCTTGGTTTTTGGGACCTGCCCACAGTGCGCTCTCAAATGAGGCCGTTTGTCCTGGCGCGACCACTTTCTCCGGACCTACAAAGCCCAGCAAATATTCATCCTTGTTTATGTGTTTTACGCTGAAGGTGTTTTGTTCGGTCGTCGAAGGGATCCACGCGGAAAGGAAATAATGCTGTGAGAATGCGATCCACCCACCCACCACTTCCACAGGGGTTTTATGTTTCTCGATATCCTCCAGTTTTATTTTAATATAGGGGTCATCTGCAGAAGTCATGGCAGCACCTACATAATTTTTCATGGCCATGCCGGTTTTGCTGCTGGGATCCTTGCTGTTATCGCGTTTTATTTGACCAAAGACGTTGCCCCTCCACTCGGTCATTCCCCCGTTTTTAACGATGAACTGCTGACGGATCAAATAATCAGAACTGCTGAATATAAAACGTTTGGTTATTTCTATTTGATCATCCGTTGTGGTGGTCAGATCCACAACCAGATCGCCGCTGCTAGTCTCATAGCTCGATTGACCCGTAATGTAGTGTGGTCTGCCTTGATTGCTAGCATCAATCCCATTGCGCCCAACCAAGCCGCTTTGAGCTTCGTAAATTCCTGAAGTGTCACTTTTCAATAATTGGAAGGCTTCTTTTGGTTCTTCAATTGAAGCCGGGTAGCGTGGGAGCGAAAGAGACACGATGTCCCCACCAACCGGATCTATAAGCACGCGTTGCACCGGGGTGCTCACCGAAATTAGCGAAGGCTTGTCCGTTGCAGCTTTTACGCTCGTATCAGTATTTGCTGTTGCTAGTGGCAAACCATTTGCAACGCCAGGTCCTGTCACTGTCGGAATGTCCAGGGCCGAGGAATTACTGGCGCTTGCAGCGCTGCTTGTAACTGGAGCAGCACCTTCAGCAGGATAATCCTGATTCCATGCCAACAGCATGAAATAACTGACGATTGCCAGAGCGGCAATGAGCAAATTACGTTTGTGGTCCATCTTGAGATCTGCTTTTTGAAAGAAGGTTTAACAACGAGGGCAACTGTAAAACTGTTGGTACCGGATCATGTCCACAGAGACAAAGAGGGTTGCACCGGGCTATTCGCCAAACAGTTAATGTTAGCCCAGAGAGAGAGCCGTGTAGCTGTATCGCTTGCTTTGAATATTCTGAACAGGTTGGGTGAAATCTGCACTCACGCCCGAACATGGGGCTCAGCAGCTGTTGGTAAACTGATATAAAGCCGAGCAGTAAGCGAGCAAGCCAAAGATCAAGCTCTTGAAAAATTGCTCTTAACATGTGCTGGCCAGATTTTCGCGCGACACTATGCGTTTTTTGTATTGTTCAATCATGGTGTCGAACAATCGATTAAGCAAGGCGAGGATATCAGGATTACTCAGGGCGGATACGCCATGTTTGGCGATCAGCACGATATCAATCGAAGGTAAATCACTGTTTCTGTGTCGGAATACTTCACGGCTCAAGCGTTTAATCCGATTACGCTGAACTGATATGCCGGCATTCTTTTTTGAAATAACCAGACCGATCCTGGCATGCCCAAGATCCGTGCTGCAGCCGAGGAACGATAAATGACGAGAACCAGCTTTTATTTCAGTTCCGTCAAAAACGTGTTTGAAATCAGATGATTTCAGAAGTCGATGCTTTTTTGTAAGCCTGAAGCTCAAAACTTACCCCCGGCCAAAGGCATCGACAACCAGCCATTATTGGAGAGCAGGTCAGGCGGACAAACTGGCTCGGCCTTTGGCTCGGCGGCGAGCGAGGACTTGACGACCTTTTTTGGTGGCCATACGAGCACGAAAGCCATGGGTGCGTGCGCGCTTGATAGTGCTGGGCTGAAATGTACGTTTCATGGGAATTCCTGGAGCAATGTAAAAATGTCTTCAAACTGTCGAACGGATTATTCAAACCCATACCACGAGCAGGAGGACACAAAAAAGAGGGCGGATTCTATACAGTTTGCGCGGGTGAAGCAATTTAATTCCTTGGCGGTATTTAACCAAAAGATCTATTCAACATCAGGCAACTCGCCCACAAGTTATCCACAGGCCATCCACAAGACATCAAAAACTATTTTTTGCCGAAGTTTCTTGCCCCTGGCCTCACAATTTCATGTCTCGCCTCGTAAGCACATGAAAGATATATAGAAAATACTCATCAACCCAAAGGTAAAATTTCTTTTACCCTGTGGATAAGTATTGCTGCGATCGTTAGAATTTCACCCCCAAGATTCTGACAAAACCAATAATAATTCATGGAGTTCTTCTCACAGTGAGTATTACCCTCTGGCAAAAGTGTGCTGTTTGCCTAAAACGCGAATTGCCTGCCCAACAGTTCAATACTTGGATCAAGCCGTTACACGCTACGAGTAATAACAACGGATTACAGCTCTATGCACCCAATAAATTCGTGCAGGAGTGGGTGAACGAGCACTTTCTGGCCAAAATTTCTGAAGTCATTGGGCAATTAGCTATAGGAGCCATCCCTGAGATCAGCCTGGCCGTAGCCAGCCGCGATTCTGGTTTTGCCAGCGAACAGGCACAAACTATTGATACCTTTCCACAACTCATCGAGGATACTCGGGAACCTCATTCATCTGAAGATTTATTAGAGCGGGCACTCACCGATTCCAGAGATCCGGTTTCAAGCCATCAAGGCTCAATCCCGGCACTGAGTTTCCAGGAACCGCCTCGACAGGGGATTATTAACACCTCGACTCCTCGCAAGCTCTCATTTCGCGGTGAGCTTAATAAAAACTACACTTTCAATAGTTTTATCCAGGGAAAATCCAATCAGATTGCTCGCGCTGCCGCTGCGCAGGTTGCCAGCAACCCGGGCGGAGCTTACAACCCACTCTTTATATATGGCGGGGTTGGACTGGGCAAAACCCATCTTATGCATGCAATAGGAAATCACCTTCTGCAAAAAAACCCCTCTGCAAAGGTCGTCTATCTGCATTCACAAACCTTTGTAGGCAGCATGGTTTCAGCTCTGCAATTAAATGCGATTAATGAGTTCAAGCGTTATTACCACACCGTTGATGCCCTGCTGATTGATGACATCCAGTTTTTTGCCAACAAAGAGCGCTCGCAAGAAGAATTCTTCCATACATTTAATGCCATATTTGAAGGTGGTCGTCAGATCATCATGACTTGTGACAAGTACCACAGTGAAATTAATGGGCTGGAAGAAAGGCTAAAATCACGTTTTGGTTGGGGGCTTTCTGTTGCGGTTGAGCCCCCCGATCTGGAAACAAGAGCGGCAATCCTCATGAACAAGTCAATACACGAGCAGGTCATCCTGCCGGAGGAGGCAGCGATGTTCATGGCCCATAAACTGAGGTCGAATGTCAGGGAGCTAGAGGGCGCCTTAAAGAAGGTTGTAGCTCACGCCAGATTCCTTGATGAAGAAATCACAGTTCCACTTGTTAAAGATGCACTCAAGGATTTGCTGGCCATCCAGAGCAAATTAATCAGTGTCGACAATATCCAGCGCACAGTTGCCGAATATTACAAAATTAAAATGGCAGACATGATCTCCAAACGCAGGAACAGATCTGTCGCAAGGCCTCGCCAAATGGCAATGTGCCTCTCCAAACAGCTAACCAATCACAGCCTGCCAGAAATTGGTTCTTATTATGGAGGTAGGGATCACACCACTGTTCTCCATGCCTGCAGAACCATCAATGATTTACGTAAATCCGATATCGATATGGAAGAAGATTACCAGAATCTCATGCGCTCCTTGTCGAGTTGAGCTAGGAAGGGCAAAATGCACAGGCAGTCGTTATGCTGCTGGCACAGCGACACGGGCAGTGCCAGCAGCTCTGCTGAAAGGGAGTCCAGTGAAAATTTTTAGCCCCCAGAACGGTTCCAACTGCCCCAAAAACCGACAGTTAGTTAATTTAGAAAGCCAATAAGAGAAGAGAGCCATCATGCAATTTGAAATTTCACGTGACGCGTTGATCAAACCTTTGCAGCTGGTTACCGGCGTTGTAGAGCGTCGTCAAACTTTGCCTGTGCTTTCAAATGTGCTGCTAGCCTTGGACAACGGCATCTTGTCGTTGACGGGTACGGATCTAGAGGTTGAGCTGGTTGGACGAGTTGGAGTTGACGGCGGCTCAAGTGATGGTGAAATCACCGTCCCGGCCCGCAAACTGATGGATATTTGCAAGTCGTTACCGGAAGGATCATTAATCAAATTTTCCACCGAAGACGGCAAGTCTGTGATCCGGGTGGGACGCAGTCGCTTCAGTCTTTCTACTTTGCCCGCAAGCGATTTTCCAACAGTAGAGGAATCAAAAGGCTCTTTCGAAATCAAAGTTGCGCGTGAAACACTTAAAAGCATGCTGGATAGCACCAGTTTTGCAATGGCTCAGCAGGACGTGCGCTATTACCTTAACGGCCTTTTATTGGAAGTAGCTCCGGATTATTTGCGGGTAGTGGCTACCGATGGACATCGACTGGCCCTGCACACCGAAAAAATGGCTGTCGGCGTCGCCGCCAAACATCAGGTGATTGTGCCCCGCAAAGGGGTGCTGGAACTCTCCCGGCTGCTAACTGACGGGGAAGATGAGGTTTCCCTGGTTATTGGCAGTAACCACGTTAGGGTGCGTACCCAGAACTTTACTTTCACGTCCAAATTGGTTGATGGCAAGTTTCCAGATTATGACCGCGTGCTTCCCAAGGGTGGCGACAAGGTCATGCTGGGCAATCGCCAAGATCTGAAACAAGCGCTGAGCAGAGCTGCAATCCTGTCAAATGAGAAGTTCCGGGGCATCCGCCTGATGCTGGCCAAGGATGAATTAAAGATTTTGGCCAACAACCCGGAACAGGAAGAAGCAGAAGATGTAGTGGCAGTGGAATACCAGTCATCCGCGTTGGAAATAGGCTTCAATGTAAGCTATCTAATTGATGTACTTAATGTTCTAACAACCAGCACTGTCCAAATGATTCTATCTGACACTAACAGCAGTGTTTTGATGCAGGCAACAGATGGCAGCCCTGCCCTCTACGTTGTCATGCCGATGAGGCTGTAATCACAGGGCCAAGGCCTCCCCCTCCATGCCGGTACTTACCAGGTTTGCCATCAGCGGGTTGCGAAATATTGCTGAGGCAAATTTGGAGCCTGCGCCCGGCTTCAATTTGATAATTGGCAACAATGGCAGCGGCAAAACCTCATTGCTGGAAGCGTTATACCTGCTAGGGATGGGCCGCTCATTTCGTAGTCATTTGCAGAAACCACTTATTTCCCACGCGATGCAAGTTGCAACAGTTTTTGGTCAAACAGCCGACGGCACAACCATTGGCATTCAACGGCCGCAGCGTGGTCAGCAGACAATCAAAATTGGCGGCTCGCCTGCTGAAGGCCTGGCACATCTATCCCGCACGCTTCCGCTGCAATTAATCAATTCCGATACCTTTCAGCTGATGGAGGGAAGCCCCAGCGACCGGCGCCAGTTTCTGGATTGGGGTGTGTTCCACGTGGAACATCAATATTTGGAATATTGGCGCCGTGCCCGGAAAGCGTTGGAACAGAGGAATTTACTGTTGAGATCCGAAGCCAAAACAAATGAAATTGAGCCATGGTCTCATGAGCTGGCCATAAATGCCGGGCATATGGACCAGTACCGTCAGAATTACCTGGATCAGCTTGCAACCCTTTTTGCGGATACTCTACTAGATATAGGCGCTCCTGGCGGGGCGTCGGTCGAAGTGAGTTACTGGCGTGGTTGGGAGCCACAAACCGATCTTTACTCACAGCTGCAGGAAAATATTGCAAAAGAACGTAAATACGGCCACACAATCGTCGGCCCCCACAAAGCGGATTTACGGTTTAAAGTTGGCGGTCACGACGCCGCAGAAGTACTGTCCCGAGGGCAGCTCAAGCTACTGATTTGTGCCCTGAAAGTAGTGCAGGCGCAACATCTGATTGCTAGTCGAGGGGTGCATTGCCTGTTCTTGGTGGATGATCTGCCAGCGGAGCTGGATGTCAGCAATAGGGAGAAGGTTTGCAAGCTTTTAGGAAGCTTGAAAACCCAAGTCTTCTTGACCAGTATAGAGCAAGAATCCTTAGCGCCAATTGCGGTCCGACAAGCGGAGGTGAATGGTATGGAGCTCGGGATGTTCCACGTGAAACATGGTAAGATCGACCCAAGGTAAGTGCCGGGGATCAAGGCGGCAATATTGCTTTAAAATCAAATAGTTACAAGAAGCGCGACCCATCACGGGCCGGCTTTAAAGGGGCATTATGGCGGATAACGACAACTACGATTCCTCAAGTATCACCGTGTTAAAAGGTTTGGATGCTGTCCGTAAGCGTCCAGGCATGTATATCGGGGATACAGACGACGGCACCGGTCTTCACCACATGGTGTTTGAGTTGGTCGATAACTCCATCGACGAAGCCTTGGCGGGCTATTGCAACACGGTCAAAGTTATAATCCACAGCGATGAGAGCGTCAGTGTGGCTGACAACGGCCGCGGCATTCCTACTGAAATGCATGAAGAGGGAGTGTCTGCCGCCGAGGTCATCATGACCGTACTGCACGCCGGCGGTAAATTCGACAGCAATAGCTATAAAGTGTCCGGGGGCCTGCATGGCGTAGGCGCATCGGTGGTCAATGCCCTGTCCTCCTATTTAAAGCTCACGATCTATCGTGGTGGAAAAGTCCATGAGCAGATCTACCACCACGGCGTTCCGGAAACCCCGCTCAAGGTTGTTGGTGAATGTAACCACACAGGCACTTCCTGCCATTTCAAGCCTTCTGGCGCGACCTTTACCAACATCAGTTTTGTCTATGACATTCTGGCCAAGAAGCTGCGTGAGCTGGCGTTTTTGAACGCTGGGCTCAAAATCGAATTGACTGATGAGCGTACCGACCGATCGGAGATATTCCAGTATGACGGCGGCTTGCATGCCTTTGTTGCCTACCTCAACCAGAATCGTACACCCATCAACAAGATCTTTCATTTCTCGACAGAAGCGGATGGCGTAGGCATAGAAGTGGCGGTGCAATGGAATGATGGTTACCAGGAAAACGTCTACACCTACACCAACAATATTCCACAGCGCGATGGTGGCACCCACTTGGCGGGATTCCGCGCAGCACTGACTCGTGTCCTGAAAAGCTACATCGACAAGGAAATCGATAGTAAAAAAGGCAAAGATGTCCAGACCTCCGGCGATGACGCCCGTGAAGGTCTTACGGCTATTGTGTCTGTCAAAGTTCAGGATCCGAAATTTTCATCGCAAACCAAGGACAAGCTGGTTTCTTCTGAAGTGAAGACGGTGGTGGAGCAGGAGATGGGCCGCTTTTTCGGTGAATTCCTGATGGAGAATCCGCAGGAAGCCAGAAACATTGTTAATAAAATGATTGATGCGGCGCGAGCCCGTGAAGCCGCCCGCAAGGCCCGCGAAATGACGCGTCGTAAGGGCGCTCTCGACATAGCCGGCTTGCCGGGCAAATTGGCAGATTGCCAGGAGAAAGATCCTGCCCTGTCGGAAATTTATATAGTCGAAGGTGACTCTGCAGGCGGTTCTGCCAAGCAAGGCCGCAATCGCAAGAATCAGGCAATTTTGCCCCTCAAGGGCAAAATCCTGAATGTTGAAAAAGCACGCTTTGACAAAATGCTCAGCTCTGCCGAAATTGGCACCCTTATCAAAGCGCTTGGTTGTGGCATCGGTACCGAAGAATTCAATCCGGATGCCCTTCGCTATCACAGCATCATTATCATGACCGATGCCGATGTGGATGGTTCTCATATTCGCACTTTGCTGCTGACGTTCTTTTTCCGGCAAATGCGGCAATTGGTAGAGCGCGGACATATTTATATCGCGCAACCTCCACTTTACAAAATCCGCAAGGGCAAGCAGGAACAATATCTGAAGGATGATGATGAGCTGGCGCAGTACCAGACTCAAATGGCGCTGGAAGATGCCAGCCTGCACGTAAACTCGGATGCCCCTGGTATCAGTGGAACTGCGCTGCAATCGATTGCGCAGGATTACCGCAACGTACAAGCGCAAATCAATCGACTATCCCGGCAGTATCCTGCCGAGGTATTGCAGGCGATGCTGAACCATGATGCCTTGAGTGTGGAACAGCTCGTTAATCAAACCGATGTACAACAATGGACTGATGTACTCGCAAGCAAAGTGAATGAAAATACCAATGCCGCGTTTACATTTGTTGTCAAACACGACACTGAAGAAAATCAATATTTACCGGTGCTGACCTCGGTGATTCACGGCAACACGCGCAAAGTGACTTTAAGTGCAGAGTTTTTCAAATCTGGTGAATATCGGGAGATCTGCCGGGTAGGCAATACACTGAAAGGCTTGTGTGAACCCGGTGCTTTTGTAAAACGTGGGGAGAAAGTACAACCAGTCAACGATTTCCGCGCTGCGCTGGAGTGGTTGATGGGAGATGCTATGAAAGGTCACTATCTGCAACGATACAAAGGCTTGGGCGAGATGAATCCGGAACAATTATGGGAAACCACAATGGATCCCAACTATCGCCGCATGTTGCGGGTAACCATTGAAGATGCAATGGCAGCAGATCAGCTCTTTTACACACTAATGGGTGACCAGGTGGAGCCGCGCCGCGAGTTCATAGAGTCCAATGCGTTGCAGGTAGCCAACCTCGACGTGTAATCAGGAAGGAATGGAAGCCAGCCGGGAATTGATCCACTGCTTTACCTGCTCCATAAGTTCCCGCGGATCACGCCCGGCCGTTTCAATTGGTTCACCAATGAATACCTGGATGGTGCCCGGAGTTTTTACCAGTTTGTGTGCTGGCCAGTAGCGCCCGGCATTGTGTGCCACCGGCACTATCCTGGCGCCAGTAGCAATTGCCATTTCAGCGCCGCCGGTGAAGTACTTGCGATCCTGTCCGGGATCGCCGCGAGTTCCTTCGGGAAACACCAGAATTGAAATGCCAGCGGTGACTCGTTGCTGACCTTGCTGCAACATGGAATCACGCGCATTACGACGCTTGCTGCGATTAATGGCAATAGGCGCCAGTAATGCCAAAGCCCATCCGAAAAACGGAATGCGCAGCAGCTCACGTTTCAATACGGCGCACAGGGGTTGGAATTCATAATAAAGGAATACGGTTTCCCATGGACTCTGATGATTGCTAAGCACTATGAAGGGATGGGCCGGCACCTTTTCCCTGCCATGAATTTCATAGCGAACGCCACAGCAAATGCCCACCCACCACACTACAAACCGGTTCCACTGTACAAATAGCGGGAATCGGGTTTTTAACGGCAACAACCATCCCAACAAGACACACAAAGATGCATGCACAATCAAAGAGACGGCATAGACAATATAGAACAATACGGATCTCAGAATAAGCATAGGCATAGATCACCCCTTGCGGGCATCCTCGATCAGGATGAAATTGGTAGCAGCGGCAAGATCGTCCACTATGTGCACAAGAGGACGCAAGTCTGCAGATAATTTGTTGGCCTCGATGGCCCCTTTGCCCGTCAGTACCAGCAGTGGTTTGCAACCACCAGCTACGGCCATTTGCATATCCTTTTTGTGATCCCCAACCAACCAGGCGTCGCGGACTGGCAGACCTAAAGCCTCACCGATTTGCGCAAGTAGCCCCAGTTTCGGCTTACGACAGCTGCAGTTTTCATCGGGAGCGTGCGGGCAATAACAGATCACATCTATACGGCCCCCTGCGGCTTCAACCAACTCACACATGAGGTTGTGCATGTTTGCCAAAGTTATTTCATCGAAATAACCACGCGCGAGACCGCTCTGGTTGGTGGCAACTGCAATGAGATAGCCTGCGTTTGAAAGCCGGGCTATCGCTTCAATACTGCCGGGTAACGGAATCCACTCTTCAACAGAGCGGATGTAATTGTCTGAATCGGCGTTGATAACGCCGTCACGATCGAGAATTACCAGCTTGGCAGCGGCGTCAGACATTTTGCAGCAACGAGATATCTGCAACCCGCAAGAATAGTTGTCGCAATGAACTCAGTAATGCCAAACGATTCAGGCGCAAGCCTTCATCTTCGGTATTCACCATTACCTGTTCAAAGAACGCATCGATGTGAACTTGCAAGCTTGCCATTGAAGCCAAGGCTTCTGTATATCGATGAGCCGCCAGCAACGGCTCTACTTGTGAAATGACCTGTTGCAAGCTGTTGGCCAAAGCCCGCTCGGCAGACTCCTGCAACAAAACGTTATCTACAATGCCGATATTGGTTTGATCTGACTTTTGCAGGATATTGGAAACGCGCTTGTTGGCAGCGGCGAGTGACTGGGCCGCCGGCAGCTTGATGAAATGACTGACGGCAGTAATTCGCGCATCAAACAGCAAGGGGCTGGTTGGGCGGACGGCATCCACAGCCATGAAGACATCGGTGTTTACACCCTTGTCGGCATACAGTGCTCGCAGTCTTTCAAAAATAAAATCCAGTACAGCAGCTCTGGTTTGTGCCCCATTTTTCATATTGGGGAAATTGGCAGCGGCAATGTCCACGCAGGCCACCAGATTCAACGGCAACTGCTTTTCAATGATGATGCGCAACACGCCTAGTGCCGCGCGGCGTAAGGCAAAGGGATCTTTTGAACCTGTGGGAGGCTGCCCTATGCCAAACATGCCGGTGATTGTGTCCAGACGTTCTGCCAGCGCCACCACCAGACCGGTAACGGTAGTCGGCAATTCGTCACCGGCAAAGCGCGGCATATATTGTTCGTTCAAGGCTTGGGCAACTTCAGCCGGCTCTCCATCGTGGGTTGCATAGTGATAACCCATGATGCCCTGCAGTTCGGCAAACTCATACACCATACTGGTCATCAAATCGCATTTGCCCAGTTCGGCAGCACGTGCAACCAGGCCGGGGTCGGCCTGCAGTTGAACGGCAATGTGCAAGGCCAATACTTTTACGCGTTGTGATTTTTCATAAACAGTTCCAAGTTCCTGCTGGAACACTACGGTCTTGAGTTTTTCTGTGCGGCTGGCCAGCGTCTGTTTTTTGTCTTGCGAATAAAAGAAGGCCGCATCAGCAAGGCGTGGACGAATAACCTTTTCATTGCCGGCGATCACTTGGGCAGGATCGCGACTGGCGAGATTACTGAGCGTGATGAAATACGGCAGTATGCTCTTGTCTGCAGCAAGCAGGTGGAAACATTTCTGATGGCCCTTCATCGCAGAAATCAGTGCCTCTTGCGGCACCGCCAGAAATGATTCATCAAAGCGGCCGGTTAGCGCTACCGGCCATTCCACCAGCGAGGTCACTTCATCAAGCAGGGCTTCATCAATTTCCGCATGCGCGCCCAGATTAAGGGCTTGCTCTTCCACCTGTTTGCGAACTTCTGCACGACGCTCATCGAAACTGGCGATGACCTTGCCCTGCCCCCGTAAAAGCCGCAGATAAAAATCGGGCGAATTCAGGTGAATATTGGCGGGATGATGAAAGCGATGACCACGCGTTTCAGCACTGGTTTGTACACCCATGATGGTAGTTTTGATGACTTCAGTGCCATACAACAAAACAACCCAGTGTACCGGACGTACGAACTCATCACGCGTGCTACCCCAACGCATCCGTTTTGCAATTGGCAGAGCTGCCAATGCATCTTTCACCATGGTGGGGACAAGATTGACTGTGGTATCGCCAGCTTGTTGAGAAACATGTATCAGCTTGGTTACCTTGCCATCCTGTTTCTGTTGTAGCTCTGCAACAGTTACACCACAGGATTTTGCGAAACCTTCAGCGGCTTTGGAAGCGCTGCCATCAGCATTGAACGCAGCCTGCAGTGCCGGCCCGAGCTTTTCCAGCGAGCGATCAGCCTGGCGATCTGGCAAGTCGTGGATTAACAATGCCAGACGGCGCGGAGTGGCAAACACTTCAATGGCGCCATGCGGGAGTGTCGCTTTTTTCAACTGCGCGGCAAACTCGTCACGCAATGATTCCGATAATGACAGCAATGCTTTGGGAGGTAATTCTTCAGTGCCAATCTCGATCAGCAAATCGCGGTTAGACATTAGCGAGTTTCTCCAGGCATTCTTTGCGCAGTGCTTCAGGCGCAAGCGGGAAGCCCAGTCTGGCGCGAGAGTCATGATAGGCTTGGGCAACAGCGCGCGCCAAAGTACGCACACGCAAGATATAACGTTGACGCTCAGTCACCGAGATGGCGGAGCGTGCATCAAGCAGGTTAAAGGCGTGCGAGGCTTTGACCACTTGTTCATAAGCAGGCAGTACCAGTTGCTGCTCAATCAAATACTGACATTGCGCTTCACTGTCATTGAAATTGCGAAACAGGTTGTCGGTATTGGCATGTTCAAAGTTGTAAGCCGATTGTTCGACTTCATTCTGGTGAAACACATCCCGGTAGGTGACCACTCCGTTGGGAGTGTTGGCCCAAACAAGATCAAAAATATTGTTCTTGCCCTGCAAGTACATGGCAATTCGTTCGAGCCCGTAGGTGATTTCGCCGCTCACTGGATAACACTCAAGCCCACCTACTTGCTGAAAATAAGTAAATTGGGTGACTTCCATGCCGTTAAGCCAAATTTCCCAACCCAAACCCCACGCACCCAGAGTAGGCGATTCCCAGTTGTCTTCAACGAAGCGGATATCGTGAATACTGGTATCAATGCCAAGGTGTTGTAGTGATTGCAGGTACAGATCCTGGATGTTCAGCGGTGAAGGTTTGAGCATCACCTGAAACTGGTAATAGTGTTGCAGGCGCATCGGGTTTTCACCGTAGCGACTGTCGGTAGGGCGACGGCAGGGCTGCACATAGGCTGTATTCCAGCTTTCCGGACCGATGGCGCGCAGAAATGTCTGCGTATGAAAAGTGCCTGCCCCCACTTCCATGTCGAGCGGCTGGATGAGCACGCAGCCTTGTTCCGCCCAAAATTGTTGCAAGGCCAGGATGAGGCCCTGGAATGTGGAAACGTCGAAGGACGAGCTCAAGATAACTCCTGCAGCACCCCTTGGGGTACCATGCATCGATGACAAAATGAAGTTGGCAATTATCCTGAACTCACGCGCATGAAGGAAGCAGCACTCATCTTATTCCTGAGATTTCTGGCATTACTGCCACTCTCGGCTGCGCGCGCATCGGGTGCTGTGCTTGGTGGACTGTGTTGGTCACTGCAAACCAGGATGGCCCGCACAACGTTAACCAATCTTGCTCTTTGTTTTCCCGGGCTCAATGCACCGGATCGCCGGAAGCTGGCTCAAGCCAGTCTGCAACAGACTTTCCAGACGATTACTGAAGCCGGCGCGGTATGGTTGTGGCCGGCCGCCCGCATTCTCAGCCTCGTGACAGAGGTGGAAGGTTTGGGTTTGTTGCAAAGCGCAAAGGCTGAAAATAAAGGAGTATTGTTGGTGGCTCCCCATATGGGTAACTGGGAACTGCTGGGCCTTTACTTGAATGTGTGTGGATGTGGACCCTCCAGCCAACTCTACCAGGCCCCGGATTCACCGGCGCTGGCAAAGCTGATTTTCACGGCCCGCAGCCGCATGGGCGCCAAAATGGTGGCCACCGACAATAAGGGCGTGGGCGAATTGCTCAAATCACTGCGGGCGGGTGAAATCGTAGGCATTTTGCCGGATCAAGTCCCTTTGGCCAGCGGCGGCGAGTTTGCGCCGTTCTTTGGCAAGCCCGCGTTTACTATGACCTTGCTCAACCGGCTGCAACAGAAAACAGGAGCCCGAGTGGTTGTCGGTTATGCAAAACGGGTAGAGCACGGTTTCCGGATGATCTTCCGCGAACCCGCAGCTGAAATCTATGCGAGCGATCTGACGACAGCGCTGGCAGCGCTTAACCGCAGTGTTGAGTCAGTCGTACTGGAAGATCCTGCGCAATACCAGTGGGAATATAAACGCTTCAAGCGTCAGCCCCAGGGCGTGCAACCGCCCTACTGACCTTCATTCAGGCTGCGGCTGCTTACGCAGCAAGGCATAGAAAAAGCCGTCAGTGCTTGCGACGGTTGGCAACAATTGCATCCCGTTTTCACACTTGATGGCGCCGGGAATGGCCAGCGGAATGTGAAGCGCATCAGGATAAACCCGCAACAAATAGGCTATTTGTTCGGTGTTTTCGGTTTTCAGCAAAGAGCAAGTTGAATAAAGCAGATAACCACCAGGCGCAAGCAGAGGCCAGGCAGCGTCTATCAGTGCCCGTTGCTTGCCGACCAGACTCTCTACTTCTGCAGGCGAACGCAACAGCTTGATATCCGGATGCCGGCGAATCACGCCAGTGGCAGAACATGGCACATCCAGCAAGATGCGATCGAACAGACCCAATGCCTCCATGCCAGCCTGAGTAATGTCGGCACATTGAATGATGGCCTGTAATCCCAGCCGATCGAGATTCTGCTGAATACGAGGCAGGCGGCGCGCTTCATTATCAAGTGCAAGCATTTGCAGAGTTGGCTCGGCTTCCAGCAATGCACAGGTTTTGCCGCCGGGTGCTGCGCAGGCATCCAGCACGCGCAAGCCGGGAGACAGCGGCACCAAAATGGCCACTAATTGCGATGATTCATCCTGCACACTGACCCAACCCTCGGCAAAACCAGGCAAGACAGCTGTATCCATCGGCTGTGCCAGATAGAGTGAGTGAGGGGTCAATTCGCCAGCAGTGGCGGCCACGCCGTGGCTCGCGAAAAGTTCGAGACATTCAGCTCGCGTTGCTTTGCGTTGGTTCACACGCAAAGTCATGGGCGCACGCTGGTTATTGCCATCAAGAATGTCGCGGTATCGGGTGGGCCAGTCAGTTTTCACACGGTTGAGCAGCCAGTCCGGATGCGCATACCAGGCACTGTAGTCACGCTCGGCCAAGTCAGGCAGTTGTGATTGCTTTCGCTGGGCTTCTCGCAAAACGGCGTTGATCAAGCCCTTGGCCCATGGTTTGCCGAGCGTATCAGCAGCGGCGACACATTCATTGACGCAGGCGTGATCAGGGATGCGCATGAACAATAGCTGGTACAGGCCCACCAGCAACAGGCACTGCACATCCAGATCCTTGTTACGAAGCGGCTTTGTGAGCAAAAATCCCAAATAAAATTGCAGACGTGGATACCAGCGGCAAACGCCAAAGCAGAGTTCCTGCAACAAGGCGGGACTTTGCGCCCTTGCCAATGTTTCTGCGGTCAGCAGGCTGGCGAGGGAACCGCGCTGCTGCAGCAGGCTGGCTAGGATATGGCAGGCCAGAACTCGCTCGGATTGGGAGCTCATGATTCAGGATTGCCCGGCTCACCGGACAAACTGTGCCCAGGCTGGAAAAAATCAGGATGGCCGTTCAACAAGCTGGCAATGCCCATGGCTGGTTTGCCTTCTTGCTGCACTTCAAACACTTCGAGCACCCCAGAGCCGCAAGCCACTTGCAGTGAATTGCCGGTAAGGGCGAGGATGGTGCCAGGCGTAGTGGAAGTGGTTGCGCCCGTCACGCAGGCGCGAATCAGTCGCACGCGTTTACCCTGGTGCAGGCACCAGGCGGGGGAGCGCGGATAGAGCGCCCGGACCTGGTTGTGTATGACCGCAGCACTGTGAGCCCAGTCGATCCGGGCTTCTTCTTTTTGCAACTTGCGCGCATAAGTGACGAGGGCAGGATTCTGGGGTTGAGGTTGCAGGCTGCCTGTGGGCAATTGTTGCAAAACTGCCAGCAGTGCATCACAGCCCAGCTGCTGTAAACGTGCAGTCAGACTGGCGGCGGTGTCATCCGGCAGAATGGGAGTATGGACAGCCTGCAAGACCGGGCCAGTATCAAGGCCCTCATCCATCTGCATGATGCAAACCCCGGACTCCTTGTCGCCAGCCAGAATCGCCCGCTCGATGGGGGCCGCGCCCCGCCAACGCGGTAGTAAAGAGGCATGCACATTCAGGCAGCCATAACGTGGCAACTGCAAAACCGCGGGAGGCAGCAGTAGTCCATAAGCGACAACAACGAGCACATCCGGAGCATAACTTTGCAATCTGGCGAGCGCATCCGGGTCGCTTAGCGACAGCGGTTGATTGACTTCAATAGCATGGGATTGCGCCACGGCTTTCACCGGTGTCGGCGCCAGTTTTTTGCCGCGGCCACTGGGACGATCAGGCTGTGAGTAGGCGCTTACCACCATGAAACCCCCTGCAACTAGCGCTGTTAAATGGTTGGCGGCGAACTCTGGGGTGCCCGCAAAGACAATACGTAGCGATGACGTGGTCATGGTGTCAGCAGGCCTGGATTTGATCAAAGTTTACAAGGCAGGACCCATTATTGAGGGCTCAGGCTTCGGCGCGGGTTTCTCCCCGCTCATCCTTCTTTTTGTCTTTCAACAGCTTGTGCTTGATCCGCTGCCTCTTGAGTATGGATAAATAATCTACAAACAGCTTGCCGTCCAGGTGGTCAACTTCATGCTGCAGGCAGACTGCCAACAGCCCTTCAGCCTCCATTTCAAGAGGCTGGCCATGACGGTCCAGAGCCTTTACTTTGACCTTTTTGGGACGTGTTACCAAGTCGAAATAGCCAGGCACTGACAAACAGCCCTCTTCATAGCCCAGAGGCTCAGGATCCAGCACGTCGATCTCAGGGTTGATAAAGACCAGTGGCGAATCCTTGTTTTCAGACACATCTAGCACGAGCAGGCGCTTATGAATATTCACCTGGGTTGCTGCCAAGCCAATGCCGGGTGCGGCATACATGGTTTCAAACATGTCATCAATGGTGCGCCGCAGGTTGTCGTTGACTTCAGAAATCAGGCTGGCTCGCTTGCGCAGCCGCAGATCCGGGTATTCGAGAATGGTTAACAGGCTCATGTTGGCAAGGGGTAATTATTAAGAAAACTTGCTGCACATGATAAGCCAATCAGGCCCGTCATGGCAGGCCGGTTGACGAGGGGGAGCGAGAACCAAGCCCCAATAATGACAACTTACCTAAATTTCCCGCGCTAACCCTATATGAATACAACACTTATTGTTAGTATTGAAAACTTGCAGAGTGCTGCGCGATTCTAACTGCCCGGCCAATGGGGGAGCTTCCGATGGCAATGACTTTCATGAACTGGCTAAAGTTCGGCAGGAATGCGGGCTCCAAGCTGCTGGTATCTGGCCTGATTGCCGCGATGTTGTTGCTGGTTGCGCATGCCGCGGAACAGCAGGGATTGGTCAGCTTGCGCAAGGATTCCCCGCAAAGCTACACCGTGAAAGAAGGCGACACTTTATGGGACATCGCCTCCCGCTTTCTGGACAAGCCCTGGTTGTGGCCACAAGTTTGGCAGGTCAATCCGCAAATACAAAATCCAGATCTTATCTATCCGGGTGATCGCATCTCGCTTTCGTACCAGGATGGCAAACCCGTGTTGAGTCTCAATCGTGACACCGGGGTACCCCAGGGCATACCCGGAGCTGCCACCATTTCGGCCACCTCTACTTCAGTCGCCAGCAATGCGGCTGAGGTTGCGCCCGCAATCACGGATATTCGCACCGAACACCGCGCTCCCCAGATTCGCAGTCAATCCTTGTTAAGTCCAATTCCGGCGATATCACTTAACAAGATATTTGCCTTCCTCAGCAAGAATACCGTGGTGGACTACGAGAGTTTTGACAAGGCGCCGTACCTGCTCGGCGAGCAGCAGGACCGCAGGATGTTCAGTGCCGGCAACACGGTGTTTGCACGCGGCAACTGGAGCGCCAATGTCCTTACCTATGACATTGTGCGTGAAGGCAGGAGCTTCAAGGATCCTGACACCAAAGCTCTGCTGGGTGTGGAGTCAATCATGATAGGCACGGCAACTATCACCAGTTTCAATGGTGACAGGGCGGTGTTGAAAATTGATACATCCTTGCAGTCAGCACGGGAAGGAGACCGGCTGATTCCACGCCAGAAGCTGGACCTCGACGATTCCTACTTGCCCATGCCGCCAGCTTTTGAAGTTGATGCTGCCATTGCCAGCATAGGCGATGGGCGCAATCTGGGAGGGCGTTACGATACTTTGGTGCTGAATCAGGGCGGAAAAAGCGGGTTGAAATCCGGCCATGTGCTTGCCATCCAGAAACCACCAGTTATGGTCACCGACGATATTGGCAAAACCGGATTCTTTCAGAACATGCGCCACTTGCTGGGCATGAAAGGCGGACGCAAGGTTGAGTATCCTGGCGAGAATGTCGCAACCGTACTAATCTACCGGGTATATGACCATGCAAGTCTGGCGCTGGTTTTGAGTTCCAAACAGCAAATATCCCTCAGCGACAGGGCCGTGACACCGTAATCTGCGGCTTGTTCAACAACAAAAAGTTCAAGGACGAACTTTATGCAAATCCCGGAATTGCGCCGCTGGCTGCAATTGACGCTGGCCTACAAGTTTGATGCGGCCTGTCTGAAAAAACTGCGCCTGTTGGCGCCAACCATTGATGCCTTGCTCGGCATAGACCACACGACCTGGTGTGCATGGCAGCTGCCCGTGCAGGCGTGGCCCTTATTCTGCGCATGGCAACGCGGAACAATGGCAGCATCAACCGAACGAATAGTTGAAGAGTCGATCGCATGGGCAACACAGCCAGCTCAAGCACTTATTGCATTGGGCGATCCCCGCTATCCCCCGCTATTAGCCACTTGCGTCGATGCACCCCCACAATTATTTGTAAGGGGTGATCCTGATTTGTTGTCGTTGCCACAAATTGCGATTGTGGGTTCACGCAAACCCACCATTGATGGCCGCAAGCATGCACACCGTTTTGCCGCTGCATTGGTCGAGCGTGGCTACCAGATCACCAGCGGTCTTGCGCTGGGCATTGATACAGAAAGTCATTGTGGTGCGCTGGAAAATGCCGGGGTTACTATTGCGGTGCTGGGCAGCGGTCTTGCCAGCGTTTATCCCAAAAGCAATGTTGTTCTCGCTGAACGCATTGCACAGCAAGGAGCGCTGGTCTCGGAATTTTCGCCGGCAACCAGAGCGGATGCCCGGCACTTTCCCGAGCGCAACCGCATCATAAGCGGGCTGGCTCATGGTGTTTTAGTGGTTGAAGCGGCAGAACAAAGTGGCTCGTTGATAACGGCACGGCTGGCCGCAGAACAGGGGCGTGAAGTATTTGCAATTCCCGGGTCCATTAATAATCCACTGACCCGTGGGTGTCATCGCTTGATACGACAGGGCGCCAAACTGGTGGAAACCCCCGCAGAAATTATCGAGGAATTGCCGGCGCTGGTGGCATGGGAGCGCCACCAGCAATTGCAGTCTGCCCCTGGCCCCGCCGCTGCAATTGAGAGCATTGCCAAGGCGCGAGCCAAGCTCTCGCCAGTGGCGAAAGTTGTGCTTGAGCATATTGGCTATGACCCGGTTTCACTGGAAAGCCTGCTGTTTCAGTGTGGAGTTGCGGCGGCAGAACTGCTGCCGGTGCTTACCCAGCTTGAACTTTGCGGGATCATCGCACTGCAAGACCAAGCTTATGTTTTGTCTGCACGGAGTTGATGCGAGAATACGGTTGCTAATACCAATGAACCAAATTTCATGCTTACCAAAAATCTGCAAAAGGCCCTGGATGCGCTCGAGTCCGGCGGTGTCATTGCCTACCCGACGGAATCAGTCTGGGGGCTTGGTTGCGATCCCTTTGATCCGCTCGCGGTAGAAAGAATACTGCGCCTCAAACAGCGTACTGTTGAGAAAGGCCTTATTGTAGTGGCCGCCAGCATTGAACAAGTGGACGCGCTGCTGCGACCGCTTTCCAGTGAACAACTGGCATTAGTCAAGTCAACATGGCCCGGCCCCACCACTTGGCTGTTGCCTGATCCGGATCAATGCTTTCCAATCTGGATCCACGGTAGCTTTTCCAGCGTGGCAGTGCGTGTCAGCGCCCATCCGGTGGTAAGACAGTTATGTGATGCATTCGGGGGGCCGCTGGTGTCAACCTCGGCCAATCCGGCCATGATGCCGCCGGCACGATCGCGGCTGCGTGTACTGCAATGGTTTGGCCGGCATGTTGACTTTGTATTGCCCGGTCGCCTGGGTGGCAATATCAAACCCAGCACCATCCGCGACTTGCAAAGCGGCAAAATGGTTCGTAGTTGAAATATAGAAAGTTGAAAGCAGTAGAAATTTGAAGCAGTTAAAAACGCAAAGGTACTCTCTTGAAAAGCAACAATGTTGATGTACAAGCAGTCAAAAGCTATCTGCTGAATTTACAGGACAGTATCTGCGCCGGCCTGGCACAAGCAGACGGTAAAGCCAAATTTCACACCGATGCCTGGGACAGGGAGGGTGGCGGCACCGGCATCACCCGCGTGATAAGTGAAGGCGCAGTGCTGGAAAAGGGCGGCGTCAATTTTTCACATGTGTTTGGCAAATCACTGCCTCCCTCTGCCACGGCCAAGCGGCCTGAACTGGCAGGTGCTGCGTTTGAGGTTATGGGAGTGTCGCTGGTGATGCATCCGCGCAACCCGTTTGTGCCAACCTCGCACTGTAATGTGCGCTTCTTTATAGCCAGCAAGCCCGGCATGGACCCGGTGTGGTGGTTTGGCGGCGGTTATGACCTGACGCCCTATTATGGTTTTGAAGAGGATTGCCGGCATTGGCACAACGTCGCCAAGCAAGCCTGTGCGCCGTTTGGCGCCGGGGTGTACCCAGAACACAAGCGCTGGTGTGACGATTATTTTTATCTCAAACATCGCAACGAGCCGCGCGGCATCGGCGGGCTGTTCTATGACGATCTCAATGAGTGGGGTTTTGACAAGAGTTTCGATTACACCCGCGCGGTAGGCTCCAGTTTCCTGGAGGCCTATCTGCCGATTATTGCAAGACGCAAAGACACCCCATGGCAAGCGCAGCACAAACGTTTCCAGCAGTACCGGCGTGGACGCTATGTGGAGTTCAACCTGGTATTCGACCGTGGCACGATATTCGGATTGCAGTCAGGCGTTGGACGCATCGAGTCGATTCTGATGTCATTGCCGCCGGAAGTGCGCTGGGACTATGACTATCATCCCGAACCGGGCACAGAAGAAGCGCGGCTTTACACAGACTTTCTGAATGCCCGCGACTGGGCTGATTGATGCCGGCCCGGGCTTAGTCGAGAGATTGCGACACAAACCACCAAGAGCCTATTGATGACAGACCGTTACGCAGTAATGGGCAATCCCGTTGCCCACAGCCGCTCCCCGCGCATTCATGCCCAGTTTGCACGCGAAACCGGCCAAGAGCTTGTCTATACAACTTTGCTGGTGGAGCCTGGCCATTTCAAAGAGGCAGTGAAATCTTTTTTTGCCACTGGCGGCAAGGGCCTCAACATCACTGTACCGTTCAAGCAGGAAGCCTGGGCTTTGGCTGATCACTGTTCAGAGCAAGCGGCGCTGGCCGGTGCCGTGAATGTGCTGTTTTGCGATGCTGCGGGCCGGTTGCAGGGCCACAACACGGACGGTATTGGTCTTGTGCGTGACATCACCCGCAATCAAGGCGGGGTGCTGGCGGGAAAATCTGTATTGGTGCTGGGAGCCGGCGGCGCCACCCGCGGCATCCTGTTGCCGATCCTGCAGGAACAACCAGCGGCAATCTGTGTTGCCAACCGAACCATCAGCAAGGCCGAAGCGCTGGTTGAAGTGTTTTCGCCCTATGGCAAGGTCAGTGCCTGTGGTTTTGATGCATTGGCAGGAAAACATTTTGATTGGGTGATCAATGCCACTGCCGCCAGTCTGCAAGGAGAGTTGCCGCCATTGCCGCCAGAATTGCTGAATGCAGATGCCTGGTGTTACGACCTGATGTATAGCAAGGAGCCGACCGTGTTTTGCCAATGGGCTTTACAGCATGGGGCATACAAAGCGCTGGATGGGCTCGGCATGCTGGTGGAACAGGCGGCGGAATCGTTTCTGCTTTGGCGAGGTGTACGTCCGGACACCACCGCGGTAATGGCAGAGTTACGTGCCGGCTAAGCTGCCCAGGGCAACCGCTAGCTGATGGTTCTGGAGTCTGCCATATGCAGATTTTTCAGCTTCACGTAGTGTTCAGCGCTGTATTTGAGGAAGTCTAGCTCTTCCGGCTTTAGTTCTCGCACGCGTTTGGCCGGCGAGCCCACATACAATCCTCCGCCCGTCAGCACCTTGCCAGGCGCTACTACACTGCCGCCACCGACGATCACATCTGCCTCGATCACTGCACCGTCCATGATGATCGCGCCCATGCCGATAAGCACCCGATCTCCAATGCTGCAGCCGTGCAGAATGGCTTTGTGACCGATGGTGACATCGGCCCCGATGCGCAGCGGAAACCCCAAAGGCGGGAAAGAATCCTTGGAAGTGACATGCAGCACCGAGCCATCCTGGATATTGGTGCGCGCCCCGATGCTGATGTCGTGCACATCACCCCGAATGGCCACCAGTGGCCACACCGAGACATCAGCCCCCATCGTGACCCGGCCAATTACAACAGCGCTTTCATCAATAAATACCCCTTCAGCGAGACTGGGTGAGTATTGCAAATAAGTACGGATGGTCATGGGGCGTTCCAGAGCAAGTGACGAAGGTACATTCTATGCCCAGCGAGGGCCTGGACGGGATCCCTGCGTGATTATCAGTCGCCAGTGGTTGGCGATTGATATGGATCATGTGAAAAGCAGTATTAATCGGGTGACAAACCTTGGGGGGCTATTGTTATAATGGGCGCCGTTTGTGCACGTAATCCGAAGTAAATTCAAGCTTTCCTGGCTCCGCGAGCTGGGTTGAACTTGGCTGCTGAGGCGGTCTGATAGCCGGAACACTCCGTAAAACCCTTAAAGGACTGCAGATCCTCGTCGTATTAGCGAGGGTTGTGCTTGCGAGTGTGTTTTTGGCATAAGCCAGATAAGTGGCAACGCCAGCTGTAAACAAGCTGATTGCATCAAACAACTGAATAATTTCAAGCTGTGGAGAAAGGGCACATGCTGCCATCGTTGTCGGTCAACACCATTACATCTTTTTTCAACGCTGTTAGCCGTCGTTACCGCCGTATTCTGCTGGTGCTGACGCTGGTGTTTGGCTCGCCTGCCCTGTTGGCAGATTGGGCTCTCAACATGCGGGAAGGCATCACGGAAGTAAGCCGTGAGACCTACTCCCTTCATATGACTATCATCTGGATCTGTGTAGCGATTGGTGTGGTAGTTTACGGGGTTTTGGTCTATTCCCTGTTCGCCTATCGCAAGTCCAAAGGCGCAGTGCCTGCCAAGTTCAATCACAACACCACCGCCGAAATTATCTGGACCTTCATCCCCTTCGTGATCCTGATTGCGATGGCGATTCCGTCCACCAGGGTGCTGATGAAGATCTATGACACTGAAGATGCCGTGATGGACATCCAGATCACCGGTTACCAATGGCGCTGGCAGTACAAATATCTCAGTGACAAAGGTGCCCCGGTTGTCTACTTCAGCAACCTGGCCACTCCGGCCGAGCAATATGAAAACTTTGCAGGCAAGGTCAGCGCCGAAAAAGGTGAGAACTACCTGCTCGAAGTGGATCAGCCGCTGGTGATCCCGGTAAACAAGAAGGTGCGCTTTCTGTTGACCTCTGCTGACGTAATCCATGCCTGGTGGATGCCGGATTTCGCCATCAAGAAAGATGCCATCCCCGGCTTCATGAACCAGGCAGCTGTCATTGCCGAAAAGCCCGGCATTTACCGTGGCCAATGCGCGGAACTGTGCGGACGCATGCACGGGTTCATGCCCATTGTGGTTGAGGTCAAGGAACAGGCTGATTACGACGCCTGGTTTGCCGCAAAACAAGCGGCTGCCCAGGCTGTAGCGGACATGACCAGCAAGGAGTTCAACAGAGAGCAATTGGTTGAGATGGGCCAAACCGTCTACACCACCTATTGCATGGCCTGCCACCAGGCCAATGGTCAGGGCCTGCCGCCCACCTTCCCGGCCCTGGCCGGCAGCAAAGTGGCCAATGGCCCGATTGAGGGTCAACTGGATGTGGTCCTGCATGGCCGCAAAGGTACTGCCATGGCCGCCTTCGGCACCCAGTTGAGCCCGGTAGATATTGCCGCCGTTATCACCTACGAACGCAATTCCTTTGGTAACAAAATGGGCGACATGGCAACTCCGCTGCAGGTTTATCAATTGCAGCAAGCCAAGTAAGCACTAACCCCGAATCAGCACGTATTGAGAAGATTGAGGACCACCCCATGGCAACTGGACACGACGATCATCACCACGGCCCAGCCAAAGGTTTTACCCGCTGGCTGTATACCACCAACCATAAAGACATCGGCTCGATGTATCTGTGGTTCAGTTTTGCCATGTTCCTGCTGGGCGGCTCCTTTGCTCTGGTGATCCGTGCGGAATTGTTCCAGCCGGGCCTGCAGTTTGTGGACCCCAATTTCTTCAACCAGATGACCACCATGCATGGACTGGTGATGGTATTCGGAGCGGTGATGCCTGCCTTCGTAGGTCTGGCCAACTGGATGGTGCCGTTGATGATCGGAGCGCCTGACATGGCGCTGCCGCGCATGAACAACTGGAGCTTCTGGATTCTGCCATTTGCGTTCGCGATGATGTCATCCACACTGTTCATGGATGGTGGCGGTCCCAACTTCGGCTGGACTTTCTATGCGCCGCTTTCCACCACCTTCGCACCCAAATCAGTCACCTTCTTTATTTTTGCGGTCCATATGATGGGGGCTTCTTCCATCATGGGCTCCATCAACATCATCGCCACCATCCAGAACCTGCGCGCACCCGGCATGACCTACATGAAGATGCCGCTGTTCGTTTGGACCTGGCTGATCACTGCCTATCTGCTGATTGCGGTTATGCCGGTTCTGGCAGGCGTGGTGACCATGATGCTGTTTGATATCCACTTTGGCACCAGTTTCTTCAGTGCTGCCGGTGGCGGTGACCCGGTGTTGTTCCAGCACGTGTTCTGGTTCTTTGGCCATCCCGAGGTTTACATCATGATCCTGCCGGCCTTCGGGGTTGTGTCAGAGATCATTCCCACTTTCTCGCGCAAAAGATTGTTTGGGTACGACTCGATGGTTTATGCGACCTCTTCCATCGCATTCCTGTCTTTCATCGTGTGGGCGCATCACATGTTTACTACCGGCATGCCGCTGGCAGGTGAGCTGTTCTTCATGTATTCGACGATGCTGATCGCGGTGCCGACCGGGGTGAAAGTGTTCAACTGGATCACCACCATGTTCAAAGGCTCCATTTCGTTTGAGACGCCGATGCTGTTTTCTATCGCGTTTGTGGTGCTGTTTACCATGGGCGGCTTCACCGGCTTGATGCTGGCAATCGCTCCGGCCGACTTCCAATACCAGGATACCTATTTCGTGGTAGCCCACTTCCATTACGTGCTGGTGCCGGGCGCAGTGTTCTCCATCATGGCGGCCGCTTATTACTGGCTGCCGAAATGGACCGGCAACATGTATGACGAATCCCTGGGCAAGCTGCATTTCTGGTTGTCGTTTGTTGGTATCAACGTACTGTTTTTCCCACAGCATTTCCTGGGTCTCGCCGGCATGCCGCGGCGCGTGCCTGACTATGCGCTGCAGTTCGCCAATTTCAACATGATCTCCAGCATTGGTGCGTTCCTGTTCGGGTTTAGCCAGCTGCTGTTCCTGTTCATCGTCATCAAAACAGTAAAAGGCGGCAAGAAAGCTACCACTCAGGTGTGGGAAGGCGCAGAAGGTCTTGAGTGGACAGTGCCGTCTCCGGCTCCGTACCACACCTTCAGCACGCCCCCGCCAATTAAATAAGGGTTGCGTCTATGTCGGCATCCCCCGGGCACAACAGCAATATCGGCAATCGCAAGTTGATTGCCAAGCTGGTGCTGGCAGTGGTGGCAATGTTCGGCTTCGGGTTTGCACTGGTGCCGATATATGACGTGTTTTGTAAAGTAACCGGCTTGAATGGCAAAACCGGCGGCAGAGTGGCTTACCAAGCAACGGCTGCCGATATTGATCTGACAAGAACTGTCATCGTGCAATTCACGGCGATGAACAACAGCAACATGAGCTGGGCATTTCATCCAATGCAGAACCAGATTGAAGTACACCCGGGTGAATTGAATGAAGTCAGGTTTTATGCGAAAAATCCAACCGCTGCGAGCATGACCGGGCAGGCAGTGCCCAGTGTGACCCCGTCATTGAGTGCGAGCTTTCTGCACAAGACCGAATGTTTTTGTTTTACCCAGCAAGTGCTGGAAGCAGGACAGGAAATTGAAATGCCGGTACGTTTCTTTGTAGACAAAGCCTTGCCCAAAGATGTGCACAAGATGACGCTGTCCTACACCCTGTTTGATGTAACAGAAAATTTTGCCGGCCCCCCCAGGCTGACTGCCAACTAAAGGCAGCCGGCCCGGGCCAAACCGTAACAACACCAATGATAGTTGTATTGAGAAAAGGCTGAACAACATGGCTACTCCTGACAAGCACACCACTCCCGCCGGCTATGAACCTTATTACGTTCCTGACCAGTCGAAGTTTCCGTTCATTGCCTCCATCGGGTTGTCCCTGATGGTGTTCGGACTTGGCAACGCGCTGAATGACATCAAGGCAAATCAGGGCGCAACTGTGTCAGCCTGGATGGCGTTTGTCGGCTTTTTCATCCTCGGCTGTGTGTTGTTCAACTGGTTTGCCACCCAGATCCGCGAAAATCATCAGGGTTTGCCCAGCGCCCAGCTGAAGCGTTCCTATGTGCTCGGGATGTACTGGTTCATCTTCTCGGAAGTCATGTTCTTCTGTGCGTTTTTTGGCGCGCTGTACTATGTTCGCAATTTTTCCGTGCAATGGCTGGCGGGCGTGGGTGAAAAAGGCATCGCGCATCTGCTGTGGCAAGACTTCCAGGGCACCTGGCCGGTCATCCATAACCCGGACCCCAAAATATTTGTCGACCCTGAGCAATCAATGGCATGGCGAGGCTTCAGCGAAGCTGCCAGCTATTTGCCTCTGTGGAACACCATGCTGCTGCTCAGTTCCAGTGTGACCGTGCACATTGCACACACCGCTCTCAAGAACAACAACCGCAAGCAACTGACCCTGTGGCTGGGACTCACAGTTCTGCTTGGCCTCACCTTTCTGGTGTTGCAAGCCAAGGAATACAGTGAGGCTTATCACGAGCTGGGTTTGACCTTGAACTCAGGCATCTATGGTTCGACCTTCTTCCTGCTCACCGGGTTCCACGGCTTTCACGTTACCCTGGGCGCGTTCATGCTGTCGGTAATGTGGTTCCGCGTGCTCAAGGGCCATTTCAAGCCGGAAGATCATTTTGGTTTTGAAGCTGCTTCCTGGTACTGGCACTTTGTTGATGTGGTCTGGGTCGGACTGTTCTGTTTCGTATACCTGCTCTAGCCAGGACGGGCAATGTCGGCCCGTTTATGTACCGATAACAAATAGCCAGCGCCTTTTGTGTGCGCGTTGCCAGACAGCAACGCGCACATTTTGCTTTAAGGGCAATTAAAAGTTGCTCAGGGTTGAGCGGGCTGGGCCGTGCCGGTATGAACAGACTGATGCCACGGCGCATTAAGAACAAGCTGGCCGCTGACTACGCCATAGGTAATAGTGATCATCAATAGAATTGCCAGTGTAATGCGCACTCCCAGGGCATAGAGGGTACGCTTGGTAGAACCCTGATCCTTGTAGAAAAACAGTGCGCCGCTGAACAGGCTGATGATAATGGCAAGCAACAGCACAACGATGACGAGTTTCAGCATGTTAACTCCGGCGCCAAGCAGGCAGAAATCCTGGAAGCCGCCAGAGTAAACCACCGTACCGGGCACGACGAGTAAATTTTGAATTGATGCTAACTCCAACTGACATCGCAAAACATGAGTGCAGGATTTTTTGGCAGAGTATGTAACTTCCGGTTTGACTGGAAACTCAGCTTGTTGACCGGATTGCTGCTGCCACCTCTGCTGGGGCTGGGATTCTGGCAGCTGCGCCGCGGTGACGAAAAAGCAGCATTACAGAAAGTTTATGAGGCAAGACAGCTGGAAGCGGCAGTACCACTGTCTTCGCTTGATCCAGCAGAGGATCTGCAATTCCGGCAAGTGAAATTCAGCGGCCACTTTGACAACAGCCATGTGTTCCTGCTGGATAATCGCATCTATCAAGGCCAGCCTGGCTATGAAGTGATTGTGCCGCTGGAAACCCCGGAGCACACCATCGTGCTGGTTAATCGCGGCTGGATAGCGCCCGGTGCTACGCGGCAATCGTTGCCAGTAGTTGTCGCAGTTGAGGGCGAACTCTCGATGCAGGGCAGCATTTATCAGACAGTAGGCAAGCAGGTGGTATTGGGCACCGATCTGGAAGCTGCCGGCTGGCCCAAGGTGGTGGAAACACTGGATCCGGCCCGCATGGCAGCCTTGGCCGGGCTTACAGATACGCCCCGGGTGTTCCCGTATTCCGTCCGCGTCGCCGAGCATGCCCCCGGCGCTCTGGTGCGGTTCTGGCCGGTTATCAGCATGACACCGGAGCGGCACCTTGGTTATGCAGTGCAGTGGTTCGCGCTGGCGCTGGCGCTGGCGCTGCTCTATTTTTTCTACAGCACCAAATCCGAACACCCAACTGACGATGAACCTTGATCATGGATCGTAGCAAATTAAAACTTAGCCTGATTCTGCTGATGGTCACTGTGCCAATCAGCCTGGCGACCCTCGTCTATCATTTCAGCTTCAACACGGGCTCATTGGGTACTACCAGCCGGGGTACGCTGGTGGTGCCGGTGATCGACATTACCGAACTGCAATTGCAAGATGCAGACGACCAACCGGCTTATCTGGGCTTTGAAGAATTGACCGCGGGTGTCACGCCCAAGCAGTACAAGCCACGACCCTGGCAGTTGCTGTATTTCGGGGGTGAAAACTGTGATGCAAGCTGCCAGCAACGCTTGTATTTTTTGCGACAATTGCATGTGCGGCTGGGTGGAGATTCGAGCCGGGTAAAACGCGCCTATGTGCTGACCGGAAGCGGAGCCGCACAGGTAGATGCCGCAACCATGACTTATTTGCAGGATCAGCAAGCCGACATGCGTATTTTGCACGGCAACCTCGCTACCATGGCGAATGTGTTGCACCGCAGCTCCACTTCTGATCCGATCAGCGGGCATTACATTTACCTGATGGACCCGGTGGGTAACCTGATGTTGTATTTCACCCCGGACGAAGATGCAGAAGACATACTGAAAGATCTGAAGAAATTGCTGGATGCCAGCAGTCTGGGCTAAACGTGCTGATAAGTGATAACAAAAGCAGAACCAGGAAAATGAGCTAAAGCGATGAATAACCCCAAACCATCCTGTCTGCTGGTACAGCTGGCGGTACTGCTGGCGTTCTGCGTCGTGGTGCTGGGCGCCTTTACCCGTCTGAGTGACGCCGGCCTTGGTTGCCCTGACTGGCCCGGTTGTTATGGTCATGCCTTGTGGCCAAAAACCAGCGAACAGATCTCTGCGGCCCAGCAAGCATTCCCTGATTCTCCCTATGAACATGCCAAGGCCTGGCCCGAAGTAGTGCATCGCTATTTTGCCGGAACCCTGGGTTTCCTTATCCTGATCGCCGGATTCTTGGCCATCAAACATCGCAAGCTGCGGGACCAGCCTTTCAAATTGCCCATGTTGCTGGTGGCACTGGTGATTGCGCAGGGCCTGTTTGGCATGTGGACCGTCACCCTCAAGCTGTGGCCGCAAGTGGTAACCGGGCATCTGTTGGGCGGTTTTTCCACGCTGGGTTTGCTGTGGTTGTTGCGTCTGCGTTTGAGCAATGGCCCCTGGCCCGGCCCCAACATTCCAATGCGCCATTGGCACGATCTCAAACTTCTGGCCTTGATTGGTCTTTTGCTGGTGATTGGCCAGATTACCCTCGGCGGCTGGACCAGCACCAACTACGCCGCGCTTGCCTGCCCCGACCTGCCAACCTGCCAGGGCTCGTGGTGGCCGCCACTGATGGATTTCGCCAGCGCTTTCAATTTTGCCCAGGAAATCGGGCCGAATTATCTGGGCGGTCAGCTGGACGGCAGCGCCCGCCTGGCCATCCACATGACCCATCGCATCGGCGCTATTGTGGTGGCGCTCTATCTCATTTTTCTGGTGACGCGGCTGCGCCGATACAGCGGTGGCCCCCATCTGCAGCGGCAGGCTGCGGTGATTCTGGGCTTGTTGCTGCTGCAATTGTGTCTGGGCATGAGTAATGTGTTGTGGTCCTTGCCGCTGACGGTAGCGGTTGCCCATAATGCTTGCGGTGCCCTGTTGCTACTGTCGCTGATCAGCCTCAATTACCGCCTGCATAAAAGCACCGCGCCCTGGTAATCCATGTCCCAATCCATTGGTATCAAGATAGCCACCTGGCGTGACTATTACGAAATGTGCAAACCGCGCGTGGTGATGATGATGATCCTCACTTCGCTGGTCGGCATGTTTCTGGCCGTGCCCGCGATGGTGCCAATAAAAGTGCTGCTGTGGGGAAACCTTGGCGTTGCGTTGGTAGCAAGTGCCGGCGCGGTGGTGAATCACCTGATCGATCATCGCATCGACACCCTCATGCAGCGCACACTCAAACGGCCGATCCCTCAGGGCAAAGTAAGCCCGCAGCAGGCGTTGTTGTTTGCTTGCCTCATTTGTGTGGGCGGCATGCTGATTCTGATGTTGCTGGTTAATCCGCTATGCGCCTGGCTGACCCTGGCCTCATTCGTGGGTTATGCCATCATCTACACTGGCTGGCTCAAACGCGCAACGCCACAGAACATTGTGATTGGCGGGCTGTCAGGGGCAATGCCGCCACTGCTGGGCTGGACTGCGGTAACCAATAGCATCGACCCCAACGGACTGCTGCTGGTGCTGATCATCTTTGCGTGGACGCCGCCGCACTTCTGGCCACTGGCCATCCACCGCAAGAATGATTACGCCAAGACCGACATTCCCATGCTGCCGGTCACGCACGGCGTAGCCCTGACCAAGCTGCATATCCTGCTCTACACAATCATCATGCTGATTGTGAGTGTGCTGCCGTATTTCACTCATATGAGCGGTGTGTTCTATCTGTGCGCTGCGTTGTTGCTTGGCGCCGGCTTCCTCTATCACTCCATCAACCTGATGGTGACAAAGCGCCCGCAAGCAGCCATGCAGACCTTCCGTTTTTCCATCTTCTATCTGATAGCGCTGTTTGTCGTGCTATTGATCGACCACTACTTGTAAGTGCAGGGTTCATGAATAAAGGGGTAGCCAATACTGTTATCGGTTTAGCGGCCTTCATGGCACTGTTGGTGGGCCTGCTGGTACACCGGGTGCTGACGCCGGCAACCATGACACAACAACAGCTCATCGATAATGGCTTGTTTGTATACGATGTGCCGCGCCGGCTTTCTGAATTCACGCTGACCGATCATAACGGCCGCGACTTCACCCGCGCCCAGCTCAAGGGGCAGTGGACCTTGATGTTTTTCGGTTACACCAGCTGCCCTGATGTATGTCCTACCACCATGGCGAGCATTCGCCAGTTTGCCAACTTGCTGAAAGAGGCCGATGCCAAGGCTGCCGACAAGCTGCAAGTGGTGTTTGTATCGGTAGACCCAATGCGCGACACCCCGGACAAGCTGGGCACCTATGTGCATTATTTTGATGAGCACTATGTTGGCGCCACCAGCGAATACATGAGCATCTTCACGCTCGCCCAGCAGCTCAATATTGCGTTCGGTTATTTGCCGTCAAAGGATGGCACCTATGATGTTTCCCACAGCGGCGAGATTGCGCTGATCAATCCTGAAGGCGATTTTCACGGCTTCTTCAAGTCACCACCGGATCCGCACAAGATGCTGGTGACGTTCCGGTCGATGTTGAAAGGCTGGCAACACTAGAGCAACCAACGACAACTACTGCCGCCCTTTCAGCAGTGCACTCACTGCAAACAACACGGCGGCTACCACGACGATACTGGGACCGGTCGGGGTATCCCAAAACCACGAAGCAGTTAGCCCCCCGGCCACAGCCATACAACCGCTGAGACTGGCGCCGAATGCCATTTGCTCAGGTGAGCGCGCAAACAATCGGGCCGTCGCTGCCGGAATAATCAGCAACGAGGTGATGAGCAATACCCCGACAATCTTCATTGCGACGGCTACCACTACTGCGATGATCAGCATCAGCAACACGCGCAGTCTGGCAACGTTCAAACCCTCCACTTGCGCCAGTTCCGGTTGCACCGTGAATGACAGCAGCGCATTCCAGTTTGACAGCAGCACTACCATCACCAGTGCGCAGCCACCGAGCAGCCATAACAATTCACCATTGGTGACAGTCAACAGATCGCCAAACAGATACGCCTGCAAATCAATCTGGGTTTTGGTGAAGCTCAGCAGCACCAGCCCAACCGCCAATGAGCTATGCGCGAGAATGCCCAGCAAGGTATCAGTGGCCAGTGATTTGCGGGTTTCCATCAGCACCAGCAGCAGCGCCACCAGACAACAGATGAAGATCACGGTGAGCTGCATGTTGAGGTTGAGTAACAAGCCCAGCGCAATGCCAAGCAAGGCGGAATGCGACAGGGTGTCACCAAAATACGCCATGCGTCGCCATACGATGAAACAGCCGAGCGGGCCGGCCACCAGCGCCAGCAACAGGCCGGCGACTACCGCACGCAGCAGGAAGTCTGTCATCACTGGCCGTCCTTGCCACGCAACTGTGGATTGGCCAGCACATGGGGAGCGTGCTCATGCTGGCAGGAGTCGTCATGCACATGTTCAGCCACCACTTCGCCGGCCAGTGTGTGCTCGTGATAGTGGTGATGGGTGTAAACCGCCATGGCTCTGGCGCCGGCCTGGCCGAACAGTTCCAGATAAGCGGGATCATTGCCGACCTGTTCGGGATGACCGTGACAGCACACATGCTGGTTGAGGCAAATCACTTCGTCGGTGGCCGACATCACCAGATGCAGATCGTGCGACACCATCAACACGCCGCAGTTATGCGAGTCGCGCAGCCGGGTGATTAGGGAATACAAATCGGCCTGGCCCTTCAAGTCCACCCCCTGGGTGGGTTCATCCAGCACCAGCAGATCGGGTTTGCCGAGCAAGGCACGCGCCAGCAGCACGCGCTGCATTTCACCGCCTGACAGCGATTGCAGGCGACTATGGCGAACATGGGCGGCGCCCACTTCCAGCAAGGCGCCGGCGATATCCGCGGGTACGGCGCGGGGCGCCAGTTGCAGAAAGCGTTCAACTGACAGCGGCAAGGTGGTTTCCACTTGCAGTTTTTGCGGCATGTAGCCGATGCGTAAATTGGCACTGCGATTGACTGTGCCACTGGTGGGGGTCAGCAAGCCCAGCGCAATTTTCACCAAGGTAGTCTTGCCGGCGCCATTGGGGCCGATCAAGGTCAGGATCTGGCCTTGCTGCAGGTGCAGGTTGACCTTGTTGAGGATGTGGCGGTTGCCGGCGTGATAATCCACGGCATGCAAATGCAACAGGGCTTGCGGAATGCAGTTGGCCGAGGTCGCGGTATCAGCGGGGACGGTAGTGGTTGTCGAGATATCCAAGGGGTGCTTTCAATTCAAGGGCCGCCAGAGTGGCCGGGCTGCACAATAGTGTGGTGTATCATAGCACCGCATGTGAATTTCCTGTGTTTCATCCGATGATTTCCCGCCTTTCGTCAATTGCCTCAACGCGCCGAACTTTGCCAGGGCTGGTGCTGTGGTTGCTGTGCCTTGGCCCGGCCCAGGCAACAATGCCGCCCACGGTGGTGGCCAGCATCCGGCCACTGCAGTTGCTGGCGGCCGCGCTCACGGACGGGGTCAGCACCCCGGGCTTGGTGATGGAACCGGGCTCCGATCCGCATCACTTGTCATTGCGGCCGTCGGAACGCCTCAAGCTGCAACAGGCCGACATCGTGGTGTGGGTGGGCCCCATCCTGGAACAACCGTTGCAAAAAGTAATTGAACAGCTGCACATGCCGGTCATTACTGCCCAGCAAGCCCCCGGGGTCACTTTGCTGCATACGGGCACAGTGACCGATCCGCACCTGTGGCTGGATACCCGTAATGCCCGCAGCATTGCCGCGGCACTGCTGCAAGTATTGCAACAACGCGATGCCGAACATGCCTCACGTTATCAAGCCAACATGACCCGCCTGGGCTTACAACTGGATGCGCTGGATGCTGAAATTGATCAGTTGCTGCAATCGCGGCGGTCGCAGCCGTGGGCAGTCAGTCACCAGGCATTTGGTTATTTCGCGGTGCAGTACAAGCTGCAACCACCGTTCGCTCTCACCGACAGCAGCAACTCTGCGCCGGGTTTGCAACATGTCAGGGCTTTGCAGCAGCAAATCGCCAGCCTGCAGGTAAAGTGTCTGCTGACCGAGCCCAGCGAAAATCATCAACAACTTGCCGCGATGCTTGACGGCCTCGTGCTCACCATCGTCACTGCCGACGTGCTGGGTACCGCCATCACACCGGGTGCAGATGCCTTTGCGCAATTGTTGCGGCAAGTGGCGAGCGCAGTGCAGCACTGCCTGGGAGGCAACAATGAGTGAAATAGCACCGCTGGTATTGGTGGACGGCTCGTCCTATCTGTTCCGCGCCTATCATGCACTGCCACCGCTGACCAACAGCAAGAAGCAGGCGACCGGCGCGATCAAAGGCGTGATCAGCATGATTCGCGCGCTGGTCAAACAGTATCCGCACAGCAGGATAGGTGTGGTGTTCGATGCCAAAGGCAAAACCTTCCGCGATGACATCTATGCCGAATACAAGGCCAATCGTCCACCGATGCCGGATGACTTGCGTACGCAGATTGAGCCGATTCACCAGATAGTGAAGGCAATGGGCTTGCCTCTGCTGGTGATCGATGGCGTGGAAGCTGATGATGTGATCGGCACGCTGACGCAAGCGGCGTGGCAGCAACAAATGCCCACCGTCATTTCCACTGGCGACAAGGACATGGCACAGCTGGTTAATGACCACGTCACCCTGCTCAACACGATGACCAACGAAAAGCTGGACATCGAAGGCGTCAAAACCAAATTCGGTCTGCCACCGGAACGCATCATTGATTATCTGGCACTGATGGGTGACAGCTCGGACAATATTCCCGGCGTGCCCGGCGTGGGTCCGAAAACCGCGGTGAAATGGCTGCAGGAATACGGTTCTGTGGATGCGCTGGTGGAGCAAGCCGACAAGGTCGGTGGCAAGGTCGGCGAGAACCTGCGTAACAATATTGAACTGCTGCGACTGTCGTACCAGCTCGCTACCATCAAGCTGGATGTTGCTCTCGGCATCGGGCCGCAGGATCTGCTGCATCAGCCGGAAGACAAGCCGGCGTTGCTGGCGTTGTTTCGGGACCTTGAATTCAAAGGCTGGGCCAGGGAGCTGGAAGAGGCCGGAGCCAAAGTCATTGTGGCATCCGCCCCAGCAAGCATTGCTGCAACGGCTGATCCTTCCACCCAGTCACCGCCAGCCGAGGATTATCGCACCGTCAACACCACGCAAGCGCTGCAACAATTTGTCCAACAACTCACTACGGGGCACCATCTAGCCATTGAACTGGTCACCGATGTTGCGCATTTCAAGCAAGCCAGGATTATCGGCATTGCGCTGTGCAATCAGAATGGTTTGGCGATCTATGTGCCGGTTGCCCACGACATGCTGGGTGCTGAAGCGCAGTTGCCGCTGGATGCGGTAATCGCTGCAGTGAAGCCGGCCCTGGAAAACCAGGCGCTGTTCAAAGTGGGCCATGATCTGAAATACATCACCCATGTGTTGCACCACCACGGCGTTCGCCTGCGCGGTCGCCGTTACGACACCATGCTGCAATCCTATGTGCTGGATTCGGTGGCGCACAGACACACACTGGAATTGTGCTGTGAACATTATCTGCAGGAAGCCGTGCCTGACATTGAAAGCGTGCTTGGCAAGGGCCGCAACAAACTCGGCTTCGCCCAGCTCGATATTGCCAAGGCCACGCTGTTTGCTGCGCGCCGTGCGGCTTTGATATTCAGACTGCATCATTATCTGACACAGCAATTGGCAACGACAGGCAAGCTGGCCGAGGTTTACCGTTATTTCGAGATTGCATTGGTGCCGGTGCTGGCGCGCATGGAAGACGCCGGCATCAAAGTGAATGTGACGGTGCTCGCCAACCAGAGCCAGCAATTGGCGGCACGCCTGGTGGAACTGGAACGCAAGGCGTTCGAACTCGCCGGCGAAGAATTCAATCTTGGCTCGCCCGCGCAATTGCAGAAAATATTTTTTGAAAAACTGGGTTATCCGGTGATCTCCAAAACCGATGGCGGCCAGCCGTCCACCGCCGAGCCGGTGTTGCAAAAGCTGGCTGAATCCTATGAATTGCCGAAAGTGATTCTTGAACAGCGCGGTCTCGCCAAACTCAAATCCACCTACACGGACAAGCTGCCGCTCGACATCCAGCCCAATACCGGCCGCATCCACAGCACCTTCCAGCAGGCAATCGCGGCTACCGGCCGCTTGTCGTCGATGGATCCCAATTTGCAAAATATCCCGATCCGCACGGAAGAGGGTCGCCGCATACGCCAGGCCTTTATCGCGGATGCCGGCAATGTGTTGCTGGCTGCCGACTATTCACAGGTAGAGCTGCGCATCATGGCGCATTTGTCGAATGACCCGGGGCTGGTGCACGCGTTTGCTGAAGGACTCGATGTGCATCGTGCCACCGCAGCCGAAATCTTCGGCTGCGGGCTGGAGCAAGTCAGCCACGATCAGCGGCGCAGCGCCAAAGCCATCAACTTCGGCCTGATCTATGGCATGTCGGCGTTCGGCCTGGCCGCGCAACTGGGTATAGGCCGTCATGAAGCGCAGGAATATGTAGAGCGCTATTTTCACCGCTACCCCGGCGTGCGCGATTACATGGAAAACACCCGCATGCAGGCGGCCGAACAAGGCTATGTAGAAACCCTCTATGGACGGCGGCTCTATCTGCCCGACATCAAGGCGCGTAATCCGATGTTGCGTAAAGCCGCCGAGCGCACGGCCATCAACGCGCCGATGCAAGGCACGGCAGCCGACATCATCAAGCAGGCGATGGTGGATATTGACCACTGGCTGGCGGTGGCGGGTCTCAATGCCCGCATGGTGCTGCAAGTGCACGACGAACTGGTGTTTGAGGTTGCCGAGACCGATCTGAAACTGTTGATGGAAGGTGTCCGCTTCCGCATGGCCTCGGCCGCGTCGCTATCGGTGCCGCTGGTGGTGGACATGGGGCATGGTCGCAACTGGGATGAAGCCCACTAGCAGTAATCTTGGCGCCAACAGCCGGAGCCAAGCAAAAACCGCTTCCCCGGGGGAACTTTTCACGTAATTGCTGTTCAAAGGCTATGCAGGCTGGTTTTCTCCCCGATTTTTCCAGACTGCAGTTTGAGAGATTGCTCTTGTGAATACCTGCCTCGGTTTTTAACAAGAGCCAGTAAGCCCCGACTGTCTTCTCCTACGGTCGGGGCTTACTTCTTTCAGGGTCGGCGGTTTTACCCGCCGGCTTATTCAGCTGCCGCCGCTTCCCCTGCCTCGGCTTCATCCTCGCCCAGCCACCCATCCAGACAGGCCTTAAGCTCGTCAACGCCTTGCCGGTTCAGTGATGAAAACAATTGCACACTGACCTGGGCGGCCTGCTCTGTGAGCTGCTTGCGAACCTGCAACAATGCACTCTTGGAGGCCCCATAGGCCAGCTTGTCGGCCTTGGTCAGCAGGATGCGCAGCGGAATACCGGCTTTGATGCACCACTGGATCATCATGGTGTCGCTATCCATGAACGGATGGCGGATATCCATCAGCATCACCAGCCCTTTGAGGGGTTCGCGTTCTTCCAGATAGCGCACCAGCTGTTTTTGCCACTGTTGCTTCTGGCTGGCAGACACTTTGGCATAGCCAAAACCGGGCACATCGACCAGATAGCGGCCTGGTACCAGGGTGAAATAGTTGAGCAGTTGGGTACGGCCCGGAGTTTTACTGGTGCGGGCCAGCTTGTTCTGGTCGGTCAGCGCATTGATGGCGCTGGACTTGCCGGCATTGGAGCGGCCAATAAACGCCACTTCCGCCACTGAATCGGTGGGGCAGAGCTCAAGTTTGGGGGCGCTAATGGTATAAACGGCCTGACGATAGGGGATAGAAATAGGCACTTCGGGGGGTCCTGGCGGGAAACTTGGGATGTATTGGGCTCCTAGAGTACAATGCGCCCGCCCAAAAGTACCCGTATTCCTCGCAAAGGCGCAATTATCGTGACTATACAGAATTTGGTGAAAAGCGTTCTATCTGCAGCTCTCCTCACAGCCCTGTCTTCGGGGGTGCTGGCCGAGGGCTCTGTTCAGGCCGGTCAGGCAAAAGCCGCGGCCTGTGCTGCCTGTCATGGCCCTACCGGCAATGACAGCGTGCTGCCGAATGTGCCCAAGCTGGGCGGTCAGGGCGAGCGCTACCTTGTCAAACAATTGCATGAAATCAAGGCCGATATCCGTAAAGTGCCTTTGATGGCGCCGTTTGTGGCCGCGTTGAGCGAGAAGGACATGCTGGATTTGGCTGCCTATTTTGCCAGCCTGGAAGCCCCGCGCGGCGCCGTGGAAAAAGCCAAGCTCGAACTCGGCCGCAAACTCTACAGTGCCGGTGATGCGAAGCTGGGCGTGGCCGCTTGTCTGGCCTGTCATGCACCTGATGGCAAGGGCATCGCCTCTGCCGGCTTCCCGGCCCTCAGCGGCCAGGACACCCCCTATGTCGAGTTGCAGCTGAAATCATTCCGCTCCGGCGATCGCAACAACGATCAGTCCAATGTCATGCGCATGGTCTCCGCCCGCCTCAATGACAAGGAAATTGCGGCACTGGCGTCCTACGTGGCGGGTTTGCACTAAGCTTCCAAGGTGTTGTGGCATACTCGCAGGCCTGTAACTTTTTGCCGGTAGTTGCGGTATCTATCGTTACCTTGTCATTTATTGGGAGAAACCATGAAACACTTCATCAAACCCCTGATGTCACTGGCCCTGCTGCTGGTGGCCGGCATTGCTCTGGCACAACCAGCGCTTTATGTGGCGGGGACCCACTACGAAGTTCTGGCCAAACCGGTTCGTACTGCTGATCCCAACAAAGTCGAAGTGATGGAAGTGTTCTGGTATGGCTGTCCGCACTGCTACGAATTCGAGCCTTTGCTGGCAAGCTGGATAGAGAAGTTGCCCTCTGATGTAGCCTTTGTCCGCAGCCATGCGGTGTGGGATGCAACCACCAAATTCCACTCCCAGATCCTGGCCACTGAACAAGCCCTGGGCTCCTTCGATAAGACCCACCAGGCGGCCTTTGATGCCATTCACAAACAGCATAACCGCTTGCTGGACCAGGCCGCCGTGCGGGACCTGTTTGCCAGCAAAGGCATCAGCGCGGCCGATTTCGACAAGGCCTGGACCTCGTTTGCGGTGGCCAACAGTGTGAAGCAATATGAAGCCCGCATGAAGGACTATGGCGTCGATTCGGTTCCTACCATGCTCGTCAATGGCAAATACAAAATACTCACAGGTGAGGCCGTCCCCTCACACGCGGCCATGCTGAAGGTCATCGATTTCCTGGTAGCCAAGGAACGCGCCAGCGCCAAGCACTAAGCCCCTGGGACCCTCGCCAAACGCCCATCGCCTCCGCTTTGGGCGTTTTTTATTGCCAGACTTTGCGCAAAATCGCAGATAATCCATTAAATTCCGCTGGTTACGAACGCTTTATAAAATTAGACTTAGCGTTTGCTTGCTCCATGCAGGCTTGGTTGTATCGCCTACTCGACAAGGATTGCTTACGGCCCATCCGATGAAGGCATTACGCGCGACATTGAGCAAGTATTCACTGGCGGAATTGATTTCGGCTGGTCGCTTGTTGCTGGCTGATTCCGTTCATCAGGACGTGCTGGGTTCCATCACCTGTTCGCTGGTGCTGCAGGATGATGTACTGATCAATACCGTCAATGGTGAATTCCGGCCGCTCACTATTGAGCCGGGCCAGAGGCGGGAAGTTGCCATCGCGCAAGCCGCCCGTCTATTGGTGGGACTTCGCGCACAGTCGCACGGAATTTTGCTGCTGTTGCCGCCAAGTGATTTCATCAGCTCGCGTTACCAGCTTTCACTCAAGGGCGAGAGCATGGTGCGTTCGGCGATTGCGCTGCAGGCACACACGCTGATCCCCGGCTATGATGAAGAGCTGTTGCTCGGCATCAATGCCCAAAGTTCTGAAGGCGTTGCCCTGTGGTTGCCGGCGCGTACAGCCGAAGCCTTGTTTGTGGCGTTCCAGGCCGAACAACTTTTCCTGGCGGCGTTGATGCCGCGCACTCTCGCATTGCCAACGGCCGAGCAACTGCAGCAGGATTTGATTCTGCAGGATGAAGACGCCAGCCATCTTGCCCAGATGGAATTTCGCGCAGGTGTGGTGCGCTGCCAACTGGTCATTACCCAGCAGGACCTGGAGCAGCCGGCCTTCGCCGAGCAATGGCAAAACGAAACCGCCAAGGCAGCACCTGCGCTGCACATCCGTTGCGGCAACCGTGAATTCTGGAACAGCAAACGCAGCCTCATCCTAGCCCGGGAGAACTACTGCTTCTTCCCCAAAGGTGCCGAACAGTTCGGCAAACAAAAGCTGCTGCAAAAACAAAAACGTCTGGGCACCATCGCGGCCGGAGTATTGGTGGTGCTGTTGTGTCTGCCATTTGTTGGCAATCTGATCCAGAGCCTATGGCTGCAATCACAAGTGAACCAGCTGCGCGAAGCATCGGCCGATGCGCGGCGCAGCCAGGCTGCTGTCTATGCGATGGAGGATGAATGGGGCGCAGTTGCCGGCTATCCGCGCCAGAACGTCGCCAAGGTGCTGCTCACGCTCAACCAGTCCATCCACAGCTCGCTCACCACGTTTGCGCTAAACAAGGGCGTGGTGGATCTGAGTGGTTTTGCGCAGGACCCGGCGTTGCTGGTCGAGCAACTGGCAGAGCGGGAAGAGTTTCATGAGGTCGGCCAGAGCCGCAGCAGTTCCGGTGCCGATGGCGGCACGCGCGGTGATCGTTTTGGTATCCGGCTCAATCTAAGCGGCGTCGATTTCAAGAAATATGAAGCCCTTTACCCGGCGGTAAAACAGTGAGCGCGCCTTCACAATGAAACGCAGCGAAAAACAATTGTGGATGATTGCCGCCGCCCTGTTCCTGCTGGTAGTCCTGGTGCGGGTGTTGCCGATGGCCGTGGATTATTTCCGCACAGGTCGCGCTGAAATTGTCTTGTTGAAAGAGCGCATGGAACGCTACCGTACCCTGATTGTTAATACCAGCCAATGGCAGCAGCGCGAGCAACTGAAAAAAGCCGAAGTCGCCGACATGCAGACCTGGATCTTTCCGGGCTCCGATCCCAGCCTGGTGAGCAGCAGCATCCAGCGCAGCCTGCGCCAGATGATGTCAGACAGCAGTGTCGAATTGCGGGAAGCGGGCGTGGCCCGCTACAGCATGGTCGGCAAATGGTTGATGGTGGAACAAGACATGAGCTTTTCTCTTAATCAGCCAGCCGTGTTGCCATTTTTGCAGGCACTGGATGCGTCGCGCCCGCGCCTGCAGCTTGGCGCGATCAGTATCACCCGCAATCGCAAGCAATTCACCGGCACTCTCACGGTGGTGGGCTTTGCCCGCACCGGCAAGAGCGAGGCCGCCGCCAACGCGGGGGTTCCAGCAGCGCCAGTTGCTACAGTCATGGGTGTGCAGCGATGACCCAGACACAAATTTCACTTTCCTTGCCGGTATTCAGCCAATTGCTGGAGCCGGCCGGCATCGCGCCTGCCCTTGATTTCAAAGCGAGCGGCAAGCTGCTGTACAACCAAATGCCTTCGATTGAACTGCGCAGCAAAGTGCGCTTCATCATTGGGGATGCGGTGGTGTTCCACAGCGGCACTGCCGAAGAAGTGGCAAGACTCACCCGGCATTGGCGCGCCGACCTGTCGCCGCAGATAGCCGACGGCGATGAACAGTTCAGCGGCTTCAGTGAAGTCGATGATTTTTCCGACATGGATTCGGAAGCGCCGATCATCCGCCTCGTTAACCATTTGTTCGCACGCGCACTGGATTTAAATGCCAGCGACATTCACTTTGAACCCAATGAAAATTATCTGGAAGTGCGCTGCCGCGTGGATGGCATCATGACGCGCATTGAGCGCTTGCCGGTAAAAATCCAGTCGGCAGTGGCTTCGCGGCTGAAACTGATGGCGCGGCTGGACATTGGTGAAAAGCGCCTGCCGCAAGACGGACGCATCGATTACAAGATCGGCAGCCGTGATCTTGATATGCGCGTTTCCACGTTGCCGGGCGTGCTGGGCGAATCGATTGTGTTGCGTATTCTGGATCGCCGCGATCTGTCGATCGAACTTGCTGCGCTGGGCATGCCTGAAAAAGTTCTCACCAATTATTCACGCGTGATCACACAGCCGCACGGGCTGATCCTGATCACCGGCCCCACCGGCAGCGGTAAAACCACTACGCTCTATGGCACGCTGGAAAAGATCAACAGCGTGAAGCACAAGATTGTCACGGTGGAAGACCCCGTCGAATACCAACTGGCTGGTATCACACAGATCCAGGTGAATGCCAACATCGGGCTCAACTTTGCTTCCGGCCTGCGCTCCATCGTGCGGCAGGACCCGGACATCCTGATGATCGGCGAAATTCGCGACCACGAGACGGCCCAGATTGCGATTGAATCCGCGCTTACCGGCCATCTGGTATTTTCCACTTTGCACACCAATGATGCCGCCGGCGCTGTGACGCGACTGCAGGACATGGGCGTGGAAAGTTATCTGCTCAGTTCCAGTCTGCTGGCAATCCAGGCCCAGCGTCTGGTACGCCGCGTGTGCGTGCACTGCAACACCACGTCCCCGATGACTGCAGATGAAGCACAGGTGCTGGAAGTGCAGGCGCAGGATTTTCCGCGCATCGTGCGCGGCAGTGGTTGCGAGCGCTGCGGCGGCACCGGTTATCGCGGCCGTATCGGCTTGTATGAACTGATGATTATCAGCGATGACATCCGTCACCTGATCACCAGTGGCAGTGATGCCAACGTGATTCGCAAACAAGCGCAGGCCGAAGGCATGCAAACGCTGCGTGAAGATGCCCTCGACAAATTGCGGCAAGGCGTGACAACTCCCGAAGAAGTGGTGCGGGTGACGCGGGCGATATGACCATCAACAACTACCAATATCAGGCCTGTGATGCCAGCGGCACGCTGAGCACCGGACTACTCAGTGCTGATTCGGAACGCGAAGCCATTGCCCAGTTGCAGGCCCGCAAACTGGTGCCGGTGCGTCTCAAACTGGCCGGCTCCCGCATTCAGGTCAGCAGCACTACCCGCATCAAGAATTCCGACCTGGTCGAGTTCACCAACGGGCTCTACACGCTGGTGGATGCCCGCGTGCCGATCGACAAGGCGCTCTCGCTGCTGGAAGGCATCACCGAAAAAGACCACATGAAGCGGCTGGTGGCCGCACTGCGCCGCGATGTAAAAGAGGGCAAGAGTCTGGCCGATGCGATGGAATTGCGCCCGGAAGTATTTTCACGGTTGTATGTCAACATTGTGCGTGCCGGTGAAACCGGCGGCATTCTTGATCAGCTGTTGCAGGATCTGGCCGGTTTTCTGGAAACTGCAGAAGAAACCCGTAAACAGGTGATCTCGGCGATGACCTATCCGCTGATCCTGTTGTTCACCGGTGTGCTTTCTGTCACGCTGCTGCTGGTGTTCGTGGTGCCGCAATTTACCGCGATGTTTGAAAACGTCGGCGTGGCCATTCCGCCGCAGGCGCAACTCTTGCTCAATATCAGCTCCGGCATAAAACACTATGGCTGGTTGCTGGTGCCGCTGATCGCAGCGCTCGGGTATGGCTGGCGCTGGATCAGCCAGGATGTCGAGCGCCGCCGGGCCAAGGACAAGTGGATGCTGACACTACCCATTGCCGGTTCTGTTTTGCTTTATCGCGATGTGGCAATTTTTACCCGCACACTGGGCGCGTTGTTGGGTGCTGGCATTCCGCTTATACGCGGCCTGCGTGTGGCCCGCGAAGTCATCACCAATACCGAACTTGTACATCATCTGGTGCAGGTGGAAGAAGACGTGCGAGGCGGCGCCGGCCTGGGGGTGGCACTGGCCAAATCCCGGCAGTTTCCGGTGTTGTTGCATCAACTGGTGACAGTGGGTGAAGAAACCGGACGCACCAGCAGTATTCTGAAAAAACTGGCGCAAACCTTTGATACTTATGTTCGTGATGAAGTGAACCGCCTGGTCAGTGCGCTGCAACCGGCGCTGATCCTGCTGATGGGCATAGCAGTAGGCGGTATCATCATCATCATGTTGTCAGCGGTGTTCAGCATGAACACGCTGGATTTCTGACGGAGCAAAACTGTGACTGACCTGGTCCAACGTTTCCCCGCACATCGACACTTCCTGTTGAAGGCCCCGGCGTTGATGGCGTCCCTGTTGCTGGTGACTTCCTGTTCGACGCAGTTTTCACATGAACCGGCGACGACGCCAGCGACCGCTGCCAAACCGGCAGCCACCGCTGCAGCGCCAGCAGCACAGCCGGCAGCCGGCGGCAACGAACGCAATGACAACGGCATCAGTCGCAAAGGCCGTCTGTTACAGCTGGGGCACTTTGCCGAAGAAGGTCCCAAGGGACCGCCGCCGCAGAATAATATTGTCGCGCTCAATTATGAGCAGGAAGATTTGCGCACCGTGATCGAGCAGCTCGGCGATGCGCTGGGCATCAACATGGTGATAGATCCCACCATCGACTACAAAGTCAGCTTGCGCACCTCTGCCAATAATCCACTGCGGTATCAGGATGTCTGGCCGCTGCTGAGGTTGTTGGCACGTAATGCCGGCGTCACCATTGAGCAGGCGGGCTCTGTCTGGAAGTTCAGCCGCAATGCTTCCAACATTCCGGTGGAAATCGTGCAGCCGGGCACGCTGAAGCAGGCTACGGCATCGGAAGTGCTGCAAGTCACTCCGCTAACTTATATTTCCAATGAAGCCATCGAGCCGATTATTGCGCCACTGCTGCAGCCGGCGGGTTCAATCATTCACATGGGTGCCGCCAATCTGATCGGCATCATGGGCACGCCCGAACAGCTGGCGCGCATCAACGCGCTGATCGCCGTGATTGATGATGATCCATTCCAGAACCAGGGCATCCAGTTGTACCAGCTGCAAAATTCGCCGGCTGCGAAAGTGGCGGAAGAGCTGACCAATGTGCTGAAGCTGATCGAAGGCGCGCAAAGTTCCTATCAAGTGCTTGGCCTCGACCGCATCAATTCCGTGCTGGTGATCGCACCCGCCAATCGCGGCTTTGACGAAGTCAATCGCTGGGTCAATATTCTGGATGCGCAGAGCCAGGAGCAGGTGGAACAGCTGTTTGTCTACAAGGTGAAAAACCTTGATTCGAAAAAAATGGCAGAAACCCTCAACACCGTGTTTGGCACCAAGAAAGATCAAACCACCACGGAAAAGCGCGCACAGCCGCGTGATTTGATCCGGCAAGCACAGCAGTTGCTGCCCAATCAGCCGCAGCCAAACCAGCCGGCCCTGCCCGTGCAGGCAACTGAAACCGCCGCGGGGGATGAAAGCGTCACCTCTGCCAACATCTCGGCCACGCTGGTCGCCGATGAAAATACCAACAGCATCCTGGTGCGCGCGACCCCGCGCGAATACCGGCAATTGCTGCTGACCATCAATTCGCTCGACTCCGTGCCGCTGCAGGTGTTGATCAATGCAGTGATTGGCCAGGTCACACTGACCGACAGCAACCAGTTCGGTATCGACTGGACCCGGGTATCGAGTAATGCCGCTCGTACTACGAGTGCAACAATATTGCCGTTACAGGCAGCAGCAACCGCCGGCGCAGTTGCGCCCCGCACCGGGCTGGTCCTGACCCGCACGTTCATGGATGGAGCCGCCGTGATAAATGCGACTCTCAATGCCATTGCCGAAGACAATGTAGTACGACTGCTGGCGCGGCCCACGCTGCTGGCAGCCAATAAACAGGAAGGCAATATCAAGGTTGGCCAGTCAGTGCCGGTTAACAATGGCTCTACGCAATCAGCCACCGGACTGCTGACGAGCAATGTCACCTACAAGGATGTTGGCGTTGAGTTGAAACTCACGCCGCAAATCAATGATGACGGCTATATCAATCTTAAAATTGAGCAAACCCTTTCCTCGGTGCAGGACGGCGGTGCAGGTGTGGCGGGCAACCCTACCTTTTCCAATCAGGTAATCAAAACCACAGTAGTAGTGTCAGACCAGTCCACCATCACCTTGGGGGGCTTGATCCAGGAAGATAAATCCGACCAGAAAGGCGGTGTGCCCTTGCTGATGAACATTCCGGTTATCGGCCGCGCTTTTGCCTATAACCAATTGAAAAACTCGCGCAAGGAATTGTTCGTGATCTTGCGACCGCAGATAGTCTATGGCGATCAGCGTGATTCGGCCACGATGAAGGCGATGCGTGAGAAGTTTGCGGAAGTCACCAAAATGCTGCAAGAAGTGGGATTGTAAGACGCACAGTGTTGTGGGTTGCAGTGCTGCCACCTGGCAGTGCCTTGAAATCCTTAAGAGCCAGAAGATGGAACCGAATATGAAACAGAGAAAAACGCACAAGGGTTTTACGCTGATCGAGTTGCTGGTGGTGCTGGCGATTCTCGGCATGCTGGCCGCGCTGGTGGGCCCGGCCATTTTCAACAATCTCACCAAGGGCCAGAAAGCCACGGCCGCATCGCAGATCAGCAATCTGGCATCGGCGCTGGACTCCTATCGCCTTGATGTGGGCCGTTATCCGGAAGCTCTGGCCGGACTCACCAAGAACGATACCGGCCGCGATGCCTGGGCGGGCCCGTATCTGCGCGGTGAACTGCCCAAGGATCCCTGGGGCCACGACTACTATTACAAACCCGGCGACAAGGATTTCGTGCTGATGTCCTACGGCAAGGACGGCACTCCCGGGGGCGATGGCGATGCTGCGGATATTGGTCGCTGACCGGCACTCACCGGAGCAAGCCCGCTCTGCAGGCATCATGCGACAGCAGGGCTTTACGTTGCTGGAACTGATGGTGGTACTCGCCATTATTCTCATAGCAGCGGGCCTGATCATTCCCAATCTGGCCTCGCTGGATAGCAAAAATTTTGATGCTGAAGTGCGGCAAGCCGTCGCCATACTCAAATATGCGCGCCGCATCGCGATAGTTGAAGGCGCCGCCGTCACCACCAGCTTTACGGCGCTGGATCCCAAGCAAGCCGATTTTGCCCTCAAGCGCGAGCAACTCATGGCCAAGCGCCAGGCCACTGACTGGATCAGTGACAAGTTGAGTTTGCAATTCCGCACAGAAACCAACCAGCCGGAAGCAAAAAAAGAGTCGGTGGAATTCACATTTTTCCCGCAGGGTGGCAGCACGGGCGGCGTATTGATATTCAGCCTCGACACGCTGAATGCCCAGATCCGTGTCGATCCGATCACTGGCCGTATTTCTGCCGCTTATCATGGCGACACCCTTGATGAGGAAAAACTGGATGCGGCGTTCTAGCGGATTCACACTGCTGGAAGTGATGGTGGCGATGACCATCACCGGGTTGGCGCTGGGCAGCTTGTTCAGTGTAATTGCCGGCAACAAGCGGCTGGCCTGGCGTGCGCAAGCGGCGCTGCTGCATGCCATTGAAGTGCGCAGCCTGGTCAATTTCGCCCAGCTCAATGATGCACAGGGCGAAGTGTTTTCCGAATCCCGCAAGGACAAGTTACAGCTGGTGCTGGAAGAAAAACTGGAGGTGCCGGAGCGCAAGACCCAGGCTACCCGCTTTGATCTGCGCGGTTATCACATCAAGGACGAGCACGGTGATGAAATTGCCAGTGGCAGTTACTGGATGTGGCAGGATTTGCCGGTAGCACCTCCCGGGGCTACGCCTGCACAAGGCGTGCAGCAAGGCTTTCCTGGCGCATCAGGTAGTGGAGCCGGACCCCAGGGTTTCCCCCAGGGGCCGGGTGGTGGCAGAGGTCAGCCCGGCTTCCCTCAAGGGCCGGGTGGTGGCAGAGGACCGCCCGGGTTCCCCCAGGGGCCAGGTGGTGGCAGAGGTCCGCAAGGTCAGGGCCGAATACAATTCCAGGCCGGTCCGCCATGAAAAGCGCGCGGGGTTTCACGATACTGGAGCTGGTGGTGGCCATGACGCTGACCGCCATGCTGCTCGCGATGCTGAGCGCCGGTCTCTACAGCGTAGTGAATGATTGGCAGCGTGACGGCTCAGCACTGGATGCTACGCTCGACAAGGCGCTGGTGGTCTTGCAGCTGGATCGTGCCCTGCAGGCAGCTTTTCCCCACACCTATGTTGATACAGAGCGGCTGGCGCGCTTCGTCTATTTTGAAGGCGATCAACACAAGCTCAGCTTCATCTCCACTGTCTCACCCCAGCGCCTGGGCGGTTTGACCGCGTGGCAGCTGTCCTCTGATGACAAACGCGGCATTGAACTCAAGCAGACCCCTGCCTTCAGTGACAATCCCGCTGCAAGATTTGAAAAATTGAAACCGGTGGCGCTGCTGCCCAACTACACCGCCGCCTGGCAGTTCCTCTTGCAAAAAAATGCCGACACCAAACAGTGGGTGCAGGAATGGTCCGGCAGCGAGCGGCAAAGTCTGCCGATAGCCGTGCGGCTGGTGTTGACGCCAATAGCTGCCAGCAAGGGCGATGCAGTACTGGAAATCACCGCGCCGATCCGCAGCTGGCGCCATCCCGAAATCCAGCCGGTGGTGCCCGTAAAATGAGCATGGCTATCGGGCAACGCCAGCACGGCTCCGTGATAATCGTCACCTTGTGGACGATCACGTTGATGACGATTCTGGTGACGGTGATTGCTTCGCAAAACCGTTTGTCAGCCGACACCGCCTGGGTGCACAAACAGGAATTGACGGTATGGGCCAGCCAGCAGTCAGCCATCAACCAGGCTGAAATGGAAGTGATGATGGCGCGCATGCCGCTGCCGGTTGCAGAGCAGCAGAAAATGAATGATGTGTCGGCACAAAGTCTCAATAAGGCGCGGCGTAACCCGCTCTATCGCTATAATGGCCAGTTGCTGGGTTTGGCCTATCCGCAGGCGCAGGATCTGGCCGTGCGTATTTATGATCATGCCGGCAAGATCAATTTGCGTGAAATCAGCCGGCCGCGCTTGCGCGCACTGATCGAGAAAAAACTGGGCGGCGCCAAGGCGGATAGCGATCAGATCGACCATATGATGGATGCATGGAATGACTGGCTTGACCTCAATGATGGTGAGAGTCCCAAAGGTGCCGAGAAGAAGTACTATCTGAGCCTGCCGGTGCCTTACACCCCGCGCAATGGCGCGCTGGAAACGGTGGAGGAATTGCTGAGTATCAAGGGCTTCGCCGAAGTGTTCGGCGATGTCGATCTGGATGCCGCTTTCACCGTGTATGGAGAGGACGAGCTGGTCAACCTGAACGTGGCAACGGTGGAAGCCATGCAGCTGTTGCCTGGGCTGGACGCTCCCTTGATTGAAAAGATTGTGGCCTGGCGCAAAGACAATGAGTTCCAGGGCAATGGCGATGTCGCGCAGCTGGTCCCGCCTGAAAAAATGGCGGATCTGCGTTCGTGGATCAACAGTCGCAAGACTACCAACTACTACACGATAATGGTGTATGCACAAGCCGGTGACAAAGATGCCGAGCAGGGCAAAGACGACAACAACAAGCAGAATATTGACAAGACCGACCAGAGCAACACCCACAAGCAAGCAGCACAAACCGCCTATGCTGAAACCGTTTCCCTATCCTCACCCACCGAGCGACCTTTTGTGTTGAAGATCAACCCTTACCAGAAACTGCCGCTGTTGCCCGCATCACTGGCGGCAGCTGATGAGGCTCGGCCGTGAACTTGTTGTTGCGTTTGGGGCGGCTGTGTTTTGACAGTGTGTGCGTGCCGTTGGGGGCGCCACTGCGCCATGCTTCGCTGGTACGCATGCTGGTAAAGCGTGAAATTGCCGCACGCACCTCCGGCACCTTGCTGGGCAAACTGTGGCCGCTGGTTCAGCCCGGGCTGCAGGTGCTGGGCTTCTGGTTCATGTTTGCGGTTGTCTATGACATGCGCAGTCGGGGTGGACCCTCTTTCCTGCAATATCTCTTGCTGGGCATGTTGCCGTGGCTATGCCTGAGTGAAGTGCTCAGCCGCAGCACCGGCTTGTTTCGTGAGTTCAGCGTGCTGTTTGCGCGTTCGCCGTTTCCGCTGGAAGTGCTGCCGTCAGTGGTGCTGGTGATCCCCGGCATTGTTTACAGCACGGCGCTGGTACTCACTACCGGCTGGATGCTGGGCGTGGTGGCGGCTTTGAAGGCTGTGCTGGTGATTCCGCTGTTGTTGTTGTGGTGTTTGCCACTGCTGCTGCTGTGCGCGGTGATCGGATTGTTTGTGCGTGACTTCGGCCAGATATTACCGTTTTTGCTTACCTTGCTCATGTATGTCACGCCGATCCTGTATTTCCCTGACATGTTGCCGGAGCGAGCGCGGGCCTGGATGTGGCTGAATCCGCTGGCCGACTGGATGGCGGTGATTCATGGTGCACTGACGGACACGGTCGTGCCGATCAACAGCGTATTCCGGTTGGCAGGTTTGTGGCTGTTGCTGCTGCTGCCAGGTTGGTTGCTGTACCGGCGCACCCTCTTGCATGTGCGGGAGTTGCTGTAATGCCGGAAACCATAATCAGGCTTGATGGTGTCAGTAAAAGTTATCGCAGCTATGCGCGTGATATTGACCGCGTGCTGGAAATCATCACTGGCAAATCCCGGCACCAGAGTTTCAATGCGCTGGAGCCGCTGTCACTGAGCGTCGCCAGTGGTGAAGTCATCGGCGTGGTGGGTAAAAACGGGGCCGGCAAGAGCACTTTGCTCAAACTGCTGGCGGGCACCCTGCAGACCTCCACTGGGTCGCTCAGCATTCATGGCCGGGTCAGCGCGATTCTGGAACTGGGCGCCAGCTTCCATCCGGAAATGAGCGGCCATGACAATGTTTATCTGACCTGCGCCATCCAGGGACTCACCCGCTCCGAAACGGATGCCGCCTATGCGGCTATAGTCGATTTCGCCGGCATACCCGATTTCATGCAACGTGCCGTCAAAACCTATTCGAGCGGCATGCTGATGCGTTTGGCCTTTTCGATAGCCACCCACGTGAATCCCGACATTCTCATCATTGACGAAGCGCTGTCGGTCGGCGATGGCGTGTTTGCGCGGCGCTCGTTTGATCGCATCATGGAGTTTCGCAAGGCCGGCAAAACCATTTTCTTCTGTTCGCATTCGCTCTATCAGGTAGAAGCGTTGTGTGATCGGGTGCTGTGGCTGGATCAGGGACGCATCAAGAGCCAAGGCGCGCCCGCCAGAGTGATCACTGGCTATAGTGAATTCCTGCAACAACAAGCCGCCATCCTGGCACCGGCTGAGCCGGCTGCTGCCAGTGGCGCCGCGCCAGTGGTCGCTGTTGCCACGACCCATGCGGGGGTGCCGCAGGTGCTGAATGTGAGTGTGCGAGTCGATGGCCGCCTCGCCAAAGTCCATACTTTGCAAAGCTGTCAAAATCTGGTGGAAGTGGACATCAAGTTCCGCGCAGCAGCCAATTTGCCGATGCCAAGTATCGGGGTTGTGATTCTCGGGGGTGATGGTCGTTATATTGCCAGTGCGGGCACACTTAACGATGGCATCACGCTGCACACCGGGTCGGACCATAGCGGCAGCATCACCCTGAGATTTCCGGATTTCCCGCTGTTGAAGGGTTGTTATGTGCTCGAAGTCTATCTGTTGTGCGAACAGGGACTGCACATCTATGAGCGCGTACGGCAAGTGGCTGAACTGAACGTTGAGCAGCACAGCCTCGAGCTCGGCATCGTCAGTCTGGCGCATCATTGGCTGGCACACTGACATGAGCGCGCTGGCCGACATCGGGCTGGGTACACTGTTCGCAGGCAATGCCGGCCTGCTGCAATTGACTGTGCTGCCCGGTTTGCTGGCGCATGAATGGCAGGCCCGCAACAAAATCCACATGCCAGTGCTGGATTCCCTGTTGTTCATGTTTGCGTTCAGTGCGGTGGTGAGCTTTCTGCTGGTGCTGCTGCTGCAATCCTGCGGTTTGCATACCAAAGCGGTGTGGATGCTATTGGGGTGGGCGCAACTGGCAGTGGGCCTGTATTGGCATTTCACCAATCGTACGCCGCACGGCTTGTCACCGACAGCTGCCCAGCCTATGCCGGTGCCAGGGGTTGTGGGTCTGCTGGTTTATCTATTTTGTGTAATTGAATTGCTGCACACCATTGTGGGCCACTGGCCGGGAGTGCTGGAAGGCTGGGATGCGATCGTAAGCTGGAATCGGTGGGCCAAGGACTGGAGTAACCAGCAGTGGCCGGCACTGACCTGGGACTATCCGCAGTTGATACCTGCCAATTGGTCAGTGCTCTATTTGTGGCAAACCAGTAATGAAATCGAAATGTTTGTCCGCATCTGGATGGGGCTGTTCGCCGTTGCCCTGATGGCAGTGTTTCTGGCGATGTATGCACATTGGCGACGCTGGCCGCTGCTGCTGGCCGGTGCGGTCATGGCGAGCATCCTGCTGGGTCCGTACCGTCAGGTGCTGGATTCGGGTTACGTCGACGTACCCGTGACTTTCGCCATTCTGTTGACCGCACACTGGGCTTTGCTGGCGCTGCATGATACCGCCAGCTCCGCACGCTGGCTGTTCTATGCCACGGTGGCGACAGCACTTGCGCTGTTAACCAAGCAAGGCGGCCTGTTGGCACTGGTGATGTGGCTATGGGCGCTGTGGAATCTGCGCGCACAAGGTCAGCTGGTGAGGCGTGCGGTGGCCTTGCTGGCATTGCTGGTGTTGCCGTGGTATGCGCTGGCACAAGTCCATGGCATGCATGACTCTGTGTTGGCCTATGTCACCCACGACATCTACGGCAGTGAGACCTTGTCAGCCAGAATGCTGCGGGCACTTACCCACACCTTGCCGGCGGTGACTGGCCTTGGTCCGAGCTCGCGACTGGGTGACGTTATCATTTTTTTGGTTCTTGGCGGATTGGTGCTTGCGCTGCGGGATCGCTGCGGACGCTTTTTTCTCGTGATTGGCCTTGCCGCGCTGCTGGTATGGGCGGCCAGCTTTTCCTACGACGGGCGCAATTTGTTGCCGGCACTGCCGCTGTTGCTGGTAGCCGCAGCGCATGGCTATGGTCGCATCAAGCTAACGCCGGCCTGGCTATCGGAATCGGTATCGATGGGTTATCTGCAATCCAGTCAGGCCATTTACCGGCTTGTGCCGGTACTGGCTGTACTGGTACTGCTGGGTAGCTTGCTGCCTGCCAATGTGCAGCGCTGGGAAATGCGGACAGATTCAATACGCAAATCTTCTGGCGATGCTGCGCTAAACAGTTTGTTGCTGGAGTTCGTCAACACCCCGCAAGACCGCGGGCTGGTTTATACAACCTACCCGCTGATGGCTTCCATCAGGGAATTGCGAGAGCACTGGTTCAATGACTTCGGAGCCAGCCACATGCAACCGCAAACGGCGGCAGCGCTGCAGTCGGGCGCCCCATTGTGCGAAGTGTTCGCCACCATTCCGCGCCATGAACTGATCAGTCATGTGTTGTTGCACGACTCGGTATATCCCGCCATGGTTAATCAGGCCCTTGCCGAGGGCCGGCTGCAGACGATTATCACGGTGCCGGGCTTGAAACTGATGCAGGTTATGTGTCCGCGCGCAGCGGTTTCGCAATGACGGCCGTGACCGGTGCGCCGTCCGAAGTTTCCCTGTCCGCGGTTGCGGTTATTGTGCCTGCGTACAATCCAGGACCTGTGCTGCTGACATTGGTGCAGCAGCTGTTGCTGCATGATTTTGCGGAAGTGGTGGTCGTCAATGACGGCTCATCCCCGGCATCAGCGGAGGTGTTTGCCGCGCTGGCAGCGTTGCCGCGGGTACAAGTAGTGAGTCATGCCATCAATGCCGGTAAAGGCCGCGCGCTCAAGACGGCATTCAATCATTGTTTATTGCATCAGCCGCCGCTGCTGGGTGTTGTCACCGCAGATGCGGACGGTCAGCACAGCCCGCAGGACATTGTGAAAATTGCCGCGTGCCTGTTGCAACCCGTGAACCAGGCTGACGCGGCTTTGGTGCTGGGTGTACGTGAATTCAGTGGCGACGTGCCACTGCGCAGCCGCTTCGGCAACGCCTTGTCTCGCGGGGTATTCAGACTGCTGTATGGAATCAAGGTGCGCGACACCCAGACTGGCTTACGCGGCTTGCCGATGTCACTGTTGCCGTCTTTGCTGCAACTTGCCGGCGAGCGTTATGAATACGAATCTTCAATGTTGATTGCAATGAGCCGCCAGCAACGGCGCGTCCATGAGCAAACCATCGACACCATCTACGTTGATGACAATCGGGGCTCGCATTTCAATGTGGTCAGGGATTCAATGAAAATCTATTTCGTGTTGCTGCGCTTTGTGCTGTCGTCGCTGTTGACCAGCGGCGTCGATTTTCTGGTGTTCTTTCTGGCATTCACCATGACAGCCAGCCTGCCGTTAAGCATGCTGTGGGGGCGCGGTGTTGCACAGGGCGTGAACTTTCTGGTGAACAAACGCATGGTGTTCCGTCAAGGCGGCAGCAGTTATGGTGCCTTTGGGCGTTATCTGGCGCTGGTAGTGGTGTTGGGCCTGCTGTCTTTGCTGCTGATCCACGAGTTGCAGCAGCTGTTTGGCATGTCGACACTCATTGCCAAGCTGTTGGCAGAATCGGGGCTGTTTGTGCTCAGCTTTTCCGTGCAGCATGATCTGGTATTCAGGGCCGCCAGTGACGCAAGCCATGACAGCGAAACTCCGCCATGAAAGCCACTGACTGGGATGCCTATTACGCGCGGCCGTTTTCAGCGGCCACGTTGACGCGTCGCATCACTACGGCCAGGTTGCTGGGTCATATGCAGCGCTGGCTGCCGGGACCCGCGCCCGTTATCGTCGAGCTGGGCGGTGCCAACAGCTGTTTTGTGTCAGCACTGCATCGACAACTTCAGCCCCGCCAATATCTGGCTGTCGATAACAATCGTTTTGGTTTGTCTCTGCTGGCCGGGCGTTGCCAGCAGTTGCCGGGCCTGGGCGTGATTGAAGACGATGTGCTCAATCCGCAGCAACAAGCCCAGGCCGACCTGGTGTTCAGTGTCGGCCTGATCGAGCATTTTGATGAGGCCGGCA
>CAINTJ010000073.1 GCA_903853385.1 uncultured Gammaproteobacteria bacterium
CACCTCCAATGCTGTTACCGGCGGCGAGTTCTTTGTTGAGCCTGCCACGCTGATGGCTTTTGGTTTTGAATGGCACATCACGGGTGATGACAACCGCAATGCCAATGTGGCGGTACAGTATCGCGAGACGGGCAGCAAGAGCTGGCACCAGGCCTTGCCCTTGCTGCGATTGCAAGCTGAATACACGAGGCAATATGAAGCGGTGGATTACATAGCACCCAATATGTTCAGCGGCAGTATCTTCGATTTGCACGCGAATACCGCCTATGAAGTGCAACTTACTCTGAGCGATCCTGATGGCCTCAGCGGCACTGCTGTACAAACGCTTGCGTTGCATACCCGTGCCGAACCGCAACCGGCTGAGGATGGCCACATCTACCATGTTTACCCCACCGACTATAAAGGTGAAATGCAACAGCCTGGCTTCAAAGGCCTGCTCGGCGCCTACTACACCAGTTCAGAGTCAGGTGACTGGAGCAACGCCACGCCTGCACGGGTCCAGCCCGGTGATATTTTGCTGGTACATGCCGGTACCTATACGGATCCGGCTGACCATTACAGCCATGAAATGTATAACGAAGGCAGCTGTTGTTACACCACTTGGGACGGCACCTACTATCTTACCCAGAGTGGCACGATGGAGCGTCCCATCGTCATCAAGTCGGCCGGCGACGGCGAAGTAATTTTCGACGGACATGGCAACGAAGTGCTGTTCGATGTGATGGGCGCCAGCTATCAGTATTTTGAAGGTCTCACTTTCCGCAATACCCGTCACGCCATTCTGGCCGGACGCAAAAAGATTGCCGGTAGTGAAGGACTGACAGTAAAACACAGCCGCTTTGTGGATGTAGGCATCGGCATTCACAGCGATTGGTCGGGCTCGCGTTCTTTCTATATTGCCGACAATGTTTTCATCGGTCGCCACAATCCCGACGTGCTCACTAGCTGGTTGCCGGAAGTGTGGCGCGGCGTGAAGCAACCATTTGCCGGCTTGCCCAACTACGAACAACTCAGTGCCATGCGCTCCTACTATGCGATCAAGGTCTATGGTTCCGGCCATGTCATCGCCTATAACGAGGTGCGCAATTTTCACGATGGCATTGACCATGCCACCTATGGCAATCCCGACAACTGGCCCAACACCCCGCGCGACCGGCTGCCGGTGGCCATCGACATCTACAACAACGATATCAGCACCATGCACGACAACTGCATAGAAACCGACGGTGCGGCTTATAACATCCGGGTTTTGCGCAATCGCTGCTTCAATTCCGCCACCGGCGCTCTCAGTGCGCAGCCACTGCTGGGGGGGCCGGTGTATTTTGTACGCAATGTGGTCTATCAGGCGGTGGGCGGCATACTCAAAATACAAGCCAATCCGTCCGGTGTCCTGCATTACAACAACACTTACATCGGCGAACTGTACCAACTGACACCCGCTTCCAACATGCATTATCGCAACAACCTGGTGCTCGGCACCGGGCGACGTCCGGCCTTGATGGAAATGAACTCTTATACCAACTACAGCAGTTCCGATTACAACGGCTTCATGCCCAATCCGAAAGAGCCAGTGTCTTTCATCTGGCACACTCCCGAATTCAGCACGCGCAGCGAGTATAGCGACAAGCGCATTGTGCGAAGCTACCAAACACTCAAGCAATACAGTGCGGCTACCAGTCAGGACCGGCACAGCATCCTGATTGACTACAACATCTTCCAGCGTGCTGCGATGCCGGCCCTGGACCAGGCCACCCATGTCTACCAGCCGGCGGATGTGGACCTGCGCCTGAAACCCAAATCAGTTGCAGTGGACGCAGGCTTGGTACTGCCCGGCATTACTGATAACTTCAGCGGTAAGGCGCCTGATCTTGGTGCTTACGAATACGGCGCAGAGCTACCGCATTACGGCCCGCGCCGGCCTTGATAAAACCAACACACCCAGGGGAACCCAAATGAATGAAGCCCACTTTACTTTGCGCCCGCTTGCGCTGTCAGTCGCATTGCTGGGAGGCCTGCTGTTTGGCAGCATGGCCACTGCTCAACAGCAAGTACCCTTCGCCAACGGCGTACCGGTGGCACCTACCGGACTGGCTGACATCAAACTGGGTGCCGGCCCATGGCTCTATCACACCGGTGAAACCATGGACATCAAG
>CAINTJ010000074.1 GCA_903853385.1 uncultured Gammaproteobacteria bacterium
CGCCCTGGCCGCTATGGTTTCATCTGGGCGTGCCCAACCAGGGCGGCGCCATCACCACCGCTTCGGGCCTGACGTTTATCGCCGCCACCACCGACCGCTATTTCCGCGCCTTCGAAACCGAGACTGGCAAGGAGTTGTGGCGTGTGTCGCTGCCGGCGGCGGGCCAGTCCATGCCGATGACCTACCGGCTGGACGCGAACGGCAAGCAATATGTCGTGCTGTCGGCCGGCGGCCACAGCGCGCTTCAGAACAAGCAGGGCGATTATGTCATCGCCTATGCGCTGCCATAGGGGGCGACTTGGAAATTCTGGAACAGCAAGCCGACACGGTTCGGGGCAAGAAAGTCTCACCCAACCTGCGTACACAGGTGTTGAAGGCGCTCAGTGAGCGCATCCTGACCGGCAAGTACCGCCCCGGCGACCGGCTGAACGAAAGCCAGATCGCACGCGAGCTGAACATCAGCCGCATCCCGGTGCGCGAGGCGCTGTCCCAGCTGGAGGAGCAGGGGCTGGTGCAGAACCGCGAACGCCGCGGCATGTTCGTCACCCAGACGGGTCCGCAGGAGGTGGAGCACATGTTCTGCCTGCGCCTGTTGCTGGAAGGCGAGGCGGTGCGCCTGGCCCGCACCCACATGGCCGCGGAGGTCCTGCAGGAGCTGGAAGGCATCATGGCCAATATGGAAGCCTGGGACGGCGACCTGTTGGAATCGGCCGCGCTTGACCTCCAGTTTCACCGCACCCTGTCCAGGGCGTCGGGCAACCCGTACCTGGAGCGGGCCCTGAACACGTTGCTGGTGACCCTGTTCGCGCACAAGACCCTGGAACATGTCTCCCATGACGTGCGCCGCTGGCGCCTCAGCCATCACCACGCCCTGCTGGACGCGGTCACGGGCAAGTCGAGCGAAGATCGGACGGCATTGCAAGATTGGTGGTGCGGCAATGATATTGGGCCATTTAGAGGTTGCAGATCATGTCACCATCTCACCAGGCAGTATGATTACACGCTCATTACTCCAAGCTGAGACTTATACCGCACTCATGCCATTTCAAACTCACCAAGCTTGGTTAAAGACCGCGGCTAAAATTCGACACTTAGATGATATGGCGACTAAAATAAAACAGCTTGAAACAGCACTAGCTCTGTTAAAATCAAGCTTATAGTAATAATCACTTGCAGCAATAATTTTAAGAAATAAGCTGAGACAAACATGACAAATCAAATTGATTCAACAGGCATGGATATCCATGAGATTCTAGAACACCTACCGCATCGCTATCCGTTTGTGCTGATTGATCGCGTCGTGTCTATGGAACTTGGAAAAGAAATTACGGCCATCAAAAATGTGAGCGTGAATGAACCTTTCTTTCCAGGCCATTTCCCTTACCATCCAGTGATGCCCGGCGTGTTAATTGTAGAAGCGATGGCACAAGCAGCAGCCATTTTGTCATTCAAAACCATGAATACTAAGCCTAGTGATGATTCTGTTTATTATTTTGCGGGTATTGATAATGCGCGCTTTAAAAAACCTGTATCACCGGGTGATCAGATTATCATCACCGTAAAGATTGAACGTATCTTAAAAGGTATTTGGAAGTACGCTGGCGTGGCTAAAGTTGATGGTGCAGTGGTCGCTGAAGCCCAAATGATGTGCATACTTAAAGCTATAGAAAAAACAGAGAAGTAAGCAATGCAAGTAAAAAAAATTCATGCGACGGCCATTATAGATGCGACCGCAGAGCTTGATGCAAACGTGGAAGTGGGTGCCTATACGGTGATAGGCCCCAATGTGAAGATAGGTGCTGGTACCCGTATCGGTAGTCATGTCGTCATTAATGGCCCCACTATCATCGGTAAAAACAATCATATTTTTCAGTTCTGTTCCTTAGGCGAAGCGCCGCAGGATAAGAAGTACAAAGGTGAGCCTACCTTGCTTGAGATTGGTGATAATAATACCATCCGTGAGTTTTGTACCTTTAACCGCGGTACAGTACAAGATAAAAACAGTACCAAGATCGGCAATGACAATTGGATTATGGCTTACGTGCATATAGCGCATGATTGCCAGATTGGTAACCACACTATACTAGCCAACAATGCATCATTGGCAGGGCATGTAGATATCCATGACTATGCCATCCTAGGTGGATTCACACTCATTCATCAGTTCTGCAAAGTTGGATCCTATGTGATCACGGCTGTCGGTTCTGTGGTTTTTAAAGACATCCCTCCTTATGTGATGGCTGCAGGTTATGATGCAAAGCCTAATGGCATTAATGCAGAG
>CAINTJ010000075.1 GCA_903853385.1 uncultured Gammaproteobacteria bacterium
CAGGTAATCTGGATTAACATAACGCAAGCTCCTCATTATCAGGCCCGCCTTATGAACCAGCGACTGAACATTCGTTCCCTGTCAGTATTCTTGCTTTGCTGCTGCGCACTTTTTATTGTGGTGCCTGGCTATACCCAGCAGCAAAATGACTCAGCCCCGGTGGCCAAGATCCGGGCTTTACTGGCAAAAACCCAGCCCGATATGCAAATCGCCAGCATCAAAGCCGGTCCGGTCAAATCTTTGTATGAAGTGCAATTGGCGGATGGCCATTCCATATATATCAGCGACGATGCCAGGTTTCTGATCCCCGGCGATCTTTACGAAGCCCAGTCAGACGGTATCGTCAATCTCGGGGAGAAGCATCGCAACCAGTTGCGTAAAGACAAAATCGCAGCGGTCAGTGAAAAGGACATGATTGTGTTTGGCGCCAAGGGGCCGCGCAAGGCAACCATCACCGTGTTCACCGATGTTGATTGCCCTTATTGCCGCAAGTTGCACAGTGAAATCGAACAGATCAACAGTCTTGGCATTGAAGTGCGCTATCTCGCCTATCCGCGTACCGGACTCAAGGGTGAAACCTATACCAAAATGATTTCCACCTGGTGCGCGAGTGATCGTAAAGCGGTGTTCACAGCGGCCAAGCGTGACGAAGAAGTTCCCGCTGTCAGCTGTGCCAGCCCGGTGGAAGCACAGTTCGCGCTGGGTCAGGAAGTCGGTGTCACCGGTACGCCGTCCATTGTGTTTGAAGATGGCACGCTGCTGCCCGGCTATGTGCCGGCTGCCACGCTGGCGAGCTATGTGTTGGGTGACGAGGCCAAAGACGGCCGTCTATAACGTTGGAGACAATCTTGAAGGTTATCAATATCGGCATCTGTGGCTTGGGCACAGTAGGCTACGGCAGTTTCAGTGTGCTCAGAAACAACAGTCTGGAAATTTCACGGCGGGTAGGTGCAGAGGTCAGGGTAACCCACGTTGGCACTCGACGTTTGCGTCCAGGCCAGGACATCGGCGCTGTCAAAAAAAGTTCAGATGTATTTGCGGTCGTGAATGATCCTGACGTCCACATCGTGCTGGAACTGATGGGCGGGATTGATGTTGCCAAACCCCTGGTGTTGCAGGCAATTGCCAACGGCAAACATGTGGTGACTGCCAATAAAGCCTTGATTGCGCAGCACGGCAACGAAATATTTGCCGCGGCCGCCAAAAAAAATGTGCTGGTGGCCTATGAAGCTTCAGTAGCTGGCGGCATCCCGATCATCAAGGCGATTCGTGAAGGCATGGCCGGCAACAGCATCCAGTGGCTGGCCGGCATTATCAACGGCACCGGCAATTTCATTCTTACCGAAATGCGCGAGAAAGGCCGGGCTTTTGCTGATGTGCTGAAGGAGGCGCAGGCGCTTGGTTATGCGGAGGCCGATCCTACTTTCGATGTTGAAGGCATAGATGCCGCACACAAGCTGACCATTCTTGCTTCCATCGCATTCGGCATTCCGCTGCAATTTCCCAAGACCTACACCGAAGGCATCACCAAAATCACCCAGGAAGACATACGCTACGCGGATGAGCTCGGCTATCGTATCAAACATTTGGGCATCAGTCGCAAAACTGCCAACGGTATTGAATTGCGCGTCCATCCTACGCTCATTGATGCCGACAACATGCTGGCCAATGTCAACGGTGTGATGAACGCCGTGATGGTCAATGGTGATGCGGTGGGTTCAACTCTTTATTACGGTGCTGGTGCCGGTGCCGCGCCGACTGCTTCGGCGGTTGTAGCTGATATCATCGATGTGGCCCGCATGATTTCGCATCCGGAAAGTGGTGTGCCGGCGCTGGCATTCCAGGACGACAGTTTGTCAGATGTGGCAATTCTGCCGATGAGTGAAGTCAGCAGCGCATATTATTTGCGCATTACCGCGATGGACAGGGTGGGTGTGCTGGCCGACATCACCGAAATCCTCGGTGATTGCAAAATCAATATCGAGGCCATCATCCAGAAGGAACCACGCGGTACTGATGCCCTTAACCAGCGTGTGCCTGTCATCATTCTCACGCGTGAAATCCGCGAAGCCGTGATGAATGAAGCCATTACGCGCATTGAAAAGCTGGACGCTGTGGCCGAGCAGGTGATGCGTATTCGCGTATTCCGGCTTGACCAGTAACCAAACGGGTTTTTACTTTACGGATAGTTCCATGAAATACATAAGTACCCGCGGCCAGAGCCCAGCCGTCAGTTTCGAAGAAGTGGTGTTGACTGGCCTGGCACCGGATGGTGGCCTGTACGTGCCGCAGCAACTGCCGGTGGTGGGCCTGCAGCAGCTGGCGGACTGGCAGAAGCTGGGCTACAGCGAGCTGGCGTTTGAAGTGATTCGTTTGTTTGTTGCAGGCGCGATCCCCGATGCTGCGCTGAAGACCATGATCAACGACAGCTATCGCGGCTTTACTGATCCGGATGTGGCACCACTGCGGCATCTGCATGACAACCAGTGGGTGATGGAGCTGTATTGCGGCCCTACGCTGGCATTCAAGGATTTCGCCTTGCAGTTGCTTGGCCGCTTGCTGGATTACTTTCTGGAAAAACGCCAGCAACATGTGGCGATTCTGGGGGCCACCTCCGGCGATACCGGCTCTGCCGCGCTGGAAGGTTGCAAGCATTGCCGCTTTGTCGACATGTTCATTCTGCATCCGCACAACCGGGTATCGGAAGTGCAGCGTCGCCAGATGACCACAGTCACTGGCAGCAACATCAACAACATTGCTGTGGAAGGCAATTTCGACGACTGCCAGGAAATCGTCAAACAGGCGTTTGCCGATCAAAGCTTCCTGCCGCCGGGCTATCAGCTGGTGGCAGTGAATTCGATCAACTGGGCGCGCATCATGGCGCAGATAGTTTATTACTTTCACGCCGGTCTGAAATTTGTCGGCACGTATCCGGGGGTGTCGTTCTCGGTACCTACCGGCAACTTCGGGGACATCTACGCCGGCTATCTGGCCAAACAGATGGGATTGCCGATACGTCAGTTGATCATCGCCACCAACCAGAACGATATTCTGCACCGCTTTATCAGCAGCAACCGTTATCACAAGACGGCACTGCATGCCTCATTGTCGCCGAGCATGGACATCATGGTCAGCAGCAATTTCGAACGCTTTTTGTTTGACATGTTCCAGCATGACAGTCAGCGGGTGACCCGGTTCGTAACCGGCTTGAGCAAAGATGTACAGCAGGTTTCCGAGGCTGAGTGGGCAAGGGCACGTGCGCATTTTGCCAGCTACAGCGTTGATGATGCCGCCACCTGCGAGACCATCAAGCTCGTACATGCCAGTACCGGCTATCTGGCCGATCCGCATACTGCCACTGGACTCAAAGCGGCCGAGATGTGTGACACCGACACGCGCATTCCCATGATCACATTGGCCACAGCGCATCCATCCAAATTTGCTGACGCCATCGAAAAGGCCGGACTTGCAGTGCCCGGCCTGCCGCCGCATATGGCTGATCTTTATCAGCGTGAGGAGCGTTGCTCAGTGTTGCCGAACAGTCTCGACGCGGTGAAGCAATTCATGCAACAGCATTTGGGCAAACGCAGTCAAGGGTGAAGTCGCTGCGGTAATTCTCTCCACCGCAGCAACCGTGCCTAGCGATTACGTGCGCGGCGGGCACGTCTTTCTTGCTCGACCAGCGTTACCTTGAACTCCATGCGTTTGCCGTTGCGGTCACTGACCACCTTGAGGGTGTCGCCAGCCTTGTGCTGCTCCAGGATTGTGTACAAATCATCCTGGGTTTTTATCGGGGTGCCATCCAGTTCGGTGATGATGTCGCCCAGCACCACTTCGTTACGCCAGTTTTGCTGAATACCCACGATGCCGGCTTTGTCTGCTGGTGTGCCTTCAACAACATACAAAACCCCGACGCCATTGCGACCGTTCTGGTGCATCCAGATATCGGGTATGAGTTCACCCAGGCCCAGTACCGGCCGCACAATCTCGCCGTATTGCACCAGCTGTGGCACCACTTTCTTTACGGTGTTGACCGGAATGGAAAAACCGATACCGGCGCTGGCGCCGCTCGGGCTGATGATCTGCGAATTAACCCCGACCAACTGACCCAATGAATTGAGCAGCGGACCGCCGGAGTTGCCCGGATTAATGGATGCGTCAGTCTGGATCACGTCGTGGATGATGCGGTCGTTGCTGGAGGTAATGTCCCGACCCAAGGCACTCACCACGCCCACGGTCATCGTGGTATCCAGGCCGAACGGGTTGCCGATGGCAATCACCTTGCGGCCCACTTCCAGCAACGAGGAGTCGCCGAGCGGCAAAGGCACCAGCTTGTCGATCGGGGCCTTGATGCGCAGCACCGCTAGATCTTTGTCTTCGGTCACGCCCACCACTTCTGCATCCCAGGTGCTATGGTCACGCAATGTGATGGTCAGGCGGCTGGCGCCATCAATCACGTGGGCATTGGTGACGATCAGGCCACTTTTGTCCCAGATGAAACCGGTGCCGCTACCTTGTGGCACTTCCTGCACGTTACGACTGAATATATTGGCGCGATAGAGCGCGCTGTTGGTGACAAACACCACGGACGGGCTGGCACTTTTGAAAATCTCGATGTTGTTGGCCTCATCCTCGGTTTTGAAGCTGAGATAGTCGGGGGCCGCGCTGGCCAACACCGGAGCCAGACTGAGTGCCAGGCTCAACAGTCCTGAAACAAATGCAGATTTGGTCATGAATTCCTCGCTTTGGCTGCAATATCATTAAAACCACGGTACTACCATCATCTTCCGATTAGTTGGTCCCGCTTGGATTAAAGTTCCCGGACAACTGTCCATCAAGTGACAATCAGCCGGTTTCAGTTAAGGTTGCGGGACGCGCAGGAGCTACTACAATCCGGCCAAGGCCCGCATGGCAAAACATAGGGTCTGAATTTCTGCTTTCAAGACAGGGGAGCCCTGTGCAGCCTGCACAATCCAACATTGCACAAATGGCAGCGCAAGCCGGGGTGCGATACGCCCATCAGCCTGCCTTCACCTGCCTGGGTAAAACCCTTAGGTTCCGCCAGCTGGCCGTGCTGAGCGACGGCTTTGCCTGCTGGTTGCGGCAGGAAGCCGGTATCCAGCCGGGTGATCGGGTGGCAATCATGTTGCCCAATTTGCTGCAGTATCCGGTGGTGGCACTGGGGGCGCTCAAGGCGCAGGCGGTGGTCGTCAATATCAATCCACTCTACACGCCGCAGGAGCTCGGCAGGCTGTTGCAGGACAGTGGAGCTACCGTCATGGTGGTGCTGGCCAATGTGGCCCACACGCTGGCAGCAGTGCCGGTCACCACGGCTGTGCGGCACATAGTGCTAACCGAGGTTGGCGACCTGCTGGGCAAGCTGGCGGGGCCACTGACCAATTTCACGGTGCGCCATATCAAACAACTGATCAAGCCGTTCCGGCTTGCCAACACCATCAGCTTCCCCAAGGTCTTGCGTCAGGGTGAAATCTTGCGCAAGCGCTTGCCGGCTTTGAGTACTGACTTCAGTCCGGACCGGCTCGCTGTGCTGCAATATACCGGTGGTACCACCGGCATCGTCAAAGGCGCAATGCTCAGCCACCGCAATTTGCTCAGCAATGTTGATCAGCTCATTGTCACCATGGGCAGTGATTGCCCCGGGCCACAGGCCGTGATGGTGGCACCGCTGCCGCTTTATCATATTTATGCCTTCAGCCTGAACTTCCTGCTGGCACAGCAACTTGGGCATCACGTGCTGTTGATTCCGGATCCGCGCGACTGCAGGACTATGGTCAAAGCGATGGCAAGACTCACAGTCCAGGGTTTTATTGGCATTAATACCTTGTATAAGAACCTATTGCAGCATCCGGGTTTTCGCCAGCTGGATTTCAGCGCTTTGCGCATTGCCAGCTCAGGTGGCATGGCCCTGTCTGCCGAAGTGTCGGACCAGTGGCAGGCACTGACCGGCAAACCCATCCTCGAAGGTTATGGCCTCACCGAATGTTCACCGATGGTAAGCTGCAATACTTATGGACACTACCGGCGCCATACTGCCGGCAAGGTGGCCGCCGGCACGCAGCTGCGACTGGTAAAAGCCGATGGCGGCGCAGCAGGGCTACTGGAAGCCGGCGAGATTCTGGTGCGGGGTCCGCAAGTAATGCGTGGCTACTGGAATAATGCTGCTGAAACTGCGCTGGTGCTGGATGAAGCCGGCTGGTTGCGTACCGGTGATATTGGTGTGCTGGATGCGGATGGTTTTCTGCAGATAGTGGATCGCATCAAGGATGTTATTGTGGTGTCCGGGTTCAATGTTTATCCGAAAGAGATCGAAGACCATGCCCTTTTGCATCCAGACATCTGCGAAGCATGTGCAGTTGCCAGCGGCGATGAGTTGGCACCGCGCATCAAGTTGTTTGTGGTCAGCAGCAATCCGGCTTTGACCGCTGACGAGCTCAAACAGCATTGCCGAACCGGTCTCGCAGCCTATAAGGTGCCAAAAGATATCGAGTTCCGCTCAGCATTACCCAAATCATCGTTAGGAAAAGTGTTGCGCAGGGAGTTGCGGGAATAACGAGGCAAAACCAGAGTGAGTTATTTGCAGTACAAACGCCGTCAGGCCCAGTCCCCGCCACAATTCACACAAGCATTGCATCCGGTGCTGCAACAGATACTGGCTGCCAGAGGCATCGTTAACGATGATCAATTGCAGTTGCAACTGTCGCTGTTGCATGCCCCTGACACTTTGTCAGGTATGGACGATGCTGTCGCATTGCTGCTGCAGGCACTGGCTCTCCAGCAGCGGGTGATGATCGTCGCCGACTATGATGCCGATGGTGCTACCAGTTGTGCCTTGCTGATACTGGGTTTGCGCCGGCTCGGTTTTTTGTATGTGGATTATCTGGTACCAAACCGTTTCGAATTCGGCTATGGCCTGACCCCGCCCATTGTCGAGCTGGCGCTGGCGAGCAAGCCGGACCTGTTGATTACGGTTGACAACGGTATAGCCAGCCATGCCGGGGTGGCGCTGGCCCGCGACTGTGGCATGGCAGTGCTGATCACTGATCATCATCTGCCCGCTGACACGCTGCCGTGTGCCTCAGCGATTCTCAATCCCAACCAGAACGGTTGTGCTTTTGCCAGCAAAGCCCTGGCCGGTGTAGGCGTGGTGTTCTATCTGCTACTGGGCTTGCGCAAGGCGATGCGTGCGCTTGATATGTTCAGCCCGGCAACCGCTGTCACGGAACCCAATTTTGCCACGCTGCTGGATCTGGTGGCGCTGGGCACCGTCGCCGACGTCGTACCCCTCGATGACAACAACAGACGCCTGTTAAAGCATGGTCTGGCTTTGATACGGCAGGGGCGGGCCCGCCCTGGCATTCTGGCCTTGCTCGAATGCGCCGGCAAAAATCCCGCCACCTGTGTCGCCAGTGACCTCGGCTTTGCCGCCGGGCCGCGTTTAAATGCTGCAGGCCGGCTGCGCGAGATGAGTCTGGGCATCGAGTGTTTGATCAGCGATGACTTGCAGGCGGCACGCACGATGGCACTGCAGCTGGATGCTCTCAACAAGGATCGCAAACTCATTGAGCAGGACATGCAGGAATCAGCGTTGGGGCAACTGGATGAGCTGGCACGCGTTGACTCCCAGCCCAGCAGCATGTGTTTGTATGATGAGCGCTGGCATCAGGGTGTGATCGGCATATTGGCGTCACGGCTCAAGGATCGCCTGCATTGCCCGGTGCTGATTTTTGCCGATGGTGGCTTGGATGACGCAGCGCAGCCCTTGCTCAAGGGTTCAGCCCGTTCGATTGCCGGGGTACACATGCGCGACTTGCTCGACAGTGTCGCCACCCATAATCCTGGGCTGCTGGATAAATTCGGTGGTCACGCCATGGCAGCCGGACTCACGTTGCCAAAAGCAAAGTTTGCAGAATTTGCTGCTGCCTTCGATGCCGAAGTGCAAAAAAGCGTGGACCCGACCCTGTTGCAACGGGAAATCCTCTACGATGGTGGCTTGCCTGCCGATTGTTTTACGCTTGCCTTTGCTGAACAGTTGCGCAGCTTGACGCCCTGGGGCCAGCATTGCCCCGAGCCATTATTTGCTGATGAATTCGTGATTCACGGCCATCGCGTGCTGGCAGACAAGCATCTGAAGCTGGTGGTGAGTGCGCCAGGGCAGCCTCACAAGGTGGATGCCATTGCCTTCAATCAGCTGCCGGTGCAGCCGCTTGCCAGCGGCCAGCGCGTGCACCTGCTGTACAAGCTCGACATCAATGAGTACCGTGGCGAGCGCCAGTTGCAACTAATGGTCGAACGTTTCGAATTCCTTTAATCATTCATGAGTAAATCTGCATGCAGTTAAGTGCCTTTACCCACCGCTCGTTTGTGCTGTACTGGTTATCTCGTTTCTGCGCAACCTTTGCCGTGCAGGTCATCGCCGTGTCAGTGGCATGGCAGGTCTATGACTTGACCCGCAATCCGCTCGACCTGGGCATTCTCGGCATGGTGCAGTTTCTGCCGATGTTGTTGCTGGTGTTTATTACCGGCTCCGCCGCCGATCGTTTTGGTCATGGCAAGGTGATGACAATATCTGTGGTGGTGGAAGTGGCATGTGCAGCTGCCATTCTGTTGTTTGCCTGGCTGGGGTTGAACTCACCGCTGCCGATTTTCATTACCTTGACGGTGTTGGCAATTGCGCGCGCATTCTTTGGTCCGGCTTCACAATCACTGGTCGTGCATATGGTGCCCAAACATGATTTTGCCAATGCCATCGGCTGGAATTCATCAGCCTGGCAAATCGCCTGCATCGTCGGCCCGGTGGCGGGCGGTTTGCTCTACGGCGTGGGCGCAGTGGTTGCCTATGGCTGCTCCACCGTGATGTTGATAGTGGCTTTGCTGCTGCTGTTGCAGATTCCTGCCACGCCGCCGCCGGCCGAGATCCGCAAGCTGACCTTTGCGTCCTTGTTTGACGGCATGCATTTCATCCGTAAACAACCGCTGGTACTGGGCGCCATTTCACTGGATTTGTTTGCTGTGCTGCTGGGCGGGGCAGTAGCGCTGATGCCGGTCTATGCCCGTGACATCCTGCAACTTGGCCCCTGGGGATTGGGGTTGTTGCGCGCAGCCCCCGGTGTAGGGGCGGTGTTAACGGCAGCATTGCTGGCGGCAACACCAATCCGTGACAATGCCGGTCGTATCCTGCTGGTATTCGTCGCCCTGTTTGGCTTGTTCACCGTTGGCTTCGGCCTCTCCCACGTCGCATGGCTGTCGATTCTGCTGCTGGCGCTGATCGGTGCCGCCGACATGGTCAGCGTCGTGATCCGCGAAACCCTGTTGCAACTGTGGACCCCCGACGAAGTGCGCGGCCGCGTCAACGCGGTGAACATGGTGTTCCTTGGCGCCTCCAATGAGCTTGGCGAATTCCGCGCCGGCTTGATGGCCGCGGGGATCGGCGTAGTGCCGGCCGTGGTGGTAGGCGGCATCGGTGCCGTCGGGGTTGCCGCGTTATGGGCAGTATTTTTCCCTACGCTGCGTGATGCGCGTTATCTTGATGGTCGTCGCTGAGTGATTTTGCGTACAGCCTCTGGCGGGTATCTGGTTCCTCGACACGCCGTGAACCCATTCCTGGGGGCTCGCTGCGGCCATCCATGGCCTCAGACGGTCGCTGAAGCAGATACCCGCCAGAGGCTTCAAAGATCTGCCCAAGGCTGTGCACCAAGTGTTTTCATCATATTTACGCAACAGCAGTAGCATAATGCGTGCGTTCACCAGTGTGCCCATCGGAGCTAGCTTATGCATAACCTCTTCACCGTTAAGAAACTGGCAGGTCTGTTGAGCCTTGTCCTGGTCGCCGGCGTTGCATTGGCGCAGCAGGACTACGTGGTCTATGCCACCAACGAAGATTCCAACAACGTCACCATTATTGATGGCGCAACCAGCAAAGTGCTGGCCACGGTGCCGGTGGGCAAACGCCCACGTGGTCTCAAACTCAATCCGGACGGCAGCAGGCTGTATGTGGCTGTCAGTGGCACCCAGAAATGTCCACCCACGATGAAAGACGAAGACTGCGAAAAACTGGAAGTCGATGCTGGCGCCGACGGCATCGCGGAAGTGGATACTGCCACCCGTGCGGTGTTACGGGTGTTGCCAAGCGGGCTTGATCCCGAACAGTTTGATGTCGACTGGCGCACCGGTGTTGTCTACGTGGCGAATGAAGACGCCAATCAGGCCAGTATTCTCAATATGGACAAAGGCGAGATTGTTACAACCGTGCCAACCGGGCTGCAGCCGGAAGGCGTGAGTTTGTCACCTGATGGCAAAGTGGTTTATGTCACTGGCGAAGTCGATAGCGACATTACCGTGATTGATACTACTACCAACACATCCAAGACCAAGATCAAGGTCGGTTTGCGACCACGCGATATCGCGTTTACCAGCGATAGTCGCAAAGCGTTCATATCCAATGAGATAGGTGCCAGCATCGCGGTGATTGATGTGGCAAGCAATAAAGTAGTCAATACCTTCACTTTGCCGGAAGGCTCACTGCCAATGGGGCTGGTGCTGTCACGCGACAATCAGACCCTGTATATCGCTACCGGTCGTGCCCACAATGTGGTGGCGATGAATGTGGCGGATGGCACTATCAAGGCCAGTGTGGATGCCGGTCGGCGTCCGTGGGGACTGGCGATAAGTCCGGATGGCAGCAAGCTCTACTCTGCCAATGGACCATCCAATGATATCTCTGTCATTGATGTGGCGACTTTCAAGGTTATCACCAAAATTACTGCTGGTTCATCACCCTGGGGAGTACGCACAGGGCCGAAGCATTAACACTTCGGCCCCTGCGGGATAACGCTCGGCTATTATTTTGCGGCCAGCTTGCCGGCAATGCCGGCTACATGGGCGCCCTGGAAGCGGGCAATGGTGAGTTCCTTGGCAGAAGGCTGACGACTGCCATTGCCGGCAATCGTGGTGGCGCCGTAAGGACTGCCGCCGCAAATCTCGCTGCCTTCCTGCATTTCCGGAATTGCGTAAGGCACACCGACTACCACCATGCCGTGATGGAACAAGGTCGTGTGGAAGGAAGTAAGTGTGGTTTCCTGGCCACCGTGCTGGGATGCGCTGGAAGTAAACACGCTGCCGACCTTGCCCACCAGTTTGCCGGTGAACCACAGGCCGCCGGTCTGGTCGAGGAAGTTGCGCATCTGCGCACACATGTTGCCGAAGCGGGTAGGGGCGCCAAAGATGATGGCATCGTAAGCAGCCAGCTCATCCGGTGTGCACAGTGGTGCCACCTGATCCAGCTTGGCACCGGCTTTGCGTGCGACTTCTTCCGGCATCAGATCCGGCACCCGTTTGATGTCAACTACTGTGCCGTCAACACTGCGTGCGCCTTCTGCGATTGCATTGGCCATCGTTTCAATATGGCCGTACATGCTGTAATAAAGCACTAGAACTTTGGTCATGGTATTACCCTCTGTGTTGGAAATCATGTTGAAGTTATTGGGGAGCTTTGGCTGGAGTCCTGGTTTGCGATGAGCCCGGCCTGGCCCCCAGTTCCAGCAAAACGCCGGCGGTTACTTTGTTGGCGGGTGCGTTGCCGCCAAAACGTCCGGCCCCGGCCGACTTGCCCATCGCCATGTCGAGCGCGGTATTGCCCAAATTGTCTTCCGTGTTGATGTTGGCACCGTTGGCAGCCAGCAGTTTAATGAATTCATTCCAGCCATTCTGGGCGGCACCATGCACAGCACTGCGCCCCTGGTCTTCGCGTGCATCCGGTTTGGCTCCGGCCGCCAACAACAATTTGGCAGCTGCAATGCCATTGTGTTCATCTCGAAAACGGCCACGGATATCGACATTGTTGGAACCCAGTCCTGATACCGCCATCAGCGGCGTGTAGCCCGGCTGGTTTTTCAGATTGGCGAGAGCGCCATGTTTGAGCAGCAAATCCACCATTGCCACATCGCCGGCCTTGGCGGCACGGATCAGCGGCGTGGTGCCGGTGGTCAGCATGCTGTCGCCACCACGGTCATTGCCCAGTGAGCGATAGGGCGGAAACACCTTCAACTGCATGTTGGGATTGGCGCCTTGTCCGAGCAGCAAGGTGGCGATTTGCACCGGGGTCATTGCATCCTGTGAAGGGCGGTCAGGACGGCCACCGCGTGGCACCGTATTGTAATCAACCGTGGAATAAAGCGGGGCACGGCCCCAGGTATCCCAGCGATTCACATTAGCACCGACCTTGATCAGATAAGCCGCCACATCCCAGCGTGCATTCAGGGTTGCCATCAGTAATGGTGTAATGCCGTTTGGATCCACTTGATTGATAGCCGCTTTGTGCTCGACCAGTGCACGCGCACACGTAGTACAACCTTCACGCGCAGCGAACAGCAGCGCGGTCAGCTCGCCCAGGGGGCGGCTTTGCGGACGTGGTTCCGCAGTTACCTGCCGTTCCCACTCTTCTGCCTTCGATACGGCGTTTGGCTGCGCTCCTTTCTGCAACAGCAACTCCACCATTGCCGGCTGGCTCTGCGCGCTGGCAAACATCAGTGCCGTCTGGCCACGCCACTGCTCTGAAGCGTTAACATTGGCGCCATGGGCGATCAACAATTGCGCCGCCTCCACATGCGAGGTCCGCACTGTGCTCATCAGCGCTGTCTGGCCTTCCAGCGTCGGCGCTTCCACATCGGCTCCGGCTTCCAGCAACAACTGCAACAGCGGCGCCGATCCCAGCACCCCCGCTTCCGACATCGGAGACGAACCATAATCATTACGCGCCTTCACATCCGCCCCCGCCTTGATCAAGGCCCTGGTCAGCTCAAGGTTTCCGTTATAAACCGCCCAATGCAGCGCAGTAGTGCCATCCGCCGCGTGCTGATTCACCTCTGCTTTCGCAGCAATGGCAGCAATAACTGCCTCCGTATGGTTGGTGCGTGCGTCATCAATCAGATTGGCGAATGCAGATGGAGTATTAGTTGCAAAGATAAAACAGAGCGCCCCACAAAAAAACCAGTGGGCGCGGGTCGGGTGGCGGTTTCGACGACCGTCTGAGGCCATGGATGGCTGCAGCGAGCCCCCATGGATGGGTTCACGGCGTGTCGGTGAAACCGCCACCCGACCCGGGCCGTGCACTGCACCATAGAGGGCGCCAATAAATTTCATAAAATTAGAGATCATCACAAATCACACTTCACTGAGCCGGCCACTACTATCACCAATCTTGTCCATATCAATGCCAGCTTTTTCCATCAACGCCAGATGCAAATTGGCTAATTTGGTTTTTTCCGGGTATTTGATATGCAGATTGCCTTTCAACTTGCCGGCAGCCCCGCCCACCAAGGCAGTCGGCAATGGATAATGGTTGTGCAGGTTACTGTCACTCATGTTGCTGCCAAACAGCAGCATGCTGTTTTGCAGCATGTTGTTTTCACCATCCTGGGTTTCCGACAGTTTCTTCACGAACTCGGCGAACAGCTGGGTGTTGTAGGCCTGCAACTTGGCAAGCCGATCCAGTTTCTGCGGGTTGTTCTGATGATGTGACAGCGGATGGAAAGCATCAGGGATGCCGATGAAACTGTAGGGCTGGTTACTGACTTCCGCCGCCATCATGAAGCTGGTGACACGCGTCAGGTTGGCGCGCCAGGCCAGATGGATGATGTCAAACATCAGGCGAATGTGTTCGTCAAAGCGGTCCGGGATGCCGGCCGGAGTAGGGGGCAGAGCCAGCGAATCGTTTTTGCCGGACTGCAATTTCTGTGTGCGGCGCTCAATTTCCCGTACTGATTCCAGATAACCATCCAGCGCGCTCTGGTCGCGGGCACCCAGTGTTTTACGCAGGGCGGCGGCGTCCCTCGTCACCATATCAAGCATGCTGGTATTTTCACGGGTCAATATCACCCGTTCGGCCGGCGTGTCGCCCTGGCCAAACAAGCGTTGGAATAGTTTACGGGGATTGTGCTCCATCGGTAGTGGTGTATTGGGGGTGCTGAAACTGATGGTCTTGCCAAAGGAACAGCCGTAGTTGCGGTCACACGCACCTTCGCCGCCTTCTTCTTCCGTGGCCACTTCCAGCGACGGCATCGGCGTATCCTGCGAAATCAGTTTGGCCATCATCTGGTCAATGGTGACACCACCCCAGGGATCCTGACTGATACGTGGATGTACGCAGCTCAGCCAGGTACCGGGCGTGACAGCATGCACCGGCTCGGCAATGGCCGGAAAATTTTCCAGCTCGCTGACCACGGTCAGGTAGTGCTGAAAATCTTTGAGCGGCTGCAAAATCGGTGGCAAATCAAAGTCCGCCCCCACTTTGGTCGGCGTCCATTTGCTCATCACCGCCCCGTGCGGAAAATAGATAAAGCCCACACGTGGTTTGGCTGCGGCAGCTGTTTGTGCAATAGCAGTGGCAGCCGGAATCATCGCCTCCAGCAATGGCAGCGCGATGCTGGCACCCAGGCCGCGCAATACTGTGCGGCGTGGCAGATATTTTTTGGTCAGAAACATTGGCAGTTTCCCCTGTGTGTATTTGTTCGAACCAACTTGTTCTGTCATCCAGATAACTATCTGTACTTGCAGGTCACTGGCTTACTGTACAGCTACCGAACCATTCCCGGCACTGGCCGTTTGCTTGTCCTTCAAGAACGCATCACTGCGCACTATGCCCAGCACCAGCGCCGACAACTTGTAATTATCATGTTCAGCCTTGTGCACAATCGCGCGTACCGCCGGCATATCGTAGTACTCCAGATTGCGGCCCAATGCATAGATCATCAATTTGCGGGTAAAGGTGGTGGCAAAGCGTTCCGGATCCTTTGCCAGTGCCAGTGACAAGTCACGTGGTGTTTTTACCGGCGTGCCATCCGTCAGTGTGCCGGACGCATCAATCGGTAAACCGGCATCCAGATCCTTCATTTGCCACTGGCCCACCGCGTTGTAGTTTTCCAGCGACAGCCCCAGCGGATCAATAATGCTGTGACAGGTTTTGCAGGTGGGGTTGGCGCGATGATGCTCCAGCCGCTCACGCACCGTCAGGCTGACGCCGCCTTCCTGGTTTTCCGGGAACGCTTCCACGTTCGGCGGTGGCGAGGGCGGCGGTGTGCCGATCAGTTTGTCGAGAATCCAGGCGCCGCGGATTACCGGTGAAGTGCGATTGGCATAGGAAGTGGTCATCAGCACGGCACCCTTGCCGAGCAGGCCAAAGCGTTGCTGATCTTTCAGCTCGACGCGCTGGAACTGGCCGCCACGCACGTTGTTAAGTCCGTAATGTAATGACAGGCGTTCGTTGAGATAAGTGTAGTTCGCTGTCAACAGTTCACCCACCGGTCGATCAGCCCGGAACAGCGAGCCGATGAACAGTTCCAGTTCCTTGCGGAAATCCGGGATCAGATCAAAGGTGAATTGCGGGAACAGCGTGCGGTCCGGATTGACCTGTTCAAGTCCGCCGACATGCAGCCATTGAAACGCGAAATTGGTGACCAGCGCCGACGCGCGTGCATCCGAGAGCATACGGCGCACCTGTTGTTCCAGCACTGCACTTTCATGCAGCTTGCCTTGCTGGGCGAGGCCAATCAGTTCGTTATCCGGTTGGCTGCTCCACAGAAAGAAAGCCAGCCGGGTGGCAAGCTCGTTGTCACTGAGAGCAAAGCTTGCCTTGCTGTCAGCTGCGGGGCTGTGGGCGCGATAGAGAAATTTGGGGCTGGCCAGAATTGCCATCAGTCCTTTCTGGATGCCGTCATCAAAGCTGCCATGTTCGCGGCCCCCGCTGTAGAACTGCATCGCAGAACTGAGATCGTCTTCAGTCACAGGTCGGCGAAAAGCCTGCTGAGCCAGATTGCCGAGAATTCGATGGGCACAGGCCAGTTCTTCACTGGCCTGGACGGGCTGGCAGACAAATATTTTTTCGCGGGCTGCTGTCGAACTCACCCCTTGTGGATGGAAAGGGCCGCTGATGCCAACGTTATCAATGCGAGGGCCGCCGGAGACACCCTGCACCAGTGCCGCCATGCCATCGACCGGCACAAAGCCGTGCAAAGGCTCAATGGTTTCAGCCGATGAGCGCATGATGAAGCTGAAACCCACCCGGTGTGTGCCGGCTTTGACAAAGTGACGAATGTTGCGAAAACGTTCATTGATGGCGCCGACGCCTTCAGCCTGTTTGAGATCAACAGCGCGCAGATCGTCCTTGCCACCGACCTTGGCCTGGAAGATGCGCTCATCATCAATGGTGATGATGAGATTGTTTGCGTCCATCACACCCCACACATAGCCGGCACCGACCAAGCCGGTGACGGCAAAGTCGTAATCCCCATCCGCCGGAAAATCATGTTCCACCACCATGCCGCCACGTGTGCCAAGCGGCAGACCATCAATATGCTGGTTCTGGCTGGCATTGGACGCGCCGGGATAAACGCGTGAGGTGGATGCCGCTTGCGGCCGGCCAAGCGCTTGCACACTGACTTCGCGTGCGGCCAGCATGTACTGTTCGAGAAAACTCGGGGATACCGACAACACGGAAGCGACATTGTTGAAACCGCTACTCTCGACATCGCGTGGCAACAGATCAGCTGCGTTGATACGCAGACCCAGCATGTCACGAACGGCGTTGGCATATTCAGTGCGATTGAGCCGGTGCAGCATTTCACTGCCAGGCTCGGGTTGGGCGGCAGCTAATGCATCAAGGCTTTGTTCCAATGCATGTACCAGGGCCTTGCGCTGTTGCATGGTTGGTTGATCATGGCCCAGCGGCGGCATCATGCCGGCATTGAGTTTGAGGATGGCTTGTTCAAACAGTTTGCCATTGGTGGCCAGTGCTTCCGGTGCCAGTGCATCCAGAGAAAAACCGCCGGAAAAATCATCATTGTTGTGGCATTTCACGCAGTAACTTTGCAGCTGGCCCCATTCTTTACGGGCAGCGCTGTAAGGGTCGATCTGTGCGTACAACAGGGCAGGAGCGAGGAGCAGCAAGGTGCTGAAGGCGGCCGGAATTTTCACGAGCTAGGCCCTCTTGCCGAAGCGGCGGATTTCAGTGACATGCGGCAGCGTGCCTTCCCATGCGGTGCGAATGAAAAGTTCCGGGTCGCCCCATCTGGCATCAAATTCCCGGGTGGGCTTGTCGGCCAGGAATTCCGCCAGTGAAGCCCCTTTGTAGTAGGCAGTGCCCATGCGATCAGCCACCGCAGAGCACATGTCAAGTTGGGTCTGGATATGTGCTTTGTTGACGATACCACTGCTGGTGACAACCCGGGTATTGTCGTCACACAGCCCGAGCAGCTGGCTGAGGGAAGTAATCATGCCGCCGATCCAGCCATTGGTGGCGTAATCTGCCAGCGGGTAGCCGCTGGCACTGACGACATCACCCACGCAGATCAGATTCAGCTGTGGCAATTGCACATAGATGTCACCATCAGTATGCGCCTGCGGCAGATAGCCATAGTTGAGTGTGTGGTTGAATTCGAGGGTTTCGCTGTCATTGTAAAAAGTTTTGTTGGGCCAGGCGGCGGCTGGCAGCGGCGGATAAACCTGGTGTTCCCATTTGCTGAGTATTTCAGTGGTGAGCCAAAGTCTGGTGTTTTCATGGGCAATGATGGTGGCGCCTTGTTTGCCCAGGGTTTGGTTGCAGCCGATCTGGTCGCGATGACAATGACTGTTGAACAGCAATCCGGGTTGTTTGCCAGTATGTGATTTCACCAGGGTCAATAAGGCGGCACTGGAGCGGGCATTGCCGCCATCGACCATGGCTAACCCATCTTTGCCATCAACCACCAGCACCGAACCGCCAGCACCAGCTATCAGCGCAAGGCCTTCACCAAGATCCTGCCACTGCAGGGAATTACTATCAGCCGCCAGCACTTCACCAGTGCGTCCCGGGTTCAATGCCAGCCAGGTGCCTGTGCAGGATGCTGCATGCAGAAAACGTCGTCGAGAAAAAGCCATAACACCAGGAAACTGCTTGCGAGCCGATTTTTATGAGTGGGAATATCGGGCACGATTGTCTTATTGCCACAGGGTGAAGGCAAGCTAAATGGCGGCTGCAGTTGCGGCTGGTCGTGGTACTAGAAACGGTAATCCACACCCAGTGACAAACGGGTGAAATTTACCAGCGCAGGGCTGGTTTCGCCGCCCCTGAGCGCAAGACCTGTGCGGCTTAGGTAGCGTTCACCGCTGACGCTGACAGTAAACTTGTCGATTTCCACCTGTAATTTGACAGTGCCACTGACTGCGCCATAGGCAGACAGCCGGTAGTCAGAGGAAGTGGTGATGCCGGGAGTGAAAACACTGCCACTGTGGAAAAACCCGGCTGCACTTTGGCGGTAAACGCGCACGCCTGGCACTACTTGCCATTTATTGCCCAGATTCTGATACCACTCCAGTTGCAAAGTGTGCGAATCAATGCCGAAGCTGTCGTGGTAAAAGCGATAATCGGCATGCAATGCTGCATTGGCGGCAGGGACGAACTGGCGCCAGGCAGTCGTCCACGCCCATTGCGAGCGGGTGTCCGGGCGCTTATCAAACAATTTGTACGGATCATTCAGAAAGCCGGACATATGGGCATAGCTCAGTCCGCTTTGCACCAGGCTGTTGCTATTCAGGATCTGGGTTACCGCTATAAACACAGACCGGCTTTGTTTGGAAGCTGCCTGTAGGCGGTTGAACTTGCTTGCGTCGGTTGGGTTGAGCTCATCCGAGGAGAAACCTGCGCCGCCAGTCAGGGTAGTGAGGTTGTCATTGAAATGGCGTTCCGCCTCGAGCCCGCTGCTGAGCGATTGATAATCATGTTCTTTTGAATAAGCTGCGTTGACACTGATGCTGCCATTGTCGAAATAGCGGCGGCCGGCGGCATTCACTTCATTGCGTTCTTCGCGAATGGTGGCACCACTCATGATTACTTTGGTTGCCGAGCCGGGCAGGCTGAGTGTGTACCACGGCGAGGCGCCGCTCATGCTTTCACGGCTGCCCCCCAGGCTAAGACTGTAGTTGTCACCGACCGGGGTCACCAATTGCAGCTGCTGCACGCTGATGCCATAGCGGTCGGCACTGCCAACCAGGACTTTGGCTTTGTCGATGGCATCTTCCTGATAATCCGAAACGCGATAAGCCAATGTGGTGGCGGCAGGAGGGGCATCGGCTTTGGCTGATTGGCTGAGGCCGGGCAGGGCGAGCGCAGACGCAGTCAGGGCAAGCAGGGTCGAGGATTTCATTGTGCATCCTTCAAGCGTTTATCCTTCAATTGCAGCCGCAGCCACCACCGCTGGCGCTGTTGCCGCCACTGGAGGCTTCCTTGCTAAAATACACATGATTATGCAGTGTGGCTGCGAGTGGATCCGACTCCAGCGCCATTTCCGGCTTGGCCAGGGTGCCGCGTTCCCAGGCCGCTACGGGAGTACAGGCTGTCAACAGCGTTGAGCAGGCAAGCATCAGCAGCAACAGCTTTCCGCCAGCACGCATTCAGGGTTTCTCAGCCAGCAATTTTTCAATCTGGGTTTCAATCAACTTGATGTCGCTGCTTTTGAAACCCTGGTGGATCAGCCGTATCTTGCCGCTGGTATCAAGCAGGAAGCCGGTTGGCATGCTTTGTACCTGATAACTGGCGGGTGTGGCGCCAGCCGAATCGCTGACTGTGACATATTGCACCGGTTGGTCTGACAGAAAATCGATGCCGTCTGCGGGTTTCTTGTCGACATTGATTGCCAAGATTTCAAACGGTTTGCCTTGTTTGACCAAACGGTTGCGCAATTCGTTCAACAGTGGCGTGGATACCACGCAGGGACCGCACCAGGAAGCCCAGAAATCCACGTAGACCACCTTGCCGCGGAAATCGGCCAGATTGATTTTGGCAACACCATCTTGTGGCCGCAGGCCGGACAGGCTGAACGCAGGAGCGTTCATGCCGAGGTCAAGCGCAGCGGCCAACATGGAAACGCCCAGCAGACTGGCTGCCAGCACTAAAGAGCAAAGCCTGGTAATTCGCATCAGAGTTTTTCCACCAATTGCAGGAAGCTGTTCATAGCATTGTAGCTCGAAGTGCCCTGAGGCAAGAGCGCGCCACCATCATGGCTGATCTGGTTGCTTGCCTTGAACAGAATATATTGGCGACCATTGCTTACTGCGAAATTTTTGAGGGTATTGAAGTTGGTAGTGAGATGGTTGGCAGTATTGGAGGTTACATAGATGAGGCCTGTGCCGCTGGCCTGGCCCCCTTGTATATGGCAGGCAATGCAGATGCCTTCGACTATCGGCGCGATCGAGGTATTGAACATGGAGGTAGCCTGTTCCAGCGTGGTGTTGACGGGTGCAGGAGGGGTGTTGATGGTGATCTGGTGGGGTGCCGGGGTATAGGTCAGCACACCGTCAGCAGCCTTGTAGCCCAGGAACAACAGCATGGTGCCAGTGACAGGAATCTTGGCGGTGATGAAATCAACCGGGAAATTGCTGGTAAGGGTCTGCTGGGTGCGAAAAGGAACCAGTTCGGGTATCGCAAAGCTCCATGGCACAAAATTGCCGGCGGCATTACGCATGAAATACTGTGTGCCAATTCTGGCAACGATATAGATATCCGCCGGCTGTCCCAGTTGTGCAGGTTCCGGCTGGATGGTGCCGATGATGCGGACACTGTCGGCAGTAGTGGCGCTCGTCACATAGCTGCTGCCGTTATCCTTCGACAAGCCCAGCGTAAAACGGGCGCTGGTGCTGGCGTTGCCGGCCAGGCGTGAACCGTTGAGCAAGGCTTGCGCCATTACTGTCTGGGTCAGCAAGCCGAACACACACAACAACAAACCGATTTTACCAATCATTGACCTCTCCTATCGCACGTGCTGCTGCTGGTACTGCTCAAGACATAAACCCGCCAAGTCTAGTCGATGCTTGCTGATGGAGGAATTGTGCAAGCAGGCCGTTAGTGTGATGCAGTTCTCAATTGGCGCACTCGAAGTCTGGCACAAATCGGGCCAAAAAAACCCCGCACATGGCGGGGTTTCTGTCCGGAGTTCCGGCTAAATTATTTCAAAGTCTTGATATAGGCTGCGACATCCGCCATGGCCTGGTCGTTGGGCAGGGTTTGCGACATCGGGGCCATCTGCATGCCAAAGGTGTCTTTGGGGTTGGCGCCGCGGATGCCAGCTTTGAAATTTTGCAGCTGACGGATCACGTACCAATCCTGCTGGCCTTGCAGGCGCGGGGCGTTCAGGGCTTCCTGCCCTTCGCCATTGGCGCCGTGACAGGCGCCACAGGTGGCAAACAGGACTTTGCCTTTGGCAGCATCGCCAGCGGCAAGTGAGGTGGCAGAGTAAAGGCTGACAAGTGCGGCCATGGCCAGGGTGAATTGCAACTTCATTACAGTCTCCTGCGAGCATCAAATGGGAAGGTGATTATTGGTGGGGCAGCACGATGGCCAATCAAACCTGGTAATGATTAAGCAGGTCAGGCACTTAACCAGTGCTGAATTATGCTATCTTGCCGGCCCGTCAAAAACGCGCGTGAGTATAGCCGAGCCCGAACCCGATGACCATCAAATCAGACAACTGGATACGCCGTATGGCAGAGCAGCATGGAATGCTGGACCCCTTTGAGCCCAACCAGGTGCGCGAAGTAGAAGGCCGCAAGGTCATTTCCTATGGCACTTCCAGCTATGGCTACGATGTCCGCTGTGCCCGGGAATTCAAGATCTTCACCAACGTTCACACCAGCAATGTGGTCGACCCCAAGAATTTCGACCCCAGCAGCTTTGTCAGTGTCGAGGAGGATTATTGCATTATCCCCCCCAATTCATTTGCGCTGGCCCGCACGGTGGAATATTTCCGCATCCCGCCCAATGTATTGACGGTCTGCCTGGGCAAATCCACCTATGCGCGCTGCGGCATAATCGTCAATGTGACGCCCCTGGAGCCGGAATGGGAAGGCCATGTCACCCTCGAGTTTTCCAATACTACCCCGTTACCTGCCAAGATTTATGCGAACGAAGGCGTGGCCCAGATGTTGTTCTTTGAATCCGACGAACAATGTGCGGTGACCTACAAGAGCCGCAATGGCAAATACATGGGTCAATTAGGTGTGACCCCGCCCAAGGCGTGAGGCAAGCATGCTGACTGTTGCCAATCTGGGCTGTGAACGTGATGAGCGAGTGCTGTTCGATCATCTGTCATTCAGTGTGGCGAACGGCATGCTGCTGCAAATCCAGGGCGCCAATGGCAGCGGCAAGACCACGCTGTTGCGGATTCTGGCCGGGCTGAACAGCGATTACACCGGTGAGGTGTTGTGGCGGGGCCAAAACTGCCGGCAGACCAGGCAGGAATATCAGCAGGCCTTGTTTTATCTCGGCCATGCGCCTGCCATTAATCGCACCTTGACTCCGCTGCAGAATCTGCGCTGGTTCTGCGGCTTGCAGGGCTTTAGCGACGATGCGGCCATACATGCGGCGTTGCAGCAGCTGGGGCTTGCTGGATATGCCGATATCCCGTGCCACCAAATGTCGGCCGGCCAGCAACGGCGGGTCAGTCTGGCACGTTTGTCGTTGTCGGCAGCACCGCTGTGGATCATGGATGAACCCTTCACCGCGCTTGACAAGCAGGGGGTGGCGGAACTAGAAGCACGGGTTGACGCCCATGTCACCAGCGGCGGCGCCGTGATCCTTACCACTCATCATGCATTGCAGACCCGTCACTTGTTGACTGTGGTGAATCTCGATGCCTTGCGTACGGAGTCAGCATGAGTCGCAGTGCGCTGGGTCTGGCCGGCAGTCTAGGCACAACGTTGCAGCGTGAGTTGCAGCTGGCCTTCAGCAGTCCGGGTCGCATCGTCAATCCACTGATGTTTTTTGTGATTGCAGTGTCGATGTTTCCGCTGGGAGGGCGCATGTCAGCCGAGGTGCTCGGCACCATTGCCGCCGGCGTCATCTGGGTCACGGCGCTGCTGGCGGTGATGCTGTCAATGGAAAGCCTGTTTCGCAGTGATTTTGATGATGGCTCACTCGAACAATTGTTGTTGAGCCCACAGCCCTTGTATTTCCATCTGCAGGTCAAGGTGCTGGCACACTGGCTGGTCACCGGCCTACCGCTGGTAGTGATTTCGCCCTTGCTGGGCTTGCTGTTGCATTTGCCCGAGGCGGGCTATGGGCCGCTCATGCTCGGGCTGTTGCTGGGCACCCCGGCCTTGAGCATGATTGCCGCAATTGGCACCGCCTTAACGGTGGGGTTGGCACGCAGTGGTCTGCTGCTGGCCGTGTTAGTATTGCCGTTGTCGATTCCGGTGCTGGTATTCGGGGCTGGACTGGTCGATACCGCGCTCAATGGGCTGCCCTTGACCGGTGTGGTTGCCGTGTTGGCTGCGCTGTTGGTGCTGGCGGGCACGTTAGCCCCACTGGCGATTGGCGCCGCACTGCGCATCAGTGTCCACTGAACGAGTGCACGGCAAGCGTCATGGAACTTGCACTCTATTTACACGTAACCTGCAAAGAACTGTCTTAAGCTGATTCCTATGTGGCAATGGTTGTACAAACTGGGTTCGCCCAGACATTTTTATGAGATGACCACCGGTCTGGTGCCTTGGTTGACAGGCGTATCCCTGTTGTTGCTGGCAGCAGGAGTGGTGTGGGGCCTCGGTTTTGCACCGCCCGATTACCAGATGGGCGACAATTTCCGCATTATCTACATCCATGTGCCAACCTCGATGTGCGGCATGGGAGCCTATGTACTGTTGGCCACGATGGCTGCGATGCACATGATCTGGAATATCAAGATGGCCGATATCGTTGCCAAGGTGAGTGCGCCAGTTGGCGCCGCTTATATAGCGCTCGGGCTGATTACCGGTGCGCTGTGGGGCAAACCGACCTGGGGCACTTACTGGACCTGGGATGCGCGACTGACTTCATCACTGATTCTGCTGTTCCTGTTTCTGGGGGTGATGGCCTTGCGCGCTGCTTATGACTCGGAAAGTGCCGGTTCCAAGGCGGCATCGGTACTGGCGATCGTCGGCGTGGTGAATGTGCCGATCATATATTTCTCGGTACAATGGTGGAATACCTTGCATCAGGGCACCAGTAAATTGGGCGGGGCAGGCTCGGCCAATCCACCCGAAATCTGGATTCCGGCGTTCTTCACCGGCTTTGCCGTGATTGGTTTGTTTTTTGTGGCAGTCATCCTGCGCAGTCGCAATGAAATCCTTTACCGCGAACGCCGCACGCAATGGGTACAGGACTTGCTGCAGAAGGAGTTGACGCATGCCTGAATTCCGCTTTGACAGCTTCAGTGATTTTCTGGCCATGGGCGGTAACGCAAGCTTTGTGTGGGGTTCCTATCTGGCATTTGCGTTAGTGGTCGTGTGGAACTTCTGGCAGCCAAGTCTGGAGCGCGCCCGCATTGTGCGCTTGATGCGGGCCCGCCAGGGCAAACAGCTGCAGCAGGAGGCAACCGCTGCCGATCTGCGTTCGCACCAGAGTGCCCAGCAACAGCAGGGCGAGGCCAATCGGGGTTAACATCATGAATCCAATCCGCAAACAGAAACTGTTGATCGTGGGCGTCATCCTTGGCGGCGCCGCCGTGGCGACCGCATTGTTGCTGCTGGCCTTCAACAAGGGACTCAACGCTTTTTTTACGCCCACTGAAATTGCCGAAGGCAAAGTGACAGGCACCCAGAACATCCGCATCGGCGGCATGGTCAAAAAAGGCAGCCTGCTCAAAGAGGGCTTGCAAGGCACGCGCATCGAATTCATTGCCACCGATTTCAACGAAGATGTGCCGGTGGTTTATACCGGCGTCCTGCCCGATCTGTTCCGGGAAGGCCAGGGTGTGATGGCAGACGGCCATATGGACGCCAAAGGCGTATTTCAGGCAGATTCCATCCTGGCCAAACATGACGAAAACTATATGTCGTCAGAAGTGAAGGCGGCGATGGAAGCGGCCAAAAACAAACAAGCTGCCAAGACGGTAGCCAATGGTGGAGCGCAACCATGATTCCTGAACTTGGCAATTTTGCGCTGATGTTGGCGCTGTGTCTGGCACTGTTGCAGGCCGTGCTGCCAATGGCAGGCACCTACACCAACAGTCAGCTATGGATGGGGCTGGGCCGCCCGCTCAGTGCCGGCATCTGGGTGTTCATGGTGCTGGCATTCGCTTGTCTGGCCCGCTCGTTCCTGCATGATGATTTTTCAGTGGCCTACGTGGCGCGCAATTCCAATACCGAGCTGCCGGTGTATTACAAGTTTGCTGCGGTGTGGGGTGCGCATGAAGGCTCCCTGCTGCTGTGGGTGTTGATCCTGGCGAGCTGGGGTTATGCGGTGAGTTTGCTGAGCAGCAAACTGCCGCTCGACATTGTGGCGCGCGTACTGTCGGTAATGGCGATGATCACGGCAGGTTTTCTGGCCTTCATGATTTTTACCTCCAATCCGTTTGATCGCATGCTGCTCAACACACCGACCGAAGGTACGGATCTCAATCCCTTGTTGCAGGATTTCGGGCTGACGGTGCATCCGCCGTTCCTCTACATGGGCTATGTCGGTTTTTCCGTGGCGTTTGCGTTTGCAATTGCAGCCCTGTTGACGGGACGTCTCGATGCCGCCTGGGCGCGCTGGACGCGGCCGTGGACCAACGCGGCCTGGGCCTTTCTTACCGTTGGCATCACGCTGGGTTCGTGGTGGTCCTACTATGAACTGGGCTGGGGCGGCTGGTGGTTCTGGGATCCGGTCGAAAACGTCAGCTTCATGCCGTGGCTGGTGGGCACTGCGCTGATTCATTCGCTGGCAGTCACTGAAAAACGCGGCGTGTTCAAAAGCTGGACCGTGTTGCTGGCGATCTCGGCCTTTTCGCTGAGCATGCTCGGCGCCTTTATTGTGCGATCCGGCGTCATCACTTCCGTGCACGCGTTTGCCACCGATCCCGAGCGCGGCATGGTGCTGCTGGCCTTGCTGCTGGTGATCATCGGGGCTTCGCTGTGTCTGTATGCGATACGGGCACCGGTGGTGAAGGGCAGTGCCAGTTATGCCGCCAATTCGCGCGAAGTGTTTCTGCTGATCAACAACATCCTGCTGGTGGTGGCCACCGCGATGATCTTGCTGGGCACCTTGTTCCCGTTGATCCATGAGGCCATTTATGGCGAAGCCAACCGCATGTCGGTGGGGCCGCCGTATTACAACACCATCTTCATTCCGCTGATGGCGCTGCTGGCCTTCTTCCTGGGCGTGGCAACATTTTCGCGCTGGAAAAAAACCTCGCTCGAGCATCTGAAGCAAAATCTCAAGCTGGTGCTGCTTGCCAGTGTGGTGCTCGGCATTGGACTGCCGCTGCTGGTTACCAGTTCCATCAATCCGGCCATCATGCTAGCGGTGGGCCTGGTATTGTGGATTGTGTTCGGCGTCCTCAAGGACATCCTTGACAAGACCGCCAACAAGGACTCGCGGCTGGCCGGTTTGCTCGGGCTGGGTCGTAGCTATTACGGCATGCAGTTGGCGCATTTCGGTGTAGCAGTGTTGATTACTGGAGTGTGTCTGACTAGTCATTACAGCATTGAGCAGGATGTAAGAATGAAGCCGGGCGACAGCGTCAGCATCGGTGACTACAGTTTTGAATTTGGCGGCGTGGTTGAGCGCAAGGGCCCAAATTACGACGCCCAATCGGCCACCATCAATGTCAGCAAGAATGGCAAAGCCTATCGCGTGATGAATCCCGAGAAACGCAAATACCATGCGCGCGGTGATGTGCAAACCGAAGCGGCCATCGACACCGGCTTTTTCCGCGATCTGTTTACTGCGCTGGGCGATCCGCGCGGCGATGATGCGTGGGTAGTGCGCCTGCATGTCAAACCCTTTGTGTTCTGGATCTGGCTCGGGGCGTTTCTGATGGCCGCCGGCGGTGTGCTGGCCTTGCTGGACCGCCGCTATCGCTACCGACCTGTATTGCTGGCACAGACGACAGAAGCTCCATCAGCGACTGCACCTGACGCGGTGATGGCCAAGGTAGTCAATTCATGAGTAATCGCGCCAAACTTTTTATTCCAGCCGCATTTTTTGCCGTGATGTTAGGACTGTTGCTCTACGGGCTTTTTCACGATCCCAGCAAGGTGCCATCGGCCTTGATCAGTCGTCCCATGCCGGTTTTCACCCGTCCCAATCTGTTCAAGGACAGTGCTACTGTCAGTAATGAGCAATTGAAAGGCGGCATCTTTCTGGTCAATGTATGGGCTACCTGGTGCCCGCCTTGCCATGCCGAGCATCCTTATCTGGTGGAGATCAGTGAGCGGGAAAAGGATGTGACTTTCGTGGGCATCAATTACAAGGATGATGCACAGGCTGCCCGCGATTTTCTGCAGGAACGCGGCAATCCGTTCAAGATCAGCCTGTCTGATCTGGATGGCACTCTGGGTATTGATCTGGGAGTGGCGGGGGCCCCTGAAACTTTCCTGATAGATGCAGCCGGGACCATTCGCTACAAGCATATCGGCGCCATCGACAACCGGGTGTGGGAAGAAAAATTCGTTCCTTTGCTGGCGCAACTGAGGTAATCACATGTTGCGAAAAATCTGTGTGCTCCTGATGGCATTGAGCTGGTTGTTGCCGGCGGTTGCCGCCATTGAAGAAGTCAATTTCAACGATGCGCAGCAACTGCAGCGCTACAAGGCGCTGATAGCCGAATTGCGGTGCCCGATGTGTCTGAATGCCAATCTGGCCGGCTCGGATGCGCCGATTGCTGCTGACCTGCGTGCCGAAATCCACAAGCAGATACTGGCCGGTAAAAGCGATGCCCAGATTCTGGAATTTCTGACTGCACGTTACGGTGAGTTCATCCTCTATAAACCACCTCTTCACTGGGCCACTTCTCTGCTGTGGTTCACGCCGCCGCTCTTGCTGCTGCTGGGCTTCTTTGTGTTGCGGCGCATGCTGGCAGCTTCACGCCAGCAAGCGGCCGAGCCGGAACAGTTGAGCAAACACGAACAAGAACAATTGCAGCGCTTGCTGCAGCAGGATCAACAAGGTTAAACCGATGAGTCAATACTGGATTCCGCTAGCGCTGCTGACTGTAGTGGCGATGATGTTTGTGCTGGTACCGTTGTGGCGTTTGCGTGCCCGCGCATCTGCGCAACTGATGCACGTTCGTGAAGAGAAGAATCGCGAAATTTTTGCCGAGCGCCAGAAAGAACTGGAGCAGGAAATGCTCGAAGGCACCATTGCAGCCGAGGATTACCAGCGCCTTGTCTCCGAACTGCAGCGCGCGTTCCTGTCGGACATGCAGGGTTTGCAGTCACTGCAAGCGGTAGCACCGCGGCGTGTTGCCGCACTGATGTGGGTGCCGCTGGTGCTGGCCCTGTTGATGCCGCTGGCAGCTGCGTTGTTGTACCACTACAAAGGTTCAGCGCAGGATTTGCAGCTGCCGGTGCTGATGAAGGCGGTCGGTGATGCCCCGGACAAGGACAGCCAGGCAGTTGCGCTTGCAAAGCTGGCGGACTTTCTGTCAGAACGCATGCAACGCCGGCCGAACGACCTGCAAAACGGTTACATGCTGGGCACGCTCTATCTCGGTCTTGATCGGCATGCGGAAGCCGTTGCTGCGTTCCAGCACATGCTGGACAACATGAAACCAAGTCCGGATCGCGCCACCGTATTGGGGCAGCTGTCACAAGCACAATTCCTGGAGACCAACGGCAGCGTTTTGGCCAATGCCAGCAATGCATTGGCTGACGGACTTGTACTTACCATTACCCCGCAAACCCAGGCTGCAATGGATGAAGCACTTACGCTTAATCCGAATGAACAATCCGTGATGGGCATCTATGCAGTGCAGGCTTATTTCAAGCGTGATTTTGTTGCTGCGCTCAAATACTGGCGGCGTCAATTGTCGGATTTGCAGCCGGGCAGCGCCGATGCCCAAAACCTGCGACAACGTATTGCCTCGATAGAGTCCAATTTGCCGGAAGACCAGAAAGCAGCTGCGCAAGGTGCACGGCTGTCAGTCGTGATTGACATCACGCCTGAACTCGCCGGCAAAGTCAGCCCGGACATGCGCTTGTTTGTCTACGCCAGAAATCCTGCCATGCCGATGCCAATAGTGGCGCAGAATCTGGCAGTGCCCAGCTTCCCGTTCACCCTTACGCTCGACAATTCCATGTCGATGACCGGCATGCAGCTGGAATCAGCACCACAGCTGGTAGTGGGTGCGCGTTTGTCCCGTTCCGGCTCTGCGGTTGGCAAAAGCGGTGATCTGGAAACGTTGTCAGCGCCGATCGTGCTGAAGGATCAGAGCGGTCCGCTTAGTCTTACCATCAACAGCATCGTGCCCTGAGGGGTCCTTGGCCTTCACAGCCCTTAGAGCCGCCTTTCGCAACCGTAACTACGCTATCTATACCAGTGGCAATTGTCTGTCGTTACTGGGCTTCTGGATGCAGCGCCTCGCCGTCAGCTGGCTGACCTGGGAGCTGTCCCATTCGGAATTCTGGGTGGGGGCGGTGGCGTTCGC
>CAINTJ010000076.1 GCA_903853385.1 uncultured Gammaproteobacteria bacterium
CTTCTTCGACTGCACCTGCAACACAGATACAGAATTCCAGCACATCAGTGTGGGATGGCAGTGTCTGCAAGTAGGCACGGCACAGCTGCTCGATGTCCTTAAAGTCAGCGCAGCGGTATTTCTGCTGTCGTGAAAGTCCCGCGGCAGCAGGTTGTTGGGTCAAATCAACAGTAGTAAAGCGTGCATTGGTGCCGCCGATGTCGGCGACAATGTGTACTGCTGGATTCATGGTTTTGCCGCCTGCCCGCACTAAGGAACTTAATTGGCCAGATTGTGCGCCAATCAGTGACTGCGCGGCAATGCTGCTGCCAGATGGGCGAGGCGTTCAATTTCATTCCATTGATGTCCATCAACCAGTTTCTTGCTGACCATCCAGGAACCGCCAATGCAAGCCACATTCGGCAAGCTCAGATAATGCATGGCATTATCGGGAGTGAGCCCGCCGGTGGGGCAAAAGCGGATTTTGGACAGCGGCGCTGCCAACGAGCGCAGCATATCGACACCACCGGCGGCTTCAGCCGGGAAAAATTTCTGCACGGTAAAGCCATGCTCGGCCAGCCGCATCATTTCACTGGGAGTGGCAGCCCCCGGCAAATATGCCAGCCCGCACGCGGCTACGGCTCGCACCAGGGAATCGGTAGTGCCGGGACTCACGATGAACTGGGCGCCTGCATCAATGGCTTGCTGTAACTGCGTAGCATCCATTACGGTACCGGCGCCCACGATGGCGGTGGGGAATTTCTTGCGCAGCAAGCGTATGGCATCGAGTGCAACCGGTGTACGCAGAGTGAGTTCAAGCACCGTCAGGCCGCCGTTCACCAAGGCTGTCGCCAGCGGCAGACAGTCGTCGATTTTTTCAATGGTAATGACGGGGATCACTGGTGAGCGGGCGATGATGTCTTCGACTTTCAGCATTAAAGATACTCCACAACTTATTCAAAAAGTGTACATGCACCCTGCTCGGCCGTGCCGGCACGCTGGCGGAAGCCGGCGAACATTTCACGGCCACAGCCACTGGCATGCGATGCCGGTGCTGTGCTTGCTGCAATGCGTGACGACAACACGGCAGTGTCTACCAATAATTCGAGCGTACCGGCTTCGGCATCCAGTTTTATGCGGTCGCCATTATGTACATAGGCCAGTGGGCCACCGCCAATGGCTTCCGGTGACAGATGCAACACGGCCGGGACCTTGCCGGAAGCACCTGACATGCGGCCATCGGTGACCAATGCCACTTTGAAGCCGCGATCCAGCAATACTCCGAGTATTGGCGTCAGCTGATGCAGTTCCGGCATGCCGTTGGCTCGCGGGCCCTGATAGCGCAACACCGCAATGAAATCGTGATTGAGTGCCCCGGCCTGGAAAGCATTGATAAGTTCCTGCTGCTCGGCAAATACCAGTGCCGGTGCGTCAATCACGCGATGCTCGGCTTTTACGGCACTGAGTTTGATGATGCCGCGACCAAGATTGCCGGTCACCAGATGCAGTCCGCCACTGGCGGCGAACGCGGAATTGCAATCGCGCAATACCGTATCATCGCGGGATCCCGCAGCTGCCGGCTCCCACACCAGATGTGTGCCGGCCAGTTTGGGCTCTTGCGTAAATTGCTGCATGCCTTGCTGACCGGCACTGGTCAGCACATCGGCATGGATCAAGCCGGCTTGCAGCAAGGCCTGCGTCAGCACTGCCATGCCGCCGGCCGCATTGAATTGATTCACATCGGCCTCACCATTCGGGTAGATTCTGGCCAGCTGTGGTGTGACTTTGGACAGCATATCCAGATCGGTCCAGTTGATCAAAATGCCGGCGGCACGCGCAATGGCCACCAGATGAATGGTGTGGTTGGTGGACCCACCGGTTGCCAGCAGACCGACGATCGCATTAACGATGGCTTTTTCGTTGACTACCAGTCCCAGCGGACGTGCATCCTGGCTTTGATTGGCCAACTGCACAATTTGACGTGCCGCAGCGCGCGTCAAGGCGGTACGCAGCTCGGTGCCCGGATTGACAAACGAACTGCCTGGCAATTGCAGTCCCATCAATTCCAGCAGCAACTGGTTGCTGTTGGCGGTGCCGTAAAAGGTACAAGTGCCAGGACTGTGATACGAGGCCATTTCCGATTGCAGTAATTCCGGACGCCCGGCCTTGCCCTCGGCATAAAGCTGACGCACTTTCTGCTTTTGCTGGTTGCTAATGCCGGATGGCATCGGCCCGGCCGGCACAAACAGGGCTGGCAAGTGGCCAAAACTGAGTGCGCCAATCAACAGCCCCGGTACAATTTTGTCGCAAATGCCGAGCAATAACATGCCATCGAACATGTTGTGGCTGAGCGCAATGGCAGTGCCCAGTGCAATGACATCGCGGCTCCACAACGATAGTTCCATGCCCAGCTGCCCTTGCGTGACACCATCACACATCGCCGGTACGCCGCCTGCAACTTGTGCTACTGCGCCGGCTGCTGCAATTTCCGTTTTCAGGATGTCAGGATAATCACGATAGGGCTGATGCGCAGACAGCATGTCGTTGTAGGCCGTGACGATTGCTATGTTGGCTTGCTCAGTATTTGCCAACGCTTGCTTGTCGGCATGAGTACAGCTGGCTACTGCATGGGCGAGGTTGCCGCAGGCCAGATGGCCACGCTGCCGGCCTTGCTCGCGTGCAGCAGCAATTTTGGCAAGATAGCTTGTGCGGGTGGTCTTGCTGCGTTCGACAATGGTTGCAGTGACTTGTTCGACAATCGGATTCATCGCGACTTTACTCTTTCAGTTTCACTGATGTTGCTATTGTCTACTGACCGGCGCATCAAGGACACCAGAATACGTCCAGCACCGCAGCCCGCTGTAACAACAGGCTCACCGGCAACAAGGGGTCTTCGCGTACTTGTGCAGCCTGATAAATACGCCATTTTTCGTCTCCGGTGAACAGCAAGGCGATATGCTGACTCTGCAACAAGGCCCACAGGGTCAGCGTCATCCGCTCCGTGCAGGGTCCAGTGACGGAAGAAGCCAGCGCCGCAATCGCCGCGCAATAGGTGGTTGCTGCCAACGCATGCTCAAGACCTGTGGCACCGGGAAACAGCGAGGCGGTATGGCCGTCAGCACCCATGCCCAGCACCGTCAGTGCAGGTGGCCAGGGCAAGCCGGCATAGTTGGCATTGCAGCTTTCCACGCCGGCGGCAGCACTGCTGTCAGCAGTTTTCATTGCGATTAATTGCTGCTGGGCTTGCGGATTAGCGCTAAGCGCAGTGCGGATCGCATGTTCATTGCTGAGTTCCGTGTCCGCGGCCAGCCAGCGTTCGTCCACCAATGCCAATTGCAAGCGGGACCACGGCAGTGGTGCTTGCGCCAATCTGGCATAGTAAGGCAGCGGTGTACGGCCACCGGACAGTAACACACTCACGCAGTCGTGCCCGGCCAACGCACGTTGCAATGTAGCCAGACTCCACTGGTACAGCCCATCCTGCAGTGCTGTTGCGGAAGCGTAGCGATGTTCGGTGAGCACTCCCATCAGGCACCTGCGGGCTTCATCAAATTACGGATATTGCTGTTGAAGCCGTTGTTGTGCCAGGCGCGGCTATCCTTGTGCAGCAACGCAGCCGCAGCATCCGGCCCCCACGCACCGGCTTCATAACTGTGCATGGGTGGTTCATTACGTCGCCAGGAGGCCATAATCGGGTCTACCCAGCTCCAGGCCAGCAGTGATTCATCCACGTGGGCAAACAGACTGAGATCATCATTGATCACGTTGAGCATCAAACGCTGGTAAGCATCACTGCTGAAGTTGGCGAAGGTGTCATGGAAATTGAGGTTGAGTGCAACTTGCTGCAGCTGCATTTCCACCTGGTTCATTTTCTTGGCCATCATCACCAGCTGGATGCCTTCATCAGGCTGCAGCCGTATCACCAGACGGTTCGGTTGCAACATGCCGACAGTATTATCAAATACATTATGGCTCAGTGCCTTGAACTGGATGACGATCTCGGCACAACGTTGGCGCATGCGCTTGCCGGTGCGCAGATAGAACGGCACCCCGCTCCAGCGCCAATTGTCGATGTGGGCCTTGATTGCCACAAAGGTTTCGGTATCGCTGTCGTGACCAAGATCATCGAGGTAAGAAGGCACCTCCTGGCCAGCCATGATGCCGCGCGCATACTGGCCACGCACGGTATTACGCGGGATGTCATGGCCGTTGATCGGCCGCAGCGCCTGCAGCACCTTCAGTTTTTCGGTGCGAATCATGTCTGCTTGCAGTTTGTGGGGTGGCTCCATCGCTACCAGACACAACAATTGCAACAAATGATTCTGCACCATGTCGCGCATGGCGCCGGTCTGGTCATAGAACACCTTGCGGCCTTCCAGCCCCACTTGTTCGGAAATGCTGATCTGGATGTGATCAATATGCTGGCCGTTCCACAGCGGTTCGAACAGTTCATTGGCAAAACGCAGGGCGATCAGATTCTGGACAGTTTCCTTGCCGAGGTAGTGGTCGATACGAAAGATCTGTTGTTCCGGAAAGAAGCTGGCTACCACCTGGTTGATGTCGAGTGCACTGGCACGATCATGGCCCAGCGGTTTTTCCAGCACCACTCTGGCATTGGGGGTGATCAGCTGGCGCGCGGCCAGATTGATGCAAGTATCATGAAACAAGGAAGGCGGCATCGCCAGAAAGAAAATACGTTCGTGGGTTGTCTGCGCATTCAGCAAGTCGGCAAGCTGTTGCCAGCGCTCATCGTTGAGCTGGACATCAACCATCACCGGGCACAATCGTTGCGAAAAAATCTGCCAGTGCGAATCTGCACTTTCGTTGCTGTCGAGTTGTTTGTGCAACCACTGC
>CAINTJ010000077.1 GCA_903853385.1 uncultured Gammaproteobacteria bacterium
CCATGAATAGAGTTCTTTGTCGGCCGGAGGTTTGCTGGTGCGCAGCAGGATATGGTTCATGCACATGTTGGCCACAGACAGGACCAGCACAACCGTAAGGCCGGTCGCGGCCGCGAGACCGCCCAGGAAATAAATTAACGCGATGGTGGGCGACCTGGTGATGATTGCGATCATTAATGGTGCGAACTGAAGATTTTCTTGCTGCCCGAGAAAGTTATAGGCCCACAACACCGGCATCACCGGCAGGCTTGCCAGCAACACATACAAAGGCACTCCCCAGCTGGCAGTCCGCAAATTGAGAGGATTCCTGTTTTCAGGAAAAATCATGTGGAAGATATGCGGAAGTGCAATTGCCGCGGTAAAGAACAGCAAGCTAAGCATGTTGGTTGAGTTGTTCAGAAATTCAATCTGCAGGCGATTGATTGCAGGTGGCTGTTTTTCAAGCCATGCCTGCATTGAATCAGAACCGTGAAATACGCCGTATATTGCAAAGCCACAGATCAGTAGCAAAACCAGTAGTTTGAATAACCCTTCGAAGGCCAGGCTGGCGACCAGGCTGTTGTTGGGCTCCCTGCCGGCGATATCAGTGATGCCAAATCTCAAGGCAAAACCCAGCATGACCAGGTTGAAGGCCAGCGCAACCCAATGTTCGTCGAGTGAAGGTGCCAGCACGGCGGTGCTATGGGCGATTGCCAGGGTTTGCAGCGCCATCAGGGGAAAAGCGCACAATAACAACAGCAGAGTTGTCAAAGTGCCAGACCAGGCACTGCGGAAACGGAATGCGAACAAATCTGCCAGCGATGCCAGTTGGAAGCGGTGGGTAATGCGCAACATGGGCTTCAACAACAGTGGTGAAAAAATGAAAGCGCCAGCAATTCCGATGTAGTAGGCGTTGTAGCCCAGCCCGCGGGTGGCGGCAGTAAGGTAAACCGAATAGAACGACCAGGAACTGACAACGATGCCCAGGGATAGTACATAAAAGCCTGGATGCTGCAGCAAGCGGGTCGGCAGCAGTCCCCGCTCGGTGATGAGTGCCATGCCAAAAAACAACAGCAAATAACAGCTGGCAGCCAACAATACAGAGCTTGCATCAATGGTCATCATTTGATCCCGTTTTTTGCAGGACTGCGGTAAGCAGGATGATCAGTCCGGCGGCCAGGTAGGGGCTGTACCAATGCTTGAACGGTGCAAACGCCTGTATCGCTGTCAGCACTATCAGTATCAGGATGGCAAGTAATTTGGACTGCGCCATAGGGCTGCCTTCAGTTACAACTGTTCCCTGATTTGTCTTGATCCCTTCAATTTCTCAGGTTGCCAGTGTTGGACAGCCCATTCCAGTATTATCGACGGATGCTCTTGCTGAAGCTGCAGGTCAGGCGCTTGTAGCAAATGGTTGAGTGAAGTCCACAACACCGCGGAGGCGTGAGCTGCATCTATAGGTCTGGCAAACTGTTGCTTGCCAAGTTTCTGGCCTTCGCTATTGATGATCACCGGGATGTGCATGTAACGCGGCTCGGGCAAGCCCAGTTGCTGCTGCAGATAGAGTTGTCGGGGTGTTGAATCCAGCAAATCGCAACCACGCACCACATCGGTAATTGCCTGCCAGCCATCATCTACCACAACGGCCAGTTGATAGGCAAAACGGCGATCTTTTCGACGCACGATGAAATCGCCGACTTCTGCTGCCAGTTGTTGCTGACAGTAGCCTTGTAATCGGTCTGTAAAAGCAAAGGTAGTGGCAGGCACCAGGCATCGTATTGCTGAATCCTGCTCCGGATTTGGCAAGTGCTTGCGGCACGTGCCCGGGTAAATCGCCTGCTGTGCCAGCTGCAGCCGTGAGCAGCGGCATTGATAAAGCAGGCCGTTTTTTTCCAGTTTGTCCAAAGCTTCGCGATAAGCTTCATGGCGATGGCTCTGGTAAACCACAGTTTCATCCCAGCACAAGCCGAGTCTTTCCAGTGTGTGGAGGATGGCGCTGGCGGCGCCTGCTACTTCGCGGGGAGGGTCCAGATCTTCCATGCGTACCAGCCAGGTACCGCCAGCTTTGCGGGCATCAAGAAAGCTGGCCAGTGCTGCCACCACCGATCCCAGGTGGAGAGGACCGGTGGGCGAGGGGGCGAAGCGCCCCCGGCAAGCAGGCTGGGTTATTACAGTGTCGGCAAGGAACTGATCAGGCGCTGCCAATCTGTTTTTCCTTGATTTCATCAAGGGTTTTGCAGTCGATGCATTTGCTGGCAGTCGGGCGGGCTTCCAGACGACGAATGCCTATTTCGACACCACAGGAATCGCAATAGCCATAATCATCATTGGCTATCAGTTCGATGGTGCTGTCGATTTTCTTGATAAGGCGGCGTTCACGGTCGCGAGTTCGCAACTCAAGGCTGAATTCTTCTTCCAAAGTGGCCCGATCGGCCGGGTCGGGTGGGTTGGCCGCTTCGTCCTGCATATGGTGTACGGTGCGATCAACTTCCTGCATCAGCTCATCGCGCCAGTTCAGCAGTATTTTGCGGAAATGATCTTTCTGCTTGTCATTCATGTACTCCTCGCCTTTCTGCATCACATAGGGCACAAAACCCTTGTTGGCAGCTTGTAGCGGAGAAGCCATGCCCGAACCTGCATTCGGATTCTTGCTGGCGGCAGACTGGGTAGAAGTTTTGGGTGTTGCCGGTTTGGCAATCGGTGTTGCTGTTTCTTTACTGCTCATAATAGGGATGGTTTTACTCGGTTTCGGTTTCTGAATTGCTGGAGTGACTTTGGAGACTGATGCCAAATTCGTGCCGGTTTTTACTGCAACAGGATTCTGCTTGGGAACGGGTTTCGCAGCGATCGTGGTAAGTGGTTTGGCTTTGTTCGCGCCGGTTTTCGCTATGGGTGCTGCCGGCTTTTTGACTGGTTTAACAATTTTTTTGGCAGCTGGTTTGATAACCACCTTTTTGGCAGCCGGTTTGTTTACCACTTTTTTGGCAATAACCTTTTTGGCAATAACCTTTTTGGTTACAACCGGCTTGGCTTTGGATTTTACTGGCGCCTTTTTGCCACTGGCTGCTTTGGGTTTGCCCGAGCTGGCGGGTTTGCTCTTTTTGACAGATTTAACAGGTGTTTTTAACGGCTTTTTCGGTGCCACTTTGGTTTTGGAGTTGCTGCCGGATTTTCCTGCCGAAGATTTTTTAGCGCTTTTTGTTTTGGCCATCTTGGGTACCCTGCTGTAATTATGACGTGGTGTCGCTAACGCCAGGTAACACTTCAGCCCTTACAGAGCTGAACCCTGTTTTTGGAAAGGGCGCACGCTACCAGATTCCACCTTGCTGTGCCATAACAACGGCACCTGATTTGCCCCTGTTGAGCAGGTGCAAAATCTGCATTGAGATGCTCAATTTTCGGTGGGCAGATTGGGTAATTCAGTTTCATCCAGATAGACGCTGGCATTCTCGACGAGACAGGTGAAGGACCATAGTTGTTCACCCTTGCAGGGGCCGCTAATACAAAAGCCGCTTTCAGGAACAAAAAGTGCGCCATGGGTGGCGCATTGAATGGCGCTACCGTCAGGACTCATCAATTGGCTGTCCTGCAATGCCAGCGGAATTTTCAGGTGGGGACAGCGGTTCAGGTAGGCCTGTACAGCGTTGGCCTGGCTGCGCACCAGGATCAGATGATTATGGCCAGCATTGAGCAGTCGCGCTTTGCCAACAACCAGGTCATCCAGCCGGCAAAGCTTCAACATCTGCCCATCCTTGCCGGCATCAGCCCAGTGCCTGCGTGAAATCGGCCAGCAAATCATCCTTGTCCTCAATGCCTATCGATAATCTGATCATCGAATCAGCTATCCCCATCGATGCCCGACGCTGGGCGCCCATTTCCCAGTAAATTGTGTGTGCGACCGGAATTCCAAGCGTGCGGGTGTCGCCGAGACTGCTGGATGTCACTACCAAATCAAGAGCGTTGAGGAAGTCAAAGCAATCGACGCTATCAACCAGTTCGATACTCAGCAGGGAGCCGCTTTTATGAAATAATTTTTTCACTCGGTCATACTGGGGATGCTGTGGCAGTCCTGGATAGTAGACTTTGCTCACTTTGGGATGTTTGTTGCAGAAATCAGCTATGGCTTGTGCGTTTTCGCAGGACTTGTCCAGGCGCAAGCCGAGCGTGTCTGCCCCAACCGAGATGTGATGGGCTGCTTCAGGTGCCAGTGAACCGCCAAGATCCCGCAAGCCTTTTTTCCTGATCTGGGTGATACCCCATAGTGATGGATCAACATTCTTGTAGCTGTCGTAA
>CAINTJ010000078.1 GCA_903853385.1 uncultured Gammaproteobacteria bacterium
ATGCGCCAAAGAACGAAAAAGACGATATTGAAGTCTTAAAGGTTGAGGATGAAGTAAAAACTCAACCCAAAGCAAAAGAAATTGAACCTGAAGAGGGTCTAGAGGCGCTTAAGAAGCGTCTTGAAGAAGAGCGACTAGCTCGTCTTAATGCAGAGAAACGCGCTCAGGATGCTTCTCAGCGCGCCTATCAGGCATCTAATGAGGTGCAGGACGTTAATCTGCAGCTTGTTAAGAATGCAATTGATACTTTGCACAACAATTCACAGACTCTGAAGTTTCAATATGCTGAAGCAATGTCTATGGGCGACTATGATCGTGCTGCAGAGCTACAGGAATCGATGTCATCTAACTCTGCAAAGCTATTGCAGCTTGAACAGGGTAAGACAGCGCTTGAAAATCAACCCAAACAAAAAGCACCAGAGCCTGAGTATGCATCAGATCCAGTAGAAAGACTGGCCGCTGCACTTACTCCACGCTCCGCAGAGTGGATTCGCCGCAATCCTGACTATGCGAAGAACTCACGGCTGTATCAGAAGATGATTGCAGCGCATAACTTGGTCACTGCAGATGATATTAGGCCAGATACCGATGAATATTTCTCTCGCGTAGAGAGCATTCTAGGCATCAACGGCTCTGATGCAGGCGATAGTCCGATGTCTTCGGCATCAAAGCCAACTCAACATCGCTCTCCTCCTGCTGCGCCGGTCAGTAGATCAGGTACTGGCACTGGAACTCGTCCTAATGTCGTTAGATTGACATCACAGGAAAGAGAAATCGCATCAATGATGGGGATGACCGATCAAGAATATGCGCGTAATAAACTAGCCCTTCAAAAAGAAGGCAAACTTAACTAAAGGTGACTTATGGAAACTACAGATACAACACAAATTGCTGATGCAGAACCTGCCAAGAAGCGCGGTCGCCCATCTGGAAAGCTTGCAAAGGCTGCCCGTGAAGCCAAAAAGGCTGAACAGGCTGCTCATGAGCAAGATATCCCTTCTATTTCTGAAATTTCTCGTTCAACGATGCGAGAGGACATTTCAGAACGACCAGAAATGAGGCCAATCATGCGTGAAGAAGATCCAAGAGTTCGTGCTGCACGCCGTGCGGCTGAATTGCGTGATCATTTGGGCAGTATGGACGAAGCTCCGGATGATTTCTTTATCCCTTCGGCAGATATTCCATCTGGCTGGACATACGAATGGAAGAGAAAGACTCTTTTGGGTCAAGAAGATCCTGCATATCAAGTTCAATTAGCTCAAAAGGGCTGGGAACCAGTTCCGGCATATCGCCATCCGTCCTACATGCCTGTAGGCTGGAAAGGAGCTACTATTGAGCGCAAAGGTATGATCCTGATGGAGCGTCCATTAGAGATTACTGAAGAAGCGCGTAATTTTGAACTTCGTAAAGCACGAAATCAGGTTCGCCAGAAAGAAGCGCAATTAGCTGGCGCTCCAGATGGTCAGTTTGAACGAAATAACAAGGATTCCTCGTTAGTTAAGGTTAAAAAATCTTACGAAGCGATGCCAATCCCTAAAGATTAAGGATAATTTGAATAAAATTCTCCTGTTAGCGGCCTTCGGGCCGCCTTTTTTATGAAAATGCTTGACAATCAAATAATAATAAGAATAACCTTCACTTAACTCCTCTCTCGGCGAGAGGTATTTAAACAAAAATCTGGTCTTAGTCGCCCCGGCGCGCGATGACGACTTCCGTAATAGGAGTTTTCCGTCATGGCGAATACACTCGCGCCTTTCGGATTTGTTCAGTACAACGGTACGGGTTCTGTACCAACTTACGAACAAGTCTCGATGAAGATTGCTTCCAATAACAGCACTGCCATTTTCTTTGGCGATGCCGTTGTTCCTGTAATTGGTACTTCTACTGGCTACATCAAACAAGCTACGACCACTTGGACTTCTCCAGCTACTTTGGCTGGCGTGTTCGTGGGTTGCAAATACCTCTCAACCGCTCAAAAGCGCGTTGTGTGGAGCAACTACTGGCCCGGTTCTGATGCCACTGGTGACGTTGAAGCTTATGTTGTCAACGATCCAAATGCTCAATTCAAGGTTCAAGCCGCTTCTGGCCCAATCACCGCTGCAATGGTTGGCAATAACGTCAACATCGACCTGACGACCTCTGGCAATACCTCAACGGGTATTTCTGGTATGTCTGTTTCTGGCGCTGCAACAACCGCAACCCTTCCTTTCCGTATCGTTAGCTTGCTGACGACTACTGGCGTAGCAGTGCCTAACGGCGCTCCTCCTCCCGGTTCAAACGGAACGGATTCTGCTTCAGCATATAACTATGTTGTCGTAGCCTTCAACAACATCCAGACTCGCTCTAATGCGGGTGTGTCAGCACCAGTCTAATAGGAGCATACTAAAATGGCTGTCAATTTAAGTGCGATTAAAGACCTCCTATTACCCGGCCTCCGTGGTGTAGAAGGCAAGTATGAGATGATCCCATCTCAATACGACAAGATCTTCACGAAGCATGATTCAAAGCTTGCTCTTGAACGTACTGCAGAAATGCGTTACTTGGGTCTTGCTAACCTGAAGACTGAAGGTGGTCAAACTACGTTTGACAACAGTGCAGGCGAGCGTTTCATTTATAACCAAGAACACAATGAAATTGGTCTTGGCTATGCAATCACCCGCAAGGCGATTGACGATAACCTGTACAAAACTCAGTTCCACCCATCGAACCTCGGTCTGATCGAATCTTTCCAACAGACTAAGGAAATTTACGGTGCTAACATCCTTAACACTGCTACTACCTACAACAACGCTGTAGGCGGTGACGGCGTAGCTCTAGTGTCAGCATCTCACCCAATCGATGGCAGCGTAGTATCCAACTATGGCACAACTGACTTGAACGAAAGCACATTGTTGAACAGCATGATCAACATTCGTACTAACTTCAAAGATCAAGCTGGCCTGAAGGTGTTTGCTCGCGGTCGTAAGTTGATCGTTCCTCCTCAGTTGGAGCCAGTTGCAATTCGTCTGACGAAGACCGAACTGCGTCCGGGTACTGCTGATAACGATGTGAACGCCATCCTGTCAACTGCTGGCGGCCTTCCTGAAGGTTATATGGTCAATGACTTCTTGACCTCTTCTTCAGCTTGGTTCATGCTGACCAACATTGATGGTCTGTCGTATATGGAACGTGTCAAGTTTGAAACCGATATGCAAGTAGACTTCGTAACCGATAACCTGTTGGTTAAGGGCTACGAGCGTTACAGCTTCGGCTACTACAACTGGCGTGCTATTTACGGCAACTTCCCATCTTAATAACCTAGTAAAGGAGACTCAACATGTCGTCTACCATTTTTACTGGGCCAGTTATTGCGGGAAATATCCTCAACACGAATGGCACTACCGTAGCGAAAGCTGGCGGTAGTGTTGGTCTGCAAAATGTTGGTTTTTGCCAAATGGGTCAGGTTTCTGCTGCGTTTACGCAAGCAGGAACCACCTCTGGCACTGCAACAACTATCGTTATCCCTGCACAGAGCATCATTACTGATATTTGGGTGTATGTGCCTACCGCTTGGTCGGCATCTGCAACTCTAAGTATCGGTACTTCTGCTACTGCAACTGAATTGGCAACTGCCGTGTCAATGTCTCAGGGTCAGACAACTGTTAATCCGGGTAGCTTAGTTGCTACTTGGGTTAACACTGCCTCTCAGACAAGTGACATTCAGATTTTTGTCAAATCTAGTGCTACGGGTACTGGTACTGGGGCTAAAGTCGTTGTTGGCTATATGCAGGGCGTAAATGGCTTTACGTTCGGCACTACCAACACTAATTACACCGCTTAATTTAGGAGTTTTTTGAAATGAAAGGTCGCAAATCTCGCGCAACAGGCGGTGTAAATGAAGCCGCTGAGGATATGGGCAAGAAGAACCAACGCTACACTTATCAGTCTAAAGTCAATGACGAAGCTGAAGAGCGTAAGCGCGGTGGTCGTACTGGCATGAAGGCTGCTGGCGAAGCTGGCAAATCTCACGCTGGTCGTAAAGCTCGTAAGTCTGGTGGTCGTGCTGGTGCAAATCCATTTGCATTTGCCGCTCACGCAGGTACTCCTCCAAAGGGCCGTAAATTAGAGCTGAATTAATTTTCATGCTTTGATTGGGTAACTTTAACGGGGGCTATAATGCCCCCGTTTTTCCTTATAAAAGGTGTCTTATGCGCTCTACTACTACTGTTTCTACTACCGGCGGCAGTTCTCGCTGGGTAACGATTGATTCTATGCAGCCTCCATTTGGTGTAGGCCTTGGTGTTTCAATCGGTTATGGCGCTGTATCTCCCGTATACACGGTACAGCACACTTTTGACTCTACTGATAATGGCACTCGCCAAGTCACGATTGCCTGCACCGCAAGCACGACTGTTACCGTTACGGATACGGCCCACGGCCTAGCTACAGGCGATTCAGTAACGATCACTGGCACGGGAAATTCGTCAATTGATGGATCTTTTGATGTTAC
>CAINTJ010000079.1 GCA_903853385.1 uncultured Gammaproteobacteria bacterium
AGCCCAACCGGCAGCAAACAGCTGCTTCAGGGCAAAAGCTCCGATGACCTTCTCGCGCGAGACGATCCACTGAAGAAAAGCCCAGATTGCAAAAATGGTGCTCGAGACCATGACAAAGCCCATCGCCCAATCTGTCAAGTGGTTCTTTTGCTGATCTTCTCCATAGGGCAGCACTTGCGCATGCAGCGTGCGGGCGCTGGTGGTGCGCAGTTGCAGGTAAACCGCTCGCTCGTAGGGCAGAGGAGGAATCTGGAACATGAAATTGATTGACGCCAGATTTTCGCCGGCGGGCGGCAAAGCGTCGCCGCTGCGCAGCACCAGGCCAGCGGCCGGGTCATACAGCGTCACATAGTCCAGAAAGGCTGGCCGCACCCGCACCACCCAGGGCGTGTGCGATTCTGCGCTGGCGGCTTTGAGCTGCAGCCGCACCCAGATCGGCTCTTTGCCGAAGCCCCAGGTGTTCCATTCAGGCAGGCGTTGCCAGTCAGTGGCTTTTTCGACGTCAGCTAGGGTGTCTTGGCCGCTCGACCCTATTCGCCACTCACTTGATTGGATCAGGGACTGTGGTGGCGCATCGGCGTTGGGCGCGCAAGCCGTCATACACAAGAGCGCACCCATTGCTAGCAAAGCCCGGATGAAATGCAATGACATAGCTCTCCTTCTCGCGGCATGAGGCCACAAATCAAAGTACTTGGTCGAGGCTGGGCGCTGGATGGCTGCGGCCACTGCCGTGCCGGCCTCGGGTTCTAGCACTTTTCGAACTAGCAACTCATTGGCGCCGACCATGATTTGTTCGAAAAACTTGTGTTTTTGCAGACCATGGGGAACCCGGCGGGCTCACCAAATCTCAGAACAGCCGCCTCATCGGGCCGGCGCCGGAACGCATCCAACTGGGCAGTCCGCAGCATCGCTGCCGGTGAAAACAGCGGCCGCCCCTTGTGACCCGCCGGATAAAACGACGTGATCATCGGGACGAGCGACTTCCAAGGGACCAATTTCATCTGTCCCAGGAACTCGCATTTGCGTGCTTTCTTGCTGCTGAAAATCATGTCCATGGATGCTTCTTTCATCGAGAGAATTGCGATTTTCGATGTTTGCATTTACCTCAAAAAAATGGACGCAAACAGAATTCAATTACTACTTTGACATTAAATTTTTTGAAATCGTTCAAATCATATTAAAGCTCTTACTTCCGTTAGAAGTTGTTAGTTTTATCTATTTCATCAGTCTACATTTTAATGACTAACAACGATGGGGAGCCATCTTTTTTAGCATCTAGAAGTTGCGTTCAAAGCAACACCCGTTGAATTTTCAAGTCATCGTTTCTTAACTTCTTAGCCCAGGAGAGCTTTCATGAATAAAACCAGAAACTTTAAAATAACCTTGCTGGCAATTGCGATCAGCATGTCGCTCACTGCCTATGGGGCGGATCCAGCACCAAATGGGGAACCCGGCGCTCCCGGGGCAAATTCAGCTACCGTAGGAATTGGTGGTGTTGGTGGATTAGGTGGCATAGGCGGCGGCATAGCTGGGGGCTACGGTGGAGATGGTGGTGCGGGCGGGGCCGCTGCAGAGGTCGGTACTGCAAAAGCCAACGGTGGAGCTGGTGGCAACGGCGGTGCTGGGGGACCAGCTGGTGCAAAGGGTGCAGCAGGTATTGCAGGCCTTGCTGGTACAAATGGATTAGCTGGCACTACCAACACAGGTCTTGGAACTGTCATGGGAACCGCAGGTTCAGCTGGTAAGGGTGGTGCTGGTGGCTTGGCCGGCGCAGCTGGCTCAGGCGGTTTTGGCGGAAACGGTGGCAATGGTGGTTCTGGTGCGCCTGCAGCGTGCAGCAATGTATCCACAACTGATATTTGCTCACTGGGCAACGCCGGTGGTTCCGGTGGCGCAGGAGGCACCGGCGGCGCAGGTGGTGCTGGAGGCTTCGGCGGTAACGGCGGCAATGGTGGCAATGGCGGCAGCGTGATAGCGCAGCGCCTCACATCCATCGCCATCGGAAACGCCGGAATTGGAACGGCTGCCACCGCTGGTGTGAACGGCACAGACGGAAAAATTGGTGATTCCGGTACAGATGGCTTGGCTGGATCGACTGCTACGGCCCCTGTTTTCGGTGCTTCTGGCCTGCTCACTACTGCATCCATCGCCGGCGTTAATGGTGCGAATGGCACTACAGGTGAAAACGGCACCCCAGGTACGGGCGGAGCAACGGGCACAAGTGGTGTTGACGGAGGTTCGGTAAGATCACTTGGCGCCGGGTCGATTGCATTAGGTAATGCGGATGGTGTTTATAACGGTCCTCAAGCGTTCGGCGATGGCTCTATAGCTTTGGGTTCCGCGGTCGCCACTGCAAAGCAGGCAGGCCCGACTGCCGCCGGCACAAACAGTATTGCAATCGGTACGGGTGCATCGGCTGCTCAAGACGGTTCAGTTGCCATCGGTGCAGGTGCAAGCACCACGGCCGCTAATCAGATTGTGTTGGGCGCAAGCAGCGCAGCTGTTCTCGTGCCAGGTACATTGGCGGTAACAGGTGTTACGACGACCAATGGAATCACAAACACTGGTGGAATCGAAACCGGAACTTTAAACACAAAGGGTGTGGCAACGCTCAACAGTGCTGACATCAAAAACGACGCTAAGGTGGGCGGTGCCTTGGTCGTTACGGGTGCAACCACTCTGACCGACGCTAAGGTGGGGGGTACCTTGGCTGTAACGGGTGCAACCACTCTGAAAGGAGCTTTGTCCGCTGACGGTGGAATCACAACCTCACAATTTAGCTCTAACTCTAGTGATATTTCCACTGATAGCGCTACTTTTATAAGTAATGGTGGTGGCATGGCCCTTATAGGCGCTTCGGCTGGTGGAACCCATCTCAACGCACTAGTTATGTCATCAACTGGGCCTGCCGAACTTTGGGGAGACTTGGTTGTTTCGCAATCGCCTGATGCAGCCTTTACCAATGGTGGCAACTTACAGGTGCAGAAAAATGCCTCAGTAGGTGGTACCTTGGCTGTAACGGGTGCAACCACATTGACAGGTGCATTGGCAGCAAACGGTGGTGTCAGCACCACAACCCTTGCGGCCTCCGGCAACACAACGGTAGGCGGCACCTTGGCTGTAACGGGTGCGACCACATTGACAGGTGCATTGGCAGCAAACGGTGGTATCACTACAACAACCTTGAGCACTTCCGGTAACGCCTCTGTGGGCGGCGATCTGGATATGACCAACGGCCAAATCCGCAATGTGGCGAATGGCACAGCGCCTGGCGATGCTGTGAACTTCGGTCAGTTGGAAAACACCCGCAAGAGCTTGGCTGGCGGCATCGCTGCTGTCTCGGCAATGGCCAATATTCCAATGGTTGACAATGGCAAGACTTTTGCTATTGGAGTTGGTGTTGGTAGCCATGACGGCCAAAGTGCAATCGCCATGGGCGCAAGCTACCGGGTCAATGCCAATACTCTAGTGCGCGGCAGTATTGCAGGCGGCAGCAAGGTCAAATCCACAATGGGCGCGGGATTGAGCTTTTCGTACTAATCGAAATAAACAGCAGAGTAAATATGCCCGGCCCCGCACCTCGCGGGGCCTTTTTCTATGGGCTCCTGACTATGACCTGTACAAGCGCTCGGGAACCAGGCCCCGCAATTACACGGCCAGCTTGGCTGATACCAGTCGGTTGATGCTCACACCTTGTTCGGCTGCCTCGGTGGCAAGACTGCGGTGCACCGAAGAGGGAATTCGAACCATGAACCGGCCGCTGTATTTCTTTTCCGCAAGCGCTTCAGGGACTGGTTCACCGGAGGCTGTCAACTCGTCAACCACATCCGCAACCACCTGCCGGATGCCGGAGAGGGCTTTTTCAGGTGAAGGGGCCAGCCACGAGAGCGAAGGGAATTCTGTGCAAAGACCGACATGCTCCTTGTCTTCGGCCGACCAGGTGACCCGATAGGTGTAGTGATTGACGTTCATGGTCTGGTTC
>CAINTJ010000080.1 GCA_903853385.1 uncultured Gammaproteobacteria bacterium
ACTTACAGCTCAGGCACCTCGGCCACATCCCAGCCAAGATAATGACAGATCACAACACGGGCCTCATCAGCGGACCGGCACACGCTCGTGACCCAGCCCTCGCGTGAATAGTGCTCCATCCAGTTCTCCTGCTCGGCCGTGAGCTTACCGTCTGCTGACTTCATCTCGATCACCAATCCCGCATGTCCGCCTGTCACCCGAACCGGCAGCAACAGATCAGGCACGCCCCGCTTCACGCCCAGTGCCGTCATCTGAGCCGCCGCGAACGAGTCACGCCGTCCGCCGTTCGGTGTGTGATATAGCCACTGCAGGTCAGGCATCATCTCCCTAACCTCCTTCCGGTGGCTCCACTTTATTAACTTTGCCTGTTCAATCTCTTCGCCTCTAACCGCCATATGTCACGTCTTTCAGTAAATATTCATTAAGAAAAACTTAACACCACCAAAAACAACCCACTTCACAAACTTCACAAGACTTCACAAGACTTCACAACCCCGAATCACGCCTAACCTCATGATCTAATTAACAAATCCGCTCAGACTTCACAACTTCACAACTTGTCCTGTTCTCAGTATTTTTATCCAAGATTTTCAAAAAATGGGTGGGGGGGTCTGTTTTTGTGAAGTTGGGTATATTTAGCATAAATATATATATACATATCTATATATATCAATCACTTAACCCCCTCCCGATGACTTCACAAAACCTTGTGAAGTTCTGTGAAGTTCTGTGAAGTCTGTGAAGTCTGTTTACCGGCCAGATACTGCGACACCTTTAAGATTAACTTCGCAGGTTGGACCTCTCTATCGAACACTCCACGCCCATCGGCCAGCCCCACCACGACGCCCACGCCCCGCTTGGTCTGCCAGCACAGGACAGGCACGCCATCGTGCTTGGGCGGGAGGTATGGCTTAGCACTGCGCCACACGGCACTCATGACCAGCCGCCTCTCATTGCCATACAGCAGCCTAAACAACCGTTCGAACTCACTCTTCTTCATCACCATAACCCCACCTATTTACATCCAATACTATTCACTGCCTAGGCAGTTGCTTCATGACACTCAATGATTGCCTGTGTGACTGATGACAATCCCTGCATCAGCTCAGACTGCAGCTGCAACAAGAACTGCATATCGTCATGATCATCAAACTTATACTTACGACGCTCTTCGCGGTCTGCATACAGCGCATCGTCGATGATATGTTTAATATCAAAATCTACATTGATGAACGTGTAATTCTCATCAGGATCATAATTCCATGACTTGCAGAACTCAGTCAGCACCTCGTAGTTATCTTCGCGATCCGTGTCGCTGGCGACACATATCCGCAGCTGGATCTTGCCATCCTCAAGATTTGAATGTACGTATTGTGGGAAATATGTAGGAGCCATGATCGTTACCTCGTTAGTTAAAAATTACTCGCCCCAGCCATTAGCAATCGCCTCTTCACGGCGAGCCATGCGACGCATGTCCTCGGCAAACTCGGCATCTAACTCTTCTTTGGCCATCTGGCGACGCTTGTCTAGCCATTCTTCTTCAGCGGCCTTACGAGCCTTCTCTGCGGCCAATGTACCTGCAAGGATCTTCTGCATGGCAGGAGAGGCCATGACGTCGTTATACGATGCGACGTTTTCTTCTGTGAGCTTTAGTAGATCGGTCTTCATTGTCGTTTCCTCGGTCAGTTGTTTCGGTAGGGCTAGATTGAGCCCACCGCCGACCGAAGTCACGAAAACTTTTGTTAAGAAATGTAAAGAGGGGGTAACTTTTTGGACAAGAAACGCGCGTTTTGTTACGGATTCTTGTCCAATTCCGTAATTTACGGCATGTGAATCCATAACCACTGGGTGATGCCCAGTGTCATAAGGATGACGCCGGTGACTTGAAATGGCATGGCAATCTGCCAGTCATCGGTAACCTCTATGGCAAGGCGCCCGATGATATACAGCATAAATCCAATAGCGGTCATTGCGCCTCCGAGGGGATAGGGAACTGATAAGCGGTAGACATATCAATATAGGCATTGGCCCGCTGTATTGTACCGCCATTAACTGTCCGCTGCGTCGTGGTCTGAGCCACGTCCATGTTGACAATCGGTGAGCCCTTGGCGTCACTGATCTGGATCATCAGGCCGACAGAATCGTCTAGCAGGTAGATCAGGCCGTAGTATGGCACCTGCAGCTTGCGACTGAAGGACAGGCCTGCCAGTACCTTGTCGAAGGTCACCAGCCACCTGTTATCGAACTTGTGCAGCTGAGCCATGGTGAGCTTCCTACACTTACTCTCGAACACGCCAACCACAATATTGTCACGGCCAAGGAACCCGTCCACCTCGCACGGGCTATCCTTGTCAGTCTCGAATACCTGAAAGCCCCAGACATCTTTAATAGCGTCAAGCATCCTGCGCTCTTGCCGTAGGGATTCTTGGCCGCGTGGTGTGAGTATGTCTAGGTTCCCCATACAACCCTCAACTCGGCCAGCTTCTCCATGTAGTGCCGGGCTTTTGCCGCGTCGTCGCTGTTCGCCTTGCGGCCCTGCCGCATGCTGTACTTGATGATGTTGCCCTTGAGGAATCCGATGTATTCCTCCTTGGTCATCACCGCCTGCATCACATCCCACGGCTGGACCTTCAGGTCCGTGTAGTGGTTACCGCCAACTTGATATTCATCTGCGCTCATTTCGCTTCACCTTACTCATACGTAATTCATAGATCACATCTTGCATCTCAGCTATTTTCTTAAGCAGCATGAGTGTTCTTATTGAATATTTTTTAATTTGACTCTCATAACAGTCTTCTCCTCTAACGCTATCGCTTTTATCAGTCACATATGTTCCGCATACAAACTTTACTATGGATGGAGAAAGCTTATGTATAACAGCTTTAGAAGATTTCTTAGAACCACAATGTGGACAGGTTTTGTTAATCATACTTCATCCTCCTCACTCTTAGCCTTTAATACTTTAAGCCCGTGCACTATCTGATCAACTCCAGCCCTTGTCAGTGACTTTGCACGTAGCGCACTTGGAGAAAGATCCAAGTGGTCACAGACCCATTCAAAGCCTCCTACATCGCCAGTCTTATACGTCTCAAACACTTTTTTATTTGGATGTTCAGGACTGGGTGTGTCTATTTGTTTTTTAGTGTACGAGTTATTAATCCACGAAAATGCACGATCGTATTGGATCTGCGGATTAATCCCTTCGGGGTCAGTGCGCTTCTGAAGGTCTTGAAATGCACGCAACATAACAGACGCCCACAGAGCCCGTTCTGGATACGACTCGGCAGATGGCTCACTCATTTATTGCGCTCGCGCAGCAATGCATCGGCAACGCAATACGCACGCCATGCCAATAGATCCAGAGCCTCTGGCTCGTAGCCATAGTCCATGACAAGGTCAGACATTACCTGCCCTGCAAAGTAATCACGCAGCTGCATTTCTTTGGCCATCACCGGCTGCGCTGGCGCTTTGCCTTCGCCGAAGTTGCGCAGGTCTTTTTGTAGATCATCAAAAAATTCGTTCATCATGTTTCTCTTTCCTCAAGAAGTTAGGGATCGTCGTTACTTTTCTGTAGTTGCCATCACCCTGCAGGTCATAGCCCGCACGGATCATGGCCTCACTTAGCTCAGCGTAGATGTGCGCAGGCACGCGCAACAGCACCGCCTCATGTGGATTCATCTTGTTCATTGAGTTCCTCGATTAGGTTCTGTGCATAACGAACTGCGAACTTAGCGGCCAGTGCGCTATCCATCCGCATATCTGAATTTGACACGATACCGCTTAGGATCATCGTGGCCATGTACTCTATCTTAGTGAGCCCGCCAGTTGTGCTATAGACCAAATCATTTGCATTAACCCCGCCTTGATATTTACTCATCACACTCTCCTATTAAAAAAACATCGCACCTAAAATAATCAACAAACCAATAATACATCCAAGCATCACAACACCGATGCCGGTCTCAATAAACTCACGACGACGACGCCGATCGTTCATGCGTCGCTTATACACTGGAACAAAATCATGGGGCGTCATCTTCAATCTCCTTCAAAATAAAATTAGGCTGTCTTTTAACCCAAGCCACGACATCTTCTCGGGTTGAATGCTTAGCATCAAACTGAGCCGCCCAGTGGCGCTGCCATTTGCTACGTCGATCAAACTTAACCACGTAAAACTCACGGCCAGTAGGTGATACTTCTGTCTGGATGGTGACATGGCGCCTCATTGTGTGTCGTCCTGATATTTGTACGGCTCGACAGGTTTGCTACACGCGCCGCAAATAACAAATTCAGGAATGGCATCAGAGATGACGCGATCAACTTCGTGCTGGTGCAAGGCCAGCTTGCACTCAGGGCACCAAAAGGAATATATAAAGTTGCTATGCGCGATGCTCATTGCAGCACCTTAACCTGTGAGTCTGTTGATCGTTCAAACACTACCGGCACCAAGACTTGTACAACTTTCTGTACAGGTTCCTGTCTAGGTACCGCCCGATAGTAACGGTCAAAGTAAGGATTAGCTAACTTGACGCGTGTCTTATTAAAGTTTGCTTTCATGTTCGTTGCCTCGTTCGTTGGTTGGTGTGGTAAATGTATCAGCGTTCGGTCGGTATGTGTTAGTGGAGAATTGTTAAGATTCGTCAAGACTGCAGTAGACATAGCCTGCGTAGTGGAACTCTTCGCCGGGCATTCTGCCGATCACACCGGCTGTAATGGCCGTGTCAATCAATTCATCGAACTGCTTCTTGTTCATGTGCATACGGCGGAGCAGTACCTGATGAGGCATCATCCCGCGTGACAGTACATGCGCAAACTTCTCATTAGCCTTCTCTGCAGCTAAGCGCTTACTGGCCTTGATGTACTCCACGGCCTTCTTAATATCCCCATCCACTTGGCTAGACACCCTGTGCTTACGCACGGCACGGATCAGTGCCATGTCATAGTGCCGCACGTATTGGATCGCCCACAGGACGTCCTCGACCTCGATCTCTAGCGTGGACATGCTGCGAGCCTTTGCCGCGATCATAGACAGTCGTAATGCTTTCTCGAAGGTGCGGCCCAATAGCACGTCCAATCGCTCTGCTTCGAACTGGTCCTTGAGCTTGTTCAGCTCGATCTCAAAGTCACGTATTGGCGCCTCGCACGCAGGCTTGAATGTCATGCCGGTGGTTACTGCAGGCGCCTCAGACAGAGTTAATCCCGCAAGGTCGCTGCCCTGCTTATGTGCTGGAGAATGAACCGCCTTCATCCAATCAATAATGCGCACCGGCGGATCTGTGCTAGGTACCAGTCTGGCCAACTGCCGTGGCTGGCTTGATTCGACCACTAACAGACGGCCAAGGAAGCCATCGCTCACAAGATCATCTGTCAGGTTGCCGAAGAATGTAGCCGGTGTCGTGGCGCCCAGCACGCTGATCGCAGGGTTATAGATGATCAGGTCAGTGTTATTCATCTCTGCCGCCTGCTTGCGGCTCAGTGTCATGGTCGAGTAGATCGGCGGACGGATCGTGCTGTGCAGCTTACCGAAGGCCTCGACGAGCTTATCAATGGCCGCCTCGCTGTTACTGTTACCCTTGGCCCGACTCATCTTGATCAGCTTGCCGATCTCGTCAATGATGGCCAGATGGTTGGGCTGCTTGATCAATGCAGAGAATACCGCGCCTGAACTGGTATAGCCTGAGCCTGCAAGTAAGTTAGACATATCGGCCTTCACCAACGCGCGCTCGACGCACGCCTGTGGATGCTCCTTACCTTCAGTAGATTTGGCCACCATCACGGTGTACAGGCTGGTGAAGTTGTTCTTGTCACTGACATAGATGCGCTGCATCACTGCAGCTGCAAGAGAGATCGCTGCAGCTGTCGATAGCTCTGGCTGTGGCTTAGGCGCCGTGGCCGTGATCCAGTTGGAAATGTCGCGCAAGATGCCCGGCGGATCAGTGATAAACGTCGGGATAGCAGATACCGGCGTCTCACCATCTTCATCCGGCGGTAGCTGTAGCACAGGTGCAGGCGGTAGCTTTTGCCATGGATGAACTACTGCAGATGTCGCGCCAACTAATGTCGTAGCCTTGCCATTGATCGTCAGCGTGACAGGCGTCGTGTCGAAGTAATTCAGCGCACGGCCCAAGCTATCTGCAGCCTCCATGAATGACAGTCCACTTGAGTACATCATCAGGTCAATGCACGACATGCCATACTGGCCAGCCCAGTCGCGTATCCCTTGCGGATGGATGCCGACATTCATGCCCTTACCACCGCGCCATGTCGCAACACAACGATAGCCTTCTCCTTCGCGCTTAGCGGTAGGGATCAGCTTAGGCACCCACGCGTCCATGTTATTCAGCGCGAACGCATTCAGCTCAGCAAAGTATTGCTGCTGTATAGATAGGCCAGTCTGCAACGCATAGCCATCAGCAATAGGCGTGACTGCTTTACGCTGCACGCGCAGATCATCTTCAGTCTGGAATGGCGCGAGTATGTTCTGCACCTGCTGAATGAAATCATCAGGCAGCTGCGGCAGGTCATCAATGTCAAAGTCATCTAACGCGGCTGGCGTGATATACACATAGGTGCAGCCATTGGGATGCACTGATGGCGGCATCACGGTCTGACGGCCATCAGATAGGATGTCTAGCACGCGCTTGCCGTGTACATCGAATGAGCAGCTGCGCTCACCGTTGTAGCGATAGAATCGTGTCCAGCCTTTCTCGCCCTTCTTAGCAACAGGTGACATAGGAATGATTGACTGCAGTATCTCTTCCTGCTTCGGATTCAGGTCGTAGTCCTTATCAAGTGCGATGATCTTTGACGCGTGACCTAGCACGACACCTATCTGTGCATCTGGCCACTTGGACCATGAATCAATCTCAAGCTCAGTAGGCAGGCGATCAGTGAAGCGCGTCCAATCGGACATACCACGCCAGCCATGGGCCTTAGAGAATGAGCCGGGCTTTTTAGTGTTCGGAGCAATCGGTATGACAGAGATACCGCGCTCAACAAATTGATTCGCGTAACGCGAAAATACGGATTCCATTACTCACCCTTAACCATGTCAGGACGTACAATTGCCAGAGGCAGGCCAGCCATGATGGCCACGACGCGCGCGTGTTCGCTTGGAATCCTGCGCTTCCACTTGTACACTGACTGAGTTGTGATGCCACACTTATCAGCAACCGGCGCCACGCCGCCCGCCAACGCAATGATGCCCTCTACGGTGAATCCCACCGGCTC
>CAINTJ010000081.1 GCA_903853385.1 uncultured Gammaproteobacteria bacterium
GGCAGCAGTGTTTTTCCCGGGGGTGCAGGAGTTTCATCCGGATCATCGCAATGCGGCGCTGTTGCTATGGCAGGCGCTGCAGGCGCTGGGGCCGGCGGCACCGCAGGCGATCGCTTATGAAATCACCGGCCAGAGTCCGGCCAATTGCCTGGTCGACATCAGCGATGTTGTGGCGGTGAAGGAGCAAGCCATCGCGGCCTATCCCAGCCAGTTGAGTGAAAAGAACTATTGGGAGCTGGTGCAGGCACTCAATAAGCTGCGCACCTTGACGCTGCCACCGCAGGTCGCCTGGGCCGAAGCCTTCTACCGGTTCAGCAAGCAGGAATTGCAACTGACCCTGGTGGAATGGGCCAGGCAGCGCGCGGCAATGATGCTGTTGTAATTACTCATTGCCAACACCATCCACATGCCGGCCCGCTCAGCGGGCCGCGGCAGGCGCATTCAGCAAGTCGCTGATCTCTTCCATATCTTTGGCGGTGAGCGTGCCGGCTTCACGCTGCAGCACCAGTTTGTAGCGCAGGTAATCGTATTGGACTTGTTGCAAATCGCGTTGGGCGCGGAACTGGTCTCGCAGCGCATCCAGTAATTCGACACTGGTAACCGTGCCCACTTCGAACCCGCGTTTCATCGCGTTGTACGAAAGCGTCATGGCCTCAGCCTGCTGTTTGGCAGCTTGGATGCGTGACTCACCAGACTTGACCTTGTAATAGGCGGAGCGCGCCCGGTCGAATACATCCAGACGCGTCTGTTGCATCTGGTCTTCCGCAGCATTGCGCTGGCTTTGCGCCTCTCTGACCAGCGCCCGGTTGGAGCCGCCGGCAAACAGGGGCATGCTGAAATTGATGCCGACGTAATTGCTGTCAGTACGTAGAGTCGGTGCGTTCAGATAGCCGGTATCAGAGGTCTGGCGCGACAAAACCAGGGATACCCTCGGCATAAAGGCGCCCTTGCGCTGGGAAACGGCTTTGTCCGCGGCTTGCACGGCAAAGCTGCTGGCTTCCAGCTGTTTGTTGTTGGCGCGGGCGCGGTCCAGCCATTCTTGCAGAGAGCCTTGCAAGGGTGCGAATTCGATCGCCAACGGCAAGCGGCGGAGCCCGCCGGCTTCCAGGCCAGAGCTGGCCTGCAAAGAGGCCTTGCTGACGGTAACATCACTTTCTGCTGAAATGCGCTGGGTTGCTACCGCTGCCGCCTGTGCTTTGGCGCGGTAAAGATCGGTGATTTTGGCCAGCTGCAGGTCATACATGCGCTGGATCTGGTTGACCTGGTTGTTAATGGCATCAAGCTCTGCGTTCATGGAGCTGAGTGTGTCCTCTGACTGTAAGGCGGTCAGATAGTTGTCGGCAATTATGGTCAGCAGCATAGACAGCTGGCTGTAATATTCAGCCTCCGACTGGCTGCCTTGCAAGTAAGCTTGCTGGCGGTTGGCAAAAGCCTGCCAGTTGAACAGAACCTGGCTCAATTGCAGCGAATAGTTGCGGCCGTTGTTGTGTTCCACCACGCGGTCCTGCGGTTGGTAGGCGATCCTGGAAGTGGAACCGTCGGCATTCAATTGGGGCAACAGCTGCCCATTGGCGTAGGAGATGCGGGCCTCACTGGCATGCCAGCGCTCTTCGGCCGCCTTCAGTGACGGACTATAAGCAAGGGCGGAGGTGAAAAAATCCTTGAGCGTAGTGCCGGTATCTGCAGCATGGGCCAGCGGCGCCGTGCTGAACAGTAGTGCGCAGGCCAGGGTAAGCTGTTTGAGTTTGGGCATGATCAATCCTCTTTCAGGCTGTGGGCCATGCCATCCGTCAGCGGCTTCATCAAGAGCTGCAAGAAGGTGCGCGAACTGGTCTTGATGAATACTTCAGCCGGCATGCCAGGGACCAGCGGCAAACCATGCAAGGCTTCGATCGAGTCCGGCGTCAGCTCCAGGCGGGCCTGATAGTAACTGCCGCCGTTGGGCAGCGGGATTGCATCGGCAGAAATGGACAGGACTTTGCCTTTGAGTTTGGGAACCGTGCGGCTGTTGAAGGCCGACAGCACCACACTGGCTTCTTGCCCGACTGCGACGATGTCGATGTCCATGGGCGAAATCTGCGATTCGATAATCAACTGATCACTTTGCGGCACAATTTCAGCAAGCACATAACCACCAGGAATTACCGTGCCCGGAGCATGTACTTTCAGGTTGTAGACCACGCCATTGTCAGTGGAGCGAATTTCTGCGCGTTGCACGGTGTCGGCCAGCGCGGTGATGCGGTCGCGGATATCTTTGATCACCGTTTGTGAATCCGATAGCTGGCCGGCGACTTCGGTTTGCGTCTTGTTCTCGAGCTGCAGGATTTCCATCCTGGCTTCGCCGATCTGCATCTTGGTGGTGGCAATAGTGGCAGTCAGATCCGCGGCCTCGCCAGACAAAGATTGATAGCTGCGATCGAGTTCACGCAAGCGGTTTTTGTCGGTAAAGCCCTCAGCCAGCAGGCTTTGGTAATCCTTGTGCTCTTCCTTGAACGACTCGGCCAGTTTGCTTTTAGCCGCATGGACGGCTTCCAGACCGCCCATGCGGGATTGCAGTTGTTCGATGCGTTGTTGAGTGACGGCAATTTCACCGGTGAGCGTGGTTTTGCGAGTCTTGAAAATCTGGTTTTGCGAAACCATTTCCGCGTTGGCTTCGGCATCATCTGCGCGCAGTTCGGGCGGGTAGCTTACGGCCGGCAGTTTGTCCCGCTCCGCGATCAGCCGCGCCGACTGGGCCAGTCGCGCCTTCAGCTGGGTATTCAGCGAGGCCAGTTGTGACCGGGCCTGCGCGTCCTCCAGCACGACCAATATCTGGCCAGCTTGCACCTTGTCGCCATCCTGTACGCGCACTTCCCTGATGATGCCGCCTTCCAGATGCTGCACAGGTTTTTTGAAGGACCTGACGGTGACCTGGCCGGCCCCATGGGCGGCGCCTTCGATGGGTGCCAGCACTGACCACAATCCGAATACGCCAAACACAATAAAGACTATCGTCAGGCCAATGCGCTTGGCAGATTTGAAATCGCTTTCAAAAGTCTGCTCACTCTCAGAAATCACCAGCATGTTTTCAAATCGCGCAAGCGCTGCACCTTTGGGGCTGGAGTGTTTTTTGACGAGCAGTTCGGAGTTATCTGACACGGTGTAATTCCTTTGAATAGGTTTGAGGCAGTGAGCCAGGCAAGGGCAGGGCCATTACGCAGCCGAACCGAGCTGCTGGGCAGCGTTCTGCGCCAGCTGGCTTAATACCTGTTCACGCTGACCGAAACTCAAGATGCTGCCGTCTTTCAATACCACGACTTTGTCCACTATCGACAACACCAGCGTGCGATGGCTGATGATCACGACGGTGCAGCCTTGCGATTTGATGCGCAAAATGGAAGCTACCAGTTCGCGTTCACCCTGATCGTCCAGATTGGAATTGGGCTCATCCAGCACCAGCAATTTGGGCGAACCATAAATGGCGCGTGCCAGGCCGATGCGCTGCCGCTGACCGCCGGACAATACACCGCCGGAGCCGCCAATGATGGTGTCGTAACCTTCAGGCTGGCGCAGAATCATTTCATGCACGCCGGCCATGCGGGCTGCTTCGACGATCTTGTCGGGGTTGGCCTCACCAAAGCGGCAGATGTTGTCGGCGATGGTGCCATCAAATAGTTCGATGTCTTGCGGCAAGTAGCCGACATGGGGGCCGAGATCCATGCGATTCCAGCTGGCGATGTCAGCCCCATCGAGCCGCACCTTGCCACTGACTGCCGGCCAAATTCCCAGAATGGCGCGGGCCAGCGTGGATTTGCCGGAGGCGCTGGGCCCAATGACGCCCAATATATCGCCGGCGTCGAGTTGAAAGCTGACGCCCTTGAGTACTACCGCCTTGGCGCCGGGCGGGGTGACATAAACCTGCTCCAGTGCAAGGTTGCCCAGGGGGGCGGGCAATTTCATGCGCTCGTCGTTGGCGGGAACCATGGTCAGCAAAGCGCACAGGCGATCATATTGCGAGCGTGCAACCGAAAAGCCCTTCCAGGTACCAATCAGCATGTCGATAGGAGCCAGTGCGCGGCCCAACAGCAGCGAGCCGGCAATCATCGCGCCACCGCTCACCTGGTGATCGAGCGCGAGCCAGGCGCCAAGCCCGAGGATCAGCGATTGCACCAAGGTGCGAAAGGTTTTCGACATTGACGACAGAAACCCCGCCATTTTGCTGGCCTCGGTTTGCAGTTTCAGCACGCTGTCGCTGTACTTCATCTGTTTGTTGCGGATGCTGGCAGTCATGCCCATCGCTTCGATGATTTCAACA
>CAINTJ010000082.1 GCA_903853385.1 uncultured Gammaproteobacteria bacterium
AGACAGGCGGGCGCCTCCAAAAACCTGTTCGCGTGTATAAATCGAGACGCCATTCTTGAGAATATAGATAGTGGTCATGATTGCGCCAATGTCCATTATCGCAACAATGCCGTCAGCGCTTAGATCCATTTGTTCGCACAGCAGTTTGAACGCGCGCTCTATTGCATATGCCTCTATATCAACTACTACGGCTTCAAAGCCACCCATCTGTAGCGCATCTACACGCATTTCCACGTTTTCTTTTTTGCAGGCCGCCAACAGCACTTCAACCATGCCTTCATTTTTCTTGGAGGGTCGCTGACGCTCGAAGTCGATGGCAACTTCATCCAGCGAATACGGGATATATTGGTCGGCTTCCACCGTGATCTGGTTTTCCATTTCCAGATCAGACAATGACGCATTCATTTCGATGGTCTTGGCAATCACGGATGCACCGGAAACCGCAACAGCTGCATCTGTGGTTTTGGTCTTTACCAGAGTTGAGAGTTTGAGAATTTCTTCGCCCACCGCCTCAACATTGGCAATGTTTTTCTCGACCACAGCACCAACAGGCAAGGGACGGGTGGCGTAATGCTCCACCCTGTATTTGTCTCCCTGCTTGCTGAGTTCAAGCAACTTGATTGAGCTTGAGCTGATGTCAATACCCAACAGATTTCTTGATCTCTTGTTAAATATGCTGAGCAATCCCCCACTCCTCCCGCATCCGGGTCAGTGCAATTTCCTGCAATCTGCCATTGGTTAATTGTCTGAAACCACTGACAGGATAGGCGATATTCAGCCTCGGCGCACAAGTTTTAAAGACAAACGCCCAAGATCACGGTATCCAATTTACTTACTGATTTCAAGCAATTAAGCTACTCTCTCTACAAACTACTTTAATTTTTGCCAACCAATCCACATCATGCCACCAAGCCTTCACTGCATTTAGCGGTAAACACCTGGCTTGCCCACAACATGATGTTGCAGCTCGCCGACATGGCTGGCATATCCAAGCTGTAGTTACAGTGTCCCGACCACTTTGCCGCTCAGCGCTAATTCAAGGCTGACATGGCAATGCTAAAAGCCGAGCAGGTACAATCGCCATCCGCCCCATCATATGCTTACCTTTTGAGTCGTCATGAGCGCTATCCGCCTCAGCAAAATAATCAGAATATTGTCGTTATGGCTCTTGGCCGTGTTGTGTGGCGTGCTCATGCTGACAGCAAGCGGCTTCCTCTACCTTTCACCCAAGTTGCCAGACAAGCATTCCTACACCAATATCAGATTGCAGAATCCACTGCGAATTTTCTCGTCTGACAATAAACTGCTGGCAGAATTCGGCAGCAGACGCAGCAATCCGGTGCCGTTTAGCGCCATTCCGCCCCAAATCGTCAATGCTCTTATCTCCAGCGAAGACAAGCGCTTCTTTGAACACAGGGGCGTTGATACCGTTGGATTGCTGCGTGCCATCGCCGGCATTGTCACCGGCAGAGACTGGGGCGGGGGGAGCTCAATCACCATGCAGGTCACCAAAAACTTCTTCTTTGAAGGTGAACCAGCCCCCACTCGCTGGCCCAAGGAGATCCTGCTCGCCATCAAGATGGAGAAAGAACTATCCAAGCAGGAAATCCTCGAACTGTATCTGAATCGCTCATTTTTCGGGGTATCAGCCTACGGAATTGCGGCTGCAGCTAAGCAATATTACGACAAGGAAATCAACCAGTTAACGCTGGCCGAGATCGCAACCATGGTTGGCATTCTGCCGTTGCCGAATTCCTATAACCCGCTCCGCTCTCCTGAGCGTGCGCTCCAGGAAAGAAATCGCGTACTCAACCGGATGCTGGATCAAAACATGATCACGGCAGCGGAATACAAGGAAGCCCAGGCCAGCCCGGAGACAGCCCGCCGTTATGGACGCCTGCCTGAGATTGCAGCGCCCTACATTGCGGAAATGGCCCGTCTTGAAATGGTCAGCCTCTATGGCGAGCTGGCACTGACCGATGGCTATGAGGTTTACACCACTGTCGACAGCAAGATGCAGGCTGCCGCCAACAAGGCCTTTAAGGAAGGGCTGGAACGCTATGACCATAACCATGGCTATCGCGGCCGCGAAAACCATTTTAATCAGGCTGCTGACAAATCCCGCACCACCTGGCTCGACATCCTGGCTAAAACCCCGACGGTAGCTGATCAATATCCTGCGTTCGTAACCAACGTGGGCGAACAATCAATCACAGCGTTGATGGGTGACGGGCATGAAATCCGCCTGGAATGGGATGGCATCAAATGGGCCAAGCCCTACATCAATGCCAGTGCCTGGGGCGCTACTCCGCATTCGGCCAAAGAAGTCACGACAGTCGGTGATTTGATTCGAGTCACCCGTAATGGCACAGGCCAGTGGCAGTTAGGGCAAGTGCCTGCGGTCAATGGCGGCATGGTATCCCTGAACCCTCATAACGGCGCGATCATGGCTCTGGTAGGCGGTTATGATTTCAATATCAGCGCCTTTAACCGCATAACCCAGGCCAAGCGTCAGCCCGGTTCCAATTTCAAGCCCTTCCTCTATACGGCAGCCCTGGAACATGGCTATACCGCCGCCACCCTCATCAATGATGCCCCCTTGGCCAGATCAGATTACCGGCCGGAAAATTTTGGAGGTGAGTTTCTGGGCCCCATTCGACTGAAGTATGCACTTACACAGTCGAGAAACCTTGTCTCCCTTCGACTTTATGAAGCGCTGGGGCAAGACATAGTACTGCCATCGATTGAAAGATTCGGTTTCAAACCAAAAGAATTTCCCCGCGATGATGTGACAATCGCGATTGGTTCACATGCGGTTTTGCCGCTTGAAATTGCCACGGCCTATACCACCTTCGCCAACGGCGGCTACAAGGTGAAGTCGTACCTGATCGAACGAATAGTCAATTTCAATGACGGCGAGGTGTTCCATGCCCACCCCGTCACCGTTTGCCATGCCTGCGATACCACCGCTTCTCCACCCTCCAAAATAGTATCCGCGCCGGCAGCTGAAGCCAGTGCAACACCATCTGAAACCTCCCCCAATCCGGTAGCACCGCGGGTTTTGGATGAAAGGACTGCCTACATCATGAACAGCATCCTGAAGGGAGTTACCACAGAAGGCAGTGCTCGCGCAGTGGATCGCGCCTTTGAACGCACCGATCTGGCCGGCAAAACCGGCACCACCAACGATTCCACAGATTTGTGGTTTTCGGGTTTTAACGGAGATGTGGAGGCAACCGTATATGTCGGCTTTGACCAACCGCAGACTCTGGGCAGTAATGAGCAGGCATCCAATGTGCCATTGCCGATCTGGATTGATTACATGAAAGCTGTGCTGGCCGGCAAGCCCGAGAACAGCATGCTGCAACCCGACGGCATTGCCACTGTGCGCATCAATAGTAAAACCGGATTACGGGCCAAGCCGGGAGAGCCGGACGCCATATATGAAGTTTTTAAAGCGGAAGAACTGCCGCCCTATGGAGATGGCACTGAGACGGCCTCAGGAGAAGCCGCCACCAGGAGCACAAAAGAAGAACCGCTCTTTTGAGCGGCTCTTGGGGATTATACTTTGCGGGTACCAACAAAGCGCTTGTTGAACTTGTCAACGCGGCCGCCGGTATCTAGGATTTTGTGCTTGCCGGTGTAGAACGGGTGACAGTTGGAACATACGTCAAGACGCAGGTCTTCAGACAAGGTTGAACGCGTCTTGAAAGAATTGCCGCAACTGCAATTTACGGTCACTTCGGAATATTTCGGATGAATATCAGCTCGCATAGGAGACCTCATGCTGGCCATCGCCGCTGGCAGAGTGATCTGATCTGATTTCAGACAATCAGGCTCAAACCTCATCTAACCGCCAGTACCATGGCCCAGTTAAAAAAGAGGGCGCATTCTAACAGAAGCCCTTCACTAGGCAAGCTCAGGCCGTGCCCAAGCAGTAAGCACAGCCGCTATTTTTCCAGATAGCTGCGGTGATTTTTCACCACTTCATTGAAAACATGCTGGAACAAGCTATCAATGAATTCGGCGTTCAGGCCATTTTCAGTGGCCAAATTGCGCAAACTTTGCAGTTTTTCCTGTTCCCTGGCCGGATCTACTGAATTGAGGTGGAATTGAGCCTTGAGCTGACCGACTTTGCCGGTCACGGCAAAGCGGCGGGCCAGCGCTTCCATGATTTGGGCATCAATCTGGTCGATCTGTTTTCGCAAATCAGCTAATTCGGCAGGTACAACGGGCTTTACATCGGCTTGCATTGAAAGGACTAGCTCCACAGGAGTTACATGGCACAAAGATCAGGTTCACTATACTATTGCGCATAGACCTTTCCCTCAACATTCACCGGCTACCCTTCCCTTGGTGAAGCGCGTTTCTCCCCAATTTGTCGTGCAAGTAGCAGTGCCCTCCCCGTTAAGGCGCACCTTTGATTATCTGCCGTCACCTGAACACCCGCTACCCCAGCCCGGCTGCAGGGTAAAAGTCAGCTTTGGGAGACAGCAACTTACCGGGCTGGTCACTGGTCTGTGCAGCGAATCCGACGTCCCTGCCGAAAAACTGCGGCCGCTGGTTGCTATCCTGGACGAGGAGCCGCTGCTGGATGAACACCTGCTCGCCTTGTACCGGTGGGCCAGCAACTATTACCTGTTTCCGCTGGGACTGGCCTTGCAGACGGCATTGCCCAAGCAGTTGCGGGAAGGCCTTACCTGCACTCTGGCCGCACCCATGGCGTGGCAGCTGGCCAAAACCGGCAATGACGGGGTCCCCCACAAGGTTCGCAGCGACACTCACCAACAAATTCTGGCTTTATTGGCGAGTTACCAAGCGCTGACCACTAAAGAACTCAGCGCGCTTCTCAGCAAGCCGGTCAGCACTGCATTGCGCACGCTACAGAAAAAAGGATGGGTGGAAGCCGTGGCGCTGTCGGCTGCAGCTGTCACTACCGCTCAGCTGGCTGAACCACCCCTGATTCCTGATGCAGAACAGGCAGTCGCATTATCAGTGCTGCGCACAACCAAACCAGGTTTTCACTGTTTTCTGCTGGAGGGCATCACCGGCAGCGGCAAAACCGAAATTTATTTGCAGTTGATCCACGACATGCTGACGCGGGGCAAACAAGTGCTGGTGCTGGTGCCTGAAATCAATCTCACGCCCCAGACCATTGACCGGTTCTCCCGGCGCTTTAACGCCAGAATAGTCGCCTTTCATTCTGGCTTGACCGACAAGCAGCGCTTGCAAGGCTGGCTGGAAGCGCGCGACGGCAGCGCTCATATAGTGATTGGTACCCGTTCTGCCGTATTCACACCACTGGCCAAACTTGGCCTGATTGTGATTGATGAGGAGCACGACGATTCCTACAAACAGCAGGACGGCTTTCGTTATTCAGCGCGCGATGTCGCCATCTATCGCGCCAATATGCTGAAAATTCCGGTCCTGCTTGGCTCAGCCACGCCTTCGCTGGAAAGTCTGCACAGCGCACTCTCGGGTCGCTTCCAGTTGTTGTCCCTGACTCAGCGGGCAGGCAATGCCAACGTGCCGACCATTCGCATGCTGGATTTGAAAATGCAAAAAACGCAGGCGGGCATCTCCGAACTGTTGCTGGCAGAGATCACTGCTACCTTGTCAAAACGTGAACAGGTGCTGATATTTCTCAACCGCCGCGGTTTCGCCCCGGTGTTGCTGTGCCGCGACTGCGGCTGGATTGCCCACTGCGACCGCTGTGAGCGTAGTTACACGTTGCACCAGCATCCGGCACAGTTGCGTTGTCATCATTGTGATGCACAAAGACCCGTGCCACGCCAGTGTCCCGCTTGTCGCAGCCCCGCGCTGGAAGCGATGGGTCTGGGCACTGAACGCAGCTCCGGTTATCTGGCCGAACAGTTCCCTGATTTTCCGGTCTTGCGCATCGACCGCGACAGCACGCGCGCTGCCGGCAAACTCGATAACATGATGGCAACCATACACAGCGGCATCCCCTGCATCCTGGTGGGAACGCAGATGTTGGCGAAAGGTCATCACTTCCCGCGCGTCAGCCTGGTGGCAGTGCTTGACGCCGACAGCGGGCTGTTCAGTGCTGATTTCCGCGCCCAGGAAAACCTTGGCCAATTGCTTACCCAGGTGGCCGGCCGCGCCGGCCGCAGTGATATTCACGGTCAAGTGCTGGTACAAACCTATCACCCCAATCATCCGGCGCTACAGCAGCTGATTGCACACGGTTATGGCAGTTTCGCGCGGCAATTGCTGCAAGAACGCCAGCAGGGTCACTTGCCACCCTATGTGCATTTCATGCTGGTGCGAGCCGAAGCCGGCCAGCCCCACTTACCGCTGGATTTTCTGCGCGAACTGGCCGGGCAGTTGCTGCAGGATGCACCCAGGGAGCTGAAACTGTTCGGTCCGATGCCAAGCCCCTTTCTCAAAAAGGCGGGCGTATTCAGGGCCCAGCTGGTACTGCAAGCTCCCAAACGCTCCACCCTGCAAAAGCTTGGCTCTACACTGCAAAACCTGCTGGAGACCAACAGCCTGAACCGCAAAGTGCGGGCGTTAGTGGATGTTGACCCCATTGATTTCAGTTAAAACACCCGGAATGATGTAATGGTGTTTTGAGGACTCGCACGATTACTGGATAATGTCGCACCCAAGATTCACACCCTGAGCGCCTTCCAACGATGGCACAAGATTTTGCTAAGCAACACCCACCCCAGCAGCAAGCTTCTCGCAAACCGGCACGAGGCCTGCGACCTCCTGCCAGAGTTTCCCGTTTGAACTGGTTCATTTCCGGCTTCCTGTTCGGCGTACTCTGTCTCGCGGGGGGTTATATCGCGTTGCTGCAGTACCAGAACAAGCATGCCGAGACGCTGGAAGCCAGCGCCAGCAAGACAGCGCCAGCCAAACTTCCGACTTTCCAGTTTGGCTTCTATCATGATTTGTCCAAAGCTGAAGTGCCGGTGAAAACGCCGGACTCTTCACCCACTACACCTGCGACAAACCCAACAACCGTCAAAGCTGCAGCTACGACCCACACTGCTGGCACCGAAACTCCTGCTGGTGCCGAACCTGCGGCAGTGAATTTCCTGCTGCAAGCCGGCTCCTTCCAGGACAAGCTGGAAGCCGATGAAAGACGCGCCAAGATCACGCTTTTGAACATGTCAGCTGAAATTGTGCCCGGCGTAGTGGCCGGCCGCACCTGGTATCGTGTACAGGTTGGCCCGTTTAACGGTCGCAATGCAGCAGAAGACGCTCGCAAACATTTGTCTGCCAGCAACATCGATTCGATTCCCCTGCTGATGCGATGAATGTCGCAGCCGTGGTGGCCGAGGCACAGTTCGTCGCAAGCCATCTGGGCGAACTTGCCACCCATGAAGATCTCAGCCGCTTCATCCTTCAGGTCACTCATGACTCCTACTGACATCAAACTCCACAAAAAATCCGGCGTGCTTGAACTTGTCTACGCCGACGCCATCAACCATTCTTTACGCGCCGAGTTGCTGCGCGTGTATTCGCCTTCGGCAGAAGTACGCGGTCATGGCCAAGGCCAGGAAGTGCTGCAAACCGGGAAATTGCTGGTGAAAATAACTTCGATTGATATGGTGGGCAATTACGCAATCCGTCTGCATTTTGATGATGGCCACAGCACCGGCATCTACACCTGGGATTATTTGCGTGAGCTGGGTGATAACCAGTCAACCATGTGGACTGACTACATGAAGCGTATGCTTGCCGCTGGTGCGAGTCGCGAGCCGCCCCGCGACCCCGCGGTGCAGATCGTCAATATAATGCCTCTGAAACACTGAGCCTTAACGATGAACGACAACAAGCAGGACACTACCCATTTCGGCTACCGTGAAGTGCCGGTGGCCGAAAAAGTTTCGCTGGTCGGCCAGGTCTTTCATTCAGTGGCCGGCAAATACGATTTGATGAATGACTTGATGTCACTGGGCACCCATCGTTTGATCAAACGTTTCACGGTAGAACTCAGTGCCGTACGCAGCGGTCATTGCGTGCTGGATCTGGCTGGCGGCACTGGTGATTTCAGTTTGTTGTTTGCACCGCTGGTAGGCAACGAAGGCCAGGTGGTGCTGGCCGACATCAACGAATCCATGGTGCGGGTCGGGCGCGACCGCATCATCGACGCCGGCCTGCCCGGCCCTATTGCGTTCAGCCTGGCCAATGCTGAATGCCTGCCGTTTGCCGATAACAGTTTCGACTGCATCTGCATTGCCTATGGCTTGCGCAACGTTACCAACAAGGAAGCCGCGCTCCGTTCCATGCACCGTGTTTGCAAACCGGGCGGTCGCGTATTGGTGCTGGAATTTTCGAAGCCGCGCAATCAGCTGGTGGGAAAAGCTTACGATCTTTATTCAAAACTATGGCCCCTTGCCGGCAAACTGGTGCTCAATGACAGCGCCAGCTATCAATATCTGGTAGAAAGCATCCGCATGCATCCCGACCAGGAAACCCTCAAACAGATGATGCTGGATGCCGGCTTTGCCCGCTGCGAATATCACGATGTAATGGGCGGCATCTGCGCCATCCACATTGGTCACAAGAGCTGAACATGTCATTCGCGCTACTGCAAAGTGCCATGTTGTTACCGCTGGAGCTGGCCATCAACAGCATGTTGGCGCTGGATGCCGGCAGCCGGCAACGCCTGGCCAAACTGGCTGGCCATACCCTGGCCGTCCGGGTGCGACAACCGGAATTCACGTTCTATCTGTGCGTGGATGCCAGCAAGCTGCGCCTGACTTCGCACTATGAAGGTCCGGTCACCACTACCCTGCTGGGCTCTGCCAGCGCACTGGCTGGCGTGCTGGTCAAGCGCGCTCCGCTTACCAACCTGCAAGGCACAACCCTTGAATTGCGTGGCGACACCGGTTTTGCCCAATCCTTGCAAAATCTGCTGCTAGATTTGCACATCGATTGGGAATTCCACTTGAGCAGGGTACTGGGCGATGTGCCGGTGCAGCTGCTCGCAGATGGCGCTCACAAATCGCAAGCCTATCTGCAGCTTACCGCACAGCGGATACGCCAGGATGTGGAAGCTTTCCTTCATGATGAAAGCGCTCTGTTGCCTGCTGCTGCCGAACTGGAAACATTTTACAGCGAAGTACAAGCACTGGTGCTGCGGCTGGATCGGCTTGATGTCCACTTGCAAAATCTCACCAATCACAAGGTTTGAATTAATGTCTTCTCTATTTCATCGCCTGTCGGCACTGCTGCCAGCATTGTTCTTGTGTACGACCACGCCCGCTTTGGCGATTGAAACCCAAACCTTGTCATCACTGATCTTCCGCGGCACCAAAACCATCGATAGCATCAATACGGTTGATTTCACCGTGACCGAACGTGACTACGAAGGCTTTGAGAAGCATGACCGTGAAATGCTCGAAGGACGCTATTTCAAACGTTTCGGCGATAACGACTTCATGGTGGGCTATCACGTCGAGTTTGATCGCACCGGCCAGCTCGGCAATGAACACCGCTTGATGGAACAAATCCGCCACCAATTTACAGTGAACAACAATTCTTTCGATACTGCCTTGCGTCTGGAAGAACGTTATTTCGATTCCACTTACACCTATGGCACCCGCTTGCGCTGGCAAACCCGCTGGAACCTGCCGCTGTCGTCCAATGATTTGCTGCGCCTGGGTTATGAATGGTTCTATGATATTGACTACCTCTCCAAAACCAGCCCGCAAGGAATCGCCCAGAACCGCCTGATCGGCACCCTGCAGCACACGCTGTCCAACAAGGACAAAATGGAATTCGAGTTCCAGGCGCGCTATCTCTACTCGCACGCAGGCAATGTCCCCAATGTGCTGCAAAATGCGGTATCGGTGCTATATGTACACAGCTTCTGACAGCATGCTGACCTACTCCCTGATCCGGCGCAGCAGATCGCCCGGATAAGACAGTCGCGTCCAATCAACTACCAGCCTGCCGCAATCGACTCGATTAAGGTAACGATGAGACGAATTTGCTCCTACGCTGTCACCGCTAAAATCCTTGCTGTTACTTCTGCAAATTACTGTAAATGCGCTGTTCGAAGCCTTGCAACACTTCTACCGCCTGTTGATCATAGAACGGCAAATATTGCATGAGCAGTACGGCGCCGAAGTTTTTGTCAGGATCGATCCAGAACTCGGTATTGAAGATGCCGGCCCAGGCGAGGCTGCCAACGGAACGCATGTTGGGTGCAGCCTGGGCTTCGGTGCGCTGAAAGCCGAGTGCATAAGTATCAACTCCTGCACCCAGAGGAAAGTTTTCACTGAGCAGCGGGTTAGTGGTTTGCATCATTTGCACTTTGACTTTACCGGTGCCACTTTTACCCATCAGCGTCAGTGTTTGCGGCATGATCAACTGCCCGCTATTGTCCAGGCTGCCGCCATTCAAATACAGGCGGATGAAGCGGGCATAATCACTTGCTGTTCCTGACAAGCCGCCATCACCCTGATGTGCCGCGGTAATAACTCCTTGCGGATTGGGAGTTTCCACCAACTGCTTGCCATCGCTGCGGTGTTGGGTGGCGACCCGGGCATTCTTGCTAGCAGGTATATCGTAGCTGGTGTCATCCATATGCAGCGGCTTGAGAATTTTTGCATCAAGAAAAGCCGACAGTTCCTGGCCACTCACCGCTTCAATGATTTCGCCCAGCACGCGTG
>CAINTJ010000083.1 GCA_903853385.1 uncultured Gammaproteobacteria bacterium
AGTGGCCCCAATCACAGCGGCCAAGCCCAGCCCTTGTTCTATGACGGTGCACTTTATGTGGCAACCGGCGAAGACGATGTGTTCGCGATTGATATCGAAACCGGCAAGTTCCGCTGGACCTACAAGGCCAATCTTGATGCGACGCGCGTCAATGTATGTTGTGGCTGGATGAGCCGGGGTGTGGCCATGGGCCAGGGCCAGATTTACGTGGGCCAGCTCGACGCCAAGCTGGTAGCGCTCGATCAAAACACCGGCAAAATCAACTGGCAGATCCAGGCCGAAGACCCGATGCTGGGCTTCAGCATCCCCGCTGCCCCGCTTTATTACAACAACATGGTCATCGTCGGTTTTGCCGGGGGTGAGCTGGCAACCCGTGGCCGCATCAAAGCCTATGATGCCAAAGACGGCCACTTGCTGTGGACCTTCTATACCATTCCTGGCCCCGGCGATTTCGGCCACGACACCTGGCCGGCCAACAACAACGCGTGGGAGGTCGGTGGAGCTCCCATCTGGCAAACCCCGGCGGTTGATCCTGATCTGGGTCTGCTTTATTTCTCCACCGGCAATGCTGGCCCTGATCTCAACGGCACCAATCGGGCCGGAGACAATTTGTTTACCACTTCCATCGTGGCGCTAGAGGTAACAACCGGCAAATACCGCTGGCATTTTCAGCAAGTGCATCATGACATCTGGGATTATGATTCCTCCAATCCGGTCATCCTGTTTGATGCCAACGTGCAGGGTGTGCCACGCAAAGGCATTGCCGAAGTGGCCAAGTCCGGCTTTCTCTACATACTGGATCGGGTCACGGGCGCGCCGTTGACTGCTATCGAAGAACGCCAAGTACCGCAGGAACCCCGCAATGCCACCGCGGCTACCCAGCCGTGGCCCAGTGGTGATCCGGTGGTCCCCAACGAAATGGACGCCGCCCCCGAAGGCTTCAAACTGGTGAACAAGGGCAGGACCTTCACCCCTTTTGCCACCGAAACCGTGCTTTACAAACCGCTGGCTGGCGTGAACTGGCCGCCAAGCGCTTATGACCCCGCGTCACATTTGATGTACATCTGCGCCAACGATCGTATCGGAGGTGCCAAACGCGAAGCCGAAAATTCGCCACCCATGCACAACCAGAACTGGCTGGCCGGCACCTTCAGTGTCGTCAACATGCCGATTCGCGGATTGTTCGTGGCAATGGACTTGACCACGCACATGATCAACTGGAGCCAGCAGTGGAATTACTCATGCTCGGCCGGCTCGCTGGTGACGGCTGGCGGCTTGATCGTGCATGGTCGTAATGATGGCCGGGTCGTGGCGCTTGATAAGGCCGATGGCGCCAAGCTGTGGGAATACCAGACCGATGCCAGCGTGAATGGCAGTGCTTCGAGCTTCATGTACAAAGGTAATCAATATTTCGCGATCATTTCCGCTGGCTCTGTTTATGCCCCCGGCCCGCACGGCGACAGCGTGTGGTTGTTCTCACTCAAAGGCACCAAGGCTTCACCGCCGCTTACCAATCCCCAACCGGCGGCTGCCAGTGGGGTGCGTCCGCAAGCCACGGCCGCGGCCACCACCGCAGAACCAATCGCAGGGTATAAGGCCAACCTCGACAGTGGCCGCAAAATTTATACAACCCTGTGCACCACCTGTCATGGTGCCAGTGGTGAAGGCGGCCATCAGGGTGGCGCGCCGCTCACAGGCAAAGAGCTGAGCATAGGCCACGTCATGACCACTGCAACCTTTGGCAGAAATACAATGCCGGCGTTCCAGGCTTCCTATTCGAAACAACAAATCCAGGATGTGGCGACTTATGTCGTGGATGAGTTGCTAAAGAAATAATTTCAATGCCATCCCCCGTCTGCAGATCATGATGCAAGGATCACCGCCTGCCAGCGCCTCACTGGAACAACTGCCGCTCACCCAGCTGAAAGGCGTAGGCCCGGCGCTAGTGGAAAAGCTGAACACGCTTGGCATCAGCACGGTGCTCGACTTGCTGTTTCATTTGCCGTTGCGTTATCAGGATCGTACACGGCTGACACCGATTGGCGCGCTGCGCCACGGCTCTGATGTGGTGATTGAAGGAGTCATCGCCGGCTGTGCCGTGATGCTTGGCAAACGCCGCAGCCTGCTGGTGAAAGTGCAGGACGGCACCGGTCTTACCAATCTGCGTTTCTTTCACTTCAGCAACGCGCAGAAAAATGCGCTCACCACCGGTTCACGCATCCGCTGTTTTGGCGAAGCGCGCTGGGGCAAGGGCGGGCTCGAACTCAATCACCCCGAATACCAGCTTTTGCAAGAAGCCATGCCACTGCCTTTGGCCATGCACCTGACGCCGGTATATCCGGCTACCGAAGGTTTGCAGCAAACGCGTTTGCGCAAATTGCTGGAGCAGGTACTGGAGAAGCTGCAGTCCTCGGGCGCATTACCTGACTATCTGCCTGCAGTGCTGTGCCGGCAGGAACGCTTCATCGGCTTGCTTGAGGCTTTACAATTGCTGCATCAACCACCACCCGACATCAGCTTGCACCATCTCGAGCATGGCCAGCATCCGGCGCAAATCCGCCTGGTGTTTGAAGAGTTGCTGGCCAACTATCTGAGCTTGCGCCGGCTGCGCGATGAAGCGCAGTCGCAAGCCGCACCGGCCTTGCAACATCACACCAATCTGCAGCAGCGATTATTACAATCGCTGCCATTTGAATTGACAGCTGCCCAACTACGAGTAAGTCGCGAAATTGCCAATGATCTCGCCAAACCATTGCCGATGTTGCGGCTGGTGCAAGGAGATGTCGGCTCCGGCAAAACGTTGGTGGCGGTGCTGGCTGCCCTGCAAGCAGTTGAGAGCGGCTATCAAGCCGCATTGATGGCGCCTACTGAAATTCTGGCTGAGCAGCATTTTCTCAATCTTGATCAATGGTTGACGCCTCTCGGTGTCGAGCTTGGTTTTCTCAGTGGCAAGATCAAAGGCAAAAAGCGTCAGCAAGTGCTGCATGATCTGGCGGGCGGGAAAATCCAGGTGATGGTTGGTACCCATGCCTTGTTTCAGGAAGAAGTGCAGTTTGGCTTGCTTGGCCTGGTGATAGTCGACGAACAACACCGCTTTGGCGTGCATCAGCGCCTGACCTTGCGGGAGAAAGGCAAACATGCGGGCACCTGGCCACATCAGCTGATCATGACAGCCACTCCGATCCCGCGCACGCTGACGATGAGCGCCTACGCCGATCTTGATTGTTCGATCATCGACGAGTTGCCGCCTGGCCGCACACCGGTGAATACCGTACTGATTTCAGCGCAGCGCCGTGGCGATGTAGTTGAACGCATCAGCACGGCCTGCAAACACGGACGCCAGGCCTACTGGGTGTGCACCTTGATCGAAGAGTCGGAAACCCTGCAGTGCCAGGCCGCTGAAGCCACCTTTGCCGATCTGCAACAAGCTTTGCCTGATGTGCGGATAGGCCTGATTCATGGCCGCATGAAGCCAAAGCAAAAAGCGGAGATTATGGCGGCGTTCAAGGCGGGCTCCTTGCAGCTGCTGGTGGCCACCACAGTGATTGAAGTAGGTGTCGATGTCCCTAACGCCAGCGTCATGGTAATCGAAAATCCTGAACGCCTGGGTCTGTCGCAACTGCATCAACTGCGTGGACGTGTCGGTCGCGGTTCCCAGGAAAGTCATTGCCTGCTGCTCTATCAAACTCCCCTCTCTGAAGCGGGTAAACTGCGGCTTGGCATCATGCGGGAAAGCAATGACGGTTTTTATATTGCCGAGAAAGATCTGGAGATTCGCGGTCCCGGTGAAATACTGGGCACTCGCCAAACCGGACTGATGGCATTTCGCATTGCCGACCTTACCCGTGACAGTTATCTGCAGCCCAAGGTCAAGCTGTGGGCTGAAAAGATCCGCGCGCAACAACCGGAACTGGTGGAACCGCTGATCAAACGCTGGCTGGCGAATGCCGAGCAATATGGAAATGTATAAAGCCATCGCCTCCATTATTGCCGGCCCTGCAGCACAACCGGCTGCCAAAGGAAATCATTCCCGGCTTGCTGATAACTGCTAGAATTTCGCAGATAGGCGAGCATACAGATCCTGGATGCGTTGCGGCAATGCGAGCCGTGACGGGCTCGCAAAGTTGTAACGGGATATGGATCAATATCGTTTACCTATTTTGTCTAGTCGCTCCAGGGAACCTTAGCCAATATGATTGACCAACCTCAAGACCCGCGTCTGCAGCAGGCCATTGAAATGTTTTATTTTGCCTACCGCTCCTTCACGGCCGTGCCTGACCAGATCCTGCTGGAAAAAGGCCTAGGGCGTGTACATCACCGTATTTTGTATTTCGTGGGCCGCAACCCCGGCCTCAACATCAATGAGCTGTTGCAGATTCTTGGTGTCAGCAAACAGGCACTTAATGCCCCGCTGCGCAAATTGACCGGGCAAGGCCTGATAGAAGTGGAAACCGCCCAGCATGATCGCCGCGTAAAACAGTTGTGCCTGAGCAAAGCCGGCGCCAAACTTGAAGCCCAACTCACCCAGAGTCAGATGCAGCATCTGGCCAGGGCCTTCTCGCAAAGCGGCGACAAGGCAGTGGACGGCTGGGTGAAGACCATGCAGGCACTGCCAACAACCTGATCCAGGCCAAGCCGGTTACCTCATGCGTCCTCTGCATTCAAGTTTTAGCACCCTGCTCGCCGCACTGCTCATCACGATAAAAACCCGCTGGCCGACGCTGTATCGGCGTGCCCCGGATTTTTGGCAACTCATGCGCATGCACCGTCCGATTGGCATTTTTTTGCTGCTATGGCCGACGCTGTGGTGCCTGTGGATCGCAGGCAAGGGTTCGCCTTCCCTGGCCAACGTGGTGATCTTCGTACTTGGCACCATTTGCATGCGTGCCGCCGGCTGCTGCATCAATGATTATGCTGATCGCAACTTCGACGGCCAGGTGAAGCGCACCGCCCAGCGACCGCTTGCGGCCGGCAGAGTAACACCCCGAGAGGCCTTGCTATGCTGCGCGGTGCTGTGCCTCATGGCCTTTGCTTTGGTGCTGCTCACCAATGGCATGACCATCCTGATGAGTCTGGGGGGCTTGGCACTGGCGATGATTTATCCTTTCATGAAACGTCACACGCATCTGGCGCAGGTAGTGCTCGGCGCAGCGTTTTCGTGGGGTGGCATGATGGCGTTCACTGCCCAAACCGGAACGCTGCCGGCCCATGCCTGGCTGCTCTATGTCGGTAACGTGCTGTGGACTGTGGTGTATGACACCGAATATGCCATGGTGGATCGTGATGATGATGTTCGCATTGGCATAAAATCGACAGCCATCCTGTTTGCTGAAGCCGATCGCTTAATTATCGGCTTCCTGCAAGTGATGTGCTTGTGGACGCTGCTGCTGGCTGGTCGACGTTTTGAGCTGGGGGTCTGGTACTTCGCTGGTTTGCTGATTGCGTTAGTACTGTTCGGATATCAACAACTGCTGATCTATCACCGTCACCGCGAGGCTTGTTTCAAGGCATTTGTGCACAACAATTACGTAGGGCTGGTGATTTTTGCCGGCACCGTACTGTCGTTTTTGGCAGGCGGGTAAAGCTCACCAGTCAAACAGCATCGGCCGTTGCCATTGGCAGTTGTGGCCCAGGCTCTTGAGCACTTCGATACCGCGCTGGTAATTGCGACCCACTGAATTGACGCCGTGCGAATCATCACCCGGCACCACGGCAACACCCAGTTGCAATGCCAGCTTCAGCACCGGTACTGCCGGATATTGTTCAACCGCCTTGTCGAAACCACGCAGATTGAAATCCAGAATCAGTCCTTGTTCCGCTATATAACCCAGGTTGCGCTCGACATGTGACCATACTGACGGCAGCTCCAGCGTATCCAGATAGTCATCATCGAATTTGCGGATCAGGTCGAAGTGACCCACTACCGAGGGTTTGAGATCCTGCAACATCGCCAGTTGCAGATCGAAATACTGGCAGTACAAATGTTCCATCGACCCGGACTTGTGTTTGGCTTCCTCAAATTGTTCGCGATCGACATCAATGCCGATGCCGCCCACATGATGCACCGAGCCCACGATGTAATCGGGCCTGCAGGCTTCAATAAGTTCACGCACATACGAGGCCGAGCCATGATAGGTTTCGGTTTCAAAAGCGGCATAGAGCTGGATATGGTCAGCATATTGCCTTTGCAAAGCCCTTACTTCGGCGAAATAGTGCTGAAACTGGTTTTGCAACTGATCCGCGCTGATGCCGCTGTCGGCCTCATCGGGGTAACGCACGCTGTCATTAAGCGGCGGCATGTGCTCAGTAATGCCCACCCAGCTGTAGCCTGCGGCAATGTAGGCCTGCACCACTTCCTGCAGCGTGTTTTTGGCATGATGGCAATACTGGCCACTGTGCCCACCGTGTACTGATACTTTCTCGATGCCAAGGTTCACAACAGCCGGCCTTCCAAAACAGTTTGCAATAATTATCACCACTGTACTGCAAGCCTGCCGACAGGAACAGTCTGTCGCATTGCGTGGCAGCTCGTTAGAATCACTGCATTGATCCTTTCCCTCTTATGCTGGAGTTCATGACCTCTGCCGATGCTGTTCTGACCGTGCGCTTTGTTGACAGCATTACTGCTGTGCCAGCACCTCAATGGAATGCCCTGGCAGGTGCCGGCTACCCGTTTCTGCGACATGAGTGGCTGGCCGCGCTGGAAACCAGCGGCTGCACCACCAGGGCTACTGGCTGGCAGCCAAAACACCTGCTGATCGAAACTGCTGACAAGGTTCTCAAAGCGGCGCTGCCGCTGTTTATAAAAACCAATTCAATGGGGGAATACGTGTTTGATTGGAGCTGGGCTGATGCCTATCAGCGCCATGGCATGGATTACTACCCCAAACTGGTAAGTGCCATTCCGTTCACACCATGTGCCGGGCCACGTCTGTGTGTAGCGCCGGATTGTGATTTCTCCGCAATCGTCACCCTGGCACATCAAGCGGTTTTATCGCTAAGTGATACCTTGCAGGCCTCCAGCTGGCATGTGCTGTTTCCGCTGGAAAACTTGCGTGATGAGTTGGTGGCACACGCCATGATCTTGCGTACCGGCTGCCAATATCAATGGTTCAACCAGAACTATGGCAACTTCGAAGATTTTCTAGGCACTTTTGCTTCGCGCAAGCGCAAAAATCTGCGCAAGGAACGCAGTGCTGTTTATGATGCCGGCATCACCATGCATGCGCTCGAAGGTGTTGAGGTCAGCCTTGCCGATTGGGAATTGTTTTATCAGTTCTATGCCAGCACCTATTATGTACGCGGTCGGCGCCCTTATCTGAATGTCGAGTTTTTCCGGCAAATCAGCCGCAGCATGCCTGAACACTTGATGCTGGTCCTGGCCAGGCGCGGCGCTGATGCAATTGCCGGTGCATTGTTCTTCAAGGGCAGCGACACTCTTTATGGCCGCTACTGGGGTGCTGAAAAGGATGTGCCCTTCCTGCATTTTGAAACCTGTTATTACCAGGGCATCGATTACTGTATCCGTCACGGCTTCACACGCATGGATTCCGGGGCCCAGGGCGAACACAAGATCCAGCGCGGTTTTGCACCAGTACCGACCTGGTCTGCACACTGGATTCGCCATCCTGACTTCAGCCGCGCCATTGCCAGCTTTGTAAAAGAGGAACAGGCGCATATTGGCGACTATATGTTGCAAGCGGCTGATGCGCTGCCTTTTCGCAAGGATCTGCAGCTCTGATGCTGGTCGGAGCTATTGCTTGCGGGTAAACAACAATTCGTGCGGTTTCGACAGCGCGTTGTTGAATTTATAACCGCCCTCGGCAAATTCCTGTAATTGTGCAGGATCTTCCACGCGATTTTTCAGCAACCACGCCGCCATCGATCCACGTGCTTTTTTCGCAAAGAAGCTGATGATCTTGTAATCCCCGTTTTTGAAGTCCTTGAATGCCGGGGTCACAATGGCGGCCTTCAACACTTGCGGCTGCACCGCGCCGAAATATTCCTGCGAGGCCAGATTCACCAAGGTCTTGCTTGTATGGCCTGTCAATGCCTTGTTGAGTTCCCCGGTAATGGTGCTGCCCCAGAACTCATAAAGATTGCGGGCTGCTGGCGTTTGCAGCATCGTGCCCATTTCAAGTCGGTAGGGCTGCATAAGATCAAGCGGGCGTAACACACCATAAAGTCCGCTCAGGATGCGTAGATGCCCCTGGGAAAATGCAAGGTCCTCTGCACTAAAACTGTCGGCATCCAGGCCCAAATATACATCACCGCGAAATGCAAAGATGGCCTGGCGCGCATTCTTGCTGGTAAACGGCCGCTGCCATTGCTGATTGCGGTCGGCATTCTGTTGCGCCAGCTCATCACTGATATGCATCAGTTTCGACAAACCCCTGGCCGACAAGGACCGTAGCTGCCGGTTCAATTGCTGTGCTTGCTCCAGTAACGCCGGTTGAGTGGCCTTATGAGCAGGCAAAGGTGTGGCAAAATCCAGGGTCTTGGCTGGCGACAGTACAATCAACATAGCGAGCTTGGTTCTTGTAATAGTGAGTGGGACTGGGCTTGTGCCGCACCGCGCTTGGCGAATGGGTGCCAGTGCGGTAAAAACAGACATTCTGTATGGAATAATAACCAATGCTCATGGAGAACTGTTGTAAATTAACGGTGCTCGCAGAAGCCAGCTGACAGACGCTAGCTGGCATTGACTTGACCATAATCAAACCGGCGCTGTGCCTTGCACAGTCTAATGTGAAACGCCAAGCAACGCAGAGGAAGGCCCTATGAGTGACTATCGCAAAATACTGGTCGCAGTAGATTTGTCAGACGATTCGAGCATTATCATAGACAAGGCGCGGCACATTGCCCAAGCCAACGATGGTGAGCTCAGCCTCGTGCATGTGCAAGAACCCCTGGCCATCAGCTACGCCCTTGATATTCCATCAATTAATCTGGCAGATCTGCATGCCGAGCTGGCCGAGGAGGCCCACAAACGCCTGCTTGAACTGGGCGCCGCCGTCGATATCCCGGTTTCACGACTTCATAGCCTCATCGGCCAGCCTGCCCATGAGGTTCGCCAGCTGGCCAAGACCCTTGGCGCCGATCTGATTGTGACAGGCGGTCATGGCAAGCATGGTTTGGAATTGTTGCTGGGATCTACATCCACCAGTGTGGCGCATGGTGTCAGTTGCGATTTGCTGATCGTCAAATTGCCTGACTGACAGGCTTTTGCTGCCCGATGCCAATAACAACAAGAATATGATGCTGCCCTTGCTACATCGCTTGGCCTTGCGTCTTTTACCCCTTTATAGCGCTAGCTTGGTCGCTGCAGCCGTCGGCTCACTGGTGAGTGCCGGACTGCTGCTGGGGCTCGACAATTTGCAAGCGCTGGCCATCAGGTTCGCATTGCTGCTTACCATGTGGGCACTGACGCTGTTTGCTTTCATCAACCTGTTCAAGAATCCTGCACCTGTGTTGCTGCCTGCGCTGAGTTGGAGTGAACGGATGCTGATCCGTCTCCAGCTTGGCCTGTATTACTTTATGGCCTTGGGTTTTTGTGTGCTGGTGGCAGTGGTGTTCAGCCTCAGTGTGAAAATGTTGATGCATGGATAAACATGCCGGCATTACGGTTAATGTTCCCCATAAAAAAGAGCGGCATAAGCCGCTCTTTTTTATCCTGCTGGAGAAATGCTTCTGTTTTAGAAGGAGTAGTTTGCTTCGATACCGACCGTGCGTGGGGCATTGAAGTTGGCATAATCGCCGAGCGTGGCGCCGTTGGCGTTGGAGCGGCGGTAAATGTGCTCTTCGTTGAACAGGTTGCGCGCCCAAGCTGCCAGAGTCAGCATAGTGCCATTCTTGCCCATCGGAATTTCTGCCAGCGATACGCGGGCATTGAAGATAAGCGAGCTTTCTGTCTTCACATTTTCGTTGTCAAAACTATAAACAGCATCGCCGTAGTTGCCATCAATGTGGAGTTTCAGTTTTTTGTTACCGAGCGGCGTGACATAGTCCAGCGAAGCGCTGGCCGCGTTAGGCGGAGTGAAGACAATGTAAACCGGTTGGATCGGATTGCCAGCCAACAGCGGATTGCCGGTCGACGGTATCTTGGCATCCGTGTATGCATAGGACACGTTCGCACTCAAACCATCGGATAAATAGAAGGTGAAGTCAGCTTCGGCACCCTGGATCTTGGTGGTGCCAGGAGCATTTACTGTTTCCAGAGTATTGCGGTTGGTGATCGGATCAAAGAAGTTGAAATCGATCTGGCTGCCATCGCGATCCATTTTGTATACAGAAAGGTTGAAGCGCACGCGGCGGTCAAACAAGTCGGTCTTGGCACCAAACTCGTATGCTTTAACGGTTTCTGGTCCGAATGAGCGATAGGTCAGCGAACGTGAACTGGCACCACCAGAGCGATAGCCCGTGGAATATTTACCGTAAATATGCATCAAGCTCGATACATCGTAAGCCAGGGTGACCATGGGGTCGAAATGGCTGGTACTGATATCAAACGTAAGGTTGGTGGCAACGTTATTGACCTTGTAAAGCGTACCATTCTTGTCGTCCTTGGTTTCACGTCCGCCTACTGTCAGGTGCAAGTCCTTCATGCTGTCCGGTGTCCAGGTGAACTGGCCATACGCTGCCAGGCTTTTTGCCTGGGCACGACTGGCGCGGTCAAGTGAACGGAATCCCGGGAAGGTTTTGGTTGGATCAACGATCGTATAAGCCGTGCCATCAGCATTCCACTGATTGGTGTTAGGGGTGGCAGCAGCATCACCGGCAGCTTCTGTGAAGTAGTAAAGACCGCCCACATAATCAATGTTGTCCAGGCTGCCTACTAATTGCAGCTCTTCACTGAACTGGTGCTGTTGCATCTGTGACAGGCTGTAACGGCTGAAGGTGCCGTTGGTGATATAAACCGCGCGATGTGCGCCACCAGAATTGTCCCACTGGTCGTCGGTGACGGTGCGATAGGATGTAATCGAACGCAGCTCGGCGTTGTCCAGTTTCCAGTTGACATTCATCATGCCGCCCTTGGTTTTATCCATACTGACTTGCTGCGGTACGCCGATGTCAGCGATGTCCTGGCGCTGGGCAGACACTTTAACCAGTGACGGCAGCGCCCTGATGGTGCCTGCGGGAATGGAGCCGGATGGCTGCGAAATCGGCAGTACAGTTTTGCCCAATGGGTTGTAGTTAATCAACTGACTATAGTACGGTGTATTTTCGTCATGGCCATTGTCGTAGCTGAAATCAACGGTAATGGCGTCAGCTGCTTTCCAGCGGGCTGAAATTTTACCGCCGTATTTGTGGGAATAGTTCCAGCCTACGCTGCCCGGCAATGGGTTTTCCAGTGTTGCATTCTGGTGCTGCAGTGCTCCGTCCAGTTTGAAGGAAACGTTGCCAATTTCCTCGAAATCGATGTGCGTGGTCTGGCTGTAGCTGCCATAGTTACCCACGCTGGTGTTGATGCGGGCTTCAAATTCGCCAGTGGGGGCTCTGCTGATGATATTGACCGCACCGCCTTCAGTGTTACGGCCAAACAGGGTGCCTTGGGGACCCTTCAACACTTCAATTCGCTGGGTGTCGAGCAACTGGGAGTTAAGACCATGCTGACGGCCGAGGTAGACGCCGTCGATATAGATACCTACGCCCTGCTCACGCGCAGGCTGGTTGGCATCCAAGGGCACAATGCCGCGCATACCAATGGTAAGCGCAGATTGGCGAGCTTCGAAGGTGGCAATGCGCAGTGACGGGATTGAGCCGTCAGCCAGGTTGTTCAGGCTGAGAATGTGCCGTTTTTCCATATCCTCATTGTTCATCACGCTGATGGCAATCGGAGTATCTTGCAAGTTGGTTTCGCGCTTCAGAGCCGATACGGTGATTTCGATAACTTCAATTCCGGATTTGTCAGACTTAACAGCTTCGGCTGCAGCATCGTCGGCTAATGCGGTCTGGGCTCCTGCAAGATAGCCTGCAATCGCAAGCGAAACGGCAATGCGTAGTGAATGGTTCATGGGTTTGTATCCTCGGCTTTATTTAATTCGCGGCATGGTAGAGAGCGTTCATAAAGCCCTAATTAAGCGCGGCTGTGTGGCAGGTAAATTTTTGCAACGGCAAGTAAAGGGCAGGTTAAAGTCGTGTCAAGACACTGCCCGCAGAAATGCGGTGGATGAGCCTGGGGTGTAAGTGTTCGTAGCCACCAGACCGGGTTCTAGCCCGGGCTGGTGGCCGCAGGGCTGCCTTTATGCAGGCCTGGCTGCCGGCACAGGCTGTTCTATTAAGCTTGGCTAAAGCCTGCCACTGGTCAGTTATGGTATTCTTGCTGTTATTTTTAGGGGGTACTGAACTCCCTGTATCCCCCGCGCATAGACAGTTAGAAGTGAATTCCATGACCAGAAATTATTGCTCTGCCCTGCTGATAGGTTTGATCACCAGCCTGTTCAGCCAGGCTCTGTTGGCCCAGACCATTGTTTGTGTTAATACCAATCTCGATACCTTTTGCATGAAGCTACTGCAAGCAGATGCGCCGCTGGCGACTGCCAATTTCCTGCGCTATGTCGATAACTCGGCCTACACCAATACCCTCATCCATCAAAGTGTACGCAACAGTTATTTGCTTGGCGGCAGCTGGCAGGCTTCCCTTGATGCAACCCCAGTAGTGGCCGGCGGCAGCGTTGCCAACGAGTTCAAACTGCCCAACACCCGCGGCACTGTTGCCTTGGTGACTCCGAGTGGCCAGCCCAATGGCGCCACCAGTGGCTGGCGCATTAACGTTGCAGACAATAGTGCGACATTTTCCAAAGCCAACAGCGGTGCTGTGTTTGCCCAAATTCTGGGTGATGGCATGGCAGTCGTAGATCGGCTTTCCAAGTTGTCGGTGCATGCGGTTAACAACAGCTTCCTCAGCCAGGCGCCGATGTTGCAGCTCGACAACAAGATCACCGTTGATGATCTGGTGCAGGTAAAACAAATTTACCGTTATGCCGGAACTGAGGCCGACTTTGAGCTTTATGGTACAAACTTCCCGTTTTCTCCCACCACGGAAATTGCCAATTTGGTTTGCATGGATACCAATCAGGGTGAGCTGTGTATCAAGTTGTATACCGATACCCCCATAACAGTAGCCAACTTCCTCAGCTATGTGAGGTCTGGCGCCTATGACCACACCGTCATCCATCGTTCCGTCACCAACTTCGTGGTGCAGGGCGGCGGCTTCAGTTTTGTGAATGGGGCCATGGTTGCTGTGCCGGCCTCCCCCGCCATTGTCAACGAGTCCTTGCATAACAATGCGCGGGGCACCATTGCCATGGCCATGACCAGCGCCCCTAATAGCGCTACCAGCCAATGGTTCATCAATGAGATAGACAACACCTCAACTCTTAACAACCCGGCCAACAGCAGTGGTGCTTTTTCGCCGTTTGGTGAGGTCATTTCCAGCGAGCTGCCTACTCTTGATGCCATTGCCAACATTTCCCCTACTGATCAGACTGTGAAGCTGGGCGCTACCTTTTCTGAAATCCCACTGATCAAAACTGAAACTCCTTTCACCGCTGATGATTTCATCACGATTAATCGCGTTTATGAGACTCAACGCGAAATCCCGCTTTCCAATGTGGTCAAACTTCCGCTCGACAACGTCGTCGCCATGGCCACTTATGGCCCCCTGCTTGCCAGCATTGGTGCCCGCTTCCCGGTACATATTGGCAACAAACTCTACATGGTTATTCTCAACAGCCATGTTTATACGGCCGACGAGATTACCAATGGTCTTGATCAGGATGGCATCATCCGGTTTGATATTGACACTTCCCATATCATTCAGCTCATTGAAAATGGCCGCATCGCCGCCACTTTTGATGGCCAGAACCTGACTATTCCCACCGTGCGTATAGTCAGTGAAGTCTATGCCAACGTAACCTTGAAGCTAATCAACCCACAGATTCTTGAATTTCAGCTTATGAATTTCGAGCCGCTCTGATTTGGGGGTAGCTTGGCAAGTTGGGGTTATCAGCCAACCATTGGAGATATGATGAGCGCGGAACAAGACGCTGACCTGGACCCCCGGCCGAGTGGCTGGCATGCGCTGCAGGTTGTGGCATTGCCGGGCGATACCAACCAACATGGAATGATCCATGGAGGTTGGCTGGCAGGGCTCATGGACATGGCTGGCAATCTGGCCTGTACCCGCGAAACCAATGGCAAGGTTGCCACTGTGGCAATCGAGAACATTGCGTTTCTGTCGCCTATACAGGTCGGACAAACTGTGGGCTGTTTCACCAGGATTCTGGCTCTGGGTCGCAGTTCGGTGCGAGTGGAAGTTGATGCCTGGGTGCGCAATCTCGACAAGGAGTCGGCATGGGTGAAAGTAGCGGAGGGTTTGTTCGTGTTTGTCGCCATCGATGACAATGGTCGCACTCGCGCCATTAACAACCGCCCTTAGTTTCCCTCACAAGGCTTCCAGTCTTGCGTAGGCTGCCACCAGCCACTTGCCACCCACCACATCAAAGTTGATCTGGATGCGGGCATTGTTGCCATTGCCTTCGCAACTCAACACCACGCCCTCACCAAAGCTGGGATGACGGACGCGCTGCCCCAGTCGCAGTCCTGTGTTAGCGCCTGCGGAATTGTCTGTCGACTGTATTGCTGAACCTCCTTGCCAAGCGGACGCACGACTGACTTGTCCCTTCATTCTCACGTCCTGACGCAGTTCAGCCGGGATTTCCTTGATGAAGCGCGAGGGTCTCGAAAAGTTTTCTTCGCCATGCAGCCGCCGCGATTCCGCGTGGCACAGATAAAGCTTTTCCATAGCTCGTGTTATGCCCACGTAACACAACCGCCGCTCTTCCTCGAGACCTTCCAGGCTGTCGCCTGACATCTTGTGGGGAAACAAACCTTCTTCAACACCCGCAATAAAGACCAGTGGAAATTCCAGGCCTTTGGCAGAGTGTAAAGTCATCATTTGTACCGCATCTTCATGTTCATCAGCCTGGGCATCGCCGGCATCCAGTGCCGCTTTATCGATGAAGCCGGCCAATCGCTCGGCATTGCCGGGTTCGCTGTCGCTGCCATTACTTTCCATGGTGTAGGCTTTGGCTGCGTTCACTAGTTCTTCAAGGTTTTCCAGCCGGGAATTGGCCTTTTCCCCACCTTCTTTTTCGTGATGCTGAATCAGGCCGCTTTGCTTGATGATGTAGTCCATCACCAGATGCAGCTCATGGTCTGCGCTGTATTCTTCCAGCTGATTGATCAGGCTCATGAAGCCGCCCACATTTTGTGCGGCACGTGCACTGAGCATTCCATGGGCTACCGCACGGTGTGCCGCCTGCCAAATGGAGACCCCGTGTTCGCGGGCTATCACGCGCAAATTTTCGAGCGTGGCATTACCGATGCCGCGCACAGGCAAATTGATTACCCTTTCAAAAGCCGCATCATCATCACGGTTGGCTACCAGCCGCAAGTAAGCCATGGCATTGCGTATCTCGAGACGCTCATAAAAGCGGAAACCGCCATAGATCCGATACGGCATGCCGACCCGGAGCATGGCTTCTTCCAGTTCGCGGGATTGGGCGTTGGAACGATAGAGAATGACGCTGTCATCGCGGCGCCTGCCTTTGCGCACCCATTGTTCAATCTGGTCAACAATGAACCTGGCTTCATCCTGCTCATTGAAGGCAGCGTAAACCGAAATAGGCTCGCCTTCGGTACCCTCTGTCCACAACTCCTTGCCCAGGCGTCCGGCATTGTTGGAAATCAGCTGGTTGGCGGCTTTCAGGATGGTGCTGGTAGAGCGGTAATTCTGCTCGAGTTTGATGAGCGTCGCAGGAGCAAAATCCTGGGTGAATTTCTGGATGTTTTCGATACGGGCGCCGCGCCAGCCATAGATCGACTGGTCATCATCACCCACCACTGTTATATGGCCGCGCTTGCCTGCCAATACCCGCAACCAGGCATATTGGATGGCGTTGGTATCCTGGAATTCATCGACCAGAATTTCAGAAAACCGGTGTTGGTAATAGTCGAGCAACCCCGGATTTTTTAACCACAGCTCATGGGCTCGTAACAATAGCTCCCCGAAATCCACCATGCCGGTGCGTTCACAAGCTTGTTCATAAGCTTGATATACCGTCAGCATGGTCTGGTTGTAATCATCCCCATAATGCTCAAGGTGACTTGACCGCAACCCTTCGTCTTTTTGCTGGTTGATGAACCACTGGCATTGTTTGGCAGGCCACTTGCCCTCATCGAGATCTAGTGTTTGCAACAAGCGCTTGATGAGCCTGAGCTGGTCATCCGAGTCGAGAATCTGGAATTTTTCAGGCAGGCCGGCTTCCTGCCAGTGGGCCCGCAGCAACCGATGAGCCAAGCCGTGGAAAGTCCCTACCCACATACCCCCGATCGGGTGACCCAGCAAGGTTTCAATACGGCCGCGCATTTCGCTGGCAGATTTGTTGGTGAAAGTTACCGCCAGGATCCCGGCAGCAGCAATTCCTTCCATCTGGATCAGCCAGGCAATGCGGTGTACAAGCACGCGGGTCTTGCCGCTACCAGCGCCCGCCAACACCAGCAGATTGCCGGATTCTGCCGTTACTGCCTGCCTTTGTGCGTCGTTTAGGGAATTCAAAATATGCGAAACATCCATAGATTGACATTGTAGTGGAACCAATACCTTTGCATAGGCAAAAATAAAAAATCTTGCTACCATCGGTCGGAACCGCTCTTTACCCCTTCTCAAACAAGGGGTTCGGCGGGATCAAGCACCAATAGCAATACAACAAAATTGGGTTTCGCCACCGAGGTGGCACATCAGTTACAAGAGAGAAATATGGCAGAGCAAGTAGAAGGCACCGTCAAATGGTTCAATGACGAAAAAGGATTTGGCTTTATTGAGCAGTCTGGCGGCAAGGATGTGTTTGTACACTACAGCGCAATTCAATCCGATGGTCGTCGCACCCTGAAAGAAGGTCAGAAAGTCAAAATGACTGTTACTCAGAGCGCCAAAGGCCCGCAAGCTGAAAACGTTACCGTTATTGGCTAATTAGCTGTCCGCCTCCCTATAGCTCGCGGCTTGGTGGTGTTACTGCGCTGCCAAGCGGTGAGTTTCAAACCATTTGATCGCTTGTGCGTTCAAAATGTTTGCTATTTGCTTGGGTCTTTTCATTTCAGGCCGACTGGCCTCATCGTTGCTCGCGTTTTGACTCTGTACTAACTTACTGATTCTCTAGTAATCAGCATCGCAGGGGTATTTCTGGACGCTTCAAATTTGCTGCGCCGTATGCAGGCCCAGTTTTCCGGTTTGCGCAAATCCGAACGGAAAGTGGCCGGCTTTATCCTGCAGAGTCCGGCCGCGATGTTGCCCATGCGCATCGCCGACCTCGCCCAAGCGGCCGGTGTTAGCGAACCTACTGTAATTCGCTTCTGCCGGGCGCTGGGATTTGACGGTTTTCAATCCTTCAAATTACAACTGGCTCAGTATCTTGGCAGTAGCGGCAACTACGTGCAGTTCTCCGTCAGCGACAAGGACTCCGTGGCCGATGTAAATCGCAAAGTATTCGATGCCACGATCGGCTCCCTGCTCACAGTCCGCGATGAAATAGACCCCAAAGCTCTCGAAAAGGCCATAGCTGCCCTGTGTGCCGCTAAACGTGTTGAATTTTATGGCTTTGGAGCTTCTGGCTCTGTCGCCATCGATGCCCAGCATAAATTCTTTCGATTGCAGGTCTCCGCTGCGGCTTACACGGATCCACACATCCAGCATATGTCAGCGATTTCATTGCGACAGGATGATGTAGTCGTGGCGATTTCCCAGTCTGGGCGCACCAAGGCCTTGATCCAAAGCGTCAACCTGGCGCGAGAGGCTGGCGCTAAAGTTATTGGCCTGGTACCGCGCCATACTCCACTCGCGGATCTCTGTGATTTCCCCATTCACATCAATGTCGAAGAGAGCGAGCTGGTCTATACGCCAGTCTCATCGCGTATTGCCCATTTGGTGGTGATCGACGTACTGGCAATGGGGGTGGCCCGCTCCCGCAGCGATATGCTGCAGGATCATCTTAAGCGACTGAACCGCAGCCTGCGTCCATTGCGGGCTCCTGGTAAGCGCAAGTAGTTAAAGCCACATTGCCTCTATTCGACTGTGACAGAAAAAGCATGGTCATTGTGCGAAGCTGTTTCCAGTGCACACATTAAAGTTAATACTGATCATAGAGCGCTATAGCGCTATGACCAATTCTGCAATTTCTCCGCTTTCAACGTGCACTTTGCGCAGCATTGTTCCTCCCTCATAGACAAAGCTATTAGCGTCTGCTTTCCAGGCAATTGTCGAAAGCAGAAAAAAATCACC